>NZ_JBEGFC010000002.1:0-334551 GCF_040202405.1 Xanthomonas sp. WHRI 6106 | reverse complement strand
GGAGAGGGGTTGGGGTGAGGGTGCGGTAGGTCTGCAATGAAGCAGTCGACGTCGAGCTCCGCCATCGACTCGCAATCGCGCCCTCATCCGTCCCTTCGGGGCACCTTCTCTCGATGGGAGAAGGACAGGTTGAGCCCTTCTCCCTGCGGGAGAGGGGTTGGGGTGAGGGTGCGGTAGGTCTGCAATGAAGCAGTCGACGTCGAGCTCCGCCATCGACTCGCAATCGCACCCTCATCCGCCCCTTCAGGGCACCTTCTCCTGATGGGAGAGGACAGCTTGAGCCCCTCTCCCCCATGAAGGAGGACAATGTCCCGATGGGAGAAGGAAGCGGTCATTCACCGCCCAGGCGCGAGGAGACGCGCTGGGCTTGGCCGGTGGTCGCAGACCTCTGGGGCGCCTGCTACCATGCGCGCCCCTGAGGTGACTGCTGCAGTTGCGGTGGTTTAAACGGGAATCCGGTGCGCGGCTCGCCTTGGGCGGGTCGCAATTCCGGAGCTGCCCCCGCAACGGTGGGCGAGACAAGGGTCTGCACGTCACGCCACTGTGCTTGCATGGGAAGGCGCAGGCCTGGGAAGCGTCCGCTTCCACTCGCGAGCCCGGAGACCGGCCTGAGGGACAAGACCCGGCACGCGGTGGGCGTGGCCTTGATCGTCTGGCGCTGCGGCGTTGGGCGCCTGGCCCGTTGCTGTCTGCCGCCCCCATTGCCCCCGCGCGGGTAGGCGCGGTTCCAGGAGCAGCAGTCGATGTCCGTTTCTTCCGTTTTGCCGACCCGCGCCGTGCTGGCCGTGGGGCTGTCGCTGTGCATGACCAACCTGGCCCAGGCCGAGGCCGCCGTCGATCTCGACGAGGTCGTGGTCACCGCCTCGCGCACCGCGCAGACCCAGGACCAGACGCTGGCGCCGGTTACGGTGATCGACCGCGCGCAGATCGAGCGTCGCCAGGTCAATTCACTGCAGGACCTGCTGCGTGGCGAGGCCGGCGTGTCGCTGGCCAACAACGGCGGCCCGGGCAAGCCGGCCTCGCTGTTCCTGCGCGGCACCGAATCCGACCAGGTGGTGGTGCTGATCGATGGCGTGCGCATCGGCTCAGCCACTTCCGGTGGGGCGGCCTTGCAGGACCTGCCGATCGAACAGATCGAACGCATCGAGATCGTGCGTGGCCCGTTTTCCAGCCTGTACGGTTCCGAAGCGCTGGGCGGGGTGATCCAGATCTTCACCCGTCGCCCGCAGGGCAGCTTCGTGCCGACGCTCAGCGTGGCGGCCGGCAGCAACAACGCGCGCCGCTACGGTGCCGGCCTGGCCGGGCGGAGCGAGGGCGATTTGGGCGAGGCCGGCGGGTGGTATTCGGTCAACGCAGTGCATGACGAAACCGACGGCATCAACGCGTATCTGGACACCAGTTCCAGCGCCTACGACCCGGATCGCGATGGGTATCGCAACGATTCGCTGAGCGTGCAGGGCGGCTGGCGCTTCAACCGGCAGTGGGATGCCGACGTGCACGCGTTGCGTGCGCAGAGCCGTAACGACTACGACGGCTCTGTCTTTGGCGGCAACCTGTCCAAGGGCGTGCAGCAGGCGGTCGGTGGCCGTGTGCGTTACGCACCCACCGATGCGCTCAAGTTCACTGCCAGCGTCGGCGGCAGTTCCGACTTCAGCGATGCGTATTACGACGGTGCGTACGTGTCCACCTACGACACCCGCCGCAAGCAGGGCTCGTTGCAGGCCGACATCACCACGGCACCGGGCCTGTTGACGGTCGGCTTCGACTGGCAGCGCGACGCTATCGCGAGCAGCGATAACTACGACGCCGACAGCCGTATCGACCGCGCGGCATTTGCGCAGTGGCAGCAGAGCTTCGGTGCGCAGTCCGTGCAGGCCAGCCTGCGTCGCAACGACAACAGCCAGTTCGGCGGCAAGACCACCGGCAGCCTGCTGTGGGGTTGGGACGTTGCCGAGCACCTGCGCCTGACCGCCAGCTACGGCACCGCGTTCAAGGCGCCCACCTTCAATGAGCTGTACTACCCGGACTTCGGCAACCCGCTGCTCGGGCCGGAGACGTCCAGCAGTGCGGAGCTTGGGCTGCGGGGGCGCTACGACTGGGGCACCTGGACGTTCAGCGCCTTCCAGACCCGCATCAGCGACCTGATCGCCTATGACGCGTCGCTGGTGGATGCCGCCCACCCCTTTGGCCAGCCGAACAATATCGACAAGGCGCGCATCCGTGGCGCCGAAGCCGGTTACGAGACCGCGCTTGCTGGCTGGACGCTGCGTAGCGCGCTGACCTGGCTGGCGCCGCAGGCCGATGGCGAGGTCGGGCACGGCAACTGGCTACCGCGTCGCGCCCGCCAGAGTGGGCGCATCGATGCCGACCGCACTGTCGGCGCGTTTGGCGTGGGCGCAAGCCTGTTCGGCTCGGGCAAGCGCTTCGATGACCTGGCCAACACCGAGCGCCTGGCCGGTTACGGCCTGCTGGACCTGCGCATGAGTTATGCGATCAAGACGGACTGGAAGGTGCAGTTCACCGCCAACAACGTGTTCGACCGCCGCTACGAGACCGCGCGCTGGTATGCGCAGCCCGGGCGGAATTACCTGCTCACCTTCCGCTACCAGCCAGCGCAATAACGCGATCTTTTGTCGCGCGCGAAGGCGGAATGCGCTGCGGCAGGTGCCGACCGGCCACAGGCGCTGGCCGCTTTGCCGGGCTGGGGGATTGACCGTGCTGCGTCCCCTGGCTCATGCCGCGCTGCATAGCGGCTCGCTCGCCCGACGCTATGGTTGCGCAGCCTGCCGGGCCACCCGGATGCGGCGTGCCTGCCTGCGCAAACGTGACATGTTGCCCACCGCTGCCGCAGTTGCGCGGGCAGGGGGTGCTGGTCAGCAACGCGGTCGGGCACGGCGATGTACCGCCGGGCGAACTCACGCCTCGTTTTGTCGATGAAGCCGCCCGGCGGCGCCAGGCGTTGGCGCTACAGTGCGGGCTTGCGATGGTGGTGGCAGGTTTGGCCCATGGTGCTGAAGGGAGAAGCGGTGTGACTAGCGACTGGATCCTTGCTGCATGCGCAACGCCGGATGCGCGCGTGCGCGCTGCGGCGCTGGCGCGGCAGGAACAGTTGACCAAGCCGCATGGCGCGCTGGGGCGGCTGGAGCAACTGGCGGTGCAGCTGGCCGCCTGGCAACGCAACGCGCACCCCACCGTGCAGCGGGTGTGGATTGCGGTGTACGCCGGTGATCATCGCGTTGCCGCCGAAGGTGTCTCGGCCTTTCCGCAGGCGGTCACCGGCGAGATGGTGCGCAACTTCGCGCGCGGCGGCGCAGCCATTGCGGTGCTGGCGCGCGAGCTCGGCGCACGGCTGGAAGTGGTGAACCTGGGCGTGGTGAACGACCCGGGCGAGCTGCCACGGGTGCGACGTGCGTGGATCGCGCCGTCCACCGCCAATCTCTGCGAGCAGCCGGCGATGACTCACGCGCAGTTGCGCGATGCGCTTGCCGCCGGCGCCGAGAGCATCGCGCAGGCCAGGAGTTGCGATACGCAGTTGTTCGTCGGCGGCGAGATGGGGATCGGCAATACCACCGCCGCCGCCGCGCTGAGCTGCGCCCTGCTGTCGCAATTTCCGCAGGCGATGGCCGGTGCCGGCACGGGTCTGGATGCCGAGGGCATCGCGCACAAGGCCACGGTGATCGCGCGTGCGCTGGCTGTGCACGCCGATGCCGCCACCCCGCTGGAACGGTTGCGCCGGCTCGGCGGCTTCGAGATCGCCGCCCTGGTCGGTGCGTATATCGCCGCTGCGCAGGCCGGCATCCCGGTGCTGGTGGACGGCTTCATTTCCACCGCTGCGGCATTGGTCGCCACCCGTCTCAACCCTGGCGTGCGCGAATGGCTGCTGTTCGGGCATCGCTCGCAGGAACGCGGTCACGCTGCGCTGCTGCGCGCACTTGATGCCGAACCGCTGCTGCAGCTGGATCTGCGCCTGGGCGAGGCCAGCGGCGCGGCGGTGGCGATTCCGCTGCTGCGCAGCGCCTGCGCCTTGCACAACGGCATGGCCACCTTTGCCGAGGCTGGCGTGTCCGACGCATGAGCGTGCGGACCACCGTGCTGCGGCATGCGATACCGCCAGCGCAGTGAGCGCGTACAGTTCGAGGACCCGCTGACCAAACCGGGGTGGCAACAACTGCGCACAGTTACTGCATCGCGTGATTGGAACTCCGGGCAGCATGCAGGTGGACCCTGTGCGACGTGCGTTCGTATGGCGGGCATCGTGCGCGGTCCCCATCAACCCGCCACCGGCAAAAACAGCTGCTGCGGTGGCGGGTGCATCAGGAACTGCTGGTGCGAAATATTCCAGGCGTAGGCGCCGGCCAGCGGAAAGGCCAGGTAGTCGCCGGGGGCCAGTGCGGCGACGGGTTGGTTGCGGGCCAGCACGTCCTTGGGCGTGCAGAGCTGGCCGACCAGGGTGACTGCGGCGTCGCTGATGACCGGCGGGTGCACCCCGCGCAGCACGCGGACCGGGTGGTCGTGCGCCTGTGCGGCCGGCGTGCGGAAGTGATGGGTGCCGCCGCGCGCGATTGCAAACCAAGCGCCGTGGCTGCGCTTGAGGTCAATCACTTCCATCAGGTACCAGCCGCAACTGGCGCTGACATAGCGGCCCGGCTCCAGGCGCAGGCGCACGGCATCGCCGTGCTCGCGCAACAACGCCGGCAGCCCCGCGCAGAAGCCGGCCCAGTCGAATGAAGCCTCTGGCGTCAGGTAGTCCACGCCGAAGCCGCCGCCCGCGTTCACCCTGAGCGGCCCGAGACCGTAGGCATGTCGCCACTGCTGCACGGTGCGCAGGTAGGCGGCGATCAGGTGCAGCTGCGCGCCGGCATCGCGCTGATGCGACATCAGGTGGAAATGAAACCCTTCCAGGCGCAGTGCCGACGTTGCGCGCAGCAGCTGCATGGCGGTGTCCAGGTCCTGCGGGTCGAGACCGAAGGGCGAGGGCTGCCCGCCCATCATCAGGCGCGTGCTCTTGGCGCCGGGCACGGCGATGTTCATGCGCAGGAACATCGGCACGCAGCGGCCGGCAGCCGCGGCGATGGCCGCCAAGCGCTGCAGCTCGCCGAGGCTCTCCACGTGCACGCTGCAGTCGGGCAGGGCCACCGCCTGGGCGAGTTCGCTGTCGAGTTTGCCGGGCCCGCCGAACAGCAGCGCTGCCTGTGGTTGCTGTGCATGCAGCCAGGCCAGTTCGCCACCGGATGCGGCCTCGAAGCCGTCCACATGCGGCGCGAGCGTGCGCAGGATCGGTGGCTCTGCATTGGCCTTGGCCGCGTAGAACAGCTCGCACGGCGCCGGTAGCTGCGCGCGCATCCACGCCGCATGCGCGTGCAGCGTGGCCAGATCGTAGACATACGCGCAGACCGGGCCATCGCTGCTGGCGCGCAGTTGCGGCAACGCAGCGATGACGCGGCCCGTGTCGATCTGCAGGCTCACGCCGCCACCTGCCGTGCGCGGACGATCGGCGCGATGGGATTGGGCAGGGCGGTGTAGTCGGATTGACGGTCGGCGCGTTGCAACAGACGGGTGCCGAGATTGTTCTTGCCCGGCAGCGGCGCGCCGTCGATCAACCCCTGCAGCGCGGGCTGTGCGCCGTGGCGCTGCTGCCAACGCACGGCAATCTCGCCCACGCAGTGCCACAGCTGCGCTTCCAGCGTGCCGTCACCCTCGGTCAGATGGAAGATGGCCTCGGCCAGGTTGTTGACCAGGGCGCAGTAGGCCACGCGGTTCCAGCCTTGTTCGGGCGTGTAATACAGCGATTGCCGCGCGCGCTCGCCGACGCCGTGCAGCCGTGTCGGTGGCCAATGGTGGGCAAGCAGCTTGGTGCCTTCCAGGTCGCGAATCCACACCCGTGTCGGCCACCCGTCGGCAAACCCGATCACGGTGTTCTGCAGATGCGGCTCCAGGGCGATGCCGTGCTGGAACAACGCGCTCCACACGCCGTCCAGCAACACGCTGGCATAGGCGCCGAACCAGCGCCGTGTGGCGGTGCGGCGATCCATCGGCGTACGGCTCAGCGCCTGCAGCTGCCGGGCGCAGACGCTATTGCCCTGCGCATCGCAGGTAAACAACGCTGCCGCTACCTGTGGCTGCCAGTGCGCGCGCTGCGCGGCGGGGATGGTCTTGCGGTACAGGATGCCGAAGCTCTCCGACAGGGTGCGTGCGGCGTGCGGGTCGGCGTCGTACAACGCGCGATCGACCTGCGCTACATCCAGCGAAGTCGCCGCCGGCTCCAGCATCACATCGAAGCCGGGCACCTGCGCGGCCAACGCTTGCCAGCTCGGCGCCAGCAGCGCGGTGAGGGCGACCGCACTTTCCAGTTCGTACCAGGCGTTCTTGCGCACGCAATTGGTCAGGCGCACATGCACCGAACACTTGAGGAAGTACTTCAGCGCCGGGTGATACAGCGTGCGCACCGACGAGGTGGGGCGCAGTGCAGCGCCACGCAGGCCGACCGGTGCGATGAGGCCGCGCGATTGCAGCGCGCGCAGCAAGGGGTCGTCCAGCAGGCGTTGCGCCTCCCACGGGTGGCAGGGATACAGCGCCGGGTCGCCGGACAGTTGCGTCAAGCTGGCACGCACGTCCTGGCCCTGCACGCGCAGCAGGCGCGGGTCGATGCGGAACCAGAACAACTGGAACTGCGCGCGCGCTTCCGGGGCACAGGCCAGCACCTGCTCCAGCGCGATGCCTTCGCGGCTTTTGGGCGTGGGATGCAGCGCATGCCCCCACAGCATCGATTGCTCCGCATCGATCATGGCCTCGCCGCTGGCCGCGCTGCGCTGTGCCTGCCGCAACAACGCCGCGGTGACCGCCACGCTGTTGGCGCTTTGTGCCAGCAGCTCCGGATTCACCGCCTGCCTGCTGCCCAGCGATTGCAGCAGGCAGCGTGCCAGAGCGTGCGCATCCAGGCTCTGCCACGGCTGGCCGGCGCTCTTGAGAAACGGCGTGGACGCAAACCGGCAGCGGCCCAGCTGGTCGGCATGGGCAATGCGCACGCACAGCGTGCCGGCGGCGCCCAGCGCGATGCGCAGCCAACGCTGTTCGGCAACCCGCGGGCCGGGGCGATCCAGCCCGCGGTAATCGAAATCGGCGGCATGTTGCGGGATGGCGAACTCGCGCAGGTAGCAGTTCAACCAGCAACTGCAGGCCTGGGCGTCGGCCATGCTGTCGTACCAGGGGTCATGCATCGTGTGCAGCGACATCGGTAGATCTCCTCGAAGGAAAGCGCACCAGGACGGTGAGCGCAGCAGCGGCGGCCGCCAGCGCGGCGGCCAGGAACGGGCTGGCCGGGCCGGCGGCCTGGGCCAGCGCACCGGCGGCGGCGCCGGCGGCCACGCCGGCCCACTTGCCGCAGGCATCGAACCGGCCGAACAGGCGCCCGGCGCCGTGGCCGCTGGCGACCAGGGCCAGGCTGCGGTTGAGCCCACGCAGGCCGAACAACATGCCAAGCCCGAACAGCAGCCGCGCCGCCACCAGCGCGATGGCGTCGTGCAGCAGCGCCTGCCACAGGCAGGCAAGCGCAAACAGCAACAGCCCGGGCATCAGCCATGCATGGCCATCGCCGCGCCGCCACCACGGCAGCACCACCAGGTACACCAGGTGCGGCAGGCTGTAGAGCAGGCCGGCGAGCGCATCGTGGCCGGCGCCACGCGCGAGTGCGTAGGGAATGAAATACGGGAAGGTCACCACCATCGCGAAGCAGAACAGGAACTGCGCCAGCAGCAGCGCAGGCCACGACGCTGGAGTGGCCTGCAATGGCGCCGGACCCGACGCGGCGCTTGGTGCAGCCACTGGCCGTGGAGCCGGGTGATCCGCCGGCAACCGCCAGGTCAGCGCGAATGCGATCAGCGGCAGCAGCGCGAGCGCGCGGTACAGCGATTGCGCCGGGCCCAAGGCAAGGGCCAGCCCCAGCAGCGCGGGTGCGCTCACCATTGCCAGCCGTGCCGAATACTGGGTCCAGTCCAGTGCGCGGGCCAACGGGCCGGCCTGCGGCTGGCTGGCCAGATAGGCGTTGGCCGCGGCCAGCGAGCCGCCGCAGCCGCCCTGCACGACCAGGCCAACCACCAGCCAGGTCAGCGACGGTGCGAAGCCGGCGATGGCAAAGCCCAGCGCCAGCCCCAGCTGCGCGCGCAGCAACGAACGCTTGCGCCCGTAGCGGTCGGCCAGCCGCCCCCAGGTGTCGGCCGTCAACGCGGTGCACAGCGTCGGCAGCACGTACAGCACGCCGCTCCAGCCCACCGCCGCGCCCGGTGCCAGTTCGGCCAGCACCTGCGGCAGGAACAGCGGCATGCCCAAGGCGGTGAAGGCGGCCAGATAGTGCGCTGCCAGCACCGGGCCGAGAATGCGCTTCATCGCCCACCACCGGCCTGATGGCGCGGCTGTTGCACAAACGCAGTGCCGAACGGATTGGGCGCGCTGTTGCCGTAGAACTTGTTGATGTCGCTCGCCCCGGTGAGCTGCTTGCTGAGCAGGCTGCCGGCACTGAGCAGGTACTTCACCGGCAACCGGGGCATGGCGAGCAGGTCACGCGCGGGCGCGGTCTCGATGCCTTCGGCGTGCAGGTGTTCAAGCGTCCGCGCGAGCTGCGCCTGCAGCTGCGCCGCCAGCGGCGCGCGCAGCGCCGGCTGCCACTCGGCCAGGCCTTCCAGCACCGCCTGCAGATCCAGTTGCAGCACGATGGTGCAGAACATCTGCGCCAGCGCCTGCGCATCGTCCACCGCAATCCGCGCATCGTGCAGCGGGCCCAGCGTGTCGATGTCCGGCAATCGGGCGCGCAGTTGTGGCATGGCGATCCGCGCGGCGTCGTTGTCCTTCATCAGCAGGCGGGTGCGTTGGCCGTGGGCATACACCAGCACGCTGTTTTGCTGATTGGCTTCCAATGCAATGCCGTAGCGCAGCCATAGCCGCAAATGCACCGCAAGCAGCAACTCGGTGTAGTCGCGCCACCAGGCCTGCACGTCGCCGTGGGCAAACTGCTCGGCCAGGTGGATCGCCATTGGCCGGCCATCGGGCAGCCACGCGCACAGCGCGGCCACCGGCACCAGCGTGGCGTCATCCAGGGGCGGATACCGCCGTACCAGATAGGCCAGGTGCCGGGTCTGGCCCACGTGCCCGCCATGCGACTCGTCCACGAACACGCACCGGCCCCGCAGGGCGCTGTCGTGCGCATCGATGCGACGCAACGCGCGCTCCAGCCAGTGCCCGTCGTACAGCGTGGACGGTTTGATCAGACGCAGGTTCAGTGCGCCCAGCGTGCGCATCGGGATCGGCAGCTTGAGGTGCAGGTGCGGCTGCTGCACTGGCACCAGCGTGCGCACCGACAGGGTGGGGCGCACCTGCAGCCATGCCCGCGGTGCACGCACCGCACCGGCCGGAAGCTCGAAGCCGGGCTGTTCCAGTCGCTCCCACACCAGCGGATGTACCGGCCAGGCCAGGTGGGTGTACGCAAGCGCCGACGGCAGGCCGAGCGTGGCCAGGTCCGGCCACAGCGCGGTCGGCGGCGTGCTGGTGCAGGTGGCCAGTGCATGCGGGATCGCCAGCCAGCGCAGCGCGAAGGTCGGCGCAAACTCCGGCGCGTAGTCGCGCAACTCCGATGCTTCCAGCCCGGCCTTGGCGCGCGCGGTGGGATAGAACGGGTGGTCGCGGTAGCTGGCCAGCTGGTCGCAACGGTAGGCACGTTCGGCCGGGTCTGCGTGCTGCAGGGCGGTGCCCAGCGCCGGTGCCTGCGCGTCATAGGCCTGGCGTGCCAGACCGCGGTGTGCAGCGGCGCAGTCGGCCTCGTCGGCATAGGCGCGGTGCAGCTGCAAGGTCTGCGCATCGAGCTCGGCGCCCATGCGCTGCAGCCAGGCCCGCGCGCCCTGTTCGAGCTGCGCACTGTCGGCCGTCTGCACCACCCAGCGATCGCTGCAGGCGCTGAAGTCCTGCAGCACGCCGCCGTGGTGGATCGGCAGCCACAACGTGCCGCCGGGCAGATGCGTGATGCGCCACCAGCCGTCCACCGGGCCGGGGTCGGGCCACTGCGCCAGCACGCCCGGGTCGGGCGTGGCCGCCTGGCCGCGGCTGACGATTCCGCGCAGATCCTCGCGCAGGCAGGCGTCGATGATGCGGGTGGCGATGTAGCGCTGGTCGTCGGCGCGGCTCATGCGTGCACCTGCGCGGTGTCGATGCGCCAGTGCAGACCGGCCTCGGCCTGCACCACCGCCTGCTCCAGCGCCTGCGCATCGCTGGCCACCGCACTCAGCACGCCCAGGTAATCCTTGTTGGAGTGGCTCAGCTGGATGCGTTCGCCCGGTGCGCGCATGCGCCGGTACTGCACGTCGCTGTGCGCGTCGCGACGGTGGAGGTCTTCGCTGGCGGTGACCAGCTCGCCTTCCGTTTCGGCCACGTAGTAACGCAGCAGGGCATGCGCACGCTCGCTGCGCAGCTGCGGCAGCGGTTGGCCCAGATGCGGCGCCAGCGCAGCGGCGAACCAGTGCCCGCCGAACATGCCGTCGAGCAGGAATTCGCGGCGGTCGCCGATGCTGCGGTAGTTGATCTCCACCAGTACCGGGCCCTGGTCGGTGAGGATGAATTCGCTATGGCACAGGCCGAAGTTGACGCCGAAGGCACGCAGTTGCTGCAGTGCCTGCGCAACGACGGCGGTATCGACCCGGGCATCCCACTGCGCTTCGCACTCGACAAAATGCGGTGGCGGCGACAGGCGCACCCTGAACCCGCCGATGGCCTGCAGCGTCTGCCCGTCGCCCAGCGTTTCCAGCGTGAACAATGGCCCCTGCAACATGCCTTCCAGCAGCACGGTGCGCTGCGGGTGGCGCTGCCAGAGCTCGTCGAGATAGTCCTGCAGGTGGGTGGCATCGGCGCAATGGCGCACATCCAGGCTGGCCACGCCTTCGCGCGGTTTGGCCACCACCGGCCACGGGATGTCGCCCGGTGGCGCGGCGCCGGTCGCCAGGGTGCAGAACCACGGCGAGGGCAGGCCGCGTGCACGCAGGCGCTGCCGCATCGCGGCCTTGTTCTTGGCCGCGTAGCAGACCTGCCAATCCTTGCCCGGCAACCCCAGGCCGGCCGCAACCAGCGCCGTGCTGGTCTGCAGATGATCGCTGTTGCTGAAGACCGCGCGTGGCCGCAGTGCGGCGTCGTGCAGCACATCCAGCACGCCGAGCGGATTGAACACGTCGCATTCGATCACCCGTTGCGGCGCATGCGTGGGGTGGTCGCGGAAATAGGCCAGGTGATCGAGCCGATGGTCGGTCAGCAGCCACACCGGAATGCCTTGCGCGTGCGCGGCCGGCAAAAAGCCATCGGTGATGGCCGGGTGGCAGACATGGGTGAGGATCACCAGGGGGGCTTCGGGTACAGCATTCATGGCAGCTCTCGTTCGACAGGGCGGTGGGGAAACCGATAGGGAAACGGGCTGCCTGGCGCCGCGAACGGGCGTTGGGTGGCCTGCGATCCAGCGATCGCACTGCCGCATGCTGCGGCGCTGATGCGTGCCTCATGCACGCCATGTGGTGGGCGATGGCGATGGCGTGAGCGCCATGGCCATCGTGGTCGACCACTGCCCCTGTACAGTGGTCGCGTCGTGCCGCTGCGGGTTGCTGCAGCGACGCCCATCAAGCGATGCCGACATCGGCCAGCTGTGCGTGCCGGTGCAGAACCGCAACGCGTCTCACGCCGCGTGCGCCTTGCTTCGGCCAGCACCGCGCACCGGGCGCAGTCGTTAGAACGTGTACTCCAGGCCGGCAGTCACGGTGCGGCCGGGCGCGGCCTGACGTCCCCACGGGCTGGTGTCCACGCCACGGAACCAGTACTGCCGGTCGAACAGGTTGTTGATCGCCAGCGAGGCGCTGAGTGCCTGCCCATCGCGTTCGAACAAGGTATGGCTCACCTGCGTGTTCCACACCATGTACGCCGGCAGCTGGCCCACCGAGGCGATGGCGTTTTCCTGCACGGTGTTGGCGGCATCGCTGAAGGCCTTGCTGAAGTAGTATCCCGACAGCGCGACAGTGGTATGACCGAGCGCGTAGGTACCGCCCCAGGTGATCTGATTGCGTGAGGTAAACGGCACGCGCAAGCCACGGAATGGCCCTGATTCCTGGCTGGCATCCAGATACGCGTAGCCGGCGTTGAGGGTGAGCGCGCGCAGGTTCTCGGGGCTCCATTGCAGTTCCACCTCGCCCCCTTGGTGGCGGGTCTTGCCCAGATTGCGGAACACGCGGGTGGTGTTGTCCAGCTGGATCTGCTGATCGAAGTCGATCAGGTAGGCGCCGACCTGGATGCGGGTACGGTCGTTGGGCTGATAGCGCGTACCGGCTTCGTAATTCCACGCCAGCTCGGCATCGAGATTGTTGCCGAAGATGATCTGGGTGACCTGTGGCGCGCGCATCGAACGTTGCCCGTCCGCATACAGGAACCACCGTTCATTGGCCTGGAAACCCACCGTCAGCCCCGGCAGCACGTCGCGGGTCTGGTTGAGCGTGCTCACGCCGGTGGCGCGGTTGAAATAGCGCGAATCCAGACGCTCGTAGCGCAGGCCGGGCGTAATGGTCAGGCGCTCGTCCGGCAAGGTGATGGCATTGCTGACATACGCCGCCAGGGCGCGGTCTTCGAACTGCCAGTCGCGCACCGTGGTGAACAGGCCATCGCGCAGCCGCAGGTTGCCGACCAGGAAATCGATGTCCTCACGCACCGCACGCACGCCGGCGGTCCATTGCTGCCGCACGCCGCCGGCACTGCCCATGCTCCAGCTCAGGCGCGGCTCGCTGCCCACCACGCGGAAGTCGCGCGGTGCGGTCTGGCGCAGTTGCGGCGGCAGGTCCGACCGCCAGGTTTCGGTGGCGGCCTGGCGCATGCCGACGATGAAGTTGCGGCTGCTGCGCGCGCTGAAGTTGGTCCAGTCCAGACGCACGTCCTGCAGCGGGCCCCAATCGCCCAGCAGTTGTTCATAGCTCAACGACGCGCGCGTGGTGCGGCCGTTGAAGGTGTCCAGCGGGCGCGTGGCCTGGCGCGGGTCGCGGCGATAATCGGCCGGGCTCAGGGCACCGGCCAGATCCATGTCCACCAGGTAGCGCTGTACGCTGGCCTTGAGCAACTTGGTGTCGTCCAGCCACCACTCCGCACGCACGCGCAGATTGCTGATGTCGGTGTCGCTATGCGCGCGCCAATAATCGCCGTAGGTGCGATTGGCATCGACCTGCATGCCGAAATTGTCGCTGAGGTAGCCGCCGCTGCTGAGCGCGCTGTCCTGCAGGAACTGGCCCTGGCCGCCGGCGGTGACCTTGTGCGCCAGCGTGGTGCTCCAGTCGCTGGGGATCTCCTTGCTGACCAGATTGATCACCCCGCCCACGTTGTTCGGCCCGTATTGCACCGCCGCGCCGCCGCGCACGATGTCGATGCGGTCGATCTGATTCAGCCCCACCGGAAACAGCGACAGGCTGGTTTGCCCGTACGGCGCCAGTGCCAGCGGGATGCCGTCTTCCAGCACCTGCACGCGGCCGCTGCGGCTTTCGTACAGGCCGCGCAGCATGAGCTGCGGCAATGCGCCGGTGCCGGTTTCGTCGAAGATCTTGATGCCCGGCACGCGCTGCAGGGCATCGTCCAGCGACCGGTTGCCGCCATTGCGCAGCTGCTCGCGGTCGATCACCTGGCGGCTGCCCGCGTAGCGCTGCACGTCGTCGGGTTTGGAGCGGCCGAGCAGGCTGCCCTGCACCTGGATCGCGTCCAGCGCACGGATCGGCGTCTCGCCATCGAGGCCGGCGGCATCGGGCGTATCGGTGGCGAACGCCGACGGCGACACGCTCAAGGTGAGCGCGGCCATGACGGCAGTGGTCAGGGTGTGGAAATGGAACGTCGACATCTACGGCGTGCTCCTGCAGGCGGGTAGGGAGGCGGGCGCGTCGAACGTGGCCAGATGGCCGCGCAACGCGCGCTGGATCAGGGCGCGGTCTTCGCCGGCCAGCAGCCAGCGCAGATCCGGTTGTTGCAGCCAGTGCGCGCGTTGCGCGTCGGTGCGTGGATTGGGGCAGAACGGCACGCCGGCCGCGCGGCAGTGCGCCTGCAGTTGCAGCAGCAACTCCCACACCTGCGCATGGGTGGGCTGCGGACCCAGGCCCAGATCCAGCGCCAGATCCAGCGCACCTTCCATCACCAGCGCCACGCCGGGCACGGCAAGAATGTCGGGCAATGCGGCCACGCCAGCAGCGCTTTCGATCATCGGCACAATGCGGATGTCGCGGTTGGCCTGCGCGATATAGGTCGGCAGGTCGGTGTTGCCGAAGCCGGTGACGCGGCCGCCGGTGATGCCGCGCCGGCCCAGCGGCGGAAAGCGCGCGGCGGCGACCGCGCACGCCATCTGCTGCGCCGATTCGGCGCGCGGCACCACGATGCCGCGCGCACCGGCGTCCAGCACGCGGCCGATCAGTTTTTCGTCCACCTCCGGTACCCGCACCCAGGCTTCGCAGCCGGACAGCTCACACGCGCGGATGGCATGTTCCAGTTGCTCCGGCGCACGCAACACGTGCTCCAGATCGAGCACCACGAATCCATAACCGATGCGGCCCAGCAGCTCGCACAGCTGCACGCTGGGCAACGCATTGAGAAGGCCGACTGCATACGCCATGGTAGAGGCCGCCAGGGAAACGGGCGCTCATCCTGCGCTTGATGGGAATGATTATCAAGTGTGTCTGTAGGGCAGTTTTGCGTTCCCTGGTCGCCGGCCGGAGCCATGGTCGTCTCGGCATTCTTGGTCTGAACTTTCCCCACGGACGCTGCATGCCAGCCGGATGTCTAGAATCGATGCCGTTATCTGTCGCGTGGGTGGGGCGCCCGCGGTGGTCCACGGCCCCTGCTTGCGATCGGTCATGCTCGACGCGACAACGCCCCTACCACGGCGACAAGTTCTGGACGCAGCTGAGCGCGCATGCGGCGTGTGGGCGGCGATCGCCCTGTGGTGCGACGCCGCATGTGGCACTACGGGCTGTCCGCCTGCAGCCGCCTTGCGGCAGCATCTCGCGGCATCGTCGGCTTACGACGCCGGCACATTCAACGCCCGGTACGGCGGGGTGGACATCACCATCTCGGCCAGCGAATAGGCCAGTTCGCGCTCTGCCAGCACGGCACCGTCGGCGCCGTGTTCGAGCAGATGCTTGACCTCGGTGTCGCTGTGCGCGCGCGCCAGCAAGGTCAGCGACGGGTTGATTGCGCGCAGCTTGGCCAGCGCTTCGCCGGCTTCCAGTGGCTGCGGGATGGCCAGGATCGCGATCTTGGCGTGCTCGGGGCGGGCCTCGGCCAGCACCCGATCCGCTGCCGCGCTGCCCCGGATGCCGGGAATTCCCGCTGCATGCGCCTTGGCCACGTGGTCGCCGTTGTCGTCGATCACCAGCACCGGCACGCCGCGGCTGCGTAGCAGCTGCGCCAGCGCGCTGCCGACGCGGCCGTAGCCGATCACGATGGCATGGCCGTCGGCCGGCAACGGCGGGCCAGGCGGCAGCTCCGGTTGCGCCGTGGCCGGTGCGTCCTGCGCCTGCTTGGCCTGCCAACGGTCCAGCCATGAGAACAGGAACGGGTTGGCCACGATCGACAGCAGCGCGCCGGCCAGGATCAGATCGCGCCCGGTCTCCGGCAGGATCGCCAGCTGCACACCGAGCCCGGCCAGGATGAAAGAGAACTCGCCGATCTGCGCCAGGCTGGTGGAAATGGTCAGCGCGGTGCCGGTCGGGTGGCCGAAGGCGCGCACGATCAGGAATGCCGCCAGCGACTTGCCCACGGTGATGGTCAGGAACGTGGCCAGCACCTGCCAGGGGTGGGCGATGAGGATCATCGGGTCGAACAACATGCCCACCGACACGAAGAACAGCACCGCAAATGCGTCGCGCAACGGCAGCGAGTCGCTGGCGGCCTTATGGCTGAGTTCGGATTCCTTGAGCAGCATGCCGGCAAAGAACGCGCCCAGCGCAAACGACACGCCGAACAGCGTGGCCGACACGAACGCCACGCCCAGCGCGATGCCGAGCACGGCCAGGGTGAACAGTTCGCGCGAACCGGTGGCCGCGACCTTTTCCAGCGACCACGGAATCACCCGGCGGCCGATCACCAGCATCGCCGCGACGAACGCCACCATCTTGAGCAGGGTCAACCCGAGCGCGGCCAGCAGCGAAGTGGACTGGCCGTCGTGCGCCGCCGACGGCGCGCCGGTACCGAGCACATCCGCCAGTGCCGGCAACAGCACCAGCGCCAGCACCATGACCAGGTCTTCGACGATCAGCCAACCCACCGCGATGCGGCCACGCTGGGTGTCCAGCAAGCGGCGTTCTTCCAGTGCGCGCAACAGCACCACGGTGCTGGCCACCGAGAGCGCCAGGCCGAACACTAGGCCGTGGATCAGCGGCCAGCCCATGCTCCAGGCCAGCGCCCAGCCGAGCAGCGTGGCCACCACGATCTGCGCCAAGGCACCGGGCACCGCGATCCACTTCACTTCCATCAGATCTTCGAGCGAGAAGTGCAGCCCCACTCCGAACATCAGCAACATCACGCCCAGCTCGGACAGCTGGTTGGCCATGGTCTGATCGGCCACGAAGCCCGGCGTAAACGGCCCGACGCACACGCCTGCCAACAGGTAGCCGACCAGCGGCGAGAGCTTCACCTTCTGCGCGAGCGTGCCAAGGATGAAGGCGACCGCGAGGCCGACGGCGATGATGTCGATGAGGCTGGTGTCGTGATGCATTCCAATCCGTTGTGAGAGTGTCCGGGAGAACGAGGCGGGCAGGCCCAGCCAACGGCACTGCGCCGGGCGTCGCCTGCGGGCATTGCATGGTCATGGCTGAGGTCGGCGCGAGGGGAACAGGACCGCGTTGCTGGTCCGGTTGGCCGGACGCCCATAGTACACAGCGCATGATTAACGCGATGCGACATGCGGCGCAGGCTGGCAACGCACCTGTAGGCATCAGGGCAGTGGCAACTTTTTCGCCACGCCGCGGACCCTTGCCAGGTGTACGACTGGTGGCGCAAGCCAGTGTGCGTGGCGCGGCGCGGCATGACCAGGCGAGGTGCGGATGCGCAGCTGACGCGCCCGTGCACATGGTGCGGTTGCGCACACTGTTCTGCATGAGCACTGCGCTGGATGTAACAACGCACTTCACGGTGGCGGCCGGTTGCCCGCACGCGCCCAACGCGCGCGTCGTCGCCTGCGGCCGCAAGGTGCTGCAACCGCGTATCGGGACCACGCGCTCGATCACGCAACTGCATCGCTGCAGCACATCGATTCAAGTTTGACGACAAGGCTTCGCGCCAGGGCATGGCGCACGCGCGACGGCGGCCGACAATCCGGGCGTTGCGGCGCACACGCCTCGCATCTTCCTCACGTCCACACCTTGTCGCCGCGCCCGGCGACCAGGCCCCACGAGCCCAGGCCATGCACCTTCGCGATCTCGCTACCCCACAGTTTCGCCAGGACCCTTATCCCACCTATGCGCGCCTGCGCGACGAGGGGCCGCTGGTGGAAGTGGCCGAGCGCCGGCTGATGAGCGGGCGTTACAGCGTGGTCGACAGCCTGCTCAGCGACCGACGCGTGGGCCGCGATTATCTGGAGAGCATTCGCCTGCGCTATGGCGACGATGCGCCGCAGATGCCGTTGTTCCAGGGAATGAGCCGCATGTTCCTGCTGGTCAATCCGCCGGCGCATACGCGCCTGCGCGGCCTGATGACCCAGGCCTTCAGTGCGCGGCAGATCGAGTCCATGCGCCAGGTGGCCAGCGACACCGCCACCGCACTGATCGCCAGCTTCCACGCCAACGGCCATTGCGATGTGCTGCAGGAGTTCGCATTCCCGCTACCGGTGCGCATCATCTGCCGCATGCTGGATATCGATGCGGCCGACGCCACCACGGTGGGGCATGCCACCAGCGCGCTGGCCAAGGTGTTCGACCCGATGATGACGCCCGATGAGCTGCAGGCCACCAGTGCGGCGTACCTGCAGTTGGAGCGTTATTTCCAGGACGTGATCGAGCAGCGCCGGAGCGCCGACGGCGATGACCTGATTTCCCGCTTCATCCGCGCAGAAGACAATGGCTGCCGCTTGAGCAACGACGAGATCGTCTCCAATGTAATCCTGTTGTTCTTCGCCGGCCACGAAACCACCTCCAACATGATCTGCAATGCGCTGGTGGCCCTGCATCGGCATCCGGACCAATTGGCATTGCTCAAGCAGAACCCCGCCCTGATGCCCAATGCGGTGCTCGAATGCCTGCGCTACGACAGCTCGGTACAGATGGCCACACGCACGGTGCTGCAGGAGTTCGAGGTCGATGGCGTGACCCTGCACGAGGGCGCCATGGTGTACCTGATGCTGGGTGCGGCCAATCACGATCCGGCGCAGTTCACCGACCCGCATCTGCTGGACATCCGCCGGCAACAGGGCCGTGCCTTGTCCTTCGGTGGCGGCATTCACCACTGCCTGGGCAACCGGCTGGCCTTGATCGAACTGGAAGCCGCGCTTGCGGCACTGCTAGAACATCTGCCGGCGTTGCGCCTGGAACAGCTTGACACGCTGACCTGGAACGACCGCTCCAACCTGCGGGGCGTGGACGCCTTGCTGGCGTCCTGGTGATGCCATGGAAAGGCATGGCCGCTCGTAGCGCATGGGCCGATGCAGGCGTCGACGCGAACAAACAGGCATCACCGCCGACCGGTGATGCCTGCACCCTGCGCCGACCGACGTGTCGGTCAGCGCAGGCGGCTCAATTGACGATCAGAACCGGTAGGTCACCCGGCCATACCAGTAACGGCCATTGAAGCCGAACGGTGACAGCGACGAATACTGCAGGCCGCCGGCGCGATCGTCGTAGGCGGTGGTCAGCTGCGCCTTGGTCGGGTACTGGTTGGTGAGGTTGTCCGCGCCCACGGTGAAGGTGAAGGTGTTCCAGGTCTGGCTGGCGGCCAGATTCAGCAGCCAGCGTGCGTCGTAGGTCTGGTCCTGGCTGCCATCGGCCGGGTCGCTGATGCGCTTGATCGCGCCGTAGCGGGTGGCATTGAAGTTCAGCGCAAACCCACCGATCGACCAATCCGCGGCGGCCATGTACTTGGTGCGCGGCGTGGCATCGGTGAGCAGGCCCTGGCTGGCGCGCCCGAAGTTCGGGTTGGACAGCTCCAGGATGGTGGTCTTGTTGTAGTTGGCGCTGGCACTGAGATTGAGCTTGCCGTAGCTGCCCAGGTCGGCCTGGTAGCTGTTGATCCAGTCCACGCCACGGGTGCGGCTGGTGGCGCCGTTGACGAAGAACTGCACCGCCGCCACCTGGCCGATCGGCTGCGCCAGCTGCAGCTGGTCCGAATACAGGATCTGGTCCCAGATGCGGATCTGGTAGACGTCCAGGCTGGAAGTGAAGTCCGCGGTGGGCTGCCACACGCCACCCAGGCTGTAGTTGGAGGATTTTTCCGGGCTCAGCGGGCGTGCGCCCAGCGCCACGGCAACCGGATCGGAGGTGCGGTAGGTGCCCACCTGCACCAGCTCGCCGTCCTGGATCAGGGTCACCACCGAGGCGTAGTTCTGCTGTGCCAGCGACGGCGCGCGGAAGCCGTTTGAGACGGTGGCGCGCAACGCAAACGTATCGGTGAAGGCATAGCGCGCCGACAGCTTGCCCGAGCGGGTGGAACCGGCATCGCTGTACTTCTCGTAGCGCCCGGCGATGCCGCCGGAGAGCTTGTCGGTCAGATCCGCTTCCAGGTTGGCGTAGACCGCATTGCTGTGGCGGCCGAAGCGGCCGGCCACCGACGGCTCCAGGCCGGAGAACACCTGCGCGCCACCGGGGTAGGGCGCGCCGGTGTCGGGATTGATGGTATTCGGGTCGAAGAAATACGAGTCCGGCGAGCCGGCGGTGATCTCGTAGCGGTCCTGGCGATGCTCGGCACCGAAGGCGACATTGACCGGATAGGCCAGGCCCCAGTCGAAGGACTTGTTGATGTCCAGATTGACCACGCCCTGCTCGATCTCGAAACCGCCGGAATTGAAGCGGGTCGGCGAGCTGCCGGTGGTCCAGTACAGGTTGGTGTTGATGCTGTCGAGGATGTTGAAGCTCATGTCGTTCTTGCCGTACGTGGCCGACACGTCCCAGTTCCATTCGCTGGCGGTGGTGCCCTTCAGCCCCAGCACCGCGGAGCGGTCGTTGACCGGGTTGTAGATCTGCGGCAGGAACCCGTTCGGATATACCGCCTGCACGTTGCGGCTGGTGTTGTCGAAGGCGCGGTAGTAGCCGTTGGAAGTGACTTCGCGCCGGCTCGCGCTGACATGGCCGTACAGCTCCACGTTCGGCGAGAACGCGTAGCCGAAGGCGGCCAGCCCCTGGTAGAAGGTCGAATCCGGATCGCCGTGGCGCTGGTAGGGCACGCCGCCGGGGTTGGCCGCACCGGCGATGGTGGTGGCGCGGTTGGTGTTCTCGCTGCGGTTGGTGTCCATGGTGTTCTGGTAGTTCCAGGACAGCCGCACCCAGCCCGGTGCGCTATCGCCACCGGTGCCGCCGAACGGCAGGCCGATCGAGCCGTCGATGCCGTTCTGCGCGCCATCGCCCTTGTCCATCAGGCCGCCGTTGATCGACACGCTGTTGCTGCCGGCATCGGCCCCGTGCTTGAGCACGATGTTGACCACGCCGGCGATGGCATCGGAGCCGTACTGCGCCGAGGCGCCGTCGCGCAGCACTTCGATGCGTGCAATCGCCGACATCGGCAGCGAGTTCAGATCCGCCGGGGCCGAGCCGCGACCCACGTACGGGTTGTAGTTGATCAGCGAAGAGGTGTGATAGCGCTTGCCGTCCACCAGCACCAGCACCGCGTCGGGCGAGAGCCCGCGCAGCGTTGCCGGGCGGGCAGCGTCGTTGCCGTCGGAAATGGCCGGGCGCGGGAAGTTCAGCGAGGGCAGCAATTTGCCCAGCGCGGTAGCGATGTCGGTGGCGCCGGTGGCCTGCAGCGATTGCTCGGTGATGATGTCGATCGGCGATTCGGATTCGGCCACGGTGCGGTCGCTGACGCGCGTGCCGGTGACGATCAGGGTGTCCAGGGTTTTCTGCGGTTCGGTCGATTGCGACTGCGCACTGGCAGCGAACGAACAGACCGTGAGTGCGACTGAAATCGCCAGCGAAAGTGCGTTGGTGGTGTGCATGGGAATCAAGGCTCAAAGGGGATGATGGAAACAGCGGTGACGCGTGTGATGCAGGGGAAATGCAGCGGAGCGCGGAGGCTGGCCTGCCTGCATGCCGCGCATTGCAGTGGCGCAGACGGAGGCAGCGGCGGCGATCTGCAACGCCGGTGTGACGCGGCGGGCATCCTTGCCGGGCGCATCCGAGCGGGACATGGCGATCCATCTGCGGTGTGACGCAATGGCCGGCACGTGCATGGCGCACGCGCGATGGCGTTGGCAATGCATGGTCCTGCGTTGCCGTGCAAGGCAGGCGCCGGCCGCTACCGACCGGCGTAGCCCATCACCACTTGTAGTTCACGTTGGCGTAGACCAGCGCACCGTTGAAGCCGAACGGCGAGGCGCTGCTGTAGGGCAGGTAGGTGCGCGTGCCCAGGCCCGCTTCCTGGCGGTCGGGATATTCGTTGAGCACGTTGTCGCCACCGACGGTGAAGTTCCACGCGCCCAGCTTGTAGGACGCGGCCAGGTCCAGCGTCCACTTGGCTGCATAGGTCTGGTCGCTGCCGGCGTTGGTACCGAAGGTGCTGAACTCGCCCCAGCGCGTGGCGGTGCCGGTGAACGACCAGTTGCCCGGCGACCAGGTGCCGCCCAGGAAGAACTTGTCGCGCGGCGTACCTTCGGTGATGCGGCCCAGTTCTGCGCGGCCGATGCGCACCGCTCCCGGGTCGATGGCTTCCAGTGCAGCCGGGTTGGCGGCGATGCGCTCGACTTCGGTCTTGTTGTAGTTGTAGCCGGTGGTCAGCTCCGCGCTGCCGCCATCCAGCGCCCAGCGGTAGGTGCCCACCGCATCCACGCCCTGGGTCTTGGTGTCCACCGCGTTGGTGAAGTAACGCCCGCCACCGATGCCCGGGAAGCCGTTGGCCTGCAGATAGTTGCGCGCAGCGGTGGAGGTGAGATTCTCCGACAGCACGATGCGGTCATCGATATCGATGCGATAGGCATCGACGGTGATGTACAGGTTGTCCACCGGCTGCAGCACCACACCCAGGCCATAGTTCTTGGATTCCTCGGCCTTGAGCGGCTCGGCGCCCAGTGCGATTGCGGCCGGGTTGTCGGTGCGGAAGGTGCCGATCTCGAACGGAATCGCCGTCACGCTGCCATTGGGCTGGGCCACGTTGAGGAACTGCGTGGCGATCGACTGGAAGTTCTGCTGCTGCAGCGACGGGGCACGGAAGCCGGTGGACGCGGTGGCACGCAGCGCCACCTTGTCGGTGAACGCGTAACGCAGCGACAGCTTGCCGGTGGCGGTGTCGCCGAAGTCGCTGTACTTCTCGTAGCGTCCGGCCAGGCCGGCCGACAGCTTTTCGGTGAGGTCCGCTTCCAGGTCCACGTATGCCGAGTGGCTGTTGCGGTTGTAGTACCCGGCATCGGAGAGCTTGAAGCCCGGGAATACCTGCGCGCCCGGAATCAACGCCCCGTTCGCGGAGGGAATCCCGCCATTGGCCGATGACGCAGCATCGCCCGGCGACTGGTTGAACTTCTCGCCGCGCCATTCCGCACCGAACGCCAGCGTGACCGGGTAGGCCAGGCCCCAATCGAGCGTCTTGGTGAAGTCGGCATTGAGCACGTTCTGCGTCACTTCCAGCGTACCGGCATGGAAGTCGGTGGGGCTTGCCAGCCCCAGGCTGTTGTTCAAGCTGTTGCGCACATCGAAGGTGAGATTGTTCTGGCCGTAGTTGTAGCTCAGGTCGATGTTCAAGCCGCCTTCGGTGGAGGTCTTCAATCCGCCCACCCACGACACGTCCTTGCTGACGTTGTAGATCTGCGGCAGGAAGCCGTCCGGATAGATTTCCGGGCGGTTGCGGTTGTCGCCGGCGAAACGGAAATAGCCGTTGGACAGCACTTCGCGACGGCTGACCATGCCGAACGAGTAGAAGGTGAGGTAATCGGTAGGGCTGTATTCGCCGTTGAACGAGATGGCGCCCTGGTCGATCTCGGGGTCGCCGTAGCGCTGCTCCACGCGGCCGCCGAACGGCAGCGCGCGGTTGGTCTGGTCCGAATGCCCGGCCTGCGCGGCCAGGTGCACCTTGCCGGTGCCGGCGAAGCTGAAGCCGGCATCGCCGGAGAGCTGATACTGCTCGCCGTCGCCGGCGCTGTACTTGCCGTAGCGGCCATTGACGCTGCCGCCTTCGCCGCTGCCCTTGAGCACCACGTTGATCACGCCGGCAATCGCGTCCGACCCGTATTGCGCCGACGCGCCATCGCGCAGCACTTCGATGCGCTCCACCGCCGCGATCGGAATGGTGTTGAGGTCGGCCGGCGATGAGCCGCGGCCCTGGGTGTCGTTGAGGTTGATCAGCGCAGTGCTGTGATAGCGCTTGCCGTTGACCAGTACCAAAACCTGATCCGGCGACAGGCCGCGCAGCTGTGCAGGGCGCACTGCGTCAGAACCGTCGGAGATGGCCGGGCGCGGGAAATTCAGCGAGGGGATCGCGCGTGACAGCGCGGTTGCCAACTCGGTGGTGCCGGTCGATTCCAGTGCCTGTGGCGAGATGATGTCGATCGGCGATGCCGATTCGGCCACGGTGCGGTCGGCCACACGGGTGCCGGTGACGATCAGTGTGTCGAGGGTTTTCTGCGCGGGAGCCTGTGACTGCGCGGCTGCGGTTGAAGCGGAAAACGACAAGGCGACAACGACAGCGACTGCGAGTGGACTGGACTTGCAATTCATGCGGTGACAACTCCGAGTGGGGAACGGATGCAGCGCAGTGGGCCCCCTCCCAGGCCGCGTCCGTGGCGGCAGCTGCGGTGCGTTCCCAACCATTAACCACGTGTAACCAGGTGTCAAATTGTGGTTACGTTGCGCGTGCAACCGTCATCGGAAATAAGCGTATGAAAACGGTGCCAGCTTGCACCACGGTGATGCATCGCTTGCACCGGACCTACTACCCCGCGGGTTTGCTTGCACCATCATGGACATCGATAACAGATATGAAAGTTCTGCATCAGAACGTGATTTGCACCATCTCGGCACTGCGTTGCGCAGGCCCATGGAAGACCGCTTCGATGTTGTTGCCATCCGGATCGAGCGCAAATGCCGCGTAATAGTTCGGGTGATAGGGGCGCACGCCCGGCGCACCGTTGTCGCGGCCGCCGTGGGCGAGTGCGGCCTGATGGAAGGCGTGCACCATGGCGATGTCGCGGGCCTGGAAGGCCAGATGATGGCGGCCGGTCAGGACGCCTTGCGCGACGGTGTGCCGGTCGGAAACGAACAGTTCGTCGGCCCAGAAAAACCCATCGCCCTCGCCGCCGATCGGGACGCCGAGCGCATCGAGCACGGCCTGATAGAAACGTCGGCTTGCCGGCAGGTCCTGCACCACCAGATGCAGGTGATCGATCAAGCGACCGCGACACACGTTCGATGCGTCCATCTGCATGCTCCGGCAATGACAGGAACACCGCTCATATCACGGCGCAGGCGCAGGCGCCGTCATCGTTCCGGCTGGTATGCGGACAGCGCGGCAAGGTGCCGCGTGCTAACGGAAGCGCCATGTGCACGTCGGCTCGTGCGATGCAGCCGGCGCCTGCGGCCGCTGACGCGTGTGTCGCAATCGCCTGAACGCACACGCCCCGGACAGGGCCGGGGCGTGTGGTCGAACGACAACGGCGAAGCTGCAGCGCTGACGCCAGCAAATGCGTCAGCCTGCCCGCATCGCAAGGCACGGTCGGCGTTGCCAGATCCGCTGCGCCATGCGCCGTGCAGGGGCCGTCGTTGCCGCACCTCGCGACGGCAGCGGCGCTTGCCGCTGCCTGCACGCATCGCTTACCAACGGTAGTTGATGCGCCCGTACACGTACGCACCGTTGAAGCCGAACGGCGACAGGTTGCTGTACGGAAACTGCCCGCTGGTGGAGTTGGCGAAGTTGTTCTCGTCCGGGTATTCGTCCAGCAGGTTGTCCGCGCCCAGCGTCAGCGTCCAGCGGTCGACCTTGTAGCTGGCCGAGGCATCCAGCACCCACTTGGCACCGAAGGTCTGGTCGTTGATCGCCGCAGCCGGGCGGGTGCTGTACTTGCCATAGCGCGTCGCGCCCAGCGCCAGCGTCCAGTGCTCGGAGTTCCAGCTGCCGTTGATCAGGAACTTGTCGCGCGGGAAGCCTTCTTCGATACGGCCACGCTCGGTGCGGTCGATACGCTCCAGGCTCAGCCCGTTGGCCGACAACGCCGCCGGGTTGGCCGCCACGCTGCGCACCT
Organism: Xanthomonas sp. WHRI 6106; assembly: GCF_040202405.1. Classification (NCBI taxonomy): domain Bacteria; kingdom Pseudomonadati; phylum Pseudomonadota; class Gammaproteobacteria; order Lysobacterales; family Lysobacteraceae; genus Xanthomonas; species Xanthomonas sp. WHRI 6106. The sequence continues at coordinate 309,152 of NZ_JBEGFC010000002.1, read as the reverse complement.
CGGTTTCCGAGTAGTTGTAACCGGCGGTCAGGTCCACGCTGCTGGCTGCAAGCTGCCAGCGATAGCTGCCCACCACATCCACCCCGCGCGTGCGCGTGTCCACCGCGTTGGTGAAGTAACGTCCGCCGTTGATGCCGAAGATGCCCTGCGCTTCCAGCAGGCTGCGCACGCCGGCACCGGTAAGGTTGGACGACAGCACGATGCGGTCGTCCACATCGATCTGGTACGCATCCACGGTGAGGTAGAGCGCATCGGTGGGCTGCAGCACCAGGCCCAGGCTGTAGGACAGCGAGGTCTCGGCATCCAGCGGCTCGGCACCGAAGGCACGTGCCACGGTGCTGTCGGCCGGGAAGGTGCGGATCTCGAACGGATTCGGGTTGCCGGCCAGGAAGGTGGTGCTGGTGGACTGGAAATACTGCTGCGCCAGCGACGGTGCACGGAAGCCCGACGACACCGTGCCGCGCAGGGCAATCTTGTCCGTGAACGCATAGCGGCCCGACAACTTGCCCGAGGCCTGGCTGCCGAAGTCGTCGTAGTCCTCGTAGCGACCGGCCAGGCCGGCAGAGAACTTGTCGGTGAAGTCGGCTTCGATATCGGCATACAGCGCATAGCTGTTGCGCGAGTACTGGCCCGACACACTCGGCGCGAAGCCGCCGAAGCCCTGCGCGCCACCGGCCAACGTGCCCGCCTGGAAATACGAGCCCACTTCGCCCGGCGACTGGTTCCACTTTTCGTTGCGGTATTCGGCGCCGAAGGCCACCGTCACCGGATAGGCCAGGCCCCAGTCGAAGCCGCGCTTGATGTCCAGGTTGACGATGTTCTGCGTGGTCTCCAGCGCGCCGTCGTAGAACGAGGTGGGCGAGGTCGGCCCCAGGCTCACGTTGAGCGTGTTGCGGGTGTGGAAATCGATGCGGTTGTAGCCATAGTTGTAGCTGGCATCCCAATCCCATCCGCTGGCGGTCGACCCTCGCACGCCGGCCACCAGCGAGCGGTCCTTGGCGTAGCTCTGGATCTCCGGCAAAAAGCCCTGCGGGTAGACCGACAGGATGTTCTGGCTGCTGCCCGGCGCGCGGAAGAACGCGAACGAGGTGATGTCGCGGTTGCTGGCGGTGGCAAATGCATAGCCGGTGATGCTGTCGCTGAACTGGTACTCGGTATTGAGCGAGGCGGCCTGCGCATTGACGTCCGGGTCGCCGATCTTGAACGCCTTCTGGCCCACGGCCGGCTGCGAGACGCTGGGCGCGCCGGCATAGCCGCGTGCGCGGTCGGTCGGGTCCTGCTGGTTGAGCTGGGCCGCCACATGCAGCCAGCCGCGGTCGCCGCCATAGGCCACGCCGGTGTCGCCGGACAGCTCGTAGTTGTTGCCGTCGCCGGCCGAATACTGGCCAAACCCGGCCTGCAGGCTGCCGCCCTTCTCCGCGCCCTTGAGCACGATGTTGACCACGCCGGCGATGGCGTCGGAGCCGTATTGCGCCGAGGCGCCGTCGCGCAGCACTTCCACCCGCGCGATCGCCGCCACCGGGATGGTGTTCAGATCCACCGCCGCGGCGCCGCGGCCGATGGTGCCGTTGAGGTTGAGCAGCGAGGAGGTGTGGCGGCGCTTGCCGTTGACCAGCACCAGCACCTGGTCCGGCGACAGGCCGCGCAGCTGCGCGGGGCGGATCGCGCTGGTGCCGTCGCTCAGCGCCGGGCGCGGGAAGTTCAGCGAGGGCAGGGCACGCGCCAGCGCGGTGGCCAGTTCCGGGGTGCCGGTGGCCTGCAGTGACTCGGCGCTGATGATGTCGATCGGCGACTGCGATTCGGCCACGGTGCGGTCGGACACGCGGGTGCCGGTGACGATCACCGTGTCCAGGGTATTGGCGGTTGCCGGGGCGGCGGCGTCCTGTGCCAGGGCCGGCGCGGCAAGCAGTGCAGCGACCACGGCGGTCGCAAGCGAGGAAAGGGGGATGGTCATGACAACTCCGAAAACTGTGGGGCCGTGTGCGGCCGCTAAAGGCTAGGCAGGGGGTGGTCGCGAGCGGGCGAAGACGGCGGCGGCCTACCTGAAGGCGCTAATTATTCGTTAACGCTAGAATGGCGTCGCAGGAATGCTGCTCATCTGCTCATTCCTTTTCGTTCTATCGGACTGTCCATCAATGATTTCCCTGCGCAACTTCTCCATGCGACGCGGCGAGCGTCTGCTGTTGTCCAACGTCGACCTGACCATGCATGCCGGCTACCGCGTCGGCGTGGTGGGCCGGAACGGCACCGGTAAGTCGAGCCTGTTCGCGGCGGTGAAGGGCGAGCTGGAGGCCGACAAGGGCGACGTGGACCTGCCCGGCAAGGTGCGCACCGCCAGCGTTTCGCAGGAAACCCCGTCGCTGCCCGACCCGGCGCTGTCGTTCGTGCTTGGCGGCGATATCGAGGTGTCCGCGGTGCTGCAGGAAGAGGCCGACGCGACCGCGCGCGAAGACTGGGAAGCGGTGGCCAACGCGCACCAGAAGATGGCCGAGCTCGGCGCCTACGACGCCGAGGCGCGCGCCGGCAAGCTGCTGCACGGCCTGGGCTTCCCGGCCGATACGCACCACCGCGCGGTGTCGTCGTTCTCCGGCGGCTGGCGCGTGCGGCTGAATCTGGCGCGTGCGCTGATGATGCCCAGCGACCTGCTGCTGCTCGACGAACCGACCAACCACCTGGACATGGACGCGGTGCTGTGGCTGGAGCAATGGCTGCTCAAGTACCCGGGCACATTGCTGCTGATTTCGCATGACCGCGAGTTCCTCGACAACGTCGCCACCCACACCCTGCACCTGCACGGCGGCACCGCCAAGCTGTATGTCGGCGGCTATACCGATTTCGAACGCCAGCGCATCGAACACCTGCGCCAGCAGCAGATCGCCCACGACAAGGAACAGGCAGAACGCGCGCATCTGCAGAGCTTCATCGACCGCTTCAAGGCGCAGGCCAGCAAGGCGACGCAGGCGCAGAGCCGCATGAAGCGCCTGGCCAAGATGGCCGGTACCGAAGCGGTGCGCGCCGAGCGCGAGTTCCGCATCCAGTTCGCGCAGCCCAATCGGCTGCCGTTTTCGTTGATCCGCTTGAATCATGTGCAGGCCGGCTATCCGGCTCCGACCTCCCTTCCCCCGCGTGCGGGGGAAGGTGCCCGAAGGGCGGATGGGGGCGACGCTGCCACGGTCATCCTGCACGACGTCGGGTTTGGGTTGGAGGCGGGCGACCGCATCGGGTTGCTGGGGCCCAATGGCGCGGGTAAGTCGACGCTGGTCAAGACGTTGGTGGGCGAGTTGGCGCCGTTGGCGGGGGAGCGCAGCGCGCATCCGGACCTGCGTATCGGTTACTTCGCCCAGCACACCGTGGAGTCGCTGCACGAAGGCCAGTCGCCGATGGACCACTTCCGCGACCTGTCGCCGGATCGTTCCAACCAGGCGTTCCGCGATTTCCTGGGTAAATGGAATTTCGCCGGCGACCGCGCGTTCGAGGTGGTGGATGGGTTCTCCGGCGGCGAGCGCGCGCGTCTGGCGCTGGCGCTGATCGCCTGGCAGCAGCCCAACGTGCTGTTGCTGGACGAACCGACCAACCACCTGGACCTGGAAATGCGCGAGGCGCTGGCCGAGGCGTTGAGCGACTTCGAAGGCGCCATCGTGATGGTCTCGCACGACCGCCATCTGATCGGCCTGGTCTGCGACAGCTTCTGGCGCGTGGCCGATGGCGTGGTCGAGCCATTCGCCGGCGATCTGGACGAATACGCCGCCTGGCTGCGTAGCCGCCCGGCGGCGCAGGGCACCAAGCAGAAGATGGCCGAAGCGGCACCGACCCCGCCACCGCCGACCAAGCCATTGCCGCCGAAGAAGGCCGTCAACCCGCACAAGCTGGCCAGCGCTGAAAAGCGCGTCGGCGAGCTGGAGGCGGCGCTGGCCGCGCTGGATCGTGAGCTTGCCAACCCGGGCAACTATGCCGACAGCGACAAGATGGCGGTGCTGGGGCGCGACCGCGAAACAACCGCGCAACAGCTGGCCGCCGCCGAAGCGGCGTGGATGGAGCTGATCGACGGCGCGTAAGGCAGGACGAGATGATGCTGCTGCGTGTTGATCGTGCTGATCGATCGCGCTTGCCGTAGGTGGTTTTCAGCGGTGCACGGCTTTGATGGTCTGCATCATGCGTAGACGGAGCAGTGTCTGGACCGAGCATGTGCCGCTCATCGGGTGTGCCATGAGCTCGGGTGGGTAGGGCAGTCGCCGCAGAATGCGTTGCGCTTCGCGCCCGCACCCTCATGCGGCGCTACGCGCCACCGTCTCCCCCATGAAGGAGGACAATGTCCGGGCGGGAGAAGGGTGCAAGCCGCAGCTCTGGTGACGAAACGCCCCTCTCCCTGCGGCAGAGGGGTTGGGGTGCGGGTGCGGCGGAAGACAGCCATCCTGATGGAGGGGCCAGGTGAGCTGCGGCGTAGCCATCGCATAGGAGAGGCTGTGTCGAGTGCACGCAGGCAATCACCACTGGAACGCACCCAACGTCACCCCAGCCTTTGCTCCACCAACAACCATGCAAGTAACCTCCTCCCCGCCTCACTCTCGGGCCGCGAACGTAGCCGCGTCAGCCAGTAGCGTCCCGCATCGATCGTGACCGGGAACGGGCAGACCAGGCGCCCGGCATCCAGGTCCTGGCGAAACATCGGCAATGGCAACAACGCCACGCCGGCGCCGGCCGCCGCGGCGCTGGCCAGCGTCAACGACGAATCGAACATGGCCCCACGCGCGGGCACGCTCGCCGCTCCCGCGGCACGAAACCACTGCGGCCACTCATCCAGCCGATACGAGCGCAGTAACGGCACCCGCGCCAGATCGGCCGGCGCGTGCAGGCCGCGCGCCATGCTGGGCGCGCACACCGGCGCAAACGGTGCCTCCATCAGCGCATGCGCGATCTGGCCCTGCCAGTCGCCATCGCCGAAACGGATCGCCAGATCCAGCCCTTCGCCGGCCAGATCGACCCGGTTGTTGTGGGTGGACAGGCGTAATTCGATATCCGGATGCGCGGCATGAAAGGTCGGCAATCGCGGCAGCAGCCAGCCGGTGGCGAAGGTGCCCACCACGCCCACGCTGAGCACCTCGCGATAGCGCCCATCGGCGAAGCGCTCCAGGGTGGCGGCGATGCGGTCGAAGGCCTCGCCCAGCACCGGCGCCAGCGCCGCGCCCTCGTCGGTCAGCGCCACCCCGCGTGGCAGGCGGTGGAACAGGCTGGTGCCCAGCTGTTGCTCCAGCGCCTTGATCTGGTGGCTGAGCGCTGCCTGGCTCACGCACAGCTCGTTCGCCGCGCGGGTCAGGTTTTGATGGCGGGCGGCGGCTTCGAACGCGCGCAGGGCATTGAGCGGGAGGCGGGGGCGGGGCATCGGGAGAGATTAGTTCAATTCATGCCTGGGATCGAAACATCGCGATGGTCGGCTGCGCCACGCGCCTCGATACTGCGGGCTCCCTCAAGGAGGCAGACGCATGTTGAATCGGCGAGAGTTCTTGTACGCAACCGGCGCGGGCATGCTGTTTGCGGCGTCCAGACCCGCACTGGCGCTCAGTCCGGCGGTGAATATGGACGACATGCTGCGGGCACAGTGGGCGGACATCGAACGTGGCACCGGTGGTCGCCTGGGCATCAGCCTGCTCGGCAGCGCCCCCGGCTGGCGCCTCGGGCAGCGCGAGAACGAGCGCTTCCCGATGTGCAGTACCTTCAAATTTGTATTGGCTGCCGCGGTGCTGCAGCGGGTGGATCAGGGCAAGCTCACGCTGGCGCAACCGGTCAAGATCCGTGCCGCGGACATGCTTGAGCATGCCCCGGTCACCGAGCGCCATGTCGGCGGCGCGCTGAGTGTCGGCGAACTGTGCCGGGCCACGATGATCCACAGCGACAACCCGGCCGCCAACCTGTTGTTCCCGCTGGTCGGCGACCCGGCCGGATTGACCGCCTTCCTGCGCAGCATCGGCGATGTCAAGACCCGCAGCGACCGCTACGAGCCGGAGATGAACGGGTTCGCCCCCGGCGAGCTGCGTGACACCACCACGCCTGCTGCGATGGCGTCCACGCTGCGTACGCTGCTGCTTGGCGATGCGCTGCAGCCTGCCTCGCGCAAGCAGCTGACCGACTGGATGATCGACAACCGCACCGGCGACGATTGCCTGCGCGCGGGGCTCACGGCCGACTGGAAGATCGGCGACAAGACCGGTAGCAACGGCACCGATACCCGCAACGACATCGCCATCCTCTGGCCGCCGAAGGGCCAGCCGCCGCTGCTGCTGGCGACGTACTTGAACGGCGCCAAGGTCGACGCTGCTGCACGCGATGCGGCGCTGAAGGCAGTCGCGGTCGCGGTGCGGGAATGGTTTGAAAGGTGAGCCTGCCGAAGCGATACGTGGCGATAGCGGTGCATGTCGATTCGGCAGGCACAATTGCGGCGAGGGAGGGTGCGACGTTCCTCCACGCAGCAGCGGTGATGCGGAGCGATGGTTGCCGCTGGCCAGCGGCAACATTCAACCTGGCACGGCCACTCGGCCCAGCGCATCGATCGCGACAGGTCTTTCCTGCTGCAACCGCGCCGGTCCACCCATGGCGGGATCGCTGACGCTGTCGGCGCCGGTTTCGATGCGACCTGCCAGGCGCTGGGCCGCGCCGTCGTGGTGCACCCACAGGTCGTACCAGCCACCGGTTGCTGCCGCTTTCCAACGGCGCTGCTCGGTCGCGCCGGGCGCAATGCTGAGGCGCTCGTGCGGCTGCGCGGCTGCATACGCGCCTGGTTGCAGGTCCACCTGCACGGCAGTGCTGCCGCCATTGCGTAGCGATAGCATCACGGATGTGGCGTCGTCCGGATCTTGGCTGATCTCGGTCATCAGCAACGGGGCGCTCAGGTCGCCGCGATAATGGCGATGGAATCCGTTGGGGCCGATCAGCCACAGATCGTAACGGCCATCGTAGGTGGTCCAGTCGCCGTCCAGCGTGGCATCGGCACCCACCGTATAGCGGCGCGGGATCGCCGCCAGGTCGTAGCGGTCGTAGACATGTAGTACCGCCGCCGCGCCGCTGTTGTGCATGCGTAGCCGGACCTCGCCACGCTCGGGCACCTGCGCCAGTTGCACGCTCGGCCGATACGGTACGGCGCGCGAACGGCGCACGCCAAACGGTTGCGCGGGCGGCTGCAAAGTAGACGGCAGCGGCGGCAGCGTGTGCTCGCGCAGGGCCGCTGCGCGCGTTGCCGCATCGCCCACATCGGGCAGCGCCGCGACGAACGGGCGTGCATCGGCGCTGCGGAAATCGAACGCGTTGGTCAGATCGCCACACACCGCACGCCGCCACGGCGTGATCTCCGCTGCGGGCACGCCGAAGCGGCGTTCCAGCAGACGCAGCACCGAGGTGTGGTCGTACACCTGCGAGTCCACCCAGCCACCACGGCTCCATGGCGAGATCACATACATCGGCACGCGCGGCCCCAGCCCGTACGGGCGCCCGCGCAGCTCGGGCAGATCCACCTTCTGCTCGCCTGGCGCCGGGTGACGGTGGTAGTCGTCGTCGGTGGCGATGCTGGATGCGCCGGTAAATCCACCGGCGGTGCGCGCGTCCGGCGACGGTGGCGCGGGCGGCGGCATGTGGTCGAAAAAGCCGTCGTTCTCATCGAACATCAGCAGCAAGGCCGTGCGGCTCCATACCGCCGGATCGGCGGTGAGCGCATCCAGCACGCGTGCGGTGTAGGCCGCGCCTTGGGCGGGGCTGGATGGATCGGGGTGTTCGCTGCCGGCCGCATCGGCGATGACAAAGCTCACCGACGGCAGCCGGCCGCCCAACACGTCTGCGCGTAGCTGCTGCACACCACGCGTGCTGATGCCACGCGCACGCAGCTGCGCGTCGTGGCCAGGGGCATTGCGGTACGCCTGCCGGAACGCGTCGAAGCCGGCCAGCGGGTTGTCGGTGAAGTTGTCGGCCATGTCCTGGTAGATCTGCCAGGACACACCCGCGCGCTGCAGATGTTCGACATAGGTGGCCCAGCGATACGGCTCGGCAAAGCCGCCCAGTTCCGGAAAGTTGTCGTGCGAATTCCCGATCACCGGGCCGCCTGCGCGCGCCTGCGGATCGTTGCCGCCGGTCCACAGGAACACGCGGTTGGAATTGGTGCCGGTCTGGATCGAAGCGTGGTACGCATCGCAAATGGTGAAGGCATCGGCGAGCGCGTACTGGAAGGGAATATCCGCGCGGCCGTAATGGCCCAGCGCATGGTCGTGCTTGGCGGCGGCCCAATGTCCGAGCGGGCCATGGTCCCAGGCCTGCTGCGCATCCGGCCAGCTGTGCGGTGTGCCCTTGACGCGCATGAAGCCGAACTGCGCGGCGGTGTCCAGTGCAAACGGCGTCAGCCATTGCTTGCCGTCCTCGCTGGGTTGCAGCCACACCGTGCGCGAGGACGCACCCGGCAGCGGCGGGGCTGGAATCGGAAAGCGATCGCCGAACCCGCGCACGCCGGGCAGGGCACCGAAGTAGTGATCGAACGCGCGGTTTTCCTGCATCAGGATCACCACGTGCTGCAGGTCGTTGAGCGTGCCGCTGCGACGGTCCGGTGCGACGGCGGCGGCCCGCGCGATGCTGGGAGGCAGCAGCGCGGCAGCGGCTCCGGCAAGCCCGGTCTGCAGAACGCGGCGGCGGGGAAGATCGATCATCGTGTCACCTGATTGGCTGAACCCTCACGAGTCCCTTCCACCGCCTGCGGGGGAAGGTGCCCGAACGGCGGATGGGGCACGGTCGGCAAGCAGCTAGTTGCAGGCGTAGGCGCGGGCTTTCTGGACCCCTGGTGTCTATGCCCCGCCGGCCTCGCCCTCATCCGGCGCTACGCGCCACCTTCTCCCGCCAGCGGGAGAAGGGAAACGCTGCCTTCCACCGCCTGCGGGGGAAGGTGCCCGAAGGGCGGATGGGGGCGCAGTACCCGCACCTAAAAATCTCTGACTAGCGTAAGTCAGTAGCAGCGCCCGTGCACCACGCACCGGTCGATCCGCCGTTACAGATCCAGCGTCAGCGTCAAACCGACCGTGCGCGGCGCCGCGATGAACGCGCTGTCGCTGCCGTCCACGCCTTCCAGGTAGCGTTTGTCGGTGAGGTTGCTGACATTGAGTGCCAGCAGCAGGCCGGTGAGTTGCGACGATAGCTGCGACAGCTCCACCCCCAGGTTCGCATTGAAGGTCGTCACACCATCGAGCGCGGCGCGGTTGGACGCGTCCAGATAGCGCTTGCCCAGGTAGCGTCCGGCCACGCCGAAGCGCCAGGCCTGTCCGCGCCAGTCGGCCGACACCACCAAGGTGTTGCGCGGCTGGCCGATCACCTGCGCACCGGGGGTGATCTCCAATGCGGTATCGCGCGCGGCATCGCCGCTGCCCAGATAATCGGCCTTGTTATAGGTGTAGGCACCGTTGATGCGCCAACCGTTGTCCCAGCCATAGCCCAGCGCTGCTTCCACGCCGCGTGCATGCACGCCGCCGAAGTTTTCGTACACGCCATCGGTTTCGCCCAGGTAGTCGATACCACTGACAAAGTTGGCTGGCACATACACGATGCGGTTGTCGAAACGGATGTCGTACAAGGTCACGCTGCCGGTCAGCGGCCAGCGGCTGATGCGCAGGCCAAGTTCGACGTTGTCGGCGGTTTCCGGTTTGACCCGGCTCAGTGCGATCGGGTCGGTTTCGCCCAGCACCCCGGAGGGGATGGCGGCAAAATTCTGCGAGTAACCGGCAAAGGCTTCCAGGCCCTGCACCGGCGTTGTCCAGGTCAGGCCGGCCGACAGCAGCGGGTCCGAATGCGCATCCGATTCCACATGCTGCGCCTCGCCGATGCGGCGGTCGCGGGTCTGGTCGAGGAAGAACTGCTTGACGCCCACGCGCCAGGCGAAGGCGCCGTAGCGCATCACGTCCTCGACGTAATACATCTGCTCGTCGGTCTGGTAGTTGTCCTTGAACTGCACCCAGTACGGCTGATGATCGAAGCTGATGTTGGTGCCGACGTTGAGCAGGCGATGCCAGTCGCGGGTGACACTGCGGTCGTAGCGCTCCAGCCAGGCGCCGGCGCGCACGGTATTGTCGATGGCGCCGAGATCGGCGCGCCATTCCACATCGGCCATCGCGCCGGCGCGGTGGTTGTCGTAGTGGCTGTGCCGATACGACTGCACCGGCACCGAGCCGGCCGGATAGCAGGCCGGGTTGGATTCGGCCGGCACCGCATCGCTGCCGGCGCAGCCAGCCAGCATGGTCGCAGCCGCGCCGCCGGGCGTGAGGTAATACAGCTTGCCCAGGTCACTGCCGGCGTACGCGGTGTTGCTGCCCCGGGCTTCGGATTCCGGCGCGCCGGCGCCATCGTTGGTGACATCCACCAGATACGGCGGAATCCAGTCGCCGCGGCCCTGCATGCGGTGCGCGTAGCCGGTGAGCGTGGCCTTGATGCCGTTGCCGCCATCAAAGGCGCCGCGCAGGTAGCCAAACGTGTTTTTGCGTAATGCACGCGAGCCGGAGCGGTAGTTCTGGTCCAGGTAGGGAATGCCGGTGAGCCTGCCTGTCAGCAGGTCGTGTTCGGGATCGCGCGCGAACTGCTCCGGCGTCACGCTGGTGTATTCGGATTCGTCGGCATCGTCGTAGGACGCGTAGCCGCTGAGCGCCCACTTGTCCAAGGCGCTGACGAATTTGCCGGCCAGGTGATCGCGGCTGGTGTGGCCGCTACCGTCGATCCAGTCGTCGTTGCGCGCCGACGAGCCGCTGATCCAGGCGCGCGTGTTGCCGCCGAGCAGGCCGGTGTCGTAGCGCGCGTAATACTTGCGCGCCTGGTTGTCGCCGATGCCGCCGATCACCCGCACACGCTGGGTGTCCAGCGGTTCGCCGGTGAGGTAATTCAAGGTGCCGCCCAACGCTTCGTTCGAGCGCGATGCGATGTCGGCGGTGCCCTGGCTCACTTCCACCGTTTCCAGATCCGGCATGTCGATGAAGCGATTGGCCTTGGAGCCGCCGCCATAGGCCGAGCCGCCATTGGGCACGCCGTCGATGGTAGTGCCGATCTGCTGGGTATCGCGATTGCTGACGAAGCCACGCATGCTGATCTGGGTGCCCCAATCCGACGAGCCGAAGGCATCGGCCTCGGTGACCACCACGCCGGGCAGTTCGTTGAGCGCATCGTTGACGCTGCCGAGCACGAACTGGCGGTCCAGCATTTCCTTGCTGACGGTGGTCTTGGAATACGTCATCGCCTGGCCGACCACCTGCACCTGGTCCAGCGTGGACACTTGCTCGCCAGTGCCAGTGCCAGTGCCATTGCCGTCTGCAAGCGGCGCGGATGGTGCGGCGCCGTCGGGAGCTTGTTGTGCGTATGCGGGAAAGGTCAGCGGAACCAGCAGCAAGGCAAGCGTGGCCGGATGGCGCACGCGCGGGCAGGACATCGAATCCATTGCAATCCAGCGGGCGGGGAAGGGAATGGCCGCAGCCTGCCGCGCTTGCGTTGCGTGATGATGACCGCGCAACCGATGCGGCTGCGATCACCCAATGGACGCAGCCCCTGGGCCGTCTACCAGGGCGACCGTCTGCCGCTGTCTGGGCGTCGACGCGGTATGGTGCTCTGGCATGAGATGCCAGAGGTGGCGCAGCCCCAGGTGCTGGAAGGGCTTCGCCCTCATGGTTTTTTGAGGGCGCAATCAACGAATCATAAGCCTATTCACAGCGTGGGTCAGCGCTGCGTATCTGGGTTTGAGCAAGTGCGATCACGGCCGGTTCCAGTGTCTTCAGGCCGGCCGCGCGTCCACCTTCGAGTGCCGCGGCAAGCGCTGTTCCCCGGTTGAACACCTGGTCAAGCGTAACCATCGCACCTACGCGGTTGGAGCTGGCGCAGTGGATCAAGACGTCGCCCTCGAGGCGGGCCTGATCGAGCATCCGCCCGAACGCACGTATCCGCGTGGGGTCAAGATCACTGGCGTCGGCGATCGGTAGCGATGCGTAACGCAGGCCAAGTCGATCAGCCTCCATCGCTTCGTCGTAGTCCACCGGCTCCTCGGGTGCGCGCAGGTTGATCACCGTTCGCACACCCTTGCGGGCGAGCTCCGCCAATTCAAACTGCGTCGGTTGGCCGCTGGCGTAATGGCCTTTGGCAAACAGTATGGGGGTCGTCATTGAATGGCCTCAGGCAGCACGTGGGCGGGCGTTGCGCTTAGAGCCAGCCAAACGCGCTGGCAGCACGCAACAGCATGTAGAGCGCAACAACAACGATCAGGCCGGCGAGTACGAGATTGAGCAGGCCATTGCGGTGGGCCAGGCGCGTGGCCAGACGCGCGCCCAACAGGCTGCCGACCGCCCCACCGCCGATGAAGATTCCAGCCAACGACCAGGCGACCAAGCCGGAGCTCGCGTAACTCACGGCGGTTGTCAGGCCAAACGCGCTGACCGCCACCAGTGAGGAGCCGACCGCAAACAGAATCGGCATGCCGGTCGACGCGATGAGGCCAGGAACGACCAGAAAGCCCCCGCCGATGCCAAAGAAGCCAGAGAGCAGGCCGGTGGCTGCACCGGACCCCAGCAGCTTGGGCGCATTGCTACCGTTGAACATCACGGAAGGGTCACCTCCGCGGCCGCGCGAGCGCACCATCATGCCGGCCACGGCCAGCATCAACAGGGCAAACAGGGCAAGCAACTTCTGCCCATCCATCGTCTTGCCCAGCGTTGCACCGAACCATGCGCCCACGACGCCGGCTGTCGCAAATGCCGCTGCACAGCGCCATTTGACGTTGTGCTTGCGAGCATGAGTGGTCAGGCCAATCAGCGCGTTGGCTGCTACAGCCAGTGCGCTGGTTCCGATCGCCACGTGCGGATCGTGCACGCCCACCAGATAGACCATGAGCGGTACCGCCAGGATCGATCCGCCACCGCCGACCAGCCCAAGCGTGAACCCCACTGCGCCTCCCGCCAGCGCGGCCAGCACGATTTGCAGTGAGGTCACTGGCGGGATTCCTGGCCAACGCAATACGCGGCGCACAACGCATCGATGACGCTCACAGCCGGGCCCTCGGCAAGCGCGTAGTAGATGGTCTGCGACTCGCGGCGCGTGGTGACAAGGGCCATCTCGCGCAACACCGCCAGGTGTTGCGAGAGCGCCGACATGCTCAGGCCCGTGATTGGCTGCAGGTCCCCCACCGAGGATTCGCCCTCGACTAGCTGGCAGAGCACGAGCAGGCGCGCCGGATGCGCCAAGGCCTTGAGCAGCGCTGCCGCCTCATCGGCATAGCGCAACATCTCTTCGGGAGACGGGATCGCCCTCTTTTGCTTCGGTGAACGGCTCATGGCTGCTTGCTTTGGAATTTGCTTGAAAATAGGTGTAGGAAAATCTAATTTAGATAAATCTAAATAAAAGCGCAAGAGGGCCCGGATGAATCCGCAAGTTCAAAGCTTCCACGATTCAGCAACATCCACCTTCACGCATTTGGTGTATGACCAGGACGGCGGACGGTGCGCCATTGTCGACCCGGTATTGGACTACGACCCAGCCCAGGCCCGGACCCAGACCACATCGGCAGATCGCGTGCTTGCGTTCGTGGACCAACACGCCCTGCGCGTGGACTGGATCCTGGAGACCCATGCACACGCCGACCACCTCACCGCTGCGGCCTACCTCAAGCGCATGACCGGAGCGCGCGTGGCCATCGGCCATGGCATCACCCGCGTACAGGAGCGTTTCAAGGCGTTGTTCGGGCTTGAGCCTGAGTTTGCGCCAGATGGTCGGCAATTCGACCGGTTGTTTGTCGATGGAGACACGTTTGCGATCGGCCAACTGCAGGCGCGTGCAATCGCCACGCCGGGTCACACCGATGACAGCCTCACCTATCTCATCGGCGATTCGGCGTTCGTGGGTGACACGGTGTTTGCTCCCGAAACAGGAACTGCGCGGGCAGATTTCCCGGGTGGCGATGCGCGCAAGTTGTATCGCTCCATCCACACGCTATTCGATCTGCCGCGTGATACGCGCCTGTTCCTTTGCCACGACTATCCGCCTGCCGGACGCCAGGCGCACGCGCAGAGCTCGCTGGAAGAGCAGGCGCAGCGCAATGTGCATATTGGCGGTGGAACAGAGGAAGCTGCATTCGTGAAGATGAGGACCGAGCGCGATGCCACCCTGGCAGTGCCCAAGCTGATCCTTCCCGCCTTGCAGGTAAATATCCGTGCGGGCGAGTTGCCCCCGCCTAGCGCCAATGGCATCCGGTACTTGCGGCTTCCTTTGAACCAGTTGGGAGTCGACGCATCGTGACATGGCTCATCACCCTTTCCGGTGGCGTACTGATCGGCCTGTCCGCAACGCTTCTGCTCTGGCTGAATGGTCGCATCGCCGGCGTCAGCGGAATCCTGGCCGGCCTGCTGTTTCCAAAGGCAGGGGATGTGTGGTGGCGGGCGATGTTTCTGCTTGGCTTGATCGTCGCCGCGGGCCTCTACCTGCGGCTGGTTCCAGGTGCGCCGCTGCCACGTAGCGACCATGCTCGCCTGGGCCTGATTGCCGCCGGTCTGCTGGTAGGCCTGGGCACCCGCATGGGCAATGGCTGCACCAGCGGTCACGGCGTGTGCGGCCTCGGTCTTTTTTCGCTGCGCTCCGCGGCCGCAGTCCTCACGTTCATGGTCACTGCGATGGCGACGGTGTTCGTCGTCAGACACCTCTGGAATTGACGATGAAGAAGCGTTCGTTTGCGGCCTTGCTGTCCGGTGTGCTGTTCGGGCTGGGGCTGGCGATGTCCGGCATGACCGATGCGCGCCGCGTCCTCGGTTTCCTCGACGTGTTCGGCCAGTTCGACCCATCCTTGGTCCTGGTCCTCGGCAGTGCCGTTGCTACCACCGCCATCGCGTTCCGCTTCGTGCTACGCCGCAACAGGCCCGTGTTTGCCGAGAGGTTTCAACTAGCCGGCGCGCGAGCGGTAGACCGCCGGTTGCTGGCCGGGGCAGCACTGTTCGGAATTGGTTGGGGTCTTGCCGGCTATTGCCCGGGGCCTGCGCTTGCCGGGTTGGGAACAGGCTCCGTGGAGGCCTTGTGGTTCGTGCCCGCGATGCTTGCTGGAATGTTGATGCACCGTGCCCTTGACCGCGCGTGACACTTGTACGGCCCAGCCTTCCTTGCAATGTGTGGCTGTGTTGCCGCGGCGGCATCGGCGGCATCGCAACGGTGCCGGGATGCCTTGCGAGGTGTAAGCGCAGTGCTTGGTGCACTTGCTGCTTGCGCAGTACATCCGAGCAGGCAGACGCTCGGTCGGTATCCAGGCTGCCGGACAGTTTCGAAGGCCGCACGGTGCTGGAGCAGCCTTGGCGGTTGCCGCTTGTCCGATCCACGCACACCACCACCGCCAGGGAGGGCTTGCCGTTCGCCGTCGCGGGCCTGTCCGTGGCGCGGCGGGCAATCAAAGCGCCCTGGAGGTCGTTGCGGCGTGTGCCGCGACGATGGATGCGCAAGGATCCGCCGCCATGCAGCGGGGCGTACGAAACGCGCTGTCGTCAGCTGCGCGTGCTGCTCGGTGCCACTTCGGCCTGTTGCGTTTCCGGCATCAATTCCAGCGCCGACGGCGTGGTGCGCAGCATCGGGCGGAACGCAATGGGGTGGGTGCGACGGCGTGCAAACCGCAGCAGCCGCGACAGCGTGAAGCCGGCTAGCGCCAGCAGCATCACCGCGAAATATACCGGCAAGGCGGTCGGGCCGAACTTCTGCATTGCACCGCCGGCCAGCGCCGGGCCGATCGCCGCACCCACACCGTGTACCAGTAACAGGCTGCTGCAACCGGACAGCAGGTCCTCGCGCGGCAGGTAATCGAGCATGTGCGCAACTGCAAACGGGTACAGCGAAAACGCCAACCCGCCATAGACGAAAAACAGCACGAACAACACGGTGGTCTGCGTCTGCACCATCGGCATGGCGGCAGCGATGGCGATACCGGCGGCCAGTACGCTCACCGTGACCAGGCCGATGCGGCGGTCATGCCCGTCGCTGATGCGCCCGATCGGCCATTGCAGCACCGCACCGCCCACGATGGCAGCGAGCATGAACATCGCCACGCCATCGGCATCCAGCCCGATGCGGTTGGCGTACACCGGCAACAGGCCCCAGAACGCACCCATCGCCAGTCCGGAAAGGCCGGCACCAACCGTCGCCACCGGCGCCAAGGCGTACAGGGTTTTCAGTCGCAGGCGCGAGACCTGCGGTACCTCGGGCGGGATCAGCCGCGTGGTCATCACCGGCATCACCGCCGCGCAGATCAGGATCGCCGTCAGCGTAAACATCGCCGGTGCACCTGCATCGCCGATGCTGAGCAGGATCTGGCCCAGCGCCAGCGCCGATAGATTGATCGCCATGTAGACCGAAAATACCCGGCTGCGCCGACGCGCGTCCGGCTCGGCGTTGAGCCAGCTTTCGATCACGGTGTACAGGCCGACCAGCGCCGCGCCGGTGACCAGGCGCAACACGCCCCAGCCCCAGGGATCGAGCCAGATCGGATGCAGCAGCACCGCAATCGCCGCCAGCGATGCGTAGAACGCGAATGCACGGATATGTCCGATGCGGCGGATCAACGGCGGCGCGAAGAACGTGCCGAGGAAGAAACCGGCGAAGTAGCCGGACATGATCAGCCCCAGCGCACGCGCATCGAAGCCGGCCTGGCCACCGCGCACGGCGAGCAAGGTACCAAGCAGCCCACTGCCGGTCAGCAGCAGGGCAACGCCGAGCAATAAGGCAGTCAGCCGCAGCATGGATGCGGCCCTCGTGGGGGGAAAGGCGCGTCGATCACATGTTCGAGTGTAGCAGCCCGGGCAGTGCGGCTCAGTCCGGATCTCGCCGCGCGCAGCCTGCAGCGACGGTCGCCCGCACTGGCGCATGTCCACGAACTGCAGCGCATGTGGGTGCGGATGGGCGACCCGCGCACGCAGTGCCTCGGTTGCCACGGAGAAGTCGGACCGGATGATCGCGTGGCGGCTGTCGTATTTGCCGGCATGCCTGTCTCAACCGGCTGGCCACTGCGGCATCGCACTGCGTCGCCGGCGTCTCCGCGCATCACGCAGTGCGACGTGCCAACGCATCAGGCCCCATCTTCGCGCGCACGGGTTGGCCATTGCGCCGACGCACCCGCATCCGTCTAGAATCTGCGCCCCTGCATCGTCTTCCTCATCTTCTGCCATGCCCATCTACGCGTTCCAGTGCACCACCTGTGGCCATTCGTTCGACCGCCTGCAGAAGATGGCAGACCCCGACCCGCAGAGCTGCCCGGCCTGCGCCGCAGCCACCATCAAGCGCCAGGTCACCGCGCCGTCGTTCCGCTTGTCCGGCAGCGGCTGGTACGAGACCGATTTCAAGTCGGCTGGCGAAAAGAAGAAGAACCTCACCGACAGCAGCGCAGGCGGCGAGGCCAAGCCGGCCGCGGCCGGCGACAGCAAGCCAGCGGCTGCGCCGGCCGCAGCGGCGGCGAAGCCGGCATCCGGCGCGGCGTGACGGCGACCCTGCCAGGCGGTGGCACCTGCACGACTTGCGCGACGAAAACGACACAGGCCGGTCCACGCCGGACCGACCTGTGGATTCCCGCCTGCAACGGCCCGCGTTCAACCCTCAGCGGGCGTCGAACCGCGCGCGGCAACCGTCGTTGACCCAGACGGTCGAGCGGCGCGGGTCGTAGCCCCAGGTGCGGCCTTCCTCGCAGCGCGTGTCCGACAGCTGGCGGGTCAGCACAGGGCGGCCGGCGCCCACGTCCCAGTCGCAGGTGCGCAGGCGGCGGTCGTCGCTGTTGCAGGTCACCGAGTAATCGCCGCGAGGGCGACCGCCGCGGTCGTCCCGATCCCAGCCGCCGCCACGGGCCTGCGCAAAATCGGCCCGGCAGCCGTCGTCCACCCAGATGCGGCCTTGTTCCTGATGCCAGTTGCGTCCCTCCACGCAGGGGGTGCCGGAGAGCTGGCGCACGATCATGGCGCGCCGCCAACCGGTATTGCAGACCGCCTGGCGCTGGTCGCGGCTCTCGCAGCGCACCGTGCCGGCCGCGGCGTTGCCGGGGCGATCGTCGCCGCCGTTCCAGCCACCACCGCCCCAGCCTCCGCGGGCCTCGGCAAAGCGGCCGCGACAGCCGTTGTCCACCCAGATCCGGCCGCGGTCGCTGCCCCAGTTGCGCCCTTCGATGCAGCGCGTGCCGGAAATGTTTTCCACCAGCGCCGCGCGGCCACGGAACGGGGTGTCGCATTCGCGGCGGCGGTTGTCGTTGCTGGAACAGGTGACCGTCTGGCCGTTCCAGCCACGGTGCTGCGCGGCGGCGGGACGGCTGGCCAGCGCGCCACCGAAGGCGAGGAGGCTGAAGCCGGAGATCAGCAGGGCGGTGCGCAGCATCGTGGCGTCCTTGGTGCGGGAGGGGCGTGGCGCCTATTCAGCCGGGCGCCGACTTAAGCGTCGGTGACCGCCGCCGCATTTGCTCCTGCCGGCCGCCGGCCCCAGAATATCCGGCTTTCCGGCGCCGTCCTGCGTCGGGTTTTCAGCGGAGCTTTCGATGCGTACCCACTTCTGCGGCCTGGTCGACGAGACCATGATCGGCCAAACCGTCACTCTCGCCGGCTGGACCGACGTGGCCCGCAATCTGGGCGGGGTGTGCTTCATCGACCTGCGCGACCACGAAGGCATCGTGCAGGTGACGGTGGAGCCGGTGGCCGGCGACGACGCCAGCGCAGAGCTGTTCAAGGTGGCTGCCAGCCTCGGCTACGAGGACGTGCTGCAGGTCGAAGGCGTGGTGCGTGCGCGCCATGCGGTCAACGACAAGCTGCGCACCGGCAAGGTGGAAGTGATCGCCACGCGCATCAGCATCCTCAACAAGGCCGCGCCGCTGCCGTTCCACGCGCACGAGAACCCCGGCGAGGACACCCGCCTGAAATACCGCTATCTGGACCTGCGCCGTCCGGAAATGCAGCGCATGCAGCGCACCCGCATCAAGCTGGTGCAGGCGCTGCGCCGGCACCTGGATGCGCGCGATTTCCAGGACATCGAAACCCCGATCCTGACCAAGGCCACTCCGGAAGGCGCGCGCGACTTCCTGGTGCCGGCGCGCATGCATCCGGGCGAGTTCTACGCCTTGCCGCAGAGCCCGCAGCTGTTCAAACAGATCCTGATGGTGGCCGGCTTCGACCGCTACTACCAGATCGCACGCTGCTTCCGCGACGAAGCGCTGCGCGCCGATCGCCAGCTGGAATTCACCCAGCTCGACATGGAGTTCGCCTTCGTGCGCGAACGCGACGTGCAGGATTTCGTCGAGGACATGATCCGCGCCATCTTCAAGGAAGTGGTGGACGTCGAGCTGGCGGCGCAGTTCCCGCGCATGACCTGGGCTGAGGCGATGCGCCGCTATGGCTCGGACAAGCCGGACCTGCGCATTGCGCTGGAACTGGTCGATGTGGCCGAGCTGGTCAAGTCCAGCGAATTCCCGGTGTTTACCGCCGCCGCCAACGATGCCGACGGCCGCGTTGCCGCGTTGCGCATCCCCGGTGGCGCAACGCTGTCGCGCAAGCAGATCGACGACTACGCCGCGCATGCCGCCAAGTACGGCGCCAAGGGCCTGGCCTATATCAAGCTCTCGGAGACCGGCGAAGTCAGCTCGCCGATCGCCAAGTTCTTCAGCGAAGAGGCGTTTGCCGCGCTGCTCAAGCACGTGGGTGCGAGCAATGGCGACATCGTGTTCTTCGGTGCCGGCGGCTACAACACCGTGTCCGATTTCATGGGCGCGTTGCGCCTGAAGGCCGGCAAGGACTTCAGCCTGGTCGCCGATGGCTGGGCGCCGCTGTGGGTCACCGATTTCCCGATGTTCGAATGGGACGACGAAGCGCAGCGTTACGTCGCCTTGCATCACCCCTTCACCGCACCGGCGGTGGACGATATCGCCGACCTGCGCGCCAATGCCCGCACCGCGGTGTCGCGTGGCTACGACATGGTGCTCAACGGCAATGAAATCGGCGGCGGCTCGATCCGTATCCATCGCCCGGACATGCAGAGCGCAGTGTTCGAGCTGCTCGGCATCGGCGCCGAAGAAGCGCGCGCCAAGTTCGGCTTCCTGCTGGATGCCCTGAACTACGGCGCACCGCCGCACGGCGGCATCGCCTTCGGCATCGATCGCATCGCTGCGCTGATGGCCGGCACCGAATCCATCCGCGACGTGATCCCGTTCCCCAAGACCACCGGCGCACAGGACCTGATGACCGACGCCCCGTCGCCGATCGCCGCCGAACAGCTGGCCGAGGTGCACGTGCAGGTGCGCCCCAAGCAGGCCTGACCTGCGCGCAAACACGGCCACGCCTCGCGCGTGGCCGTGTTTGCCCTGCCAGGCGCCAACGACCTTGGCGAAGTAGTGGCGAGCCATCCGTGCGCCGCGCTCAGGCGCCGCATCTGCCGATTCCCGATTCTCCACTTGCAGCAGCGCCGCCGCATGCGAGAAGCTGCCACGTCCCATCCGGTACGAGAGGCCCGCATGACCCGCATTCGCCGCGCCACACCGGACGATGCCGAAGCGCTGTCGCTGTTGGCCGCACAGACCTTTACCGAAACCTTCGGGCATCTGTATCCAGAAGAAGACCTGCGTGGTTTTCTCGAAGAAACGTATGCGGTCGAGCGCGCGCGCATCGTGCTGGCGCATCCGGACTACGCGATCTGGTTGCTGGAGATGGACAACCTGTTGGTTGGTCATGCCGCCGCCGGCCCCTGCGGGCTGCCGCACGCAGACGTACGCCCAGCCGATGGAGAACTCAAGCGGCTGTATCTGCTGAAGGACTACCAGAACAGCGGTTGGGGCAGCCGGCTGTTCGAAACCGCACTGGAGTGGCTGGAGCGCGACGGCCCGCGCACCCTGTGGATCGGCGTGTGGTCGGAGAACTTCGGCGCGCAGCGGTTCTATGCGCGCTACGGTTTCGAGAAAGTGGGCGAGTACGACTTCCCGGTTGGCAAAGTTGTCGATCGCGAACACATCCTGCGTCGCAGGCCGCTGATTGCGGCCGATTGACGGCATGCCGGCACCGTCCGCACTTGCCCGGCGATTGCGCGCCACCTGCAGGCAATCGCGCTGATGCCCGGCGCGGCCGCTGCATTTCCAGGTGCAGCCAGGCGCGCCTCGCGCGAGCCGGCGACCACCGCCGACGTGCTGCTGGTCCACGGCATCTGGAACACCGCGCACTGGCTGCTGCCGCTGGCCCGGCGGCTGCGGAGCGAGGGACTGGCGCCTGCAGTGTTCGGCTATGCCAGCGTGTTCGGCGGTCCGGCGCAGGCAGTGCCGCAATTGATCGCGCGGCTGCGCGCCAGCCGTGCACAACTGTTGATCTGCCATAGCCTCGGCGGCCTGGTGGCCCTGCAGGCGTTGCAGGACGCGCCCGATCTGCCGGTGCGTCGGGTGGTCTGCCTTGGCTCGCCGCTGCGCGGCAGTGCCGCCGCGCGCAGCCTGGCCCGGCGTGGCGGCGTATGGGCCATGGGCCGCAGCGCCGCGCTGTTGCAGCACGGGTTCACCCGTTGGGACGGGCCGGCCGAGATCGGCCAGGTGGCCGGCTGCGTGCCACGCGGCGTCGGCCGCTGGCTGGCGCCACTGGACGCCGGCTCCGACGGCACCGTTGCGCTGGCCGAAACCCGCCTGCCCGGCCTGCGCGACCATTGCGTGGTGGAGGCCAGCCACAGCGGCTTGTTGCGCTCGCCCGAGGCGGCCCGGCAAGCCCTGGCCTTCCTGCGCTACGGCCACTTTGCGCCTTGAACATCCGCTGGCGCATGTCGGCGCCCCGGTGCGGGCGGGCAATCAGGTAAAATCCGCGCCCTGTCATCCAAGCCAGTCTGGAACCACCCATGGGTAGAGGCCCCTCGATCGAAGGCCGCAAGAACGCCTCCGACGCCAAACGCGGCAAGATGTTCACCAAGATCATCCGCGAGATCAGCGTGGCCGCCCGCGCCGGTGGCGGCGATCCTTCCAATAACCCCCGTCTGCGCACCGCCATGGACAAGGGCCTGTCGGCGAACATGTCCAAGGACGTGATCGAGCGCGCCATCAAGAAGTCCACCGGCGAGCTGGAAGGGGTGGAATACGAAGAAGTGCGCTACGAGGGCTATGCGCCCGGCGGCGTGGCGGTGATCGTGGACTGCCTGACCGACAACCGCGTGCGCACCGTGGCCGACGTGCGCCACGCCTTCAGCAAGTGCGGCGGCAACATGGGCACCGACGGCTCGGTGGCCTTCATGTTCAAGCGCCTGGGCGTGCTGAGCTTTGCCGCCGGCACCGACGAAGACACCCTCACTGACGCGGCCATCGAGGCCGGCGCCGACGATGTGGTGGTGTACCCGGAAGACGGCGCCATCGACGTGCTGACCGCCCCGGACGCCTTTGCCCAGGTCAAGGACGCCCTGGTCGCTGCCGGGCTGGAACCGGCGCATGCCGAAATCACCTTCCGCGCCGACAACGACATCGCCGTGGACGGCGACACCGCCGTGCAGGTGCGCAAGCTGCTCGACATGCTCGAAGACCTGGACGACGTCCAGGACGTCTATTCGAACGTCGACCAAGCGGCGCTCGGCGCGTAAGCGCCGGGAATCGGGAATGGAGAATCGGGAATCGAAACAGCAGCATCCTGCATCGCTCGGCAATATCGAGCACGCCAGTAGGCCGCTTTACCCATTCCCGATTCCCGACTCCCCAATCCCGGCCTCTAGATGACCCGCATCCTGGGCATCGATCCCGGCTCGCAGCGCACCGGCATCGGCATCATCGATATCGACGAGGGCGGGCGCAGCCGGCATGTCTACCACGCCCCGCTGGTGTTGCTGGGCGAGGGCGACTTTGCGCAGCGGCTCAAGCGCCTGCTGCATGGGCTGGGCGAGCTGATCGAGACCTACCGGCCGGACGAGGTAGCGATCGAGAAGGTGTTCATGGGCAAGAGCGCCGATTCGGCGCTCAAGCTCGGCCATGCACGTGGCGCGGCGATCTGCGCGGTCGTCATGCGCGACCTGCCGGTGCACGAGTACGCTGCCACCGAAATCAAGCTGGCGCTGGTCGGCAAGGGCGGTGCGGACAAGGTGCAGGTGCAGCACATGGTCGGCATCATGCTCAACCTGAAAGGCAAGCTGCAGCCCGACGCCGCCGACGCACTGGCGGTCGCCATCACTCACGCCCACGTCCGCGCCACCGCGCAACGTCTGGGCGTCAATACGCAACAGGCCTGGAGCCGCAAGAAATGAGAATCGGGATTCGGGAGTCGGGATTGGGGATTCGCAAAAGCGGGTCCGCTTGCGCTGAGCGGATCGAGATGTATGCGGCAGGCGTTAACGGCCGCGAGGGAAATAACCAATCCCCAATCCCGAATGCCCAATCCCGGCACCGCCCCGGCGGTGCCCAATGATCGGCCGTCTGCGCGGGATCCTGGCCTACAAGCAGCCGCCGTGGCTGGTGATCGACGTGGGCGGGGTGGGTTACGAGCTGGAGGCGCCGATGAGCACCTTCTATGACCTGCCCGACGTCGGTCGCGACGTCATCCTGTTTACCCATTACGCGCAGAAGGAAGACAGCGTGGCGCTGTACGGCTTCCTGCGCGAGGGCGAGCGGCGGCTGTTCCGCGACGTGCAGAAGGTCACCGGCATCGGCGCCAAGATCGCGCTGGCAGTGCTGTCCGGAGTCAGCGTGGACGAGTTCGCCCGCCTGATCACCAGCGGCGACATCACCGCACTCACGCGCATCCCCGGCATCGGCAAGAAGACCGCCGAGCGCATGGTGGTGGAGCTGCGCGACCGCGCGGCCGACTTCAGCAGTGGTGCGCCGATCACCGGCCAGCTCGGCCCGGATGCGGTGTCCGAAGCCACGGTGGCCTTGCAGCAGCTGGGTTACAAGCCGGCCGAGGCCACACGCATGGCACGCGAGGCCGGGGCAGAAGGCGACGACGTCGCCATGGTCATTCGCAAGGCCCTGCAGGCCGCGCTGCGTTAAGCAGCCTCGACCTTTCCCATTCTTCACGCCCTTCGGCGATACCCTGCCAACCCATGTCACAGACCTCCACTCCTGCAGCGGGCCACGGCCACGCGCCCGCCAACAGCCATATGGCCTTGGTCATCGGCGCCATCGGCGTCGTGTTCGGCGATATCGGTACCAGCCCGCTGTACACCCTGAAGGAGGCGTTTTCGCCGCACTACGGGCTGAGCAGCGACCACGACACGGTGCTGGGGGTGCTGTCGCTGGCGTTCTGGGCACTGATGATCACGGTGACGCTCAAGTACGTCACCATCATCATGCGCGCCGACAACGAGGGCGAGGGCGGCATCATGGCGTTGATGGCGCTGACCCAGCGCACCCTCAAGCAGGGGTCGCGTTCGGCGTATGTGGTGGGCATCCTCGGCATCTTCGGCGCCTCGCTGTTCTTCGGTGACGGCGTGATCACCCCGGCCATCTCGGTGATGGGCGCGGTGGAAGGCCTGGAAATCGCCGCGCCCAGCCTGCATCCCTTCATCGTGCCGATCACCGTGGTGGTGCTGCTGATCGTGTTCATGGTGCAGCGTTTCGGCACCGAGACCGTGGGCAAGGTGTTCGGCCCGATCACCTGCCTGTGGTTCCTGTCGCTGGGCGCGATCGGCGCCTGGAACATCGTCGATGCACCGGAGGTGATGAAGGCCTTCAACCCGTGGTGGGCGATCCGCTTCTTCATCGAGCACGGCTGGCACGGGGTGTTCATCCTGGGCGCGGTGGTGCTGGCGGTGACCGGCGGCGAGGCGCTGTACGCGGACATGGGGCACTTCGGCGCGAAGCCGATCCGCCACGGCTGGTACTTCTTCGTGCTGCCGATGCTGCTGCTCAATTACCTGGGCCAGGGCGCGCTGGTGCTCAATCACCCGTCTGCGCTGAAGAACCCGTTTTTTGAAGCGGTGCCTGGCTGGGCGTTGTACCCGATGATCATCCTGGCCACGCTGGCGGCGGTGATCGCCTCGCAGGCGGTGATCACCGGCGCCTATTCGGTGGCCCGTCAGGCCATGCAGCTGGGCTACATCCCGCGCATGCTGATCAAGCACACCTCGCGCGACACCATCGGCCAGATCTACGTGCCCGGCATCAACTGGCTGCTGATGGTGATGGTGATCGCGCTGGTGCTGATCTTCCGCAGCTCCACCAATCTGGCGGTGGCCTACGGCATCTCGGTGTCGATGACCATGCTGATCGACACCCTGCTGCTGGCCCTGGTCGCCCGCGCGCTATGGCCGCGCTGGCGCAACTGGGTGCTGCCGCTGTGCGTGGTGTTCTTTGTCATCGAACTGGCCTTCGTGATCGCCAACGGCGCCAAGCTGCTGCAGGGTGCCTGGTTCCCGCTCGCGCTGGGCATCGTGGTGTTCACCCTGATGCGTACCTGGCGCCGCGGCCGCGCGCTGCTGCGCGAGGAAATCCGCAAGGACGGTATCCGCATCGACAGCTTCCTGCCGGGCCTGATGCTGGCCCCGCCGGCGCGCGTGCCGGGCATGGCGGTGTTCCTGACTGCCGACCCGATGGTGGTGCCGCATGCACTCATGCATAACCTCAAGCACAACAAGGTGCTGCACGAGCGCAACATCTTCCTCAACGTCGATACCTTGCCGATTCCGTATGCGCCGGTGGACAAGCGCCTGCAGATCGAATCGATCGGTGACGAGTTCTACCGCGTCTACGTGCGCTTCGGCTTCATGGAGACGCCCGACGTGCCGCTCGCGTTGATGCGCTCCTGCGACCAGGGCGGCATCCATTTCGACCCGATGGACACCACCTTCTTCGCCAGCCGCGAGACCATCGTGGCCAGCGCCAACCGCGGCATGCCGATCTGGCGCGACAAGTTGTTCGCGCTGATGCATCGCAATGCCGCGCCGGCCACCGGTTTCTTCCGCATCCCCGGCAATCGCCTGGTGGAGCTCGGCGCGCAGGTGGAGATTTAAATGCCGGGACCCGGGACCCGGGGCCGGGGACCCGGTAAAAGCGGGCTGCAGTCTTCTACAATTGCCGGATCATGATTTCTTTCCTGTCCTCCGCTGCCCCGCCCGCAATCGCACGCCATGCGCTTGCCGGGTCCCCGGTCCCCGGTCCCGGGTCCCGCTGATGGACCAGCGCATCATCGCCAGCAGCTCCACCCGCGAGGACGAAGCCGCCGATGCGAGCATTCGTCCCAAGCGCCTGGCCGACTATCTCGGCCAGCAGCCGGTGCGCGAGCAGATGGAGATCTACATCCAGGCGGCCAAGGCGCGCGGCGAGGCCATGGACCATGTGCTGATCTTCGGCCCGCCCGGGCTCGGCAAGACCACGCTCAGCCATGTCATCGCCAACGAGCTGGGCGTGAGCCTGCGGGTGACGTCCGGCCCGGTGATCGAGAAGGCCGGCGATCTTGCGGCGCTGCTGACCAACCTGCAGCCGCACGATGTGTTGTTCATCGACGAGATCCATCGCCTGTCGCCTGTGGTGGAGGAAGTGCTGTATCCGGCGATGGAAGATTTCCAGATCGACATCATGATCGGCGACGGCCCGGCTGCGCGCTCGATCAAGATCGACCTGCCGCCGTTTACCCTGATCGGCGCCACCACGCGTGCCGGCCTGCTGACCGCGCCGTTGCGCGACCGCTTCGGCATCGTGCAACGCCTGGAGTTTTATTCGCCCCAGGAGCTGACCCGCATCGTGATCCGCTCGGCCGCGATCCTGGGCATCGACTGCACACCCGAGGGCGCCGCCGAAATCGCGCGCCGCGCCCGCGGCACCCCGCGGATCGCCAACCGCCTGCTGCGCCGGGTGCGCGACTACGCCCAGGTCAAGGCGGCCGGCCACATCGATCTGCCGGTGGCGCAGGCCGCCATGCAGATGCTGAAAGTGGACCCGGAAGGCTTCGATGAGCTCGACCGCCGCATGCTGCGCACCATCGTCGAGCATTTCGATGGCGGCCCGGTGGGCGTGGAATCGCTGGCCGCCTCGCTGTCGGAAGAGCGCGGCACGCTGGAAGACGTGATCGAGCCCTACCTGATCCAGCAGGGCTTCCTGATCCGCACCGCGCGCGGCCGCATGGTCACCACCAAGGCCTATCTGCACCTGGGCCTGAAGCCGCCACGCGACCGCGCCGCAGGCATCGGTGAACCGGGAGAGCTGTTTTGATGGCGCTCCGTTCGTCGCCAGCCGCGGCCGTCTCGACCATCAATCGGTGCCCATGACCACCAATCCCGTCATCCCGAATCTCGAATCCCCGCCTGTATTCAGTTGGCCGACACGCGTCTACTGGGAAGATACCGACGCCGGCGGGGTGGTCTACCACGCGCGCTACGTCGCCTTCCTGGAACGTGCGCGCACCGAGTGGATGCGCGCGGCCGGTTACGGGCAGGACCTGATGCGCCAGGACCACGGTCTGGTGTTTGCGGTCCGCTCGATGCAACTGGATTTCCTCAAGCCGGCCCGGCTCGACGACGCGCTGTCAGTGTCGGCGGTGCTGTTGAAATGCAGACGGGCCAGCCTGCAGTTTGCGCAGTCGGTCCGCCGCGAAGGCGAAGTGCTGCTGACGGCCGAGGTGCGGATTGCCGCACTCGCTGCCAGCGACTTCCGCCCGCGCGGCATGGACGATGCGGTATACGACGTGTTGAAAGCTTTAGAAACCACAGAATCCGATTACTGAGGAACGAACGGATGTCGATTGCATTGCTCCTGGCCCTGCAGGACACGGTAGTGGAAGCACTACCGCAGGACGTCACCGCGGCCGCGGCGCAAACCGCCACGGCGGCGCACAACAGCAGCATCAACTACGTGGATCTGATCCTGCGGGCCAGTATCCCGGTGAAGATCATCGTGCTGTTGCTGTTGATCGGCTCGTTCATCAGCTGGGTCATCATTTTTCGCAAGGCGCGCGCGTTCAAGCAGGCCAACCGCGAGGCCGATGAATTTGAAAACCGCTTCTGGTCCGGTGCCGACCTGGCCAAGCTGTACGCGTCGGCGACCGACCGCAACCGCACTGTCGGCGGCCTGGAATCGATGTTCGAAAGCGGCTTCCGCGAGTTCTCGCGGTTGCGCGACCGCCGCCGCCTGGACGCACGCGTGCAGCTGGAAGGCGCACAGCGCGCCATGCGTACCGCCTTCACCCGTGAGGTCGACCAGCTCGAGCGCAACCTCGAACTGCTGGCCAACATCGGTTCCACCGCGCCGTACGTCGGCCTGGTCGGCACCGTGTTCGGCATCATGGTGACCATGCACGACATGGTCAGCAGTGGTGAGCAGGCCGGTATCGCCGCGGTGGCACCGGGCATCTCCGAAG
Organism: Xanthomonas sp. WHRI 6106; assembly: GCF_040202405.1. Taxonomy (NCBI): domain Bacteria; kingdom Pseudomonadati; phylum Pseudomonadota; class Gammaproteobacteria; order Lysobacterales; family Lysobacteraceae; genus Xanthomonas; species Xanthomonas sp. WHRI 6106. The sequence continues at coordinate 280,890 of NZ_JBEGFC010000002.1, read as the reverse complement.
CCCTGTTCGCCACCGCCATCGGCCTGTTCGTGGCGATCCCGGCCGTGTGGGCCTACAACCGCTTCACCACGCGCGTGGAACGGCTGTCGGTGCGCTACGAGACCTTCGCCGACGAGTTCAGCTCCATCCTGCAGCGCCAGGCCGGCGCGGACGAGTAATGCGCGTGCCTTGCAAGCCTGTGACGGTTCGCGCATCCGGCCATGGGCGCCGCGCCGCAGTGGGTGGAGCCCGCCGCGCGCAAGCCAGCGCACGGACGTGCGCGTCGGCCTGCACTAGCGAGCCACTCGCGACAGATCGCACATGCATGTGCGAGGGATTAATTAGGAACGTTTCGCGATGATCTCCGGTATTTCCCGCCGTAAGAAGCGCAAGCTCAAATCCGACATCAACGTCGTGCCGTACATCGACGTGATGCTGGTGCTGCTGATCATCTTCATGGTGACCGCACCGTTGTTGACCCTGAGTACAGATGTCAGCCTGCCGAGCTCGCGCGCCAAGGCGCTGGAGAGCAAGCAGGACCCGATCGTGGTGGTGGTCGCCGCCGATGGCCAGCTGGCATTGCAGCTGCCCAAGGGCAAGCCGCAGGCGATGGACGTCGCTGCCCTGCAGGCGCAGTTGGCCGCCATCGTGGCGCAGGACAAGGACGCGCGCGTGGTCGTGGCCGGCGATCGCGCCGCGCCGTACCAGAAGATCATGGACGCCATCGACGTGCTCAAGCAGGCCAAGGTCGAGAAGGTCGGCCTGATCTCCGACTCCGGCGGCACTGCAGGCAGCGATGCACGCTGACGCACTCCCGACCCAAGGCGCGCGCGAGGATGGCTGGCTGCGACCGGTCATGCTGGCCCTGGTCGTGCACATTCTGGTCGCGCTGGTGTTCATCGCCGGCTGGCTGTGGTCGCCCGAACGCTCGGTCGAGCCGGCCGCGGGCGACCCCAGCATGGAAGCCTCGCTGGATGTCTCTGCCGCGGAGGCGCGCGTCGCGCGCCAGGCGTTGAAGGCCACGCCGGTGGAAGCGCCGCCTCCGCCGGCACCATTGCCCGAGCCCGCACCGGAAGACACCGTGCCGCCACCGCAGCCGATTCCCGAGCCGCGCCCGCAGGACGCGCCCACGCCGCAGCAGGCGCAGGCGCAGGAACGCGTGGCCCAGCCGGACAAGGTGGACCAGGAGAAGGTCGACGCATTGGCCATTTCCGCCGAAAAGGCCAAGCAGGAGCAGGAAGCCAAGCGCCGCCAGGAGCAGATCGACCTGACCGAGCGCAAGCGGCAGGAAGAGGCCGAGCAGAAATTGCGCCTGGCCAAGCAGCAGGAAGAGGCCGACGCCAAGAAGAAGCAGGCCGCCGCGCAGCAGGCGGCCGCCGATGCCGAGCGCGAAAAGAAGATTGCCGACATCCGCCGGCAGCGCGAGCAGGCCACCAAGGAAGCGGCACTGGCCGAACAGAAGCTGCGCCAGGTGGCTGCCGCGCGCGCCCAGCAGGCGTCCGCGGCCGCGGCGTCCAGCGCGCAGCCGACCGCGGGGCAGGGCGGTACCAGTACCGATCTGTCGGCCAAGTACGCCGCGGCGATCCAGCAGAAGGTGCTGGCCCAGTGGGTGCGCCCGCCGTCGGTGCCGCCGGGTCAGAAGTGCACCATCAACATCCGCCAGTTGCCCGGTGGCAGCGTGATGGAGGCCAAGGTCGCGCCAGGCTGCCCGTATGACGAGGCCGGCCAGCGTTCGATCGAAGCCGCGGTGTTGAGTGCGCAACCGCTGCCGTACCGTGGTTTCGAATCGGTGTTCCAGCGCAATCTGACCTTCGTGTTCACCGCGCAGGACCAGTAACCGGCGTCGGTACTGGCCGGGCCGCGGCTGCCTGCGCGGGCTGCAGCCCGGCGACGACGGCAAGGCCGCCGGAGCCGGTGTACGCGTGACAGCCGCCGCCAGGCAGTGGCGCAGTTGCTGCGCACCGGCGATTGGCCGGCAGTGCCATCCAATTCGCTACACGATCAATCGCTCCATTTTCACGTTGTCTCGTTCACGATTGCGAGTATGTTCACTCGCTGATTGGTATCCCTTGCCCACTTTTCCTGCCCGATCCGAGCCGTCCATGAAAAAACCGCTGCGTTGGCTAGCTGCCCTGACCGCCCTGTTGTTGCCGCTGAGCGCGCTCGCGCAGCAGCAGGGTCTTACCATCGATATCGTGGGCGGTAGCGCCTCGGCCACGCCGATCGCGGTCATCCCCATGCCGTATCAGGGCTCCGGCGCTGCGCCGCAGACCGACGTGTCCGCCGTAGTCGGTGCCGACCTGGATCGCTCCGGCCAGTTCCGCACCTTGCCGGCTGCCCAGATCGTGGAAAAGCCGACCCGCGGGACCGAGGTGCAGTTCCCGACCTGGCGCACGCTGAAGCAGAACTACATCGTCGTCGGCCGTGTGATGGACGCGGGCGAGGGCGCGTATCGCGTCGAATACGAACTGTTCGACGTGGCCAAGGGCGAGCGCCTGCTCGGCCTGGCGATGACCGCGCGCGCCAACGCGATGCGCGATGTTTCGCACCAGATGGCCGATGCGATCTACGAAAAGATCACCGGCGTGCGCGGCGCGTTCTGGACCCGCATCGCCTACGTCACCGCCAGCGGCAAGGGTGGCGCCATGCGCTATGCGCTGATGGTGGCCGATTCGGACGGCTACAACCCGCAGACCATCGTGCGTTCTGCCGAACCGCTGCTGTCGCCGAACTGGAGCCCGGACGGCAAGAAGCTTGCGTATGTGAGCTTCGAGCGCGGCAATTCGTCGATCTATCTGCAGGACATCGCCACCGGCGCCCGTGAGCTGGTGTCCAGCTTCCGCGGCATCAACGGCGCACCGGCGTTCTCGCCCGACGGCCGTCGCCTGGCGCTGGCCCTGTCGCGCAGTGGCAACCCTGAGATCTATGTGATGGATCTGGGCAGCAAGCAGCTGACCCAGCTGACCAACCACTTCGGCATCGACACCGAGCCGACCTGGGCGCCGGATGGCGGCAGCATCTATTTCACCTCCGATCGCGGCGGTCGCCCGCAGATCTACCAGGTGGCCGCCAGCGGCGGCAGCGCCAACCGCGTGACCTTCCAGGGCAACTACAACGCGACTGCCAGCGTGTCGTTCGACGGCAAGAAGATCGCCGTGGCGCAGGGCAGTGGCAACAGCTACCGCATTGCCATGATGGACCGCAGCCTGGGTTCGCCCAGCTGGAGCACGCTCTCGCCGGGGTCGCTGGACGAGTCGCCGAGCTTCGCGCCGAACGCCAGCATGGTGCTGTATGCGGCACGTGAGGGTGGTCGTGGCGTCCTTTATGCGGTGTCCGCCGACGCTCGGGTCCGCCAGCGCCTGGTTCTGGCCGACGGTGATGTGAGAGAACCTGCTTGGGGGCCTTACCGAACCGCGCATTAATGTTAATATTTCGCTGCGTTAAACCACTCATTGGCCCAGAGCCTCCATAGGTATCCCATGAACAAGTCCACCCGCGTCTTGCTTGTCTCCCTGCTGTCCGTTGCCGTGCTGGCTGGTTGCTCGAAGAAGGTGAAGGAAACTCCGCCTGCTCCGACCGACACCACCGCTGGTTCCTCCGTTCCGACCGGCCCGGCCACCTCTGGCCTGTACGGCCCGGGCGACCTGGATACCGATGCCTGCCTGCGTCAGCGCGTTGTCTACTTCGATCTGGATCAGGACTCCCTGAAGCCGGAATTCCAGGCCATCATGGCGTGCCACGCCAAGTACCTGCGTGACCGCCCCTCCTCGCGCATCACCCTGCAGGGCAATGCCGACGAGCGCGGTTCGCGCGAGTACAACATGGGCCTGGGCGAGCGCCGCGGCAATGCCGTGTCCTCCGCACTGCAGGCTGCCGGTGGTTCGGCCAGCCAGCTGACCGTTGTCAGCTACGGCGAAGAGCGTCCGGTCTGCACCGAAACCAGCGAAAGCTGCTGGTCGCAGAACCGTCGCGTCGAAATCGTGTACACGGCTCAGTAAGAAGCGATGCGCTTTCGAGTGACATCCCTGTTCGTCGCGGCGGCCCTTGTGGTCGCCGCGCCGGCTCACGCCCAGCGAGCAAGTCTCGCTGATCGTGTGGCGGTGCTCGAGCAGCAGCAGGCCAACAGTCAGGCCAACAACGATCTGCTCAATCAACTGCAGCAGGCGCGTTCCGACCTGCAGGCGTTGCGCGCGACCGTTGAACAGCTGCAGCACGACAACGAGCAACTCAAGCAGCAGTCCAAGGACCAGTATCTGGACCTGGACGGACGTCTGAACCGGCTGGAAGGTGCAGGTGGCGCAACGCCCCCGCTGCCTCCTGCCACCGGCAGCGTCACCCCAGCCCCGGCTCCGGCCGCGCGGCCTGCAACGGCGGCTACCTCCGAGAAGCCGCCGAGCGTGCATGGCGACCCAGGCACCCTGGCCGTCAGCAATGACGAGCGCACGGCCTATAACGTGGCGTTCGATGCATTGAAGAACGGCAAGTACGACGATGCGTCGCAGCTGTTCCTGAGCTTCCTGGAGCTCTACCCCAATGGCGTCTACACCCCCAATGCCTTGTACTGGCTGGGTGAGAGTTATTACGCCACCCGCAATTTCCAGCTGGCCGAGGCGCAGTTCCGCGATCTCGTCAGCCGCTATCCCACGCATGACAAGGCTGCCGGCGGTCTGTTGAAGCTTGGCCTGTCGCAGTATGGCGAAGGCAAGAACAACGAAGCCCAGCAGACCTTGCAGCAGGTCGTGGCGCAGTATCCCGGTTCCGATGCCGCGCGCGTCGCGCAGGAACGTCTGCAATCCATCCGTCTCGGCCAGCAGCTGCGCTGAGCCCGCGCGTCGTCGCCGGTTGGCGCGGCGCATACCTTGCCCATGAACGCCGCCGCCGTCCCCAGCGAGATCGTCCAATCGCCATTGCCGCGATTGAAGATCACCGAAATCTTCCTGTCCCTGCAGGGCGAAGCCGAGACGGCTGGTTGGCCGACCGTGTTCGTACGCCTGACCGGCTGTCCGTTGCGCTGCCAGTATTGCGACACGGCCTACGCCTTCCATGGCGGGCAGTGGCATGACATCGACGCGATCGTTGCCGACGTTGCAAGCCACGGCGTTCGCCACGTCTGCGTCACCGGGGGAGAGCCGCTGGCGCAGAAGCGCTGCCTGGTGCTGCTGCAGAAGCTCTGCGATGCCGGCTTTGATGTTTCGCTGGAAACCTCCGGTGCGCTGGATGTGTCCGAGGTCGATGCGCGCGTTTCGCGGGTGGTCGACATCAAGACGCCGGCATCCGGTGAGTCGCATCGCAACCGCTGGGACAACCTGGCATTGCTGACGGCGCGCGACCAGATCAAGTTCGTGATCTGCAGCCGCGCCGACTACGATTGGTCGCGCGAGATCGTGGCGGCCCATGCGCTGGATCGCCGCTGCACGGTGTGGTTTTCGCCCAGCAAGAGCGAGGTGACGCCACGCCAGCTGGCCGACTGGATCGTGGCCGATCGGGTGCCGGTGCGCTTCCAGATGCAGTTGCACAAGATTCTCTGGAACGACGAGCCGGGGCGCTGATGCCCGATCACGCGGCGAGGGTCGGGAGCGTCGGTTCCTGATCCTCACGTTCACATGGTTCTTGGGTCCGGATGATCGGGTCCGCATGACCGCCGCGGATCATGGCGTGTGCAGGTCTGTCCTTTGCGAGGTGGCGGACAGCATCTGCCGCGTCGGCGCGACGCTCGCTGGATCGGCGCGCCGTCTACCGAGCCTTCTGGCTGCTGGCCATGGCGTTGCCTCTCGATGCCGCTGCACTCCTGCCTGGGCGCGGGATCGCGCGGCAAGCGTTGTCGCTACCAGTCGGTTCAATGCGTCTGGATGGTCGCGACGGGATGGGGCCGCGTCATCGACCAGACGGTCAAACCTCGTCGGCGCCATCGGCTGCGTTAACCCATCGCGGACCGAGCCTGCTAGCCTTCCCTTTCTGTTGTCATCGTCTGATTGGTCATGAAAAAAGCTGTCGTGTTGTTGTCCGGAGGCATGGATTCTGCCGCCGTCATTGCGCTCGCGCAGGAGCAGGGCTTTGTCGTCTACGCGCTGAGCGTGCGCTACGGTCAGCGCCATACCTCCGAGCTGGATGCGGCCGCACGGGTGGCGGCGGCGCAGGGCGTGGCGGCGCACAAGGTGGTCGATGTGGACCTGCGCAGCATCGGCGGCTCGGCGCTGACCGACGACATCGAGGTGCCCGATGCAGGCGGCGAGGGGATTCCGGTCACCTACGTGCCCGCACGCAATACCATCATGCTGTCGCTGGCGCTTGGCTGGGCCGAAGTGGTGGGTGCCAACGACCTGTTCTGCGGGGTCAATGCCGTGGACTACTCCGGCTATCCGGACTGCCGGCCCGAGTTCGTCCGCGCCTTCGAAGTGCTCGCCAATCTGGCCACCAAGGCCGGCGTGGAAGGTGCAGGCTTGCGCGTCCACGCCCCGCTGCAGTTCCTCAGCAAGGCCGACATCGTGCGCGAAGGCGTGCGCCTGGGCGTGGATTTCGGGCTGACCGTGTCCTGCTACCGCGCCGATGCCGACGGACGTGCCTGCGGCCACTGCGACGCCTGCCGGCTACGCGCAGCCGGCTTCGCCGACGCGGGAGTTCAGGATCCCACGCACTACGCGATTTCGTCTTGACGCCGGTGTAGGGTAGAATGCGCACCCCGACGCACAGTCGGGCAATGGGCCGTTAGCTCAGTCGGTAGAGCAGAAGACTTTTAATCTTTTGGTCGATGGTTCGAATCCATCACGGCCCACCAATCGAATCACCAGCTTGAAAGGCGCCTTGGGCGCCTTTTTTGTGCCCCGCGAAATCTTGCCGCAAGGCGGCTCCGCGATGAAGCGAGCGGAGCAACGCCATGGCCAATCGTTGCGCCGGGGTGGCTCTGCCACTGATACAAGGTTGGGAAGGCCGATGCGTCAACGATGTTCCCGATCAAGCTGCGCCTCAGTTTGATCCGTGGCTTTGTAGGAGAAGCAGAAAGCCACGTCGCGCTGCGCGACTGCAGGAAGCGTGTTGCGTGGATGGCGCACGTGCCAGGGCTCGGGCTTACACCAACATCGACTGCCAGGGTGACCGAGGCCATCGCGGGACTTGCAAGATCGCCCGCGGCGTAGATGCCGGGCGTGCTGGTTTCGCGGAAAACGCTGGCCACGGTCGTGGCATGCGTGGCGCCCGACGCCGATTGCCGATAGGGCCGTGCTTGCAGGTCATGTGATTCGATGTGCCGCAGCCCCACGCGCGCTGACACTCACTGGACGGGTGCGCGACGGCCGCTGCGCTGCGCCGCGTCTGCAGGCACAGCACAAGCGCCAGGGACACCGGGGCATGCATCAGCTCGACGGGCGTGGCAGCCGACTGCCAAACAATCAGCCCCTGCAGATCCACCTTCCGGTGACCTGGAACGTCCTTGCATTGATCGCGCGGGTGTCGACCCGGCCCAGCTGCACCGAGGTGGTCTGTGGAAAGGACTCACGGCATTGCGCTGCGCCTTCTGCCCATTGCTGATGGAAGACTTCGGATCTGCTCGGCCCGCCGGTTTTGAATGACCTCATCTGATCGGTACGGGAGACGGTATGCAACGATGTCGCAGAGGCCGCGGTGGCCAACGTAGCGGACATCAAGACGCCGAACAGGATGGCGTTCTGAAAGACGTTTCTAGACGACCAAGCGCATGTTTTCATCTGGGCGACCACTGCTGAGTGGGTGGAGACACTGAATCCGGGCGCGAGGCTACGGCGCGGATAAGTCGCTCATATGACGATGGCTTTGCCTTGGATAGTGGGTTATTCGCGCATTCAGAACACGGCTGCTTCGGTGGCGCCAGAGCGGCGGTCGCCGGCCGAGCCCAATCGACATCTCACGCTGAAGGCTGCATGCGGGCGATGCGATTAGTCCGGCGCAACGATGTCGCGAAGAACGGCGCCTCGCTGATTCGCGTATGGCAACCCCTATCTGTCGCTAGGATTTGTTTGAGGCAGAAAAGACAGGGTGGCCCGGGTAATTGCATTCGATGAAATGGGCGAATGCGGTCGGCGAGTCGGCAAGTTGAGTGACCACCCGGAGCGCCCCCGGCGTGGATCGGGTCGTGTTGATGAAGCAATGCCGCGTTGGCCACATGCTTTGGGTCAAACTCGCGCATGTCGCGTATCTGGTATCGAAGGCTGAGCGAGGTTGCGCGCACGGTGCGACAAGGCGTCATATCGCTGCAGGGTGTCGCGCACAGATGCCGCGTCGCATGGACCAGATCGATTTGTTGAGTCCGCTTATTCAGGGCGAACTGCATTGGTATAACGATAAAAGCATATTAGTCAGGATAAGGCTTGGTACGTCGGCCCACTCTGACGCAGATATAGGCATGATCGTGCGTTCACGGCAATCCCATTATTGTGCCGTCCAACTTCAGGACCACGACGTAAATGGCCGAGCACCAGGAAGACGCCGCAAAGTCTCGTATCTACGAGGCCTTGTTGCAGGCAACGCCGGACCTTTTATATGTGTTCGACACCCAGCACCGTTTCGTCTACGCCAATCAGGCATTGCTGACGATGTGGGGCATGCGCTGGGAAGAGGCATGCGGAAAGACCTGCCTGGAGATCGGGTATGAGCCCTGGCATGCCGCGATGCACGATGAAGAAATCGAGCGCGTCATCGCAACCGGCCAGCCGCTGCGTGGCGAAGTGCCATTTCCGCATGCGGTCAAGGGATTGCGGATCTACGATTACATCTTTACGCCGGTCTTCGGGCCAGATGGAGAAGTGGAGGCCATTGCCGGCGCCACGCGCGACATCACCGAACACAAGCAGCACGAGCAACACCTGCAGCTGTTGATCAACGAGCTCAACCATCGGGTCAAGAATTCGCTGGTGATGGTGCAGTCGCTGGCGCGGCAGTCATTCAACAATGCCGACAGCCTGGCCGATGCACAGGAGAAGATCGATGCGCGCCTGCTGGCGCTGTCGCGTGCGCACGATACGCTGACGCGGGAAAACTGGGTCAGTGCCGATATTCTGGAACTCACCCGCGATGCGGCGACGCTCTACGAATCGCGCGACAGCCAGCGCTTCACCCTGCAGGGCGAGTCCTGCCGTCTCGATCCGCGGCGCGCACTGGCATTGTCGATGGCGCTGCACGAGCTGTGCACCAACGCGCTGAAGTACGGTGCGCTGTCCTCGTCCGATGGTGCGGTTCGGATCGTGTGGGAGCGCCACGTCCGCGATGGACAGGCGCTGCTTGAGCTGGTCTGGCAGGAGTCCGGCGGGCCGCTCGTGCAACCGCCGACGCGCAAGGGCTTCGGCTCGCGGCTGTTGGAGCGCGGCTTGAAGCATGATCTCAAGGGCGAAGTGGATCTGTCGTTCGAACCTGCCGGCGTGTGCTTCCGCGTGTCGATCCCATTGCCGGTCGAGCTTGCCGAGGTGCAGCCGTGACCATGCGCGTGTTGCTGGTCGAAGACGAATCGCTGGTTGCGATGCTGCTGGAAGATTGTCTGGCCGAGCTGGGCTACGAAGTCGCAGCGACCGTCGGTGACGTCGATACGGCACTGGCGGTCGTGCAGCAAGGCCACCTGGATCTGGCGGTGCTGGACGTCAACCTGGGCGGAACGCTGTCGTTTCCCATTGCAGAAGAACTGGATGCGCGCGGCGTGCCGTATATCTTCGTGACCGGCTATGCGCAGAGCGGAATCCCGGAGAAGTTCCGGCACCGGCATGGGCTGCAGAAGCCGTTCCAGTTCCGTGACCTGCAACAGGCGTTGTCGCTACTGGAGCAGGGCGTCAAAGTCGGGTGATCGTGTTGCCGTGCACGCACGTCAAGACCGTGCGCGCACTGACCCGGTAAAGAAGCAGAGCACTCAGGCGCCGGCGCGTGAGCCCATTCCTAGCGCATCATCGCTGGCAGTTGCGTCTGCGCCCGATCACGCGCCGAGTGCAGACGGAAAGGCGCTTGGACACCGGTGTGTTGTCGACGCCCGCAGCGTGCAGCGATGTCGGCCAGCGCCGACATCGCTGCAAGCCAACGCAGCGCCGCGGCGCTAGGCGCTGCGGACCTTGCTCAACAGCTGCGCGACCGGTGTGGCTGCGCGCGGGCCGGCCTGTCGTATTGCGGCTGTTTCGATCCGGAAGATGGCCACCGCATCGGTAAGCTGGACGGCCTGTTCTTCCATGGCGCGCGCGGCGGCAGTGGCTTCTTCCACCAGCGCCGCATTTTGCTGCGTGGTTTCGTCCATGTGGGTGATGGTCTGGTTGACCTGCTCGATGCCGGCAGACTGTTCCTGCGAGGCTGCGGAAATCTCGCCCATGATGTCGGTCACGCGTTGCACGCTTGCGACCACATCGCCCATGGTCTTGCCGGCGCTGTGCACCAGCGCCGAGCCTTCGGCCACGCGCTGCACCGAATCGTCGATCAGGTCCTTGATCTGCTTGGCCGCGCCGGAGGAGCGCTGCGCCAGCGTGCGGACTTCCGATGCCACCACCGCAAAGCCACGGCCTTGCTCACCCGCACGTGCTGCTTCCACCGCAGCGTTCAACGCCAGGATGTTGGTCTGGAACGCGATGCCGTCGATGACGGAGATGATGTCGGAAATCTTCTTGGACGAGGCTTCGATGCCGCTCATGGTCTCGACGACCTTGCCCACCACGTCGCCGCCCTGCGAGGCCACGCGTGCGGCGCCGATGGCGAGCTGATTTGCTTGGCGCGCACTCTCGGCGTTCTGTCTGACCGTGGAGGTCAGCTCTTCCATCGAGGCAGCGGTTTCTTCGAGGTTTGCGGCCTGCTGCTCGGTGCGTTGCGAAAGATCCTGATTGCCTGCCGCGATCTCGCTGGCCGCCGCATTGATCGACACCGCCGATTGCTGAATGTTACCGACGATCTGCGCCAGCTGGCTGGCGGTGGCATTGGCATCGTCACGCATCTGCGCGAAGACGCCGCGGAATTCGCCACTCATGCGTGCAGTAAGGTCGCCGGCGGCGATTGCCTGCAGCAGCGACGACAAGGACTGCAGGTTGCCGTCTGCGGTGGACATCAGGTGGTTGAGGCTTTCGACCATGATGCGGAAGTCGAACTGGAAACGCTCGACATCGCCGCGCGCGCTGAAGTCGCCATTGGCCGCGGCCTGCGCCAGATGCTTGATCTCGTGATTCATGGCCGACAGGTTGAGTTTGACCTGCGACATGGTGTCGCTGAACACGGCTTTTTCGCCAGGCAAGGACTGCATGTCTTCGGACAGCTCGCCCACCGCGTAGCGGCCCATGATGCGTGCCAGGTCGGTCTGCACGGCGACGTGCGAGGCCACCAGCAGGTTGGTGTCGTTGGCCATGCGGCCGTAGTCGCCTGGAAATGCGCTGGCATCGATGCGGAAGCTGATCTGGCCGGCGTCATGGCGCCTGGCCATGTCGGTCTGTGCGGTGATCAGGTTGCGCAGCTGCAGCTGCATCTTGTCCATCGCCTGCAGCAGACGGCCGGTTTCATCGTTGGCGGTGGTGTGGACGTCGTTGTGCAGGTTGCCGGCGGCGATGGCTTCGGCAGTGCGGGTGGCCTGGCTCAGTGGCATGGTGAGGCTGCGGGTGATCAGCCATGCCAGCAAGGTGCTGATGACCAGCGCCGCGATGCCGCCGCTTGCCAGGATGACCTTGCCACGATGCATCGATGCGACCGCCACTGCATAGGCCTCCTTGCTGAGGCGTCGTTCCAGCGCGGCATTGGCACCAATGGCCGCCTGCTGTTCGTTCATTGCGGTGGCGGCAGCGCCCTGCAACAGCGCCTGTGCCTGCTGATTCTGGTCGTGGATGCCGTAGTCCAGGATCTGGTTGTTGAATTTGACCGAGACGTCGCGCTTGTCCTGCACCTGCTTGAGCGCGTTCTTTTCCAGCGCGTTGCTGGGCATGGCCGCCAACGCATCGTGGGCCTGGCGGTAGCGCGTGCGATTGTCTTCGATCATCTGCATGGCGCGGCGGTTGGCCGCCTCGCCGGAGACCATCACGATGTCGCGCAGACCGATGGCCACATTGGTATTGGCATCGAGCATGTCGGAAGAAAGTCGGATCCGCTCCATGTTGTTGTTGACGATGGTGTCCAGCTCATAGCGGGCGTTGGACATGGTGATCAGGCCGGCGGCCACGAGCAGGCCAGAGAGCAGGATCAGGATGCCGAAGGCCGCGCCCAGGCGACGACCGACGTTGAGGCGTTGCAGATAATCGTTCATTTCCACATCCAGGTAGTGCAGCTTCGCCTGGCGGATGCGGGGTGCGTCCGCTCTGGCGTCTTGCCCAGCTAGCGGCAGAATCTGGAAGAGCTAAAGCTTCCGTTCTGAAAATAGTTAGAGCGGATTCACCCCGCGCAAGACATTCCCCGACAGCTGTCCAGCCGGCCCTGACAGCACCTGATCCGGCGGGCACTTTCGATGTGTTTGCATGGGCCGTAGCGTGCCAACTGCAGAACGATGGACAGCTTGCTGCTGGCCCAGAACAGAGTTTGTTGTTGTAGCCACGGGCAACAAGCGCGTCACATCGCGCTGCATTGCACAACGCGCCTCATAACAGCAGGCGAACGCACTCACCAAGCAGCATGCGGCGCTGCGGCGACAGGGCGAAACCCTCAGCGCCGTGCAGCGTGACGCTGGGCTGATGCAGCGCTTGCCGGCGCGATGCGGTGTGGTGACGGCAGGTCAGCCTTCCAGCGCCTTCAACACATCGGCGTGGAGCTGCTGTGCACCGGCTTCGCTGTTGAAGCGTGCAAAGACCTCTTCGCCGGAGATCAGGCCGACCCGTACCGAGTGGCAGTATGAGCCGAAGTTCTCGCCGGCGTTGAACGGATCGCTGATGACGGAAATATGGTTGAGGCGGACCCGGGTGGTGCCGAACTGGATGAACATCTGCGATCTCCTGTGTGAGCGCCGAGTTTCCCATTTTGGCGTGCATGGAAGAAGCATGCATGGCGTGCACGCCAGACAGGCAAGGGCGGAACGTGAACGGGTTCGCCATTGCCATGGCGGGCGCTGCAGACCGGCACCTCACGCATCCGGGGAACCAGCACCTACACTGCCGTGCCCTAGTGCCGAGCTCGCCCGATGTCCGATCCGATCCGTCTCGACAAATGCGTGGCTGCGCGCTACGGCTGCTCGCGTGGCGAGGCGCAGCAGTACATCGAAGGCGGCTGGGTCAGTGTGGATGGCGTGGTGGTCGAAGAGCCGCAGGCGTTGGCGACGATGGAGCAGGTGAACTTGGCCGCCGACGCTGTGCTGGCACCTGCGGAGCCTGCCACCTTGCTGCTGCACAAGCCGGCCGGCATGCGTGCCGACGCCGCGGTGGCCTTGGCGAGCCCGCAGTCGCGTAGCGAGCTGGACCACTCCGCGACGCGAGTACTCAGGCGCCACTTCCTGCGCCTCAATGCGCCGTTGCCGCTGGAGGACGAGGCAAGCGGTCTGCTGGTGCTGACTCAGGACGGTCGCGTGCTGCGCAGGTTGAGTGCCGATGCCAGCGCGATCGAGCAGGAATTCCTGGTGGAAGTGCGTGGCGCCTTGCGTCCCTATGGCATGGCCAGGCTGGCGCAGGGGTTGGTCTATCAGCAACGGACCCTGCCGCCGTGCAAGGTGAGCTGGCAGAACGAAGAGCGGCTGCGCTTTGCCATCAAGCACGTGCAGCCCGGCCAGCTGCGTTTCATGTGCGGCGAGGTGGGGCTGGAGGTGGTGAGCATCCGCCGCCTGCGCGTGGGGCGTGTTTCGTTGGGCAAGCTGGCCATCGACCAGTGGCGCTATCTGCCTGCAGGCGAGCGCTTTTGAGCAAGCGCGGCGGAGGTTGCATCCGGTCTGCGCAGACGGCGTCGACGCTGTTCGCTGCCTCGGCCGTGTTGCCGGCTTCAACAGGCTGGCCGTGCCGGCAGACAAGTTGTCGCCGCTAACCGCGACGCTGCTGCCGTGCTGGAAGTGGCCAGACCAAGGCCGACTCCCGCCGATTAATGCCTGACCGGCCGCGCGTTGCATGCACGGCGGCATGCGTTGCGGGCCGGTATCCGAACGCTTACTTCTTGTTGCGCTTTTTCTTGGCGCGGGTCACCAGCCAAAACACGACGGCGATGATGCCGATCACCAGGATGACGAAAGCCGGTGATAGAAACGAATTGTCGCCCATGAGGATCTCCTGAAAGTCGTCTGCAGCGAAGCACTGCACTGGCGTTAGCCTAGCGAGCGGCCTGCTTGATAGCGTGAAATACGCTGCAGGTGCAGATCGACGCGGTGCGTTGGCGCGACGCGGTGGCAGGCTGGACGCACGCCATCGAGGCCATCCGTCCATGGTGACGGAGCGCTGCATGCAATCACGCATGCGGGATGACCCATTGCCTGCACTGCGCAAGGCGCGTCGGCGCCGCTCGTCCAGCGGCTGCGCAGATCTGCTCGTATCGCCCGCGTAAGGCGTCGGTGCGCTGCACACGGCGCGACAAGTCGGCGGATCGATGCGATCGGCCTGTCCGACAGACGATCAAGAGATGAGTCGAGGGGCCGGCATGCTCGCCGGATCAAGCGCGCGTTAGGGACAACGTCCGCACGCTGCTTGCATTGGCTGGCATGGGGACTGACGGTGCATCGCTCACGTGCGACAGACATGCGTTGCCTGACGCCGTCGCAAGACGACATGGCGCTGGCACTGCCATGGCAGTGTCCCGGCAGGGGCGTGCTCGGCGCCTCGCGAGTTGAGCGGCCCAACAGGCCTCGCGTCCGGTTGCTGCAGTTTAAATGCGAGCTGCGTCACGTAAATCGGGAGGGCGCCGACAGGCTATCGGGGCGATCCCTACGATGGATTTTCCTCGCCACGTCGGCGTCGGGCGCAACCGTTGCAGGTTATGCAGGATCGAAGCGGGGCAGAGTTCGAAGCAATCGATCTGGACAGTACGCCGCCATGGCAGACCGCAGTGAAGCTGTCATCGGCAGGTTACAGTGGCCCGCGCAGCCCTGGCGCAGCGTGTCGTGCTCAATTCCAGCCGCCGCCGCACCGCGCGACGGTTGAGGCTTCATGCCGAAAGCGTGGGCGGCGGTCCAACCGGTCCTGACGCGTCAGGCGCTTGGCGTCGCCAGCACGCGGCGCTTGGCCATCACGCTTCGGATCGCGGTCAACAATTGCTCGGGGGTGTAGGGCTTTTCGAGAAAGGCTACGCCGTCGGGCAGGATCTCCTCGACATATTCCACCGCCAGGCCGGATGTCAGCAGCACCGGCAGGTTGTACGGTGCATGTGCCGTCTTCAGCGCCAGGTCCACACCGGTCAGGCCGCCTGGAAAATGGATGTCCGAGAACAGCACGTCTACGCGCGGGTCGCTTTCGATCAGGGTCAGCGCTTCCTCGACCGAGCCGGCACTGCGGCAGGTAAAGCCATAGCTTTCCAGGACAAGGCAGCTGAGTTGTCGGGTGCCGTCGCCGTCCTCGACAACGAATACAACCGGCCGTTCCTTGTTCTGTGACATGAGCACGTCTCGTAAGGCAGACCACATTCTCAGCGATGCGGCAGTGAACCCCTCGTCAACGCAGACGGAGCCGTATGGTTACCAGCCAAACGGGCCCGGACCATAGCCGCCGGGGGCGTAACGTGGGCCGAAGACCGGGCCTTCGCCGCGCCCGACGCTGATGCTGACGCCGATCTGGTGCGCCTTGCCGCCATCGTCGTAATAGGTCTTGCAGGAATTCAGATTGGCGGCCTGCCAGTTGCTGTTGCCGCCGCGACTGGAGTAGCCCATGCCGGTCTCCACAGCGCCATGCAGCTTGCCCTGGCATTGCTCGGCGCGTTCGGCAGCGATTGACGCCGCACTCGGGCGCGCCAGGGCAGGCCGTGGCCCGCTCTTGTCGCCGTAGTAGGTGCCCGGCGGGTCGGTGCTGTATTCCGGGTCGGACCGATACTGCACCGGGGCCTGTGGAACGCTCAGGTCCAGCGAGCGCGCACTGGCGGGCTCGGCGCTTCCGTCGCCAGTCTGGGCAAGCGCGCTGCCGGCAGCAAACAGAATGGCCAGGAAAAGCAGGCTGCGTTTCATCGGGTGGACTCTCATCAAGAGGGACTGACAGCGCGTGCTGGATCGCCTTGTGAAACTAGCAATGGCCGATTGAATGCGCGCTGTCGATTCCGTGGATTTTTGCGCCAGCGCCGCCACCGTAATGACGCACGCTGTTGCATCAGCCCTGTTCGCGCACGATCTCGATCAGTTGCGCGCCATAACGCGCCAGTTTGCCGCCGCCGATCCCACCGACGCGCGACAGTGCGTCGATGCTGGTAGGCCGTTGTTCGGCGATATTGCGCAGGGTGCTGTCGTGGAAGATCACGAAGGCCGGCACGTTCTGCTCCTTGGCCAGTTCTGCGCGCAGGCCGCGCAGGGCATTGAACAGCACCAGGTCCTGCGGTTGCACCGGCAGTCCGGTGCGCTGCGCGCTGCGCTCGCGCCCGGCGGCCGGGTTCTCGCGCCGCATCATCACCTGACGCTCGCCCTTGAGCACCTGACGGCTGGCATCGGTCAGGCGCAGGCCGCCATGGCCTTCGCTGTCGACCTCCAGCAGGCTGGCTGCCACCAGTTGGCGGAACACGCCGCGCCAGGTGCGTTCGTCCAGATCGCGGCCAATGCCATACGTGCTCAGCTGGTCATGGCCGAGCTGCTTGATGCGCTCGTTCTCGCTGCCGCGCAGGATGTCGATCAGATGGCCCACGCCGAAGCGCTGGCCACTGCGATACACGCAGCTGAGCGCCTTCTGCGAGGCAACGGTGGCGTCCCAGGCGGCGGCGGGCGTCAGGCAGTTGTCGCAGTTGCCACAGGGCTTGGGGTAGGTCTCGCCGAAGCCGGCCAGCAGCACCTGGCGGCGGCATTGCATGGATTCGCAATAGCCCAGCAGGTGGTCGAGCTTGGCGCGCTCCAGGCGCTTGCGCTCCTCGGCCGCTTCGCCCTGTTCGATCATCTGCTTGAGCAGCACCACATCGCCCAGGCCGTAGCAGAGCCAGGCTTCGGCCGGGTCGCCATCGCGGCCGGCGCGGCCGGTTTCCTGGTAATAGCCTTCCAGCGACTTGGGCAGGTCCACGTGCGCCACGAAGCGCACATCCGGCTTGTCGATGCCCATGCCGAACGCGATCGTGGCAGCCATGATGATGCCGTCCTCGCGCAGGAAACGGCGCTGGTTTTCGGCACGGACCTCGGCCGGCAGGCCGGCGTGGTAGGGCAGGGCATTGAAGCCCTGCGCGCACAGCTGCTGGGCGGTCTCTTCGACCTTGCGCCGCGACATCGCGTAGACAATGCCGGCCGAGCCACGATGGCGGGTGAGGAATTCCTGCAGCTGTTTGCGCGCGTTGTCCTTCTGCACCACGGTGTAGCGGATGTTGGGGCGGTCGAAGGAGCTGACGAAGTGGCGCGCCTCGACCAGATCCAGGCGCTCTGCGATTTCGCGCTGGGTGGGCGGGTCGGCGGTGGCGGTCAGCGCCATGCGCGGGATGTGCGGCCAGCGCTCGTGCAGCACGGTGAGCTGGCGGTATTCAGGACGGAAATCGTGGCCCCACTGCGATACGCAGTGCGCTTCGTCGATGGCGAACAGCGCGATGCGGCTGCGTTCCAGCAAGGACAGGAAGCGCTGGGTCAGCAGGCGCTCCGGTGCGACGTAGAGCAGGTCCAGATCGCCGGACAACAAGGCACGCTCCACCCGCTGTGCGTTTTCTGCATCCAGCGTGGAGTTGAGGAACTCGGCGCGCACGCCGAGCTGGCGCAGGGCTTCGACCTGATCCTGCATCAGCGCGATCAGCGGCGAGACCACGATGCCGATGCCATCGCGCAGCAGTGCCGGCACCTGGTAGCACAGCGACTTGCCGCCGCCGGTAGGCATCAGCACCAGGGCGTCGTTGCCGGCAGCGACGTGTTCGACAATGGCCTGCTGCGGGCCGCGGAAGTCGTCGTAACCGAAGACGCGGCTGAGCAGTTCGTGAGCGGGGGAAGACATCCGCTTAGGATACCGTGCGGGTCAAGCCCGGGTGGCTGTCATGCCTGCAGTGTTGCGGACTGGCGGGTCGGGGAACGCCGCGATGCGTTGGTGTGCGCCCAACACTATCTGGAAGAGGCGTCCGGCGTTGCGTTGTTCTCGTGGCACAGGAGAGTTCAGGTAGGCGCTGCCTCTGAAACGACCCTGGCTCCCGCCGTACCCTCACCCCAACCCCTCTCCCGGCGGGAGAGGGGCTCAAACCCGAAGGGGCGAAGCCCCGAGGGTTTACTGCAGCAGCGAGCGCAGCATCCAGGCGTACTTTTCGTGGGTCTGCAGGCGCTGGGTCAGCAGGTCCACGGTCGGGTCGTCGCCGGCGTCGTCGGCGGTGCCCAGCACCTTGCGGGCGGTGCGGCAGACCGCTTCGTTGCCGCTGACCAGCTGGCGCACCATTTCGCGCCAGTCGGCGCTGTCGCTCAGGCCCGGTTCTTCCGGGATCGAGGTCAGCGCGACGAATTCGCGATACGAGCCCGGCGCGTTGTAGCCCAGGGCGCGGATGCGCTCGGCCACTTCGTCCAGCGCGCCCCACTGCTCGGTGTACTGGGTCTCGAACATGGTGTGCAGCGAGTTGAACATCGACCCGGTGACATTCCAGTGGAAGTTGTGGGTCTTCAGATACAGGGTGAAGGCGTCAGCCATGTAGCGGGCCAGACCGTCGGAGATCTGCTTGCGATCGGTGTCCTTGATCCCGATATCGATATGCGGCGCCGAGGCGGCTGCAACCGGCAGGGCATCGTTGACGATGACGGGCTTGTTGGCGTTCTTTTTCTTGGACATGGAATGGTCCTTCTGAGGGTTGGTGTCTGACAGAACAGTTATGGCGTCACAATAGACAGGCTAAAGGATCAAACGTCATTCAATCTTTCACATTTTCCGATCAATGAGCGCTATCGATACCGACCTTGCCAATACCTTGCGCGAGCGCCGCCGTGCCGTGGATGGCGCGATGAGCCGCGACCGTGGCCGTTTGCTGGGCCTATGGTCGCGCTGGCAGGGCAAGCCCGGCAATGTGCAGGTGCGCGAGGCGTTTGAGCAAGCCCTGGCGGCATCGCAGGCGCAGCGCCAGGCGCGCGCCGAGCAGCTGCCCGCCGTCACGCTGGACGAGCAGCTGCCGATTGCGCGCGAGGCCGAACGCATCATCGCGCTGATCCGCGACCACCAGGTGGTGGTCATTGCCGGCGAGACCGGCTCGGGCAAGACCACCCAGTTGCCCAAGCTGTGTCTGGCGGCCGGGCGCGGCGCGGCCGGCATGATCGGCTGTACCCAGCCGCGCCGGATTGCCGCGCGTGCGGTGGCGGCACGCGTGGCCGACGAGTTGAAGACCCCATTGGGCACCACGGTGGGCTTCCAGGTGCGCTTCACCGACCGGGTGAGCGAGCAGTCGCGCATCAAGTTCATGACCGACGGCATCCTGCTGGCTGAAATCGCCAGCGACCGTTGGCTGTCGTCCTACGACACCATCATCGTGGACGAGGCGCACGAGCGCAGCCTCAACATCGATTTCCTGCTGGGCTATCTCAAGCAACTGCTGAGCAAGCGCCCCGATCTGAAGCTGATCGTCACCTCGGCCACCATCGATACCGAGCGCTTCGCCCAGCACTTCAACAATGCGCCGGTGATCAGCGTGGAAGGGCGCACCTTCCCGGTGGAAGTGCGCTACCGCCCGTTGGAGGGCGAGGCCGGCGGCGAGGAGGACGACGGCAACGGGCGTGACGGCGAACGCACCGTCAACGATGCGATCGTGGCGGCCATCGATGAAATCACCCGCATCGACCCGCGTGGCGATGTGCTGATGTTCCTGCCGGGCGAGCGCGAGATCCGCGATGCGCATCATTCCCTGGAGCGGCGCAAATACCGCGACACCGAAGTGGTGCCGCTGTATGCGCGGTTGTCGGCCGCCGACCAGGACCGCGTCTTCAACCCCGGCCCGCGCCGACGCCTGGTGCTGGCCACCAACGTGGCCGAGACCTCGTTGACGGTGCCGCGCATCCGCTACGTGGTGGACCCGGGGTTTGCGCGGGTCAAACGCTACAGCCCGCGCCAGAAGCTGGACCGCCTGCACATCGAGCCGATCTCGCAGGCCAGCGCCAACCAGCGCATGGGCCGCTGCGGACGCATCGCCGAGGGCATCTGCTACCGGCTGTATGCCGAAGCCGACTTTGCTGCGCGCCCGGCGTTCACCGACCCGGAGATCCGGCGTTCGTCGTTGTCGGGCGTGATCCTGCGCATGTTGCAGCTGGGGCTGGGGCGGATCGAAGACTTCCCGTTTCTGGAGGCGCCGGACGAGCGTGCGGTGGCCGATGGCTGGCAGCAGCTGCTGGAACTGGGTGCAATCGATGCCGAACGCCGTCTGACCGCCATCGGCCGGCAGATGGCGCGCCTGCCGGTGGACGTCAAGCTGGCGCGCATGCTGGTGGCCGCGCAGCAGCATGGGTGCCTGCGCGAGATGATCATCATCGCCTCCTTCCTGGGCATCCAGGACCCGCGCGAGCGCCCGCCCGAAGCACGCGAGGCCGCCGACAATGCGCATGCGCTGTTCGCCGATGCGCGTTCGGAATTCGTCGGCATCCTGCGCCTGTGGGAAGCGTACCGGCAGGTACACGAAGATCTCACCCAATCCAAGTTGCGCGACTGGTGCGGCCGGCATTTCCTCGGCTTCTTGCGCATGCGCGAGTGGCGCGAACTGCATCGTCAGTTGCGGCTGCTGTGCGAGGAGCTCGGCTGGAGCGAAGAGCCGGCCACTGCGGTGCTGGCGCCGCTGCTGGCCGGTGCCAGTGCGCCGGCACGCGACGACGGCCACAACGCCAATCGGCCCACGCGCGGGCAACTGCATCGCGCCGCGCGTCTGGCGCGCGAAGGCAAGCCCGATCCCACCGCGCCGGCGCTGCAGCGCACGCCCGCGGCGGTAAGCCGGCAGGCCGACGCGGCCGAGGTGTCGGCACGCACCAGCGAGCGCGAACGCGCGGCCGCCTATCAATCGCTGCATCGCGCGCTGCTGGCCGGCCTGCCCACGCAGATCGGCCACCGCACCGAAAAGGGCGACTTTCTGGCGGCGCGGCAGCGGCGGTTCGTGCCATTCCCCGGCTCGGCCCTGGCGCGCAAGCCGCCACCGTGGATCCTGGCGGCCACGCTGCTGGACACCCAAAAGGTCTGGGGCATGACCAACGCGGCGATCGAGCCGGACTGGGCCATCGCCGAACTGGGGCACCTGCTGGCGCGCAAGCACTTCGATGCGCATTGGTCGCGCGCCCAGGGGCAGGTGGTCGCTTCCGAACAGATCAGCCTGTTCGGCCTGGTGCTGGCACCGAAGAAGCCGGTGCACTACGGCAAGATCGACCCGGCCGGCGCACACGAGTTGTTCGTGCGCCAGGGCCTGGTGACCGGCGAGATCAATACGCGCGCGGCCTTCGTCGCCGACAACCTCAAGGTGCTGGAGCAGGCACGCGAAGAAGAAGCAAAGCTGCGGCGTGCCGGCATTATGGCCGACGAAGGCTGGCAGGCGCGCTGGTATCTGGATCGCATCCCGGCCGAACTGCATTCGGCCAGCGGGCTGGATGCGTGGTGGAAGACCCTGCCGCCGGACAAGCGCCGCAGCCTGCATTGGAGCTTGAACGACCTGCTGCCGGGCGAAGGCAGCGAGGCGGACCGCTTTCCGAAGTATTTCCCGCTTGGCGATGCGCGGCTGCCGTTGCACTACCGCTTCGAGCCGGGTGCCGCCGATGACGGTGTCACCCTGGAGGTGCCGCTGCACCTGCTCAACGCGCTGGACCCGGCGCGCCTGTCGTGGCTGGCACCGGGCTTTGTGGCCGACAAGGCGTCGGCGCTGATCCGCAGCCTGCCCAAGGTGTTGCGGCGCAATTTCGTTCCGGCGCCGGACTTCGGGCGTGCGTTCTACGAGGCCTACAGCCTGCCCTCGGCCGACGACATCCGCGGCGAGCTGGCGCGGTTTTTGTCCAAGGCCACCGGTGTGCAGGTGGCGGCGCTGGATTTCGATGAGGAGTCGCTGGACACGCATCTGCTGATGAACCTGCGCCTGCGCGACGATGACGGCAAGGTGCTCGCCGAATCGCGCGATCTGGACGGGCTGCGCGCGCGCTTCGGCGAGCGCGCCGGCCAGGCATTTGCCGCGCGGGCCGGGCGTGCGCTGGCCGCCGAAGGTCTGCGCGATTTTCCGGCCGCCGCGATCCCCGAGCAGGTGGCCGGCGAGGCCGGTGTGCCGGCCTATCCGGCGTTGGTGGATCAGGGCGACAACGCGGCGCTACGCATCTTCGCCGACCGCAACGAGGCGGCGCGCGCGCATCCGCGCGGGGTGCGGCGTCTGCTGGAGATCGCGCTCGCCGACAAGATCAAGCAAGCGCGCAAGCAATTGCCGGTGTCGCCCAAGACCGGCTTGCTGTACGCGGCCATCGAATCGCAGGAGCGCCTGCGTGGCGATCTGGTCGATGCCGCGCTCAATGCGGTGCTGGCCGAGGGGCTGGCTGCGATTCGCGACCCGGCTGCATTTGCGCAACGTCGCGACGATGCCACCAAGCGGCTGTTCGGCGAGGCGATGGCGCGGCTGACCCTGGCCGAAAGCATCCTGGGGGCAGTCGCCGAGCTCAAACCCCTGCTGGAAGCGCCGTTGATGGGCTGGGCACGCGGCAATCTGGACGACATGGAGCAGCAGTTGCGTGCGCTGGTGCATGCCGGGTTCTTGCGTGACACGCCGGCCGAGGCGCTGGCCAACTATCCGCGCTACCTCAGGGCGATGATCCTGCGTACCGAGCGGGCCAAGCGCGACCCGGCGCGCGACCAGGCGCGCATGCTCGAACTCAAGCCCTTCGTGGATGCGCTGGATGACGCGGCCGCGCGCGGCTTGCAGCAGCGCGAGGAATGGCAATCGCTGCGTTGGGATCTGGAAGAGCTGCGTGTGTCGGTATTTGCGCAGGAACTGGGCGCCAAGTCGGGCGTGTCTGCGAAGAAGTTGTCGCAGCGCGTCGCGGCGCTGCGGAGCTGAGCGGCATTTGATTTGTGGCAGCGCGTTGCCCGTCGTCGGGTGCGCACGCCGAACCAGGAACGCACCCCCAGCAGGCCGGCCGCTCCGATCGCATCGGGCGGCCGGCGCGGCGTGCAGTTCACACGGCTGAAGCGTCGTCGCGTGGTGTCGGCGGTGCGGTCGGCGGCAACGGCTTATCCGCACACACAAGACACGCAGCAAACCCGCGCCGGCTGCCAACCCATCAAGCAACGGCCGCACCCACCCATGGCCGGTGCGGCCGTTGCCTGCCCGTTTCAGAACTTCACATGCAGGCTGGCCATGTAACGGCGCCCACTCCTGTAACGGCCGGCCAGGTGATCCTTGTCGCCCAGATACTGCAGGTATTCTTCATCCAGCAGGTTTTGCGCATCCACCTGCAGCGACCAGTTGGGGCTGAAGGCATAGCCGATGCTTGCCCCCAATTCGGCATAGTCGTCCACGCTGGCCGGTGCCGCGCCAGCGACATAGCCGCCGGCCAGATAGCTGTCGCGCCAGTTGTAGGTCAGCCGCGCGTTGAGCGGGCCTTTTTCGTAGTACGGGCTGAACGCCACGCTGTTGCGCGATTGGTAGGGCAGGGCGTCGCCGGTGTTGTTTTCGCCGTTGGCGTAGGTGTAGTTGGCGGTCAGGCCGAAGCCACTGTCGCCGAACGGTTGCTGGAAGGAAATGTTGAAGCCCTTGACCTTGCCGTCGCCGGCATTGCGCGGCCGCTGGATGCTGTAGTCGCAATAGCCGTCGGCGGTACAGCCGTTGCTGCCGAGCAATTGCGCCCAGCTTTGCGGCGCGGTGTCGCGGAGCGCGTTGTACTGGCGCTCCACGCTGGCGCTGGTGTCGATGTAGTTGTCGATCTTCTTGTAGAACACCGACCAGGCCACCACCGATTGCTGCGCGAAGTAGTACTCGGCCGACAGGTTGAAATTCCACGATTCGTAGGGCGACAACTCCGCGTTGCCGCCGCTGCCGGTCAAGGTGGTGTCGTTGAGGAAGGTGTTGTTGACCATCTGGTTGTAGGGCGCCCAGGCGATCACCTTGGCGGCTGCAAAGCGGAGCACCCAATCGTCGGCAGCGTCGTACGACAGCGTCAGCGAAGGCAGCAGAAAGTCTTCCTTGCGGGTGCGGGTCTGCCACAGGCTGTCGGCATTGGCCAGCGAGGGCGTGCCGCTGTAGACGAAACCGCTGCCCTCGGTCTTGGAATCCACATAGCGCACACCCAGGTTGCCGCGCACACCGCCGCCGGAAAAATTCAGCTGCGCATAGGCTGCGTTGTTGGTCTGCTCCAGAGCCCAGCTGTTGTTGAGATAGCTGGCCGGATCCGGTGCGCCGTAATCGACCGGGCTGTTGCGGATCCAGTTCAGCACATTGTTACGGCCCGCCTGCACATGCCGGCCGTGATCGGGATAGAAATCCTGCAGATCGGTGAGCCCGATCGTGCCGACATCGGCCAACGTGCCGGGGGTCACTCCGCCGTAGACATTGAGCTCGAAGCGCTCCTCGTGTTTGCCATGGCGCACGCCCAGCAGCAATTGGTTGAACACGCTGTCGAACTGCAGGTTGAGGTCCAGCTGGCCGTAGGTGTCCTTGCTCTCAGTGGAGAAGATGCCGTTGTTGCCAAACCAGCCGCCGGCCGAGCCCCAGTTGGCCGGGTTGCGCGCCGCCGCAGGGTCGTCGAAGCGGATGCCACGGCGGGTGTCCCAGCTGAAACCGCCGTTGTAGAACGGTTCGATGAAGTATTGCGACAGATCGGTGTTCTCCGATTTGCTCTGGCCCACCTGTCCGTTCAAGCCCCAGCCGTCACCGCGGAACGCGCCGCGCAGGTCCAGGCCCTTGGTGGTGACTTCCGATTCGCGCACGTTGTTGTCGTAGATCACCGTGCCGCCGAGCGGATCGGCATTGGCGCTGGAGTGGCCGCTGGTCACCACGCCATTGCGCACGCTGCCCAGCTGGTCCACCGCCGCCACCGTGCCGGCGTTCCAGGTGAGAAAGCTGTACATCGACTGGTTGTAGTTGTCGAAATTCTCATTGATGTACAGGCCGCTCAGGTTGAACTCCAGCGCATCGCTGGGCTTGAGTTGCAGGTTGACCACGGCACTGTCGCGCTCACGGTCCTGCTGGAACCAGGCGGCATTGATCGAGTTGGGTACGTCCGCATCGGCCGGCACCGTGCCTGCTGCATTAGGGAAGGTACTGGCTGGCGCGTAGCCGAAGACTTCCATGCCACGGCGGTCGACGCGCTCTTGGTAATGCTGCGCGGAGACCGCGATACCGAAGGTGTCTGCAGCGTTCTTCCAGCTGTAAAGCAGCGCCGCGTTGGGTTTGCCCGTGCTGGCCTGGTCGCTGTAGCTGTAGCCGATGGAACCGGCAATCTCGTTGGCCTCCAGGTCCAGCGGCTGGCGCGTATGCATCAGGACCGTGCCGCCCAGGCTGCCTTCGGTCAGTCGCGCCTCGGAGGATTTGAGGATTTCCGCGCGGCCCAGGATTTGCGGTGCCAGCAAGGTGTAGTCGAAGCCGCGGCTGGGCTGTTCGCCGTACAGCCAGATCGCCTGCGCCACCGGGTGACCGTCCAGGAACGACAGGTTGAGGCTGGGATCGGTGCCGTCGATGCTCACGCGTTCGCCTTGTCCGAAGCGGCGATCCAGGGTGACGCCAGGAATCTGCGACAGCGCTTCGGCCACGTTGGTGCTCGGGAACTTGCCGATGTCCTCGGCAGTGATGGCCTCGGAAATGCCGGTGTTGTTGCGTTTGGTGTCGAGCGATTTTTCCAGGCTGGCACGGATGCCGACCACCTGGACCGCATCCAGGTCGGTGGCGTGCTGGCCATCGCTCTGCTGGGCATGCGCACTGAATGCCAACGACAACGCAATCGCACTGGATAGCAGGGTGGCGCTGTATTTCATGATGTCTCTCCTCATCACGCACAGGGATGGACGGCGGGCGGCTGCTCGCCGGATGCGGGGTGTTGCCGCCGCGCGTTCTCGACAACGCGCGACAGATCGCCTACGACACGTCAGCGTGGTGCTGCAGGTACCAATTGGCCGCACCGAGCACGCCCAGTTGCCCGTGCTCGACCAGCTTGACCGGGATGCGTTCGAGCACCTCGCGCATGTTGCCCTTGGCCAGGAAGCGCGCACGGAACTGGCTGGTGGCCAGGAAGTGCCCGATCGTCGGCAGGATGCCGCCGGCCAGATAGACGCCGCCCGCGCCATAGGCCAGCGCCATGTCGCCGACGGCATGCCCGAGCAGCGCGCAGAACACCTGCAGGCATTCGCCGGCCGGCCCGTCGTCTTCGTGCAAGGCGGCCTGGGTGATGGCGGCAGGCAACTGATGACGTGGCGCGGCGCCATGGAGTTGGCAGACAGCGCTGTAGAGCCGGAGCAGACCGGGGCCGGACAGTACGTGCTCCAGCGGCAGGTAGTGCTGACCGCGCAGCAGGATGCGCAGCAGCTGCAGTTCGTGGTCGTGGGTGCTGGCCAGCGCGACCTGGCCGGCTTCGGTGGGCAGCACCAGCGGTCTGGGTGTGGCATCGATCCAGACCGCCGCGCCCAACCCGGTGCCGGGGCCGACCACCAGGATCGGGCCGGTGCTGCGGACATGCCGGGGCGTGGGGCCGCTCAGCTGCAGCACCGCACGCGGCTCCATGTGCGGCGCCGCGTAGGCGACGGCTTCGAAATCGTTGACCAGGTGCACGCTGCGCAGCGCCAACGTGGTGCGCAGGCGCTTGGGCGACATGCTCCACGGCAGGTTGTTGCTGATGAAGGTGTCCTCGTCCAGCGCAACGCCGGCGCTGGCGATGACCACCGCCTCCACACGACTCACCTGCGGCAGGAACTCGGCAAGGATGGCGTCGAGGCTGGCGTACTCGGCGCAGCGATAGGTGCGGTAGTGCGACAGCTCCACCGCGCCGTCGTCGGCCTGCATCACGTGGGCAAGCCGGACATGCGTGCCGCCGACATCGGCCGCGACGAAGCCGGTGGCAGCGGATACCGCGGGCGAGGCAGAAGCGTGAGCAGAACGCGAGGTCGCAGCCACATGCAGTCCTTTGATCCGTCCGATTGGCCGATGCCATCAGCGCGTCACGGCTGTTTAGGAGTTGGTGACAACGATGTCAATGGTCCAGTCGGGTTGGATCGATCTTGCTGGCGGGCTCAAGTGCCAAATCGGGGCTTGGGAATGGTTCTGTGCGGACTTCGTTGCGCAAGGCGGTCAAGAGTGTCCACTTGGTCAACCGCAGCGGTGGCGCCCGTCGACACCAAGCCAACCTGGACGTCGCCATGGGTGCGCACGCAGCAGGTGTGGCTGCAGTTGGCCGTCGCCGCGACAGCACGCAGGCAGGTGGAATGGCGACCTGCGCAGTGACCGCTACGACATCTCAACGCCGTTCGGAAGCCGCGGGCAGCAGACGCACACGCGGATCAGCACCGCCCACCGCTGCGCTTCGCTGGCGACACCTGCGGCAAACGCCGTCTCCGCCAGGTTGGCGGTACACGGCATCAACGCGTAGCGGCACTGCTCGCCATGCCCGGCAAGGTGCTGCAGGCGGCGTTGTCGGTCGGCGGCGCCTGCTGCGGATACTGCTGTTTGCCGAGGATGTAGGTCTGGCTGGTGGCCACAAAGCCATCGGCATAGGTGGCTTCGACGAAGTACGCGCTCCAGCCGGTCTCGGGCACCTGCACCGGCACGGTGACGGTGTGGCCGCGCCCCGCAACGAGCGGACTGGCGTGATAGCGGATGCCACAGGCGTAGCGGAAGTCGCGTGCCTGCGGGTTGCTGGCCGTCCACAGTTGCAGCTGCGTCGGTCGCTCGGAAGACCGCAGGCGGATCTGCGGCGCGGCGCCCCTCCGCAAGGTATCGCTCAGCTGCGGAAGCGGGCGCTGTTGCTGCAGCCGCGTCACGAAGGGCACCAACGTGTCGACGACCGCGGCACGGATGCCGTTGTGCGCGCTGTTGGGCACCACACGCAAGGCCTTGCTGCCAGGCAGCGCCGCATAGAAGAACTGCGTGTTGTCGGGCAGGAAAAAATCATCGCCGCTGGCGTTGACGATGTATTTGGGCACCGACAGCCGCTTGCGGTACGGCGAGTGCAGATAGCTCAGCGGGTCTTGCAGTTGCACCAGCTGCGCAAACGCCGGCGTCTGCAGCTGCGTGGTGATGCCTTGCCGGGCGTAGGCATTGAATGCAATCGGCCAGTTGCCCCCGTATGTCCGGTACATGTGGTCCAGCACCGCCGGCATGTTGAGGATATCGATCACGAACGGCACCACGGCTTCGACGCGCGGGTCGGCGATCGTGGCATGCCAGCTGGCCCAGCCGCGCTTGGACGCACCGGCAAGGATGAAGCGGTGGATCTTCAGCGGCGCCAGCTCACGCTCGGCCAGGCTCATGGTGCGTGCGATCGCCGCGGCCATGGGCACATGCAGCGGCATGGTCTTGCGTTGCTGTGGCGCCTTGAGAAACAGCGACCAGGTGTAGGCGACGCTGTCGTCCTCGCGCCGTGGCGCGGCGTCGCCCTGATAGCGCAAGGCCTGATTGGGAATGTCGCTCAATGCGATGACCACGGTGCGGCTGCGTTGCGCCAGCGCAGCCAGCGCCTCCGGCGGCAACTCGCTGGCCGGCTGCGCCGCGCCGCCGTCTGCCGGGTGACGCGTGCCGTTGGTGGAGATCAGCACCGCGCGGGTCGGCAAGGCATCGGACGGCACATAGATCGCCACATCGTGCTGCCAGACGGCCGGCGTGACACGCGCCTCAGGCGACCAGGTCTGCGAGGTGAGCAGGTAGTCGCGCCGTTCCACGCCAGCAACGCGGCTGGTGCCCACCCGCGTGTAGACCAGCGGCTGTTGTTCCACCGCGTCGTGATAGCAGACCAGGGCCTGATCAAACCCGACCTCTGGCGAGGTGGCGCATCGCTCGGCGGCGGTAGAGGCCAACGCCGGGCAGGAGAGCAGGGCCAGCAGGGCAAGACCGCAACGTGTCATCAAGCGCATCGGTGTCCTCCGGAAGCGGTGCAACGGGCCAGCGCAGTCATGGGCAGGTCGAGCGGAAAGCACATGGCGCGCCGGGACGTGATGGCAAGTCTTGCACGTTACGGACGTCCGGGTCGCGGTGCCAAGGCCGCCAGCGGGTTGGGACGAAGGCCACGCTGCCATTGCACGGCAGGAGGCACCCATGCCGCGCCGTTACCCGTGCTTACTTGATTCGCCGTACCTTGGCCGGGGTGTTGTAGCCCTCGATCTGCAGATACCAGACGCCGACCAGGCCGGGCTTGATCCTGACCTTGGGGGACGCCTTGCGCACGCCGGACAGGCTGGCGGCGTCGGTCTGTTCCCAGTCCTGACCATTGGCCAGCGTGTAGACGCGGCCCTTGGAGAAGCCCTTGAACTCGCCGACGATGCTGCTTTCGATCGGCTCCTTGCTGCCGAAATCGAAGAAGCCGCGGTTCTTGACGATGACTTCCTGGCGGCCGGCCTCCTTGGCCTGCTCGACCACCACGGCCGCTTCCTTGGCCACCTTGCCCTGCAGCCAGTCGTTGAGCGCGGCCAGTTCGCTGGCGTCGAGCTTGTCCAGGCCGGCGGCCTTGAACTGCTCGGCACTCATCTGTGACTGCAGATCGCCCTGGACGGCACGCTGCGCCAGGGCGGGGGTGGCAGACAACGCAAGGGTCAGGCAGACCAGCAGGGGAATGCGGCGCGCGAGCGACATGGAAGCCATCCAGGAGGAAAGAGGTGGCTAGTGTAGACGCTGTTCTGCGCCGGCCACCGCGGGTCAGTCCGTGCTGCCTGCAGTGGCGGGTTCTGCGCGCGCGGGACGGGCCGGCCGGCGATAGACGAAGTCCGGCGCTGGCGCGGCCGCTTCGCGTTCGGCGGTGGCACGTACCTGCGCGTGGGTGGGCGAGCGTTCGCACACCGGGTCCAGCGTGGCGGCATCGCCGCTGAGCGCCAGCGCCTGGCAACGGCAGCCGCCCCAGTCGATCTCGCGCTTGGGACAGCCCTGGCAGACCTCGGGCATCCACGCGGTGCCACGGAAGCGCACGAACGCCTCGCCGTTGTTCCAGATATCGGCCAGCGAGCGCTCGCGCAGATTGTCGAAGCGCATGCCGTCGATGGTCTCGGCGGCATGGCAGGGCAGCACGTCCCCGCGGGGGGAAATGTTGACGAAGCGCTGGCCCCAGCCGCCCATGCAGGGTTTGGGCTGGCGTGCGTAGTAGTCGGGGGTGACGAAGTCGATCGCCAGGCGGTCGCCGAGTTCGCGGCGCGCGGTTTCCACTGCCTCGATGGTGGCCATCAGCTGCTCGCGGCTGGGCATCAGCGCCGCGCGATTGCGCAGGCCCCAGCCGTAGTACTGGGTATGGGCAACCTCGATACGCTCGGCCTGCCATTCCAGCGCGAGCGCGATCATGCCGGGCACGCGCTCGGCGTTATGCCGGTGCAGCACCGCGTTGAGGGTCAGCGGCAGGCCACGCGCACGCACGGCGCTGGCGAACTCGCGCTTCTTTGCCAGGCTGTTGCGATAGCCGGCAATGCGGTCGGCGCCGGCCGGGTCGACGTCCTGCACGCTCAGTTGCACGTGCTCCAGCCCGGCGGCCTGCAGCTGGTCCAGCATCCGCTCGCCGCCAGCCACGCCGGAGGTGATCAGGTTGCTGTACAGCCCGAGCGCGCGCGCATGCGCCACCAGTTCGGGCAGGTCCTTGCGCAGCATCGGCTCGCCACCGGAAAAATGCGCCTGCAGTACGCCCATGTCGGCGGCCTGCTGCAGCAGCGAGCGCCAGCCGGCGGTGTCCATCTCCTCGCGCAGTGCGGCCAGTGCAATCGGGTTGGAGCAATACGGGCACGCCAGCGGGCAGCGATGGGTCAGCTCCAGCAGCACCGACAGCGGCGGCGGTGCGCTGTTCATGGCCGCAGCAGACGCTTCTGATGCAAGGTGGTCGTCAGCTCGATCACATCGGCTTCGATCTCGGTGGTGTCGGCGTCGAACTCGGCGGCCAGCTCCACTGCAATCTGCGCCAGCGACCGGACGCCATCGAAGCGCTGCGCCACCACCAGGGCGATCTCGTCCAGCTCGACCACGCGTTCGGGTGCGAGCAGCACCCATTGGTCGCGTGCGCGGTCATGCTGCAGGCGTACGCCTGCGCGCAGGGCCGGCTGGCTGTCGCGCGTGATGCTGCTCACGCGGCGGCCCGGGTGGCGTCGCGCGCCGGCACGAACGCGTCCGGCCACACGATGCCGGGCGCAATATAGGCCACGTGCAAGGCATCCAGTTGCGCCCAGAGCACCGAGCATTTGAAATGCAGCGCGTCCTTGACCAGCTGTTGTTTCTCGATGGTGTCGGCGTGCTGCTTGACGTAGTCCAGCGCGAAATCCGAATCGCGCGGCGCTTCGGTCAGGCGATGCTCGAAGTAGGCCAGCGCCTCGGCCGAGACGAAGTCGTAATGCGTGAGCATGCCGGCCACGCGCTTGCCGATGATGTTGGGAGCGAACAATTCCGTCAGCGACGACGCGATGGCCTCGAGCAGGCTCTTCTCGCGCACGAAGTGCAGATATGCCTGCACCGCAAAGCGGGTGCCGGGCAGCAGTGCACGCCCCGATTCCACCAGCTGGCGGCCCAGGCCGAGTGCATCGGTCAGATGCAGCCAGCGGGCAATGCCGCCATCGGCCGCGCTATTGCCGTCGTGATCGAGGATGCGCTGGCGCCAGATGCGCCGCAGCGCCGGGTCTTCCATGCGTGCCAGGATCGCAGCGTCCTTCAATGGAATGCAGCGTTGGTACTCGAAGCGGTTCAAGGCCCACGCCTGCACCTGGCCGCGATCGAGCTTGCCGTCGTGCAGCAGCGCGTGGAAGGGGTGCTGGTCGTGATACAGGCGTGCACCGATGGCACGCAGGTCTGCTTCCAGCTGGTCGGGGGTGAGCAGGGCGGTCACAGCGTGATCTCCAGGCCGTCGTGGGCGACATCCCAGCCGCTGGCACGCGCGCTGGCGTACTCCGGGGAGTGGATATCGAGCACGGGATTGGTGGTGTTGATATGGATGAAGATCTTGCGCGCCACGTTCAGCGTTTCGAACGCGGCGATGGTGCCCTCGGGTCCGTCGATGCTGAGATGGCCCATGCGCCGGCCGGTCTTCTGGCTGACGCCCAGCTGCACCATTTCATCGTCGCGCCACAGCGTGCCGTCGAAGAACACCAGCTCGGCGCCTTGCAGGCGGGCGCGCAGTGCATCGGTCATGACGGCGCAGCCGGGAATGTAGTGCACCCGGTGCCGGCCATCGTCGATGGTGAGCCCAAGGGTTTCCTCGTTGGAGCCGGCGAGGTCGCCGCCACTGCGCGATTCCATGAACAATGGCACCTTGCCCGGCACCGAGAACGGTGTGAGCTGCAGGCCGAGCAGCGGTAAGGGTGTATCGAGCGCGAAGGGCGTGCGCGTGACGTAGTGCGGGTTGACTGCGTCGAAGATCGGGTTCTGTGCCAGCAGGTCGAGCACGCGGCTGCTGGCATGCAACGAGAAGGGTTGGCTCTCGCGCATCGACAGCAGCCCGGCGATGTGGTCGATTTCGCCGCTGGTCAGCAGCACTGCCTCGATCGGCGAGTGACGCAGCCCCTGCTGTGGCCATAGCGCGGGTGTGGCAAGGATCTGCTGGCGGAAATCAGGAGAGGCATTGATCAACACCCAACGCTGGCCATCTGCGCTGACGGCGATGCTGGCCTGGGTACGACGTTGGGCACCGTCTGCTTGTTGCCACGCCCGCTGGCTGGCGGGTGTGTGGCAATTCCACTGCGGGTGCCCACCGCCGGCCGCCGATCCCAGAACAATGATGCGCATGGAGAACTGTTACCTAATCTGCCGGCAACTGCCGGACATGCATCAAGAAGGAAGGGCGGCAGGTGCGTGTGAAACGGGCCGGATCAAAACTCGCCGGAGACGTAGCAGTTGATTTCGGCGCCACAGTTGACTTCTCGAACGACAGGCTTCTTCCAGGTCTTCATCGGCTACCTCGCAGTTGGGTGAGTGACGTCGCCGCTGCGCACGACAGCAACGACGTGCAGGGAGCATAGGCAGCCGGTTTGGGCGAGTTGTAAAGAGCACGTAAAAAGCGGCGGATGAGGCGCAGATGGAATGTGACGGCGCCTGCCGCATTGCGCCGAGCGGTTGCGAATCAAGACGTTGGCGCGTGAA
Organism: Xanthomonas sp. WHRI 6106; assembly: GCF_040202405.1. NCBI lineage: Bacteria > Pseudomonadati > Pseudomonadota > Gammaproteobacteria > Lysobacterales > Lysobacteraceae > Xanthomonas > Xanthomonas sp. WHRI 6106. The sequence goes on along the minus strand of NZ_JBEGFC010000002.1, from coordinate 247,743 downwards.
CCGACCATAAGCACGGCGGTCATGCGGCAGCGCACGGGCACCGAAATTTCGCGTTGTGGAGAGGGTGACGCGCACGTTACCGTAGCTGTCAGCCCCTTGTTGTTGCCGCCACCGTGTCCACCGTTGTGACCAGTTCCTCATTCGAACGCCTGCAGGCAGTGCTGCAGCGCCCGGCTGTCGCCTCGATCGCACCCGCCCTGCGGGACGCGCTTGCGCAGGCCTGGCAGGACATGCCGCCCGCGCCAGCCGACAGCGTGCCGTGGTCGCTGCTCGGCGACACGCTGGATGCGCTGGCCTTGCTGGCGGCCGACGAGGCCACCCTGATTGCGGCGCTGCTGTTCGACCTGCCGGCGTTGCGCGGCACCGTTGCCGCCCTGCCGTGGCAACCGGCGGAGCGGCGCGTGGCGGTGGAGGGCCTGCTCGATGGCCTGGATGCGGCCGACCAGGTCTGGGCGCTGCATGCCGGGCGCGAGGCTGGGCGCAACAGCGAGGGCCTGCGCCGCTTGTTGCTGTCGATCATCCACGACCTGCGGGTGGTGCCGATCCTGCTGGCGCGGCAGTTGTCGCGCATGCGCGTGGCCGACCGGCTCAACGAGGAACAGCGCCGCGCGCTGGCCCAGCTCACCCGCGACATCCATGCCCCGCTGGCGAACCGTCTGGGCATCTGGCAGGTGAAGTGGGAACTGGAAGATCTGGCGTTCCGTCACCTGGAGCCGGAGACCTACCGCCGCATCGCCCGCGAGGTGGATGAAACCCGCGTTGCACGCGAGCGCTATATCGAAGCGGTCAAGCGCAGCCTGTCCAGCGCGTTGGCCGGGCAGGGGCTGCGTGCGGAGGTGAGCGGGCGGCCGAAGCACATCTACAGCATCTGGCGGAAGATGCAGAAAAAGCGGTTGTCCTTCGACCAGTTGTACGACGTGCGCGCAGTGCGGGTGATGGTGGACGACGTGGCGGCCTGCTACGCGGCCTTGGGCGCGGTGCATTCGCTGTGGGCGCCGGTGCCCAGCGAGTTCGACGATTACATCGCCCGTCCCAAGGCCAACGACTACCGCTCGCTGCACACCGCCGTGGTCGGCCCGGAAGGGCGCACCATCGAAATCCAGATCCGTACCTTCGAGATGCACGCCCAGGCCGAACTTGGCGTGGCTGCGCACTGGAAATACAAGGAAGGCAGCAAGGGCGCCGAAAAGGCCTTCGATCGCAAGATCCTGTGGATGCGCCAGTTGCTGGAGCAGGTGCAGGAAGGCGACCACGGCGAGCTGGCCGGCGCGCTGGATGCCGAGCTGATCGAAGACCGCGTGTACGCGCTGACCCCCAAGGGCGAGGTGATCGATCTGCCACAGGGCGCCACGCCGCTGGACTTTGCGTATCACGTGCACACCATGGTGGGGCATCGCTGCCGCGGCGCGCGCGTCAACGACCGCATCGTGCCGCTGACCTATCGGCTGCGCAGCGGCGACCGCGTGGAGATCATGACCGCCAAGGAAGCCGACCCGCGCCGCGACTGGCTGCTGGCGTCCAACGGCTTTCTGGCCAGCGGGCGGTCGCGCGACAAGGTGCGTGCGTGGTTCCACAAGCTCGACCGCGCGCGCAACGTGCAGGCCGGCAAGGACCTGCTCGATCGCGAGCTCAAGCGGCTGGGCCTGCAGCATGACGATCTGGGCGTGGCGGCACGCAAATTCCACGCCGAGAACATCGACGAGCTGTATATCCAGGTGGCGCTGGGCGATACCGGCCCGAACCAGGTCAGCCGCGCGTTGCTGGAAGCCGAGCGCGCCGCGTCGCAACCGGCGGTGCCGGCGCCGCCACGCCCGACTGCGCGTCGCGATGGGTTGGGCAAGTCCAAATTCACCGTGCAGGGCGTGGGCAACCTGCTGGTGCAGCTGGCGCGCTGCTGCCAGCCGGTGGCCGGCGAACCGATTGCCGGCTACCTCACCCGCGGGCGCGGCATCACCGTCCACCGCACCGATTGCGCGGCATTGGCGCGGCTGGCCGCCGCCCACCCGCAGCGCGTGTTGCCGGTGGAGTGGGGCAAGGCTGGCAGCGGCTACGAGGTGGATGTGCAGGTGCGTGCGGTGGATCGCCGTTGGCTGCTCAAGGACATCACCAACCTGATCGCGCAGGAAGACGCCCACGTGCTGGAGATCAACAGCGACAACGTGCGCGACACCGGCAGGGCGCAGTTGCGGCTGCGGCTCAAGGTCAGCGACTACGACCAGCTGTCGGCCCTGCTCGGTAAACTGGACGCCTTGCCCGGCGTCAACGAGGTCCGACGCCTGGGCTGAGGCTGGGTAACAAGGCGGTGGCGTTCGTTTGACGGGCGCCGCAAAGACGAGCGGCGGTTATCGTAAAAGCGTATGCCTCGGCATCCATCGATCTGGACAAGCCGACGATGGCAGACCATGTTTTAGGAGCGGCCAGGCCCGGTGCTGCCCTTTGCTCGACGGTACATCCGTGGACCTGCAAAGCCCATCAGCCATGTTTGCCTGACGATTCCCGAATCCCGAATCCCGAATCCCGAATCCCGAAACGCACATCGTCTTCGCAGCAGGCAGCTACCATAGTCGGGTGAACGCGTCCCCGTCAGGTCGCGCCAAGGATGGTCGCCACCGCATGTTCCCGCTGCCGCGCTGGGCCAGGTCGTCCCGCCTCTGGGCGCCGTTGCGCAGCCGCGCGCTATGGCGCGTGGTGTTGGCGCTGTCCGCGTGCCTGCTCCTCAGCGTCATCGTGCTGCGCAAGCCGCTTGCCGACTGGCTGTGGCCGGATACGCGCATCCAGCAGCTGCTGCAACGCGGCGATGCGGCCTTGCTGCGCGGCCGGCTCAGCGCAGCCGACGGCACCGGGGCGCGCGAATTGTTCAACGCTGCACTCGCGCTGGACAGCGATCGCACCGAGGCGCGGACCGGTCTGGCGCGTACCGGTGCCGCCGCCGTGGTGCAGGCACGTGCGGCCATCGCGGCCGGCGATGCGCCCGGTGCGCAACGCGCGCTGACACTGGCAGGTGCGCTGGAGGTGCCGCAGGCGCAGACCGCCCCGGTCGCGCTGCGCCTGCGCGACCTGCAGGCGCGCCGTGCCGGGCTCGATGCCTTGCTCGCACAGGCGGTGATCGCCCAGCAACAGGGGCGCCTGGATGGAACCCCCGACAGCGCGCTGCCGCTTTACCAGCGCATCCTGACCCTGGCCCCGGACCGCACCGACGCGCTGGAAGGACGCGAAGATGCCCTGACCGATCTGCTGGCGCAGGCGCGCCATGCGCTGGCACGCGACGCACTTGCCGATGCCGCCGCCCTGCTGGCCGCTGCCAAGCGCTACGACGCCGGGCATGCCGACCTGCCGCTGACCGAGGGGCACTATCACCGTCTGCTCGAGCAGCGCCGTCAACGTGCTCAGACCTTGCTGCGCCGCGGCCGGTTGGCCCCGGCAGCGCGCGATTTTGCCGCGGTGCTGGCCGCCGAGCCGGCAGATGCCGGGGCGCAGCGCGGGCTCGAACGGGTGGCCGGCGAATACGCTGCGCAGGCGGGTCGCCAGGCTGCGGATTTCCATTTCGATGAGGCCTTGCAGTCGCTGCAACAGGCGCAGGCCCTGGTGCCGGGCGCTGCATCGATCGCGCAGGCCGAGCAGGCGATCGCGCGTGCGCGCGATGCGCAACGCGACCCGCAGACCGGTCTGTCGCGCGCAGTGCGCGAGCGCCGCCTGCGCGTGTTGCTGCAACGCGTGGCCGACGCCGAAGCACGCCAGCAGTGGATGACGCCGCCCGGGGCCAGTGCATACGATGCCGTGCGCGCGGCACAGGCGCTGGCGCCGCGCGATCCACGCGTGGTGCAGGCGGCCGCGCGGGTGGTGCCTGCCAGTCAACGCTGCTTCGAAGACGAACTGCGCAACAACCGCCTGCGCGCGGCGCGCGGATGTCTGGATGCCTGGCAGGCGCTGACGCCCAATGGCGATGCGCTGGCCGGCGCACGTCGGCGCCTGGCGCAACGCTGGGTTGCGGTCGGCAGCGAGCGGCTGGGGCAGGAGGATGCAGCGTTCGCCCGACGTGCCCAGGACCAGGCGCATCAGCTGGATCCAGGCTTGCCGGAGCTGGCCGAGTTCACGCGACGGGTGCGGGCGGTGGCCGAGCAGCGCTGAGGCATGCGTCGGCGGGGAGTGAGTGAGGTCGGTCGCAGAGTCCCGGTCGGCCAGGCGACACGCGCGACACCGCCCGGTCAAGGCGCGATAAACAACGCGCGCACCGTGTCGCGTGCGGCCTCCAGCGAGAAATGCCGGGCCACGTTGCGCAAGCCGTTGTCCGCCAGGCGTTGCCATAACGCCGCATCCTGATACAGCCGCACGATGGCGCTGGCGAACGCGTCGGCGTCGTCGGCCACGCAGACATCTTCGCCGTCGCGCAGGTGCATGCCTTCCACCGCACAGGTGGTGCCGACCACCGGTTGGCCGTGCGCCATGCTCAGGTTGATCTTGCCCTTGACGCCTGCGCCAAAGCGCAGCGGTGCCACCGACAGGCGCGCGCTGTCCATGAACGGCACCAGGTCCGGCACATGCCCGTGCAACTGCACGCCCGGGCATTCGTCGGCCAGCAGCTTGAGCGCTTCGGGCAGGTCGGCGCCGATGCAATGAAAGACCACGCCGGGCAGTTGCGCGCGGACCTGCGGGAAGATGGCGCTGATGAACCACTGCACCGCGTCCACGTTCGGCGCGTGACGGAACCCTCCGACGAACACCAGGTCGCGGCGTTGTTCGAAACGGTGGCCGCTGCCGGCGACATCATGCAGGTTGGACAGCAGGGCGGTGCGGATCTGCGGCGCGTCCGCGCGCAGCTGCGCCTGTTCGGCGGCCGACACCAGCAGGGTGACATCGGTGGCGGCCATGATCTCCAGTTCGCGCACCCGGGTGCGCTCTGCGCTGCGCAGCAGGTTGGCATCGCCGGCAAGCTCGGCACCGCGGCGTTCGCGCAGGTAATGCAGGTCGACGGTATCGAACAGGGTGCGTGCCTGGGGCGCGTATTGCTTGAGCAACGGCAGGCAGGCATGCGCCACGTGATGACGCACCAGCAGCACCACCGCAAACCGCGACCCATGCGTGCGCAACCAGCTGCCGATGCCCTCCAGGAACGGCGCGTACCAGACCTCCACGCCCAGCTGCTGCAGCGCCTGGGTGTGGCGTCCGGCATGTTCGCGACGGGTGGGCACGAACACCACGTGCGCGCCTTCTTCGCAGAGCAGACGGATCAGGTTGAATTGCCGCAACGAGCCGGAGTCGCGGTCCGGCTGCGGCACGCATTCGTCCAGGATCAGTACCTGGCGCTGCCCGCGATGCAGCTGCGCGGGGCCGGGCACGCGGCCGACCGGCAATTGCCGGGTCAGCACCTGCTGCCATTTGTCCGCAAAGACCGCCTGATTGCGGACCTGGTAGGCCTTGACCCCGGTACGGGTGTCGGTGCCGTTGCTGGTGCCTTCGTCATGCACCACCACGCTGGCCGGTTGCACCAGCACCTGATGCCCGGCGGCGCGTACCGCGAAAGCCAGGTCGGTGTCTTCGTAGTAGGCCGGCATGTAGCGGCGATCCAGCCCGCCCAGTGTCTGCAACAGCGCCCGTGGCAGGGCAATCGCCGCACCCGAGCAGTAGTCCATCGCGCGCACATGGGCATAGCGCGGGTCCTCGGCCGATTCGAAGCGGCCGTAGCTCCAGGCGCTGCCATCGGCGAACACCACGCCACCGGATTCCTGCAGACGTCCGTCCGGGTAAACGAGCTGCGCGCCGACCAGCCCGGCAGCCGGGTGCTGGTCGAACGTGGCGATCAGCCGGTCCAGCCAGCCGGGCTGCGGGATGGTGTCGTTGTTGAGCAACACCACGTAATCGCCGCGCGCAAGTTCAATGCCATCATTGCAGGCTGCGATGAAACCGCCGTTGCTGGCGCGCAGGTGATAGTGCAGGCCCTCGATCTGCGGCAGCTGCACCGCGGTGGCATCGCTGCTGCCGTCGTCCACCACGATGATCTCGATGGCGAGCCGTGGCGGATGCGCGGCGAGCGCGCGCAGGCAGGCCAGCGTATGAGCGATGTGGTTGTACACCGGAATCACCACCGTCACCCGTGGCGCGGCGCTGTGCGGTACCGCGAATACGTCGAACGGCGTGGCGTCCGGCAACCAGAGCGGGGTGCCGAGCGCGACCGGCGGCGCCTGCGTGTGCACGCGAATGCGTTGCCAGGTGGCGCGCCACCCGCGGGTGCGCATGCTCGCCACGCTGCGGTGGATCAGGCCAAGCACGCGATTGAACAGGTAGCGCGCATCGGCCAGGGACATCGACATTCCGTTGGAACTCCAGCGTAGAGACGGGTGATACAGGGCGAGCCGTCGCCGGATGGGGCAAGGCGGGCCTGAGCGCGCAGTGTACCGAGCGGGCCATGCCGCGCCGAGCATCGCCGGACCACAGCACAAGGTGTCGGCGTTTGTTAGCCGCGCTTAAGTCGCCAGGCCCGGTAAACCGCAACCATGACACCGCTGCGCTAGACTCGCCGGACTCTACATTCTCGCATTCCCGTGCCCCGACGCTACGACCACGACGATTCCGACGATTTCCAGGACGACACCGACGAGCAAGGCTCCCGCTGGCAGCGCAGACTGATTGTCTGGGGCTTTGCCGGCATCGCGCTGGCGCTCGGTTTCCTGATTCCCTACACGGTGTATCTGAACAAGCAGGTCAGCCAACGGTTCGGCGAACTGCGCTGGCAGATCCCGACCCGCGTTTACGGGCGGCCGTTGGTACTGGCGCCCGGCAATGCGCTGGATGCGGCCACCTTGAAGACCGAGCTGGATGCGGCGTCGTACCGCGATGACGGCCAGGCCAAGCTGGCCGGCACCTACCAGCAGGACGGCAGCCGCTTCACCATCGCCAGCCGTGGCTATATCGACGTGGACGGACGTGTGCCCGCGCGGCGTGTCGAGGTGGCGCTGTCCGGTGGCCGCGTGGCCAGCCTGCGCGATGCCGGCGACCGCAAGGCGCTCAAGAGCGCACGTCTGGACCCGGCACGCATCGCCACGCTGTACGGACAAAAGCAGGAAGAGCGCCGCCTGGTGCGCATGGAGGAAGTGCCGGAGTTGCTGGTGACCGGCTTGCAGGCGGTGGAAGACCGCGACTTCAACAGCCATCACGGCATCGATCTCAGCGGCATGGTGCGTGCGGCCTGGATCATGCTGCGCTCCGGCGGCCAGGTGCGGCAGGGCGCCAGCACCCTGACCCAGCAGCTGGCCCGCAGCGGCCTGCTCGGCATCGGCAAGGAGCAGACGCTCACCCGCAAGTTCAACGAGATCCTGTACGCGGTGATCATGGAGGCGCGCTACGACAAGCGCACCATCCTGGAGGCCTATCTCAATCAGGTCTACCTGGGCCAGCGCGGCGGGCAGGCCATCCACGGGGTGTCGTCGGGCGCGGAGCTGTGGTTCGGTCGTGAGTTGAATTCGATGACCACCGAGCAGATCGCCCTGCTGATCGGGCTGGTCAAGGGGCCGTCGTATTACGACCCGCGCCGCAACCCGGAACGCGCGCTGGACCGGCGTAATTTCGTACTGGGCAAGCTGCACGAAAACAGCCTGATCAACGATGCCGAATACAAGCGCGCGCTGGCCGCACCGTTGGGCGTGCCGCAGGAGCCGGGCCTAGTCGCGGCCAACCGCTTCCCGGCCTATGTGGATCTGGTGCGCCGCCAGCTGGCACACGACTACCCGGAAGGCGTGCTGCAGGGCGCCGGCATGAGCGTGCTCACCGGCATGTCGCCGTCTGCGCAGGCGTATGCCGAAGGCGCGGTGACCGGCACCATCAAGCGCCTGGACAACAAGAAGCGCCCGCCCTTGCAGGCCGGCCTGGTGCTGACCGATGTGCACAACGGTGACGTGCTGGCGGTGGTCGGCAGCCGCGACGTGGCCAAGCCCGGGTTCAATCGCGCGGTGGAAGCGCAGCGTCAGGTCGGCTCGCTGCTCAAGCCGTTCGTCTACCTGCTGGCCCTGGCCTCGCCGGATCGCTGGGCGCTATCCAGCTGGGTCGACGACTCGCCGGTGACCGTGCAGCTCAGCCGCGGCAAGACCTGGTCGCCGGGCAATTCCGACAACCGCAGCCACGGCACGGTACGGCTGATCGATGCACTGGCGCATTCCTACAACCAGGCCACGGTGCGGGTGGGCATGCAGGTCGGTGCCGACCGCATCGCCCAGCTGATCCAGGTGCTGGCCGGGATCAAGGCCGACCCCAATCCTTCGCTGATCCTGGGCGCTACCGACCAGAGCCCGTACGGCATGGCGCAGCTGTACCAGTTCCTGGCCGCCGGCGGCGAGATCCAGCCGCTGCATGCGGTGCGTGGCGTGCTCGACCCGCAGGGCAAGTTGCTCAAGCGCTACGACAAGACCCCGGCACCGGCACAGGAAGGCGACTCGGTGGCGGCCAACCTGATCAGCATCGCGCTGCAGCAGGTGGTCAGCGGCGGCACCGCGCGTCAGTTGCTGAGCGACGGGCTGGGGCGGCTGTCGCCGGCCGGCAAGACCGGCACCTCCAACGATGGTCGCGACAGCTGGTATGCCGGCTACACCGGCGATCACCTGGCGGTGATCTGGATGGGCAACGACCAGAACGAGCAGACCGGCCTGTACGGCGCCACCGGTGCGATGCGGGTGTGGTCGAGCATCTTCGCGCGCCTGCCCAGCGCGCCGCTCAAGGTCAGCGGCAAGGGGCTGGACTGGCAGCCGGTCGATGCCGCCGGGACCGGCGTGACCGACGCCGGTTGCCCCGGCGCGCGGCAGTTCCCGTTCGTGGTTGGCTTCACGCCCGCGTATGCTCCCTGCGCCGGCAATGCGCCGTCGATCGAGGGCGTTCCCGGCGAGGCCACAGCGCCCGCCGAGCAATCCAGCGGTGGCGGCTGGCGCCGCTTCTTCGGTCTGGAGAAGAAGCCCGAAGAACCCGCCCCCGCACCTGCCACGGCCCCACCCGCGCATTGACTGGAGTGACCCCATGATCCGAATCCACCGATTGCTTACCCTGGTTGGCGTGTTGACCGCAGTCACCGCCTGCGTCAGCGCGCCGCCGCCTCCGCCGCCGGCCCCGGTGGACCCGACCACCCCGACCCAGCGGTTGTTGCTGATCGAACGCGAGGCCGGCGTGGACGACACCGAACTGTCGGTGCAGCCGCTGCGCGACCCGCAGGTGGACGATCTGCGCGAGACCGCCAAGAGCAAGCGCCAGGCCGGCGATCTGCCCGGCGCGGCAGCCGCGCTGGATCAGGCGCTGGGACTGGTGTCCGGCGACCCGGCGATCCTGCAGGAGCGCGCGGAAGTGTCCGTGCTGCAGGCCGACTGGCCTGCCGCCGAGCGCTTCGCCAAGCAGGCGATCGCGCTTGGCTCCAAGACCGGCCCGCTGTGCCGTCGCCATTGGGCGACCATCGAGCAGTCGCGGCTGGCACGGGGCGAAAAGGAAAATGCAGCCTCTGCCAAGGCGCAGATCGCCGGCTGCACCGTACCGGGCGTCAAGCGGTACTGAGTGCGCACGGCAGCAGTCGTGCTGCCAGCAGCGCGAGTGGCTCGGTCGGCTGCCTCCTGCGGGTGGGCTGTGTCGCTTCGTGGGCCGGCCCGCGCAGCACAACGCAAGACGAGCGCCCTCGGCCTCTTTGGTCCTGGGTCTGACGTGCCTGGATGGGGCGCGGCATCTGTAGCAACGAAGGTGCAACAGCCTGTCGGACCACGGGGATGACGCAAGCGCCATCGCGCAGCACGGCACCGAAAGGCGCCTGAACCTTGTCGATAATCATCGACCGCTGTCGCTGGCATGGCGCAATCATGAAATCGATGCGCCCGTCCACCGCGGTCTCCTCGCTGCAATGACGTGTTTGCCGGCTGCTGCAAGCCGGACCCAGGCAGCATCACTGCGCACGCGCTAGGCTGTCGTGCTTCCTGTCCGCTCTTCGTTCGGTCCCATGTCCCAACTTGTCACTGCCAGCATCGAGGCGCTCAGCGAGGGCGGGGCGCTGGCGCGTCAGCTCGATGCGTTTGCGCCGCGCACGGCGCAGTTGCGCCTGACCGGCGCCATTGCCGAGGCCTTCGAACAGCGCGATGTATTGCTGGCCGAGGCCGGCACCGGCACCGGCAAGACGTACGCGTATCTGGTGCCTGCGCTGTTGTCCGGGCTCAAGACCATCGTCTCCACCGGTACGCGTGCGCTGCAGGATCAGCTGTTCCATCGCGATCTGCCGCGCGTGCGTGCCGCACTGGGTGTCGGGCTGCGCAGTGCATTGTTGAAGGGCCGCGCCAATTATCTGTGCAAGTACCGCACCCAGCAGGCGCGCGGCGAGCCGCGCTTTGCCACGCCCGAGCAGGTGTCGCAGTTCCAGCGCATCGTGGCCTGGAGCGGGCGCACCCAGTACGGCGACATGGCCGAGCTCGAAGCCTTGCCGGACGACTCGCCGCTGCTGCCGATGGTGACCTCCACCGTCGACAACTGCCTGGGCACCGAATGCCCGTTCTACAGCGAGTGCTTCGTGGTGCAGGCCCGTCAGCGCGCGCAGGCGGCCGATCTGGTGGTGGTCAACCACCATCTGCTGCTGGCCGATCTGGCGCTCAAGCAGGAAGGTTTCGGCGAAATCCTGCCGGGCGCGCAAGCCTTCGTCATCGACGAGGCGCACCAACTGCCCGAGCTGGCGGCCAATTTCTTCGGCGAAAGTTTCGGCATGCGGCCGTGGCAGGAACTGGCGCGCGATTGCATGGTGGAAGCGCGGCTGGTGGCCGGCGCGCAAGCCAGCCTGCAGGCACCGATCCTGGCGCTGGACGAGGCCTTGCGCGGACTACGTGCCGGCATGGAGGGGCTGCCGCCACGCGGCACGCAATGGCGTGCATTGGCCAAGCCGCAGGTGCGCGAAGGCTTCGATGCAGTGCTGTCGGCCCTGGCGCGATTGGGCGAGGCGCTGCTGCCGCTGCGCCAGGCGTCACCGGGTTTCGATGGCTGCACGGCGCGTGCGCAGGAGGCCCTGAACCGGTTGTCGCGCTGGCTGGGCGAGGATGTGCCGATCCCGGATTTTGCGCAGGATCCGCCGGAAGCGACGGTCGACAACGATGTGCTCTGGTACGAACTGAGTCCGCGCGGATTCCGTTGCCAGCGCACACCGCTGGATGTCTCCGGCCCGCTGCGCGAACACCGTGAAAAATCGCAGGCGGCGTGGGTGTTCACCTCGGCCACGCTGGCGGTGGGCGGGGAGTTCGACCACATTGCGCTACGGCTGGGCCTGAGCGACCCGGTGACCCTGCTGCAGCCCAGTCCCTTCGACTGGGCGCGCCAGGCGCTGTGCTATCTGCCGCCGAATCTGCCCGACCCGGCCGCGCGTGGCTTTGGCACTGCCTTGATCGCGGCACTGACGCCGGTGCTGGAAGCATCCAACGGCCGTGCGTTCTTGTTGTTCGCCTCGCATCGCGCGCTGCGCGAAGCGGCCGAGGCCTTGCGTGGTGCGCCGTGGCCGTTGTTCGTGCAGGGCGAAGCGCCGCGCGCAACCTTGCTGCAGCGCTTCCGCGATTCCGGCAACGGCGTGCTGCTGGGCTCGGCCAGTTTCCGCGAGGGCGTGGACGTGGTCGGCGATGCCTTGAGCGTGGTGGTGATCGACAAGCTGCCGTTCGCCGCACCGGACGATCCGGTGTTCGAAGCGCGCCTGGATGCGATCCGCCGCGACGGCGGCAACCCGTTCCGCGACGAGCAACTGCCGCAGGCGGTGATCGCGCTCAAGCAGGGTGTGGGCCGCTTGATTCGCAGCGAAACCGACCGTGGCGTACTGGTGCTATGCGACCCGCGGCTGGTGAACAAGAGCTACGGACGCACCTTCATGAAATCGCTGCCGCCGTTTGCGCGCACGCGCGAGATTGCCGATGTGCAGGCGTTTTTTGAGCCGCAGGGGGCGGGACCGGGAACCGGGGACCAGGAACCCGGATAAACGCAGGGCGAGCTGGTGGTGGCCGTCGCATGTGTCGGGTTGCTGGATTGCCGGCGCGGTGCGATCTGCATGCCGCGACTTGGGACCTGGGGCCGGGAACCCGGCTAGGCACAGAGCGAAGTACGCAGGGGCGGCCGCGCACGCCGCATTGATGTGCAATGGCCGTCGCGGATGTCGCGTTGCCGGTCGGCCCGCCCAGTCGCTTGTGCATAAGTACCCGCATGGATCGGTTGGCACGCGCGGGCACGGTCCCGGCCCCTCGAATCAATCAGTTAAACTTTGCCCCTTTCCGGGTTCCCAGTCCCGGGTCCCCGGTTCCGGCTCTCCCATGAACATCCTCGCATTCGAAACGTCCACCGAAGCCTGCTCCGTTGCGCTGCACGTGGATGGCCGCGTGATCGAGCGTTTCGAACTGGCGCCACGCCGCCATGCCGAACTGGCACTGCCGTGGGCCGAGCAGCTGTTGGCCGAGGCAGGTATCGCGCGCCGCCAGCTCGATGCGATTGCGGTGGGCCGTGGCCCCGGTGCGTTCACCGGCGTGCGTCTGGCGATCGGCATCGCGCAAGGCATCGCCCTGGCGCTGGATCTGCCAGTGCTGGCCATCTCCACGCTGCAGGTGCTGGCCCTGCGCGCGCCGGCCGATCCACCCCATGTGCTGGCCTGCATCGACGCGCGCATGGGCGAGGTGTATGCCGGCGTGTTTGCGCGTAGTGGCGACACCTTGCTGGAACTGGCACCGGAAGTGGTGTGCGCACCGGACGCGCTCGCGCTGCCCGACAGCGCCGCGCGTATGGCCGGTGTCGGCACCGGTTTCGCCGCGGCCGACGCACTGCTGCAACAGCGTTTTGCGACCCGCCTGACCAGTGTCGATGCAACCGCGCTGCCACGTGCGGCCGATCTGCTCACGCTCGCGGTGCCGGCGTTGCAGCGTGGCGAAGGCGTGGCGCCCGAGCGGGTGGAGCCAGCTTACCTGCGCGACAACGTCGCACTCACCCTGGTCGAGCAACAGGCCGCCCGCGCCGCCAAGGCGGCCGGCGCGACGCCATGACCGACGCTGCATAACGCACCCGTTGTCGCAGGTGCCTGCTCGGCCTGGCAGTCGGCGATGCGCTGGGCGCCACGCTGGAATTCTGCCCGCCGGGTAGCTTCACGCCGATCGACGGCATGCGCGGCGGCGGCCCGTTCGCATTGCGCGCCGGGCAGCACCGTCACCCCATTCGCAGCGCGGCACCGTGCGCGTACCGATCAGGCGCGCACCGCCTCAACGGTCGTCGTGTAGCTCGCCACCGGGCAGGAACAGCCAGGTGCGGGTGACTTCCAGGATGTCCACGTCGTCCTTGGTCGTGGGAAGCGGCGGGAACGGCTGTGCCAGCTGCACCACGCGCAAGGCGGCATCGTCCAGCGCCGGCACGCCACTGGAGATCAGCACGCGGCTGCTTTCCACGCTGCCGTCGCGGCGCACGCCCACGCTGATCACCACCTTGCCGCCCAGCCGGCGGCGCCGCGCCTCGTCGGGATAGTTCAGGTTGCCCACGCGCTCGGCACGGTCCACCCATGCACGCAGATAGTTGGCGTAGGCGTATTCGCGGGTACTGGCAGAGACGAACTTGCGGTTCGGGCGCTTGGCGTACTGCTCCGAGCGCAGGTGCACTTCGGCAGCCAGCCGGGCCATTTCCGCATCGCGCTGCACGCGTTGCGCATCGGCCGGGGTGAGCGGGTCGGTCTGTGGATTCGGTTGCGGGCTCGGCACCGTCTGTTCGCCGCGGCGGCTGCTCACCACCCGGGTCTGGGTCGGCTCCGGCGCGTTCACGCTGGTGGCGCGTTGCGCCTGAGGGGCCAGGCCAGTGCGGTCCTGCGGCACCACGCCGGGCTGGCTGTCGCGTGGGCGCTGCGCGGTGGCGTGGTCGCCGCCGCCCTGCTGGTTGGCCTGGGCCAGGAAGTCGGCCTGCTTGGGCGTCAGCGGCGTGCTGGTCTGGCTGAAGATCACATCCAGGGTCGGCACCAGCGGCGCGTCCTCGCTGACCGCAAAGCCCACGCCCAGGATCAGCGCGCCGTGCAGCAGCAGCGAGATCACCAGCGTGGTGGTCAGCCGCCGGCGTTCGTCCATGGAAGCAGGCAGGGCCGCCGCCGTGCTCATTGCGCGGCGCCGGCCTCGATGGCGTCGAACAGCAGCCCGGCGATGTTCAGGCCGAACTGCGCATCCAGCTCGCGCACGCAGGTGGGGCTGGTGACGTTGACCTCGGTGAGGTAATCGCCGATCACGTCCAGGCCGACGAAGCGCATGCCGCGGCGGCGCATTTCCGGGCCGACCTGCGCGGCGATCCAGCGGTCGCGCTCGGACAGCGGGCGGCCTTCGCCGCGTCCGCCGGCGGCCAGGTTGCCGCGGAACTCGTCGCCCTGCGGAATCCGTGCCAGGCAATAGTCCACCGGCACGCCGTCCACCAGCAGGATGCGCTTGTCGCCGGCAGTGATGTCGGGGATGAAGCGCTGCGCCAGGGTCAGCTTGCGGTTGCCGTCGGTCAGCGTTTCCAGGATCACGTTGAGGTTGGGGTCGCCGGTGCCGCTGCGGAAGATCGAGCGCCCGCCCATGCCGTCCAGCGGCTTGAGCACCGCCTGGCCGTGCTCCAGCACGAAGGCCTTGAGCGCGGCCGCGTCGCGGCTGACCAGGGTCGGCGGGCAGCACTGCGGAAACAGCAGCGCCGCCAGCTTCTCGTTGTAGTCGCGCAGGCCCTGCGGGTCGTTGACGATCTGCGCGCCGGCGCGCTGCGCCACGCTCAGCACCTGGGTGTCGTAGACGAACTCCGCATCCACCGGCGGGTCCTTGCGCATCAGCACCACCTGGCCGGGGCCGAATGCCAGCTCGGCGAACTCGCCCAGGGTGAACCAGCTGGTCGTGTCCTCGCGCACGCTCAGCGGCGCAACCTGCGCCACCGCGCGGCCTTCGCGCAGGCTGAGTCCGCCGGGGCGCAGGTAATGCAGGCGATGCCCACGACGCTGGGCTTCCAGCAGCATGGCGAAGGTGGTGTCTTTTACGATCTTGATGGAGGCGATGGGATCCATCACCACAACGACGTCGAGCGACATGGGGCTAAACCTTTCGAACAGGCTGCCGATGGTAACTTCAAGCGGTGGGCGATGGCGTGCCTGGGCGGTCGCAGATGCGCGACTCGTCGGTCTGGACGCGCCCAGACGTGGTCGGAACGTCCGCCTGGCGGGGCCCCGGCAATGCGCCCTTGACAGTCGATGCGGGTCTTGGGATATACATGCAGTTTCGTAGCGACGTCGGAAGGGATGAAGCGTCGCGCGCCCGGGGATATTTGCATGAGTGAAAACATTGCTGCGGGTGGGGAACTCGCAGGACTGAAGGTGATGGTGATCGATGATTCGAAAACCATTCGCCGCACCGCCGAAACGCTGCTGAAGCGGGAAGGGTGTGAAGTAGTGACAGCAACGGATGGTTTCGAGGCACTGGCCAAAATTGCGGACCAGCAACCTCAGATCATTTTTGTCGACATCATGATGCCGCGCCTGGATGGGTACCAGACGTGCGCGTTGATCAAGGGCAACCAGCTCTTCAAGTCGACGCCGGTCATCATGTTGTCGTCCAAGGATGGCCTGTTCGACAAGGCACGTGGCCGCATCGTCGGTTCCGAGCAATATCTGACCAAGCCGTTCACCCGTGAAGAACTACTGAGCGCGATCCGCACGTACGTCCACGCCTGACCAGGGGGAAAGGCAACATGGCTCGAATTATATTGATCGAGGACTCGCCCACCGATCGGGCAGTCTTCAGTCAATGGCTGGAAAAAGCTGGCCATACGGTCGTCGCCACCGACAACGCCGAAGCGGGACTTGAGCTGGTTCGCAGCCAGGCGCCCGATCTGGTGCTGATGGATGTGGTGCTGCCCGGCATGAGCGGCTTCCAGGCAACGCGTGCGTTGGCACGCGACCAGGCCACCAAGGACATCCCGGTGCTGCTGGTCAGCACCAAGGGCATGGAAACCGACAAGGCCTGGGGGCTGCGACAAGGTGCCAGCGACTACATCGTCAAGCCGCCGCGCGAAGACGATCTGATCGCGCGCATCAAACAACTGGTGCGTTGATGCGTTCTCCATTCGATATTCTCGAAGACTACGAGCGTCGTAGTCTTGCGCACGCTACGCCGCTGCCGGAACGTCAGTTCTCGGCAGATATCTGGCGTGGTGTCGGCTATCGCGTCGGTACCCGGCGCCTGGTCTCGGACTTCCGCGAGGTAGCGGAAATCGTGCCGATGCCGCCGGTCACCCCGGTGCCGGGCGCACAGCCCTGGCTGCTGGGCGTGGGCAACCTGCGCGGCAATCTGTTTCCGGTGATCGATCTGAAGCAATTCCTGGAAGGCCGTCGCACGGTGCTGCAGGAAGGCCAACGCGTGCTGATCATGCGTCAGAGCGGCGGCGACGTCGCGCTGACCATCGATGAGCTCTACGGCCAGCGCAGTTTCGAACAGGCGCAGGCAGTCGAGCCCGGCGAGCTGGCCCAGGGCCGCTACGCCCACTTCATCGAGCGTGCCTTCCGCAACGAGACGCAGGACTGGGGTGTGTTCTCCCTGGCATTGCTGTCGCGCACTCCTGAATTCCGGCAGGCCGCGGCCTAAGCCGCGACCCCGCCACGTCATACAGATCGAGGTCGAACCATGAGTACCGCCCCGGACGCCCGCAAGACCAACAAGCTTGGCAGCGTCAGCACCAGCTTCTGGCTTGGCTTGCTGGTGTTGTCGATGATCGTGTTTGGCGCCAACACCGGCGTCGCCACCTGGCAGGGCAGCCGCCTGGCCGGTGCCGGCACCGGCGCGGCCGACCTGCAGGTGCTCTCGCAGCAGCTGGCGAACCAGGGCCGCGAAGCGGTATCCGGCGACGCCAAGGCATTCGCCGCGTTCAAGGAGACCAAGGGCCGCATCGACAGCACGGTGAGCGAACTCGATGGCCGTTACGGCCAGGAAGGTTCGGTGGCCAGTTCGATGGCGCAGCTCAAGGCGACCTGGGTGCCGCTGAGCAAGAACGCCGATCAGATCATCGCCAGCGAACCGGCGGTGCTCGGCCTGGCCGGCAACGCCGAACGCTTCTCCGGCAGCGTGCCGCAACTGCAGGCGCAGTTGAACGAAGTGGTGCGCGCGATGACCGTCAGCGGCGCGCCCGCCGCGCAGATCTACAACACGCTGCAGCAGGTCGTGGTCGCCGGCACCATGGCGCGCCGGGTGACCGAAATGCGCGCCGGTGGCGCCAATGCGGCCGCCTCGGGCGACGCGCTGGCGCGTGACTCGGTGGTGTTCACGCAGATGCTGGACGGGCTGCGCGCAGGCAACGACGAACTCGGCATCGCCGCGGTGCGCAACCCGGCCGCGCTGGCGGCGCTGGAGCAGTCGCAGGCGCAGTGGGCGACGATGAAGAAGGACATCGACGCCATCCTCGCCAGCTCGCGCAACCTGTTCGCCGCGCAGTCGTCGGCGGCCGCACTGACCGCCGGCTCCAACAAGATGCTCGACGACAGCAAGAAGCTGTTCGATGCGTTTTCGGCGTTCGGTTCGGTCCGCGACACCCGCCTGTTCCCGAATTTCTGGCTGGGCGTGGTGTCCGGCCTGGTCGCCTTGCTGGCCATCATCGGCTTCGTATGGAGCTCGGTGCGGGTGCGCACCCGCGAGCAGGACGTGCGCTACCAGGCACAGGTGGAATTCAACAGCCGCAACCAGCAGGCGATCATGCGCTTGCTGGACGAAATCAGCTCGCTCGGTGAGGGTGACCTGACCGTCAAGGCCTCGGTGACCGAGGACATGACCGGCGCGATTGCAGACGCCATCAACTACGCCGTGGACGAACTGCGCCACCTGGTGACCACCATCAACGACACCTCCGCCAAGGTGGCCGTGTCGACCCAGGAAACCCAGGCCACCGCAATGCAGCTGGCCGAAGCGGCCGGCCAGCAGGCCAACCAGATCACCACCGCCTCCGAGCGCATCAGCGAAATCGCTGCCAGCATCGAACAGGTCTCGCGCAACTCCACCGAATCGGCCGAAGTGGCGCAGCGTTCGGTGGTCATCGCCGCCGAGGGTGCCGGCGTGGTGCGCGAGACGATCCAGGGCATGGACCAGATCCGCGACCAGATCCAGGAAACCTCCAAGCGCATCAAGCGCCTGGGCGAATCCTCGCAGGAGATCGGCTCGATCGTGGAACTGATCAACGACATTTCCGAGCAGACCAACATCCTGGCGCTCAACGCCGCGGTGCAGGCGGCATCCGCAGGCGAGGCCGGTCGCGGTTTCGCGGTGGTGGCCGACGAAGTGCAGCGCCTGGCTGAACGCACTTCCGGTGCGACGCGCCGGATCGAAGGCCTCGTGCAGACCATTCAGGCCGATACCAACGAGGCGGTCAGCTCGATGGAGCAGACCACCTCCGAAGTGGTGTCCGGTGCGCGCCTGGCCGAAGATGCCGGCACCGCGCTGACCGAAATCGAGCGCGTGTCCAACGCCTTGAACAACCTGATTAAGAACATCTCCATCGCGGCGCACCAGCAGTCGGCGGCGGCGACGGATATCACACAGACCATGGGCGTGATCCGTCAGATCACCAGCCAGACATCGCAGGGTGCGGAACAGACGGCCGAGTCGATCGGCAACCTGGCCGAGCTTGCTGCCGATCTGCGCCGTTCGGTCGCCGACTTCAAGCTGCCGGCGTGACCACGACGCGGAACGGGAAAGGATCAGCAGATGGCGCGTAGTCGCATTACGTCGATGCAGGAAGTGACCGGTGACCGCAGCAGCGGTGAGCCGGCCGTTGTCAGGGGGCTGCAATGAGCGCGCTTCGCGATGCGATGAGCCACGCCGCACTGGGCTGGGTCAAGCCGGAGCTGGACGAGACCTTGCGCCAGGCGCGCAACGAGATCGAATACTTCGCCGAAGAACCGTCCGATACCAGTCGGATGCGCTTCTGCGCGGGCTATCTGCACCAGGTGCAGGGCACGCTGCGCATGGTGGAGCTGTATGCGCCGGCCATGGTGGCCGAAGAGCTGGAACTGCTGGCCCAGGCCGTGCAGGTCGGCGAGGTCGCCGACCGCGACGAAGCCTGCGCCATGCTGATGCGCGGCACCGTGCTGCTGCCCGATTATCTGGAGCGCCTGCAGAACGGCCACCGCGACATTCCGATCGTGCTGCTGCCGCTGCTCAATGAAATCCGCGCGACCCGTGGCCAGCCCGGTCTGAGTGAAAGCGTGTTGTTCGCGTTCGACCCGCAGGCCGGTGTTGCCACCGAAGCCGAGTTGGATCACGCCCGCGGCAGCCTTTCCGGGCGTAACCGCGAGCTGCTCGACACCGTCGGCAGCGCGGTCAAGGAAGAACTGCTGCGCGTCAAGGACGCGCTGGACCTGCATCTGCGCACCGGCGGCGACATCGCCGAGCTGCAGACCCAGGTCAAGGATCTGGGCAGCGTTGCCGACACGCTGGGCATGATGGGCCTGGGCGTTGCGCGCAGTGTCGTCGTGCAGCAGCGCGACGCGCTGGCGCGCGTGGTCGACGGTCAGGTGCAGATGGACGAAGGCGTGCTGCTGGATATCGCCGGCGCGCTGCTGTACGTGGATGCCTCGCTGGACGATCAGGTCGCCAGCCTTGGCGCCGATCTCGGCGATGGCAACGAAGCCAGCAACAGTGCCACCTCCTCGGAAGTGCGCCGCACCGTGGACGTGCTGGCGCAGGAAGCGATCGCCAACTTCGGTGCGGCGCGCGAACATTTCGTCGCCTTTATCGAAACCAATTGGGACCACGCGCGCCTGGCCGATGTGCCGCATCTGCTGGGCGAAGTCGGTGGCGCACTGCGCATCCTCGAATTGCCGCAGGCCGCCGATTATCTGGAAGGCGTGCGGCGCTATGTCGATCTGGAGTTGATCGGCAAGCAGCGCGTGCCCAGCGGCCGTCAGCTGGACACCCTGGCCGATGCGATGGCCAGCCTGGAGTACTACCTGGAAGCCCTGCGCGAGCGCCGTCCCGGCCGCGAGGAGATTCTGGACATCACCCGCAACAGCCTGGAAACGCTGCGGTATTGGCCGCTGCCGTCCGGGCAGCCGTCCGAATTGCCGGTCGGCGCCGACCAGCCCGGCAGCGTTGCCGCATTGCAGCCGGTGGCGGCATCGCCTGCTGCGCATGCCGGCACGCCGGCTGCGGCGGCCAACGATGCGGTGCCCGCCGCGTCGCTGGAATGGGCCAATGAAACCGTGGTCGAGACGCCGTTTGCCGCCAGTGTCGTGCACGACACCGGCGCAGCGGCCACCGATACGGTGTTCTCGTTCGACCCTGTCGCTGCGGAAGAAACCCGCTCCGGTCAGGGGCACGTGCCGTTTACGGTCGCTCCAGTGGAGTTGTCCGACGACGACGGTGCGCAGGCGCCGGGCGACTGGCACCTGGAGACCACCGGGCAGACGGCGCCGATTGCAAGCTCCGCCTTCGACCCGGTCTCGGCCGAGCAGGACAGCCACGGCGCGAGCGAGGCCGCGCAGGTCAGCTACACCGTGGACCTGAGTGCGCTGGAACAGGAGCAGGCCGCTGTCTCCGTGCCGGCCGACGAGGCACCGCTGCAGATCACGCACATCGATCTGCCGGGCGATGCCGACCAGGCTGACGCGCCGCTGGACTTCATTGCCGACAACCAGGCGCGTCGCGCGCAGGTCAGCATCGACGATGCGTTCTCGCCGCCGCCGAGCCCGCCGGTTGCACCGCCGGAACACGACGACCCGTTCGTCGAGTCCACCCCTGGGGCAGACGACGCACCGGCCGAAGCGAGCGCTGAGCAGACGCCCGCGCGGGTGCAGCAGGCCACGGTCAGCGAGTTCGAGCTGGACGATGCCTCGGCCGCGTTTCTGGCCCAGCTCGACGCCGCTGCTGCGCAATTCGAGGTGGAGCGCCCGCAGGATGCGCCCGTGCGCAACGACCAGGCTGCAGAGGTCGCGCCTGTCGCGGTCAGCGAGCCGGTGCCGGTGGCGGCCGACTCCGGCATTTTCGGTGGCTTCGGCGACAGCGATATCGATGACGACATCCGTGATGTCTTCCTTGAAGAGTTCGACGAGGAACTGGTCAACCTCGGGCAGTTGCTGCCCATCTGGCGCGCCGCCCCGAACAGCCCGGACAACCTGCGTCCGATCCGTCGCGTTTTCCACACGCTGAAGGGCAGTGGGCGACTGGTCGGTGCCAGCGTACTCGGCGAGTTCAGCTGGAAGATCGAGAGCATGCTCAACCGCGTGCTCGACAATTCGCGCCCGGCCAGCCCGGCGGTCGTGGCGATGGTGGAACTGGCCTACGAGGTGCTACCGCAGTTCAATGCCGCGCTGCGCGACCAGGGCCGCATCAGCGCGGATCTGCCTGAAATCCAGGCCATTGCCGAGCGCGTTGCAGCCGGCGAAGAGGTCTATTACGTGCCCGCACCGGCCACGCCGGCCGTGCCCGAGATCGCCGCGGTCTCTGCACAGACCAGTGCGGTTGCGGCCAGCGGTGGCACGCCGGCCTCGGTGGACAGTGTGCTGCGCGAGATCCTCGAAGCCGAGGTCGCCACGCATCTGGACACGGTCAATGCCTGGCTGCAGGCCACCCGCGTCGCGCCGCAACTGGCGACCGAAGAATTGCTGCGCGCCGTGCACACCATGAGTGGCGCGTTTGCGATGACCGATGTGCCGGAAATCACCCTGGTGACCACGCCGGCCGAAAGCTACGTCAAGCGCCTGCTCGCTGCATCGGCCACACCGTCGTCCGAAGGCATCGACGCGATCGCGGCCACCGCCGCAGCCATCGCCACCACGGTCACTGCACTGCGCGCCGACGCGCCGTTGATCCCGTCGTTTGCGCCGTTGACCGAGCGCCTGCGCGCCCTGGTCGAGACGTTGCCGGAAGCGCAGTGGCCGCCGCAGGCGTTCCTGGAAGAGCTCGACGACCTCGACGCGACCAGCGACGCAGGTGCCGAGCACGTTGCGCCGGTCGAACTGACCGGCGTGGAAGATCTGTCGCCGTACCTGGATTCCAGCGCGCTGACGCCCGAAACCGACGCACCGACGCCCGATGCCGAACACGCGCAGCCGCAGTCGGCCGATGCGCCGATCGCAGTGGACGAACTGGCCGAGGCTGAAGCCGAGCACGATTCGGCGCTTGCATTGGACGCGCCTGCACCGCACGCCGTCGACGATGCCGGGCACGCTGCGCCACACGAACACGAACACGCGACTGCCGACGCTGCGCACGCAGCGAGCGATGATGCGCTGCTACCGGTTGCCGATTCCGGGCAGCGTACCGATGCACTGCATGGCGATGCCGCGCAGCACGAGCAGCCAGACCAGGCCGTAGCGCAGGGTGCCGACGCACACGACACGTCGGCCGACGAGCCGCTGGTTGAGGCCGACGCTTGGGATGCGACCGAGCTGCAACATGCGCAGACCGCGCCGCACGACCATGCGCCGGGCGAGAACGCTGCAGAGGCGCCGAACGAGGCAGTTGTTGATGGTGTGTCCAGCGAGCACGACACTGACGCGACCAGCACGCAGGCAGACGGCGTTGCGGTAGACGAACTGGCCGACGCAGAGGCTGCGTTGGGCCAGGCGCAGACGCTGGCCACGGCCGATGCCGATGCCGAGCAGACGACGGGTGCGCAGGCCGAGCAGACGCACGACGAGCACGCAGCAGCACGCCCGGACGACGCGGTCGAAACCATCGAAGCATTGGAAGCCGTGCACGCCGACGTTGCGTTGGACGCACAGCCGCAGGCAACCACCGCAGAAGACTGGACGCCGGAAACCGCCGCACTGGACAGCGTGCCGTCCGACCAGGACGGCCATGCGGTCGATCAGGGCGTGCACGCACAGTCCGACACGCAGGAATTGTCTGGCGAACAGCCGGCGGACGAGGCGTTGCAGCACAGCGACGCAGCACTGCCACATGCTGGTGAAACGTTTGCGGGCGAACCGCCGCATTCCGCGGACCTCGTGCAGTCTGACGAGCATGCAGCGGCGGCAGAACACGCGTCGACTCGGCACGCGGATGCGGACCAGGACGCGTCTTCGGACGCGCAGCAGTCCGCAGGCGCGCAGGTGCAGGCGGAGCAGCACGTCGATGCCGGCGAGCAGTCGCAGCCGGACACGTCTTCGCACGAACATGCGGCCGAAGCCGAGCAGACTGCCGCGCAACAGCACGCCGACGCCGAGCAGTCCGAAGCACGGCAGGTTGACGCCGAGCAGGCCGACGCGGAGCTTGCACACGCCGAGTATGCACAGACCGCGCAGGCCGACGCCGATTCCCTGCCTGATCACACCATCGAATCGGTGCAGGCGTTCGAAATGGCGCATGCGGCCGACCAGGTCGAGGAGACAGGCGATCCGCAATCAGACACCGCGCCGGACCTGCACGACGCATCGGCTGTCAGCGCCGACGCTGCAGCACATGGCGACGCGGATGTCGCCGGGGACGTGGTTGCCGCGACCGGGCATGCAGCACATGCCGATCACACGGATGCCGGCGTCCACACCGACGCCGGCCAGCATGCCGGCGCGGACGACGCTGCAGACCAGCACGCAGCCGCCAGCGCGCACGCGCCAACCGACCACAGCGCCGTCGCGCCGGAAGACACCGCCGCCGCCTTCAGCGCACCGGTGGAAGATGCCGCACGCGTGGAGACCGCAGCCAACGACGTGGGCGCTGCGTTCGATATCGGCCCGCTCAACTTCGATCAGCTCGATGGCGAATTGGTCGACATCTTTGTCGAAGAAGGCCGCGATCTGCTGGACCATTGCGATGGTCTGATCGCCCGCATGCGTGAAGTGCCCGAAGACCGCGATGTCCTCAACGGACTGCAGCGCGATCTGCACACGCTCAAGGGCGGCGCGCGTATGGCCGGCATCAATGCCATCGGCGACCTGGGCCATGCGATCGAATCGCTGCTGGAAGCGGTGGCGGCCAACCGCACCGACATCGACCGCGATGACGTGCGCCTGTTCGAGCGTGGCTTCGACCGTCTGCATCAGCTGCTGACCCGTACCGGCATGCACCGCGCGGTGGCGATGCCGACCGACCTGGTGGAAGCCTTCGAAACCCGCACCCGTGGCCGTGATGCGGCCCCGCCCAGCGACGCCGATGTCCGCGCGATCGCGAAGGCGTCGGTGGAGCCGGCACCGTTGTCGGCGCCGATCCCGGTCGAAGGCCAGGCCGAAGAAGAGCTGATGCCGCGTACCCAGCAGGAACAGGTGCGCGTGCGCGCCGACCTGCTCGATCGCTTGGTCAACCACGCCGGCGAAGTGGCGATCTACCGCTCGCGTCTGGAACAGCAGATGGGCGCGTTCCGTGGTGCCATGGGCGAACTGGATCGCACCAACGCCCGTCTGCGCGACCAGCTGCGTCGTCTGGACCTGGAAACCGAAGCGCAGATCGTGGCGCGTTACCAGCGCGAGCAGGACCAGGGCGATCGCACCTTCGATCCGCTGGAACTGGACCGCTTCTCCACCCTGCAGCAGCTCAGCCGTGCGCTGAACGAGTCGGCGGCCGACTTGGGCGGCTTGCAGGGCGTGCTGGAAGATCTCTCGCGTCAGTACGACGGCCTGCTGCAACAGCAGTCGCGCGTCAGCTCCGAGCTGCAAGACGGCCTGATGCGCGCGCGCATGGTGCCCTTCGATGGCCTGGTGCCGCGTCTGCGCCGTGTGGTGCGCCAGGCGGCCAGCGACACCGGCAAGCAGGTGCATCTGGTGCTGGAAGGCACTCAGGGCGAACTCGATCGCAACGTGCTCGATCGCATGGTCGCGCCGTTGGAACACATGCTGCGCAACTCGGTCGCGCATGGTCTGGAAAGCCCGGAACAACGTCGCGACGCGGGCAAGCCGGAAGAAGGCAGCATCGCGATCCGCCTGCGCCGCGAAGGCTCGGAAATCGTGCTGGAAGTGGCCGACGACGGCGCCGGGCTGGACCGCGAGGCGATCCGTCGCCGTGGCGAGCAGCGCGGCCTGATCGAACCCGGGCAGGAGCTCAGCGATGTCGAACTGGATGCATTGATCTTCGCCTCCGGCTTCAGCACCTCCGAGCAGGTCAGCCAGCTGGCGGGCCGCGGCGTGGGCATGGATGTGGTGCGCAACGAAGTGCGTCAGCTGGGCGGCTCGGTGGATATCCATTCGGCGCGTGGCCAGGGCGTCACCTTCACCTTGCGCCTGCCGCAGACGCTGGCGGTCACCCAGGCGGTGTTCGTGCGCATCGGCGAGACCACCTTTGCGGTGCCGGTGGCGTCGGTCAGCGGTATCGGCCGTATCTCGCGCACCCGCTACGAGTCGGGCGAGGGCGGTTACCACTACGCCGGCGAGGAGTACGTGCTGCACGATCTCGGCTCGCTGGTCGGCCAGGCCGCCGCGCGCGCCGATGGGCAGGCGCAGGTGCCGTTGCTGCTGGTGCGTGCGGGCGATCTGCGCGCGGCAGTGGCGATCGACCAGGTGTTGGGCAACCGCGAAATCGTGGTCAAGCCGGTGGGCCTGCAGATTGCGTCGGTGCCGGGCATCTACGGCGCCACCATCACCGGCGATGGCCGCGTGGTGGTGATCCTGGACGTGGCACCACTGGTGCGTCGCTACCTCAGCCAGCCGGCGCGTCCGGCGCTGGAAAGCCCCGCCGAAGCACAGCGGCAGGTGCCGTTGGTGATGGTGGTCGACGACTCGCTGACCATGCGCAAGGTCACCAGCCGCGTGCTGGAACGCCACAACCTGGACGTCACCACCGCCCGCGACGGTGTCGAGGCACTGGAATTGCTCGAAGAGCGCGTGCCCGACCTGATGCTGCTGGATATCGAAATGCCGCGCATGGACGGCTACGAGCTGGCGACCGCGATGCGCGCCGATCCGCGCTTCAAGGCGGTGCCGATCGTGATGATCACCTCGCGTAGTGGCGAGAAGCACCGCCAGCGCGCCTTCGAGATCGGCGTGCAGCGTTACCTGGGCAAGCCTTACCAAGAGTTGGATCTGATGCGAAACGTGTATGACCTGCTGGGGATCGCCCGTGTCCGAGACTAATGGCGCAATGGGAACTCCGGTTGCCCTGCTGGGCCGGCCCGGTCAGGCGCGCGAGCGCCTGCGCGAAGCGCTCGGCCTGGCCGGTGCGCAGGTGGTGCTGGAAGACGAACCGTCTGCAGTCGACGTGCAAATGCTGCGCGACGCCGAGCCGGTGGCGGTGCTGGTTGCACTGGAGCCGTCGATCGAAGACGCGCTCGAAGCGCTGGAGCCGGCCTTCAACATGCCCGGCGTAACGGTGATCTTCGACGAAGCCGAGCTCACCGTGCGGCGCGAGGGCTGGGAAGCGCAGCGCTGGGTGCGCCATCTGGCTGCCAAGCTGCACGGCCACGCCGACGTGCTGCCGCCGGGCACCGAAAGCGAACCCTCGCTGCAGCCCGAGCCGGGCCTGGCGCTGGAACCACGCCAGCATTCGGACCTGCAGCTGGATCAGCATCTGGAAGCCGCCGCGCACGCATTCGAGAACATGCCGGGCGATGCGTTGTTTGCGCGCACGGCCGCGCAGGCCGGGACCCCGGCTGCTGCCGACACGCCCGGCCTGACGCTGGGCGATTCCAGCACCTGGGGCCTGGTGGACGACGTCACCGTGGTGGTGCGCCCGCGCGCAGAGCTGGACGTTGCAGCCTTGTCGACCGGCGGATTGTCGCTGGTGGACCTGGAGCACAGTGGCGAGGTGACCGGCGCGGTGCTGGTAATGGCCGGGATCGGCGGACCGGATGCGATCCGTCGCCTGCTGGCCGCGCTGCCGCCGCAGTTTCCACGCGCGGTGCTGGTGCGCATGACCCTCGATGGTGGCCAGTACGGCAACCTGGTGCGCCAGATGGGGCGCGTGTCGGCGCTGCCGGTGGAGCTGGGCGAAGCGGGCCAGGTGGTCGCCCCGGGCAAGGTCTATGTGCTGTCCGACGACGTCGGTGTGCAGCAGCACGCTGGCGCGCTGGCCTTCGTGGCGCACAGCGATGCTGCCGGGCTGATTGCCGCGCTGCCGCCCGGCGACAGTGCGGTGCTGCTGCTCAGCGGCGCCAACGAGGCGCTGGTGGACGCATCGTTGGCACTGGCCGGGCAGGGCGGCTGGCTGGCAGGTCAGTCTGCCGATGGCTGCTACGACCCGGCCGCTGCCGCGCGCCTGGCCCGGCAAGGCATCCTGACCGGCGATCCCGCGCAGTTGGCGCAGGCGTTGGCACAGCGTTGGCCGGCGTAAGCCGGGCGCTCCCTTTCAGATCGGAAACCTGCAATGAGCTACGCCAACAATGACGAAATCCGCGGCGTCCTGATTCAGGCCGGCACCGAACGGGTGCTGTTGCCCAACGCCACGGTGGCCGAGGTGATGTCGCGCGTGGCGGTCGAAGCGCTGCCGGACATGCCGCGCTGGGTGGTCGGGCGTATCGACTGGTACGGCTGGAAGGTGCCGCTGCTGTCGTTCGCGCGCTTCAGCGGCCTGGGCGATGAACCCACTGCGGTCAACAACAAGGTCATCGTGCTGAAGGCGCTGGGCGGCAATCCTGCGCTGCCGTATTTCGCCTTGCTGACGGCTTCGTTTCCACAGCTGATCTCGGTGCCGCGCGACGGCCTGCTGGCCGACGCCTCGGAAGAGGCGCTACCGGACGGCGTGCACATGCGCGTGCTGCTTGGCGAGCAAAGCGCGTTGCTGCCGAACCTGGATGCCATCGAGTGGCAGGTGGCGCAGGCGCTTGACTCGGCTGCTGCCGCCTAAGAGCGTCCAACAAGACCACGGCGCTCGCCGCCATGCGGGCGCGGCCGGCGCGTGGAGTGGGCATGGACCACGCGTACACGGCGGCCCTGTGCGGCGTGCGCACGTGGCTGGCTACGGCTGGCTGGGTTGTGTCGGCCGCTTCAGGGTGGCAGGCAACAGCTCCGCACCGCAGCTGCCAAGCCTGCGCAAACGCTGCCCGCAGCGGCCACGTCTCTTCTGCACAGCGCGCCTGACGCATCGCCCTCGTGCCACGCTGGCCGGTGCTGACCAGGCGTTGCCGGCCACGCCGTTTGAAATCCGGATCGATACGGCGGGTGCATGCCGGCGCGCAGGCGTGTGCCTGGGTAGCCGGCGCCATGGCCGTATCGTGACCGCATCTACGGCGCGCTGGTTGGTGGATGGCCGGCTTCGTAGGGCAGATATCCAACGCGCCGGCGTCTGCCTGGGCGGGCGGCGCCATGGCCGTATCGTGACCGCATCCGCAGCGTGCTGGTCGATAGATGCCGGGCGTCGTGGAGCAGACAGTCAACACTGCAGGGGGCGGCCATGAGCCTGCCCGCTTTTCGCCCGGTGTGCCGCGACGATGGCGTGGTGCTCTCCGACCTGTCCGGTGTGGATCCGCTCGCCGTGGCCGGGTATCACGCACGCAACCGGGCGCACCTGGTCGAGGCGATGCCGTTGCGGCCGCCCGCGTTCTACACCGCCGAGGGGTGGCGCCGGATATGCAGTGCGTACCGCATGTCGGTGCCCGGCGAGCGCGAGCTGCAACTTGTCCTGCAGGCCGGGCAGGAGGTGATCGGCACGGTGGGGTTCACCCAGATCCAGCGGGGCGCATTTCAGGCCTGCCATCTCGGTTACGGGCTGGATGCCGGCTGGCAGGGTCGCGGTGTGATGCAGTGGGCGGCCACGCAGGGCATCGCTTTCGTGTTCGGCCCGCTGGGGCTGCACCGGGTCATGGCGCAATACGTGCCGGACAATGTGCGTAGCGCCCAGGTACTGGCGCGGCTGGGCTTCCGGATCGAAGGCCGCGCGCGTCGCTACCTGCAGTTGAACGGCGTCTGGCGCGACCATGTGCTGACCAGCCTGTTGCGCGAGGATGCGGAGGGTGGCGAGGGCTGATGCGCGATGCGCATCGTGCGACCGGCAGATCGCGCCGATGGCGCGGCTCCACATGAGTCGTATCGGAAGTACTGATTTGCGTTTCGCGTGTGGCGCGTGCGCTTGTGCAACTGCTTGGATTTGATGACGAGGTGGCGCAGTCCGCCCGCGCAAGCGTGCGCAGGTCCGGCGAAGGTGCGTCGACGGCAGCCCAAACGGTGCGCTGCATCGTGATTCGGGGCGCCGCATCCTGCCGTATCTCGGTGTGGCCGAAGATAGATGGCATGGTTGCAGCGACGCTGCGGCGACATTACTGCCAAGACTGGGTCAATGCGTCGCAAGAACTGGATGCAGCAGCGCTCCACTGACTGTAGACGCATCGCCTTTACCTGGCGTCACATTCGCGCAGCGCGCATGCGCCCGTCCCTGCGCCCGGTCGGACCAGGCGCGCTTATGGTTGCGCCGTGCTGATCACTTCGATGCGGACCCGGTCTGGCGGCAGGCGTGGTTCACGGATGACGTCCACCGGCGTGGACCAGTCGTGTTGTCGAGCCGCCGCGCGCAGTCGATCGAGCCACTGCCTGAAGGCAGCGGCCTCCGGTTCGCCCGTCCAGATCCGCAGCCGCGCGGGTGCACGAGGGTGGGTCTGCAGATACCGGTCGACCCACGCATCCGGCGGCGCCGATAGTGCCACCAGCTGTGTCGATGTGCCCGGCGTGGAAACACTGCTCTCAGTAGCGGCTGTCGTGGAGATGCCCGCTGGCGCAGCCGGCTCGGCAGCAGCGGATGCTTTGGCATCGTTCGGAGCGCCCGGTTGCGCCGCAGCCTTCGGCACCGGAGAGCGCTCGTGCGGCGCCGGCAGCGACAAGGGTCGCGCGTGCTGCAGTGCCTGCGGTGTGGTCGCGCCGTGCTGCGCGGAGGACACCAGCGTATTGGCGTCCATTGCCTGGGAGCGTTGCACATCGATGGCCGCTGCCGCATTGCTCCGCGTGCGAATCGGCATCGGGGCTGCCTGGGGCAACGCAGTAAGCGGCGACGCCAGCGTGCCATCGGTCATCGACGCAGGCGCAACACCGTCGGTATTTGAAGACTGCCTCTGCTCGACCGTGGTGCTGGCGATCGGTGCTGGCGGTGCGGGCAGCGCTGGCGGCGCCAATGCAGCTGCAAGTGGCGGTGCAATCGGCGCGGGCGCGGCAGCAGGCGCGGCAGGCGATGGGTGCGCGATGCCGATGGGCGCCGCGCGCGAAGCGGGTGCAGGCATCGGCGGCGGTGCAGGCATCGGGGAGGGCGCAGGTTGGGGCATGCGCTCAACAGCATCCCCCTGGTCTGGTGGCGCGGGCAGGCGCTGGCCCGTCGCAGGCTGATTGCCGCCGGCCGCCGTCGCCGTTGCTCCGGTGTCGGTTTCGGCTTCGACTTGCGCTGAAGCCGGCGCTGGCTCGTACGCGTCGGCCGGGGCCTGCTGCGGCGCAGTTGCCTGCCAGCGCAGGCCGACACCGACTACCAGCGTGACCGAGGCGGCCAGTGCCACTGCCGGCATCCACCGCTGGCGGCGCGCGCGACCCGGGGCATGGCCGTGCAGCGCAGTTTTGGGCGGCGCGGCGCCACCGGGCGCCGCCGCTGGCGAGGTGAACGATGACGTTGCCGCGGCCTGTGGCGGAGCCAGCGAAGCCGTGCGTGGCGAGCTCTCGGACGACGCGCGATTCGCCGCCTGCTGTACACCGGCTGGCGCAGTGCCATCGCCGGCCGGTGTCTGGTCACCACCGCTGCCCTGCAACACCGGCGTGACAGGCATCGCGACCGTAGGTGGCGACGGCGTGTGCTGCTGCAGCCACGCACGCGTGGTGTCGTGCAACGGGGCGCCCAGTGCCTGCGCTGCGTCTTCGCCGTCGCTCATGCGTGCTTGAATGGCTGCACGCTGTGCAGCCTGCGCCTGCTCGGCCTGCGCGGCTGCAGCAGCAAAGACGGCGTTCATCGATGCGGGCGGTTCGAACTGCAGGGCGCCGCGATCTTGCGCTGATCCAGATCCAGATCCAGCGGCGCTGCGTGCACGGTCGGCCTGCCTGGCGGCCTGCGCAAACCATGCCTGCATGCTGGCCGGCGGTGTATGGGCGGGCAGGGCACGCAGCAGCGTGGCCATGCCGTCTTCGCCCGCGATGAAACGTTCGACGACCGGCTTCATTGCGCGGCGTCCAGGCTCAGGCGCAGCTTGGCAAACGCATAGCGCAGCCGGCTCTTGACGGTTTCGAAGCCTTCGCCGACCACCTGCGCGATGTCTTCGACGGACAGGCCGGCGAAGAAGCGCAACACGATCACCTCGCGTTGCGCGTCGGGCAGCGCCATCACCGCGGTGCGCACGCGCTGTTGCTGCTGGCCGAGCATCGCCATCTGTTCGGTGGACAGGTCCTCGTCGGGCAGCTGAAGGTGGCTGTCCTCCAGCGGCACCGAGGTGGTGGTGTCGGCGCGACGGCGCGTATCGATCCAGGCATTGCGCGCGATCTGGAACAGGAAGCTGGTGAATGCGGATGCGCCGGGGCGGTAATCGCTGCAACGGGTCATCAGCTTGACCCAGGTTTTCTGCGCAAGGTCTTCGGCCTCGCTCAGATTGCCTTCGCACAACCAGGCCAGAAAGTTGAACAAGGCGCGGTTGTGGCGCGTGAACAACTCGGTTGCCGGTTGTTCGACAAAGCCATTGGCGACGAGGAGCATGAGCTCCTCGTCGGGAAGATGCGCAAGATCGGCCGGGTGCATGCGCGCAGTATAGGCAAGCGCCGCGCGCATCAGTCGGTGGTGGCGACTGGCCGGGTGCTCAGCGCGTCGGCCTGCTGCACCATCTGCAGGAAGTCGGCGCGATAGCCGAAGCGGTCCTCGCCCAGGCTGCTGGCGGCCAGTGCGCGTACCTGCGGGTAATCCCAGCCACGCAGTTGCTTGCCACCACGCAGACGCTGCCCGAACCCGGCCACCGCTGCAGAAAACCGGAAGGCATCGCTGGTGGCGCCCAGTGCCCGGCGTTGGTCGCGGCGGACCACCGTGTCCAGCAGCCGGCTGCGCTGCGCATCGGGCAGTTTGTAGCGCAGTTTGACGTGCGCCAGCTCGCTGTTGAGGGCGCCCGCCTGCGGACGTGCCGCGGCGCTTGCATAGCGCAACGGGTCCACCGATGCGTTGCCGTTGGCGGGGGTGATTTCGTACAAGGCGGTAACGGTATGGCCGGCGCCGATGTCGCCTGCATCGACCTGGTCGTTGTTGAAATCCTCATCGCGCAGCGCACGGTTTTCATAGCCGATCAGGCGGTATTCCTTGACGGTGTCCGGATTGAACTCCACCTGGATCTTGACGTCGCGGGCGATGGTGGCCAGGGTGGCGCCCAGCTCGTGAGTGAGCACCTTGCGCGCTTCCAGTGGTGTGTCGATGTAGGCATAGGCGCCGTCGCCGGCATCGGCCAGCTGCTCCATCAGCGTGTCGTTGTAGTTGCCGGTACCGAAGCCGAGCGTGGACAGGGCGACGCCGGAGCGGCGCTTTTCTGCGACCATGCCCTTGAGCTGATCGAAATCGGTGACGCCCACGTTGAAGTCGCCATCGGTGGCGAGCAGGATGCGGTTGATGCCGCCACGCAGAAAACTTTGTTGCGCAGCTTTGTAGGCAAGTTCGATGCCGCTGGCGCCGGCGGTGCCGCCGCCCGATTGCAGGGCGTCGATGGCTTCGACGATCCGGGCTTGCTGGTCGCCCGGCGTGCGCGGCAGCACCACCGCGGTGTTGCCGGCGTAGGTCACCAGGGTGATGCGATCTTTGGCGCGCAGCTGCCGCACCAGCAGTTTGAGCGAGGCCTGCAGCAGCGGCAGCTTGTCCGGCGCGTCCATCGAGCCGGAGACGTCGACCAGAAAGACCAGGTTGGCCGGCGGCAGATTCGCGGTGGCGATGTCACGGCCGGCGATGCCGACGCGCAGCAACAGGCTGTCTTTATTCCACGGTGTGGTCGCCAGTTCGGTGCGCACGGCGAACGGTTGGCCATTGGTGGGCGCCGGGTCGTCGTAGCGGAAGTAGTTGATCAATTCTTCCACGCGCACCGCATCCACCGGCGGCAGGCTGCCAGCGCTGAGGAAGCGGCGCACATTGCTGTAGCTGCCGGTATCCACATCGATGCTGAAGGTGGAGATGGGCTGTTGGGCAGCCTGGACGATGGCGTTGTCGTCGATGTGCTGGTAGCGCTCGCGGTCTTCGGCA
This sequence comes from Xanthomonas sp. WHRI 6106, assembly GCF_040202405.1. Classification (NCBI taxonomy): domain Bacteria; kingdom Pseudomonadati; phylum Pseudomonadota; class Gammaproteobacteria; order Lysobacterales; family Lysobacteraceae; genus Xanthomonas; species Xanthomonas sp. WHRI 6106. The sequence continues at coordinate 214,729 of NZ_JBEGFC010000002.1, read as the reverse complement.
GGTGCCGGGATCACCGGTGGCATCGGCATGCGGTTATCCAGCACCGGGCGATGCGCCATCAACGTGGCGGCGGGTGCCTGACGTGACAGGCTGCTGGTGCTGACCGGCGCAGGCATCGCTGGCATCGCAAGGACGGGGGGCGGCGGGGGGCTAGGGGCCGATGGCGCTTCCAGGACATGTGCAGGGGCGGGTGCTGCGAGCTGCGCTTGCGGCCTGACCTCCGGGAGCGCGTTGGTCTGGTCGGGGTGCTGCGGTTGCGCGGGCTGTGGCATGGATTCGGCGCGTGACGGCTCGTCGACCGCTGCAGTGGGTTCGTGCGAGCAGGCGCTCAGCAACAAGGCGAGCGCGATCAGGCTATGACGTGGCATGGGAAATCCTTTGCGTGACGAAGTGGAATGAGCGAACTACCGGGCAGCCCGAGGTCGCCGTGCACTGCGCCTCTGTCAGTGAAACGGGCCAGCGCGGCGAATGGGGTTAACCGGACGAACGATTTTTTCGCCGGCCCTGCGTGCGCTGCGGCAGTGCAGCTGGACCGTTGCCTGTAACCGTGTGGTGACCGGCCTCACTTCCTTCTCCCACCGGGAGAAGGTGACGCGCAGCACCGGATGAGGGTGCGGCGAAGAGGACAGCGTCGGCTGCCTCATCTGCTAGACCAGGCGCGATTCGGCATCGCTGCGCATGGCGCCTTCCCTTGCCGGCCGCCAATTCGATCCACGCATCGGACACGCGACGCCCCAGACAGGCTCGGCCCATCTACGCGACAGTTGTGCGCGGATCCGCACACGACAGCGCCGCAATACGGTTTATCCGCACGCCACGCTGCCGCATGATGGAAGGCTGGTGCCGCACTGCGCGGCCGCTCGTTTCCATCATGGAGTTGCCCGGATGATCCAACGTCGTCACTTCCTCAAGAGCGCCACGCTGGGCGCGATCGCTTCCGGGCTTGCCGGCTGGGGCGCACGCGCGCAGGCCGCAGTGGGCGCCACGCCGGGTGTGCGGCCGTCAGCGCTGCCGCGTGGCGCGGCGCGGGTGATTTCCACCTGGGACTTTGGCGTTGCCGCCAATCAGGAGGCCTGGAAGATTCTCGGCAGCGGCGGCATTGCGCTGGATGCGGTGGAAGCCGGTGTGCGGGTGCCAGAAGCGGACCCGACCAATCCCACCGTCGGCCTGGGCGGCTATCCGGACCGCGACGGGCGGGTGACGCTGGACGCCTGCATCATGGATCACCTGGGCAATTGCGGCGCGGTGGCATCGCTGGAAGATGTGGTGCACGCCATTTCGGTGGCTCGCGCGGTGATGGAAAAAACGCCGCACGTGATGCTGGTGGGCGATGGTGCGCGTCAGTTCGCGCTGGAGCAGGGCTTTCCGAAAACCAGGCTGCTCACCCCAAGCTCGGAAGCCGCCTGGAAGGAATGGTTGAAGACCTCCAAGTATTCGCCGGAAGCCAATGTTGAAAACCGCGCCTGGCGCGATGCCAAGTTGCCCGGCGGCAAGGACAACCACGACACCATCGGCATGCTGGCGCTGGATACGCACGGCAACCTGTCTGGTGCCTGCACCACCAGCGGCATGGCGTGGAAGATGCACGGCCGGGTCGGCGACAGTCCGATCATCGGCGCAGGGTTGTACGTGGACAACGAGGTGGGTGGCGCGACCTCCACCGGCGTGGGCGAAGAAGTGATCCGCAATGTCGGCAGTTTTGCGGTGGTGGAAATGATGCGGCAAGGCAGGTCGCCGGCCGACGCGTGCCGCGAGGTGGTGATGCGGTTGGTCCGCCGCAAGCCGGAGCTGACGCGCACGTTGCAGGTCGGCTTTCTGGCGATGAACAAGCGTGGCGAGGTGGGAGCATTCGCGATCCAGAAAGGCTTCAGCTACGCGGTGTGCGATGCACAGCGGCAGGATCTGCTGGTGCCCGGTGAAAGCCACTACACCCAGGAGCCCGCGGCATGAGCGCGGCCGGCCTGGAGGTGGCGGCCGATTCCATCGGTTCGGCAGTGGCAGCGCAACAAGGCGGCGCGATGCGCGTGGAACTCTGCGGCGGCCTGGACGGCGGTGGGCTGACGCCCTCGTTCGGCACCTTGGCGGTGGTGCGCGAGCGCCTGCAGATTCCGTTGTATGTGCTGATCCGCCCACGCGTGGGCGATTTTGTGTTCAACGCCGACGAGGTGGAGGTGATGCGCCGCGATGTGGAGCAGTGCGTGCGCATCGGCTGCGATGGCGTGGTGCTGGGGGCGCTGGATCGTGATGGCCAGGTCGATCTGGCCACGATGCGCGTGTTGATCGCGGCAGCGGCCACGCTGGGCGTGACCTTTCATCGCGCGATCGATGTCAGTGCGGACCCATTGCGTGCGCTGGACGCGGCAATCGCGTTGGGGTGTGAGCGGGTGCTGACATCGGGGGCGCGCGCCAGTGCGATCGACGGCATCGAGACCATCGCCGCGATGACGGAGCGGGCGGCCGGCCGCATCGTGGTGATGCCGGGGGCGGGCGTGTCCGAACACAATATCGCCGCCTTGCGTGCAGGCACCGGTGCGCATGAGTTCCATGCGTCCTTGCGCGGCCCGGTAGCTGCCCAGGTGCACGCGCCGCATGCCCACATCAGCGACCTAGGCGGCGATTACCAGCGCACCGATGTCGCCCGCGTGCGCCGCTTCGTGGAGCTGCTGCATCGTTGAGCGCCTGTTGCGGAAGCACCGAACGTGACTGCTGGCGCGTGCTTATCTGCCGCCGGGAAGGAGGGAACTTGAGTCCGTGCGCAGTGCTCATCACCGTCATCCAAGGCACGAAGCGTTGGAACAGATGCTGAGAACCGCGCAATCAACACATGCTCCTTCCGCGTGCGTGAGCGTCCGCCATGCACGCAACCTGCACGCATCGCGACGCGGCCCCCAGAGCGAATGGCACCCCGACCAAGAGAGCGCTCCTGCACCTAAATGCCTGGGCCGCCGCCCCGCATGACTTGCTCGTGCCTTAGTTGCCTGCCAGCCGCGCCGGATCGATCACCACATGCCTGATGCGCTGGCGTTTCCAGGTGTAGCTGATGTGCACCAGGCCATCACGGGTCTGGATCACTGCGGGATACGAGAATTCGTCCTTGGCGCTGTCTTCCAGCGTCAGCACGCGCCGCCATTGCAGGCCGTCGTCAGAGACGGCCACGGCCAGGGTGCCGCGTCCCTCCCACCAGTCCTTGCCGGCAACTGCCGGGTTGTAGACCAGCAGGGAGCGGCCATCGCGCAGCAACACCGCATCGGTGCCGGAATTGGGGTTTTGCACATTGAGCAACTGCATTGGCTGCCAGTGCATGCCGCCATCGTCGGAGAACGTGCTGAAGAGCTTGTTCTGCTGGCTGCGGCCTAGCGCCTGCACGCGGCCATTCGCGTGCAGCAACAGGCTGGGCTGGATCGCGCCGATCAGCGCCGGGTCGTTGAGCGGCATGCCGCGTTGCCAGTGCGCGCCATCGTCGTCGCTCCATTCCAGATGTGCGCGCCAGCCGCGGTCTTCGCTGCTGCTGGGTGCCAGGATGCGCCCGCCGGGCAGTTGCACCGGCTTGTTCTTGATCGGCCCGAGGATGCCGTCGGGCAGGCGTTGCGGAGACGACCAGTGCGCACCGTCGTCGCTGGAGGTCATGCGCAGGCCCCACCACTCGCGCGGGTTGGGGCCGAGTTTGTAATACAGCTGCACCGGCCCGCTGGCCGACTGGAACAGCACCGGGTTCCAGGCCGGCACAGTCGCGCCACCGGTGCCGGCACGCGCGCCGTCGGCGATGCGGCGGGGTGACTGCCAGTGCTGCGCGTCGCGCTGGCTGAGCCAGATGCCGACGTCCGCTGCGCCTTCATGCGCGCCGCCGAACCAGGCGGCCAACAGGTGGCCGTCGCGGGTTTCCAACAACGTGGAGGCATGCGCCTGCGGTGTGGGTGCAGGGTCGGCGATGAACTCGCTGAGCACGATTGGCGACAACGGCGCCTGTGCGTGCGCAGTGCATGCGGCAAGGCTGGCAACTGCGCTGATCAGCAGGCATGGCAGACGCATCGTGGTCGAGTCCTGTGTGGATGTGGAACCTCTTATCATCCACCAAAGACCGCGTGTATCGAGCATCCCCGGAGCCGGTGGTCGCCGCCCACGGCGCAAGCCACGATCGCATGACACCCGCTCACTCCGCTGCGCTGGCTGGCCGCACGTGGCAGTGGCGTTGCATCGCCGTCAGCGTCGGAATGAAAACTCCATTGCATGAAGCGCGCAGGCAGGGCGATGCGCCGGGCAGTCGTGGCCGGTCGCTCTCGATTGCGGTGAGGTGAGTTGCGCGGCCGTCACCGTGGCTGGCCATGCTGGCAGTCAGCACGCTGTGCCGTCGTCAACGCGCGTCTGCACGCGCCGTGTTCAAGCACTGCATTCGTGCGTGGGAGTGTGCCGCCCACGCACAGCTCGCCACAGGCCTGGCCTGCGGCGTCCGTGATCGAGACGACTGCTCAGGCGTTGCTGTCGTCGCGCACTTGCGGCGGCAACAGTGTCTGCGGCTTCTTGGCCGACTGGGTCTGGCACAGGAAGGTCATCATGTGCGCCGCTTCGGTGCTGCCCATCGGCTTGCTGTGGACCTGCTCTGCGAACGCGTGCTGGGTGTGCTCCGGACCTGCGGGAACGGATTCTTGCGTAACGGTGGACGAGGACATGCAACGCTCCTGGAACCTGCAATCAAGCCGTCCACGTAGCAACCAGAGCGCCCCCGTAACGGTGTCAACCGGTGATCTTGCCTGGAATCTGCGCCGTCCGATACCTGGTGGTACGGGCGGCGCAGCGGCACCGGACGTTCTGTTAACGGCGGGTGCGGCGCGGTCTGAAGGCCGCGTCGGGCGCTGCCGTTGCGGCAGTTGCATGGCGGTGGGGTGGCGCGGGCGTCTGGGTACGCCGGCTGCTGCGCGTGCGCCGGGTTTCACCACTAGCCAGCCACCGCGGCCCGCAGACCTCTAGTGCGCGATTTTGGCGGGCTTAGTCCTTCGGCTTGAGCCACACCTGCTGCTTCAAGCCGCGCACGACCGGCTTGACCGTGCTGTCCAGGTCGAACACCACCACGGTGTTGTCGCCCTTGCGCTGGAACGGCGCGGGGAAATACAGCGTGGTCTGCGGGCCGATGGCCCAGTGGCGGCCGAGGTTGACGCCGTTGGCCCAGGCGAAGCCCTTGCCGAAGGCGCGCATGTCCAGATAGGTGTCGGTGGGCGTGCCGATGCGCAGCGTGCCGCGATGGAAGGCCGGGCCTTGCACCGGCTTGCGGGTCCAGCCGCGGATGCTGTCGGGGGCGTGCATCGGCAGCGGGAAGGCCTGCCAGCCGGTGAGGGGCTGGTTGTTTAGCAGCACCGGGTCGACCAGGCCGGCGCGGCCGTCGGCCATGCGCGGGCCGTAATTGATACGGCCGCTGTTTTCGACCAGGACATCGAGGGTGTGTTGGCCGGCTGGAATATCCACGTCGGTGGACACCTGCTGCAGCCGGCGTTCGACGCTGCCGACCGGTTGTTGATCCACATACACGCGCGCCACGTCGCGCACGTCGCCCAGATACAGCGGGCCCTTGCGCGGGCCAGTGATCGTGGTGCGGTAGAGGATGTAGCCGTAATCCTGGCCGAAGTGCTCCATCGGCTGCGGGGTGTCGATGGCGATCGGGGCGGGCAAGTTGTCCCACAGCGAGGCGGATTCGCGCAGCGAGGTTTCCGGCAGGGCGGCCGTGGCGATCGGCGCGGGCAATGCGGGCGGTTGTACGCCGGTGACGCGGGTGATGGCGTCGCGCATCAGCGCGAACTTGGGCGTGGGGTGACCGGCCTCGTCGAGGATGGCGTCGTAGTCGTAGCTGGTGGTCTGCGGCGCGTAGTGGTCGCTGGGATTGCCCTGGAAATTGGCGCCATTCATGAAGCCGAAGCTGGTGCCGCCGATGAACATGTAGAGGTTGGCCGAATGGCCCTGGCGCAGGATCCATTCCAGTTCTTCGGTCTGTTGCCTGGCATCGGTTGCCGCATGCGGCTTGCCCCAATGGTCGAACCAGCCGGCCCAGTATTCGCCCACCATGCGCGGTTGCTCGGGGCGGAACTTGATCAGCTTGTCGAACGCGCTCTTGGCTTCGCCTGGCGCAAAATTCACCACGGCCAAGGTGTCGGGCAAGGTGCCGTTGGCGAGCATGTCGGCGCCGTCGGAGGTGAACAGCAATGCCTTGTCGAAGCCTGCCTTGACGTACATGGCGCGGTTGTCGGCCATGTAGGCGTGGTCGTCATCGTAGGAGCCGTATTCGTTCTCGACCTGCACGGCGATGATCGGGCCGCCGTTGTGGTTGAGCAGCGGTTGCACCTGCTTGGCTACCGCGTCCAGATAGGCCTGGCTGGCGGCGAGGAAGCGCGGGTCGCGGCTGCGCACGCGGATATTGTCCTTGCCGAACAACCAGGCCGGGTAGCCGCCGGCTTCCCACTCGGCGCAGGCGTAGGGGCCCGGGCGCAGGATGACGTTGAGGCCTTGCGCGGCGGCCTCGCGCACGAACGCGGCGACATCGTTGTTGGCGTCGAAATCGAACTGGCCTCGTTGCGGCTCCACCAGGTTCCAGAACACGTAGGTCTCGACGGTGTTCAAGCCCAGGGCGCGCGCTTTCTGCAGGCGGTCTTTCCAGTAGGCACGCGGGATGCGCTGGAAATGGATGGCGCCGGAGAGGATCTGATACGGTTTGCTGTCGCGCACGAACTGCGTGCCTTGCGTGCCGAAGGCGGGCCAGGATTCGGGCGTTGCAGCAGCGGCGGGCAGCGCGAGCGCCAGGGCCAGGACCAGGGGAGCAAGAGTGGTACGCAGCATGGAGGTCTCGATGTAGGTGGGGCCGATGGTGCGGGTGGATGGAGGCGCTGGTGTTTGCGTTCTGCCCTCATCCGCCCTGCGGGCACCTTCTCCCGCTTGCGGGAGAAGGAAAGGCAACGCCCGCTTGCGGGAGAAGGGAGAGCAATGCCCGCTTGCGGGAGAAGGAAAGGCAATGCCCCGCTTGCGGGGGAAGGGAGAGCAATGCCCGCTTGCGGGAGAAGGACGCGCAATGCCCGCTTGCGGGAGCACGCGGCAGTTGTGCAATCGCGTTACGCAAACGACGGTGGCAGATCCTTCTTGTCAGCGCCGAAGGCCGGGTTGGGCTTGGGTCCCATCGCAAATTCCAGCGTGCCACCGGCAGCCAGCTCGGTGTGGCGCAGCCAGGCGCGGGTGAGCGGCTTGCCGTTCCAGGTCAGCGATTGCACGTACACATTCTGCGCGCTGTTGTCCTTGGCCACGATGCGCAGGGTGCGGCCGTTGCCCACATCCAGCGTGGCGCGCTTGAACAGCGGGCTGCCCACGATGTAGTTGCCGCTGACCGGATCCACCGCGTACAGCCCGAGCGCGCTGAGCACGAACCACGCGCTCATCTGCCCGCAGTCTTCATTGCCAGACAGGCCGTTGCGCGCGTCGTGGTACTGCTCGCGCAGCAAGCGGCGCACCATCGCCTGGGTCTTGTACGGTTGCCCGGCATAGGCGAACAGATACGCCACGTGGTGACTGGGCTCGTTGCCGTGCGCGTACTGGCCGACCAGGCCGTCGATGTCCGGCGGTGCGTCGGCGGGCAGCTCGGAACTGGTGGAAAACAGCTCGTCCAGCTTGGCGACGAAGCCATCGCGGCCGCCGTACAAGTCCATGTAGCCGTACAGGTCGTGCTGGTTGAGGAAGGTGGCCTGCCAGGCATTGGACTCGGTGAAATCGCGCCACTTGGCGATATGCCCCATGCCACGCGGGTCGAACGGCGTGGCCCAACTGCCGTCGGCAAGCCGCGCCTGCACGAAGCCGCTGTCGCGATTGAAGACGTTGCGGTAATTGCGCGAGCGTTCGCGCAATGCGCGTGCATCGTCGCCGGCGCCTGCGGCTTGCGCCAGATGTGCGCAGGCCCAGTCGTCGTAGGCGTATTCGAGCGTGCGGCTGACCGCTTCGTCCACCTGATCGGCGGGGATATAACCGAGTTTTCGGTATTCGCCCATGCCGTGCGTGGTGTCGTCCATCGCACGCTTGCGGTACGCCGGCCACGCGGCCTTGTAGTCGATGCCGGTGAAGCCCTTGGCATGCGCTTCGGCCAGGACCACGGCCGAGTGGTAGCCGATCATGCAGCCGGTTTCCACGCCTTGCAGCGGCCAGATGCCCACGCCGTCCGGGCATTCGTTGGCGCCGCGCACCAGGCATTGCACCAGGTCGGGCACGCGCTCTGGCTGTACCAGCGTGAGCAGCGGATGCGCGGCGCGGTAGGTGTCCCACAATGAGTAGGTGCTGTAGTTGTGGTAGCCGGCAGGCGCGGTGTGGATCTGCAGGTCCATGCCGCGGTAGCGGTTGTCCACATCGGAAAACAGCGTGGGCGCCAGTAGGCTGTGATACAGGCCGGTGTAGAAGATGCGCCGTTGCGCGTCGTCGTCGCTGTCGATGCGCACGCGGGCCAGTTCTTTTTCCCAGGCGGCGACGGCTTGCGCATGCACGCGAGAGAAGTCGAAGTCGGGCAGTTCGGCGTCGAGGTTGGCCAATGCGTTGTCGGCGCTGACCGCGGAAATGCCGACCTTGATCAGCAGCGGGGCGTCGGATCCATCGGGGAAGTGCAGCGCAGCCTTGAGATGCGTGCCATCGCTGCTGCGCGCATCGGCAGCCAGCGGTTGGTCTTCGTTGTACAGCTGCACGTGTTTGAACGGCCGCGAGACGCGCAGCGCGAAGTAGATATAACGGCCTTTGGCCCATTGATACACGCGACGCCCACCGGTGAGGGTCTGTGCGTCGACCACGCGCAGCTGCGCATCGCTGACGCGGGTGGGAATGCCCGGTTTGTCCTGCATGCCGTGGCACAGGTCCAGCAGCACGTGGGCCGGCTTGCCCTTGGGGAAGTGGTAACGGTGCAGGCCTGCGCGCGCGGTGGCGGTGAGTTCGGCATGCACGCCGCTGTCCTTGAGGCGCACGCGGTAGTAACCGGGCGATGCGGCTTCATCGGCATGGTCGTAGCGCGAGCGGTAGCCGGCGTCCGGATTGTCGAGCGGACCTGGCACCAGCCTGACCTCGCCGGTGGCGGGTACCAGCAGGAAGTCCAGCATGTCGCCGATGCCGGTGCCGGACAGATGCGTGTGCGAGAAACCCATGATCGAGCCGTCGGACTCGTGATAGCCCGAACACGAATCCCACACCGCGTTGTAAGTGTCCGGGCTCAGCTGCACCATGCCGAATGGCAGCGTGGCGCCGGGGAAGGTGTGGCCGTGGCCACCGGTACCGATGAAGACATCGACATGGCGGGTGAGATCGGCGCGGGTGCGTGCGTCGGCCGGCAGCGCGTAGTTGCCGGCGCGCGCGCGGGCCATGCCGGGCAGGCCGACGCTGCCGAACAGGGCGGCGGCGATGGCGCCTTGGAGAAAACCGCGTCGTGTTGCCATGTGTGTGGTCTCGGAGTTTGCGGGCCGATGCCGGGGCACCCTCATCCGCCCTTCGGGCACCTTCTCCCGGCGGGAGAAGGGAAGATCAAGCGCTGCGCGGTGACGCATGCGAAGGGCGGTCAGGCCCTTCGCAACATCAGGCGCTACGCAGCAGCTGGGGTTTGCGTTGATGCAGGTCGATGATCAGTTCGCCGAACAAGGTGTTGGCCCAGGCGAACCAGTCGCGGGTGAAGGTGCTCGGGGTGTCCTTGTCGAACGCCTCATGCATGAAGCCGGTGCCGGCGTGCGTGGTTTTCAGCCACTGCAGGCATTGGCGCAGTTGTGCGTCGTCGTCGCTGACCAGCGCGTACTGCACGATGGACATCGGCCAGATGGTGCCCATGCCGCTGTGCGGGCTGCCGACGCCTTCTGCGGCGGTGCCGCGTGAGAAATACGGGTTGCGTTCGCTCCAGGCCAGCTGGCGCGTGCGCAGGAACACCGGGTCGGCGCGATCGCAGCAGCCCAGGTAGGCCAGGCTGAGCAGGCCGGGCGCGTTGGCGTCGTCGATGAAGAGCTGGTTGCCGAAGCCGTCCACTTCGAACGCCCAGTACGCCTGCCCGTCGGCATCGCGTTGCTGGCCGAACTGGCGGGTGGCGGTTTCCACTTCATCGGCCAGTGCGGTGCACTCGGCGGCGAAAGCCGTGTCGCGATGCAATGCCGTGCTCATCGCGGCCAATTGCCGCAGCGAGGTCACCGCAAACAGGTTGGCCGGCACGAACAGCGGAAACACGCAGGCGTCGTCGGACGGGCGGAACATCGAGTGGATCATGCCGTTGGGTTTGGTCGGCTGGCCGTAGCCTTCCAGCACCAGGGTTTCGGTGGCCAGCGGGGAGGGGCGCTGGAACACATACGGGCCGCGGTTGTCCTTGCGCTGCTGCTCGCGGAAGGTGCGCACCACCACGTGCATCGCTTCGCGCCAGTCGTCGTCGAACGGTGCGGCATCGCCGGTGGCGCGCCAGTATTCGTGCGCGATGCGGATCGGGTAGCACAGCGAATCCACTTCCCACTTGCGCTCGCCCACGCCGGGCTTCATCTCGGTGATGTCGTTGAGCGACCACTTCAGGCGCTGGGTCTGGCCATCGGGCAGGAAGGCGTTGGCGTAGGGGTCGAGCTTGATGCACGCGGCCTGGCGCTGGATCAGGCCATGGAACATGCGGCGCAATGCAGGGTCACGCCTGGCCAGTGGCACGTATGGATGTACCTGCGCAGACGAATCGCGCAGCCACATCGCATGGATGTCGCCGGTGATGACGAAGGTGTCCGGCTTGCCGTTGCGGGTGCCGGTTTCCACGGTGGTGTCTAGCGTGTTGGGGTAGCAGTTCTCGAACAGCCAGGCCAGTTCCGGGTCGGCGATCTGCGCCTTGATCTGCACGATCTGCTGCTCGACCGCCTTGCTGACGAAGCGGCGCTGCGCCTTGGGCGGGCGCTTGCTGACGAATGCGCCGCCGGCAGTGGACGCACGTGCAACTGGCGCGGCCGCGAACGCGGGCAGGGCGCTGGCCAGCAAACCGGCACCGGCGCTGGCGCCGAGCAGCTGAAGGATGTCGCGGCGGGTATGCATGACCTCAAGACTCCATGGGTTCGACCGGCGATCCGCACGACCCTCATCCCTGCGCTGGCGGCCGCCACACGGCAGCTGGAGCGATGAGACCTATGCATGACCAATTCCCGATGACCATACAACGTGTTCGCCGAATGTGCATAGTGCGCCCGCACAATTCGTTGCCGTATGCGGGCCGTTTCGATGGCGGAGTGGCGGGCTGGTCCGCGGCCTGCCCCTCTGCACGCAGGCTGCGACCCGTCTTCGGGAACGCCCGCCGGGCACCACGGCCTCCGGCCTGCAGCCCGCACGTCGGCACTCGCTCCGGCCGCCTTTGCAGCGGGCATCGTCAGTACCGATCAAGGCGCCGCCAGGGGGGCGTAGGCATGCACGGCGCTGCCTCCAGCAGGCGTGGTGCGCCGTCGACACTTCACCGATGTCCGCGCACCTGTTGTCCACCTACGCCGGTATGGCCGGCGACTGCATGTGTCCGCTCGATGCGGCGCTTACTTCGGCAACGGCGAACGCCCCGAGATCGAGAACGCCGCCGCATCGCCGGCTACGCCGGTGCCCGGCTGCCCGCCGCCGACAAACAGCGTGTAGTTGCCGGCTTCCACCGCGCGTTGTCCGGTGCGGTCCACATCGCTCAGGGCACGCGCATCCAGCGTGAAGGTGAGTTCGCGTTGTTCGCCCGGTTTGAGGTGCACGCGTTGGAAGCCGACCAGGCTGCGCAGCGGCGACTGTGGACGGTCCGGGTATTGCAGGTACACCTGCGCCACTTCATCGCCGGCACGCGCACCGGTATTGCGCACGGTGGTGGTCACCTGCAGCGTGCTGCCGGCCTGCAGCGTAGTGGTGGACAGGCGCGGCGCCGCATACGCAAAGCTGGTGTAGCTCAGCCCGTAGCCGAACGGAAACAGCGGCTCGCCCTTAAAGTAGCGATAGGTGCGGCCCTTCATGTCGTAGCTGACGTACGCCGGCAGATCCTTGGTGGAGCGGTAGAACGTCACCGGCAGGCGCCCGCCGGGGTTGTCGTCGCCGGCCAGCGCACGGGCAATCGCGGTGCCGCCGGACTGGCCCGGGTACCACGCGGCCACGATCGCATCGGCGTGGGTCTTGGCCCAGTTCACCGCCACGGCGCTGCCGCTCATCAACACCACCACCAGCGGCTTGCCGGAGGCCTTTGCGCGTTCCAGCAGGGCTTGCTGCGGGGCGGGCAGGGCGATGTCGTTGCGGTCGCCGCCGTCGAAGCCGGGCACATCGATGCGCAACTCTTCGCCTTCCACATCCGGCGACAGGCCGACGAAGGCCACCACCGCGTCGGCCTGTGCCACGGCCTGCTCGGCTTCGGCCAGTTGCGCCGCGGCAGGGGCCAGCCATTCCAGGCGCACGCCCTGGTCCTGGCCACGGTGCTCCATTTCCAGGCGGATCTTGCGCGGCCGGGTATCGTCGAAATGCAGCACGGTTTCCACGCTGCGGCCGTCGGCGTTGTGCATGCCGGCCGGCACGTGCTTGTCTTCGGCATTGCCGGCAACCACCAGCTTGTCGTCGATGTACAGCCGCACCGGGTCGTGGCCGCTGCAGTCGAAGCAGCGCGCCACGCGCACCGCCAGGGTGTAATCGCCGGCACCGGGCGGCAGCAGTTCGCCGCTCCAGCGCACGGCGTAACGATCCGCTGGTACGCCCTTGGCCGGGGCGACCTGATCCCAGTTGAAGCTCACCACGCGGTCCTGCCGCACCACGCGTGCCGTGCCGGTCATGTCCACGTTGTCGAAATATTCGCCACGCAGCCCCGGTTTGCCGTCGCTGCGCAGGGCGGTCTCCGGAATCATGCCCGGCACGCCGGCAGCCAACGGCGCGCCTTGCGCGTAGCGCACCTGCTGGGTGCCGAAGCGCTCGCGCAGGCCGAGCAATGGCGTCACCGGCGCAGCGGAGGTGCCTTGGTAGTTGGCCTCCAGCGCGGCCAGTGCATCGGCATTGGGGCCGACCACCGCCAGCCGCGTGCCGGCGTTCAGCGGCAGCGTGGCATTGGCGTTTTTGAGCAACACGATCGATTCGGCAGCTGTCTGCAAGGCCAACGCACGGTTGGCGCGGCTGTCGATGTCCTTGGCGCCCAGCCGCGCGTACGGATCCTTGCGCGGGGCTTCCAGTTCGCCCAGCCGATAGCGTGCTGCAAACAGGCGCACCAGCGATTGATCCAGCAGCGCCTCGTCCACTTCGCCGCGTTCGATGGCGGTGCCGAGTTCGCGATAGGCATGCCCGCAGTTGAGATCGTGCCCGGCCTTGAGCGCTGCGGCGGATGAGCCGGCATTGTCGGGGCGGAAGTAATGGAACTGGGTCATGTCGTCCACCGCATCGCAGTCGGACACCACAAAGCCCTTGAAGCCCCAATCCCCACGCACGCGGCCGTTGAGCAGCCAGTCGGTCGCGCACGCCGGGGTGCCATGCAGCGAGTTGTACGCACACATCACCGAGCCGGCCTGGCCCTCGACGAGCGCCGCGCGGAAGGCCGGCGTGTAGGTCGCCTCCACATCGCGCGGCGAGACGTCCACATCGAACCCATGCCGCCCCGGTTCCGGGCCGCTGTGCACGGCGATGTGCTTGGGCGTGGCGATCGTGCGCGGGTGGTCGAGATCATCGCCCTGCAAACCGCGTATGAAACCGACCGCCAGTTGCCCGGTGAGGAAGGGATCCTCGCCGTAGGTTTCCATGCCACGGCCCCAACGCGGGTCACGGAAGATGTTGATGTTGGGCGACCAGATGGTCAGCCCGGCGTAGCGCGGGTGGTCCTTGCCCGTGGCGCCAGCCTGGTTGAATTTGGCGCGCGCCTCGGTGGAGACCACGGTGCCCACCTGCTGCATCAGTGTGGTGTTCCAGCTTGCTGCCAGGCCAATGGCCTGCGGAAACACCGTGGCATAGCCATTGCGGGCGATGCCGTGCAGGCCTTCGCTCCACCACTCGTAGGCGGGGATGCCCAGGCGTGGAATCGCCGGTGCATCGTTCATGGCCTGGGCGACCTTTTCGTCGCGGCTCATCTGCGCCACCAGCGCGGTGGCGCGCTGTTCGGGCGTGCTGCTGCGGTCGGCGGGCGCGGCGAGTGCGAGACAGGGCAGGCCAAGGCTCAGGCCCAGTGCCATGGCAAGACGCGGGACAAACACGGATGACATCGATCTACTCCTGCGCAGCGGTGAGATCCGCCGGGCGTTGTTCTGTGAGTGCCGCAAGGGGCTGCGGCAGGGTGGGGATGCGGCGCGGCAGTGTCATGCACGCCGTTGGGTGGGGTGGCTGTTGCTGGTGGCGCGGTGGGCCCTCATCCGCCCCTGCGGGGCACCTTCTCCCGCCAGCGGAAGAAGGACATTCAGCGCGAGACGAGGGCACGCGAGCGAGGAGGAAGGCAGGCATCCGAGCACGCGAGCGAGGAGCAAGCCACGTATCCGATGGCACGCAAGCGAGGAGGAAGGCACGCATCTGCGAGCACGCAAGCGAGGAGCAAGGCACGCACCCGAGCGCACGCATGGCAGAACATCGCCTCCTCCCGCCCGGCAGAACATCGCTTCCTTCTCCCGCCTGGCGGGAGAAGGTGCCCGAAGGGCGGATGAGGGCCATCCCGTCCCTCATTTCGCCGCCGCTGCCTCCGCTGCCTCCGGCGGCGCACCGGCCAGCGTCGATGCCAGGTCGCGTACCTGCAATGCAGCCTGCAGCTGCGCCATCGGCAGCTTGCTGGACACGTGCAGCGTCAGCGGATCGCCTGGCAGCAGGTCGAACGCGTTGTCGGCCACGGTCACGTCCAGATCGCCGAACGACAGCCACACCTCGCGCGCCAGCGTGTTGCTGGTCAGGGTCAGCGCATAGCCATCGCCATCGGCGCGCCATTGGCCGTCGATCTTTGCCGTTGGCAACGCGAGCTGCTTGGCTGGCGCGAAAAACACCACTTCGCGCGAGAGCAGCGTGTCGCCCTCCAGCAGCTCGAACACTGCATAGCTGCGTTTGGGGTCGGCCTTGCCCAGCAGTTGCGCATCGCTGAAGTCGCCTACCTGCAGGCTGCTCAGCGGCTTGATGGTGGCCTTTTGCTCACGCTTGCTCAGCACCTTGCCGTCCATGCCCATCACCCGCATGCGCCAGCGCGCATCCAGGGCCGTGGTGCGGTCGGACACCAGCGAGACCTTGGTCTGGCCCTTGTCGTTGCGCAGCGCGGCGATCATTTCCGGTGCATAGAAGCGGCGCGCGTGGTACTGCAGCGCTTTCCAGCGGCCGTAGTAATCCACGCTGGACCACGACGCGCCCGGCCACACGTCGTTGAGCTGCCAGTACAGCGAACCCATCGACTGCGGGCGCGAGGCGCGCAGATGCGAGGCGGCCAGGTTGATGCCTTCGGCCTGCATCAACTGGCTCAGGTAGACGAAGCTCTCGAAATCCTTGGGCTCGCCAAACTCGCGGCGGATGTACAGCATCAGCCGCTTGTTGCCATTGCCCTTGTCGAACTTCTGGTGCGCGCGCATCACCGGCGATTCGGGGTCCATGTCGGCCGCATCGGCGAACACGCGCACGGTACGCATGTCCGGGAACGACTGCAGTCCGTACTCGGACATGAAACGCGGGGTGACGTTGAGGTATTCGGTGACCGGCAGGGCGGGGCCGCCCCACACCTTCCAGTAATGCATGTCGCCATCATTGGTCTGGTCGGCAGCGCCATCGAAGTTGGTGCCCGGCGAAGTAGCCCAGTACGGCACATCGCTGTCGTAGGTGGCCACCACTTCGCGGAACACGGTGCCGAACAAGGTCGTCATGCCACGTTCCACCCGGGCGCGTTCTTCCGGGTCCAGCGATTGCTTGAACTTGACCCGGTCGCCCCAGTTTTCCCAACCGGTCTGTACTTCATTGTTGCCACACCACAGCACCACGCTGGGGTGGTCGCGCAGCCGCTTGACCTGTTCGATCGCCTCCTGCCGGGTGTTCTCGCGGAACTCCACGTCGTATGGCGGTACCGCGCCGCCGAACATGAAGTCCTGCCAGATCATGATGCCCAGCTCGTCGGCCACCTCGTAGAAGTGATCGTCCTGGTAGTGCCCGCCGCCCCACATGCGCAGCATGTTCATGTTGGCATCGCGCGCGTCCTGCAGGGTGCTGCGCATGCGCTCGGCGGTGACGCGCGAGGGGAAAGCGTCCAGCGGAATCAGGTTGGCGCCCTTGGCGAAGATCGGGATGCCGTTGATCACGATCTCCATGCTCTTGCCCCACTGGTCCTTCTCGCGGCGCAGCTCCACCGAGCGCAGGCCGGTCACGCGTTTGATTTGCTGGCTATCGCCATCGGCGTCGCGCACGTTGGCGACAAAGGTGTAGCGGTCCTGCGCGCCGTAGCCGGCCGGAAACCAGCGCTTGGGCTTGGCGATGCGCACGGCCAGGTCGATGCGGTTCTGGCCCGGGTCGACTACCGCGTCCTGGGTGAACTGGCCGACTTTTTGCCCATCCGGGCCCAGCACATCCAGCGTCACCTGCACCGGCCCGCTGCGGCCGGCCTGCAGTTCCAGCTGCGCCTGCAGCTGCGCGGCGTCGGCGTCGACGCGTTGCTGGGCGATATGCAGCCCGTCCACGCGCACCGCATCCCACGCTTCCACGCGCACGTCCTTCCAGATGCCGGCATTGACCATGCGCGGGCCCCAGTCCCAGCCGTAGCTATACGGCGCCTTGCGCACATAGGTCGAACTATGGCGGCCATCGGGCTCATCGCCGAACGCCGAATCGTAGGCGCCCGGCAGCGCATACGGCTGCTTGGCCAGCCACGGCTGGATCTTCTTGATCGGCGAAAGGAACTTGATTTCCAGCACGTTGTCGCCGCGCTTAAGCAGCGGTTTGGCGTCCACGCGCCACTGCCGGAACATGTTGTCGGCACTGAGCAGCGTCTTGCCATTGAGGGTGACCTCGGCCAGCGTGTCCAGTCCATCGAACACCAGCTCCACGTGCTCGCGCTTGAGCATCGCCGCATCGACATTGAAGCGGGTCTGGTATTGCCAATCGCTTAAGCCCGCCCACTGGATCTTGCCTTCGTTGTCGCGCAGGAACGGGTCGGGCACCACCTTGGCGGCGATCAGGTCGGTCTGCACCACGCCCGGTACCTGCGCCGGCATCCAGCTGGCGGCCTTGGGGTAGGTCTTGGCCTGTTCCTGCCCCGGCACCAGGCGCACCTGCCAGCCGCTGTCCAGGGTCACGGCCGTGGGCGGTGCCGCCCAGGCCTGTGAGATCGCGAAGGCCAGGGCAAGCCCGAGCCGGGCGGGCGTGACCATGGACGAGGCGGGGGCAGTGCGGTGCGACAGGGGCATGGGTGGATCTCCTTGGATGGATCAGCGCGTGGCGGCGGGGGGCGCCTGCGCGGTGGTTTCAATCAGTTGAACGGCGCCGATGGCATACAACGGGCCGCGAATGGGCGCGGTGAAGCGCAGGCAGAGATCGTGGACGCCGGTGCGCGCAGGCAGTGGGGCTTCCAGGGTGAATTGCTCGCCCAGGGTGTCGCTGCGCGGCAGTTGCACGCTGGCGATCAGTTCGCCGTCGCAGCCCTGGCGCACTTCCAGCTCGCCGCCGCGGGTGTTGGCCGGGTACTGCACCACCTTGGATTGCTCGTGCGCCAGACCGAAGTTGTTGGGCAGGCGCGCGGCCTCGATACGGATGGCGCCGACGCCATCCAGGCGTGCCCGCGGATACATGCGGCAGGCATGGAACAGGTCGACGTTGTAGACCGGCGTGTCGGCGCCGGTCATCTCCGGCAGCAGCGGCAGGCGCAGGCCGAGTGCGCCCTGTGCGACGCAATGGCGCAGTCCCTGCGTGTCCACGCGCAACAGTGAGGTGCGATCGAAGCTGCGGCTGCGCGTCGCCGCCAGCGGCATGCCATCGGCAGTGAACGCAGTGGCCTTGACCGTGGTGGGCAATTGAATCGCAAAGGGTGCCTGGTAGCGCGGCGATGCAGGCGTCGGGTCGCTGCCGTCGATGGTGTAGTGGAGCACGCCGGCGCCGGTCTGCGTGCTCAGCGCCACCTTGGCCGGGCCGCCGGCCAGCACCGGGTTGGGGCCGTTTTCCAGGCCGATCTCCGCGGCGAAGGCACCGTCGCTATAGTCGATGCCCAGCGCCTTGTAGCGCTGCAGCTGTGCCGGCAGGCGCGCCAGAAAGTTGTTCCAGTCGCGCGCTGCCACCGGCGACCAGGTCATCTCTGCTACCGCGGACAGACGCGGAAACAACGCGTGATCCACATGCCAGCGCGAGGGGATGTATTCGGACCACAACGCGCTCTGCGCGCCCAGCACATGCCTGGCCTGGTCGGCGGTGAGATCGGCCGGCACCGGGTCGAACGCGTAGACCTTGGACAACGGCAGCACCGTCAGGCGACCGTTCGGTTCGTCGCTGCGCGCAGTCTGCAAATTGTCCAGATACAGCCAGTCGCCCGGTGCCAGCACCACATCGTGGCCTTGCCTGGCCGCGGTCACCGCACCTTCGACGCCGCGCCACGACATCACCGACGCACTCGCCGGCACGCCGCCTTCCAGAATTTCATCCCAACCGATCATGCGCCGACCGTGCCGGGTGAGGTAGGTGGCCAGCTGTTCGTTGAACCAGCCTTGCATTGCGTGGGCGTCCTTGACCCCGAGCTTGCGCATCTGCGCGCGCACCACGGGCGAGGCTTCCCATTGATCCTTCACCGCCTCATCGCCGCCGATGTGGATGTAGGTCGAGGGGAACAAGGTCAGCACTTCATCCAGCACATTGGTGATGAAGGTCAGGCTGCGTTCGCTGGTGTTGAACAGATACGGGTTGACGCCCCAGTCCACGCTCACCTGGGTGCGTACACCGGGCACGCCCACTTCTTCCGGATAGGCGGCCACTGCGGCCTGCGCATGGCCGGGCATGTCCAGCTCGGGCAGCACGGTGATGTGCAGGCGTGCGGCATACGCGACGATTTCGCTGATCTGCTCCTGCGTGTAGAAGCCACCGGAGCGCTCCGGCGTGCCGTGCCGGCCGGCACCCGGCGGCGTACGCCAGGCACCGACCTCGGTGAGCTTGGGGTAGCGCTTGATCTCGATGCGCCAGCCCTGGTCGTCGGTCAGATGCCAATGCAGCACGTTGAGCTTGTGCACGGCCATCGCATCGAGCACATGCTTGACCGTGTCGACATCGTGGAAGTGACGGGCCACGTCCAGATGCTGGCCACGCCAACCGAAACGTGGCCAGTCGCGGATGGCGACCGCGGGCACGGCCACCGCGCCCTTGCGTGCATCCGGGGTCATCAACTGCCAGGCGCTGATGGCGCCATGGAACAGGCCGGCACCGTCGCGCGCGTCGATACGGATACCGTTCGCATCCACGTCCAGGCTATAGCCTTCCGGGTGTGTCACCGTGGCCTGCGCGTTGCGTTGCAGACGGATGCTTTCGGGCGAGGGCGTTGCTTCTGCACGCACTTCCAGTGCGAGCCCACGCGTACGCTTGAGCAGGCCGGCAAGATGCTCGGCGCTGCGCCGCGTGTCGGCATCGCCCGCGGGGATCGAAATCACCGTGCCGGCGCCGACGGTAAAACTGCCGGCACTGCGCGTGGCCTCCACCGGTGCGGGAATCAGCGGCAACGGTGCCGTGGCGGACGCCGGTGCCACCGCAGCGCCGGCGCTTGCCACTGCCGGCGCCGTGCCCGCCTCGCGCTTGCCGCATCCGGCCAGCGCCAGTACGGCCAGCGACAACGCAAGCAACCGCAACGTCGTAAGTGACGGCAGGTACGTTGCTCGCCTGTCCATCAACAGCGCCCTCGACAACAGCATGCGTGGCGTACGGCTGAGGTTGGACATCATGCAATCACATCCCGGGATGACGGAGAGCGTGTGGCCGCACTGTTGCATGCGCGCAGCCAAGTGGAACGACACCATATCGCATCGACAGCCTTGCTCGCTCCTGCCAAAGACATCGAAGCGCGGCAGCCCTGCACAGTAGCAAAGCCGCCGCGGATCACGCAGGGACTGGCGCACGCTTCATCGCCGCGCGCCTGCCTGCAGTCGATGATCAACGCTGCGCAGTCGGCAGCTCGTCCCACACCTTGGGGTCTTCGGCGCCCAGCACCCAGCAGCTGAAACCTTCCAGGCCGTACTGCTTGGTCAGCTCGTAACGCGCCTTGAAGCTGCGTGCGTCCGGGCGGAACACCCACTCACGCATGTCGTCGCGATAGAAATAGAACCACGACTCCTGTTCGACCGGATCCCACTGCACGGTGGCGTTCTGTTCGATCGCCAGCGGGAAGGATTCGTCGGCATCGATATACGCGGCTGCGATGTTCGACGCTTCGGTGCCGTCTTCCTTCACCGGGTTGCCGGTGTACCAGCGGTAGCCATAGGTGGCGATGCCCAGCGACAGCTTTTCCTTCGGCACCTGGGTGATGGCGTAATCCAGGTGCTTCTTCATCCACACCATGCCATCGACCGGGCCGGGCGTGGTCCAGCGGGTGTGCTGGTCGTAGGTCATGATGCTGACCAGGTCGGCAGCCTGGCCCAGCGCCTTGAGGTCGTAGGCACCGCGCCAGTATTCCCACATCCACTTGGAGAACTGGCCACCTTCGGCGTGGCCCGGTGCGTTAGGGACCACCGCCACCGACATCTTGAAACCGGCCTTGTGCAGCGCGTCTGCGGTCTGCTTCACCATCAAGGTGTAGGCATCGCGATCGGTCCAGGCGATGTTTTCGAAATCGAACTGGAAGCCGTAGTACTTGTGCTGCTTGCCGTGGATCAGCAGCGATTCGATCATGCGCTTCTTGGCGGCTTCGTCGTGCATCAGCTTGTGGAAGCCGTCGCGGCCGGTGGTCATCGACAGGATCGGCATCACCCGCAGCTTGTGCTGCTTGGCGATGTCGTACAGGTACATATTGGGCGTGCCGTTGACCAGGCCGTTCTGGTCGACGCCGTACCAGGTGGGCACCACCACATCGATCTTGTCGACGTTGGCAATGAACGAGTTGGTCGATTTCTGCGTGTTCATCAGATAGAACAACGCGGTGGGATTCTTGGCCAGGGCCGGGGCGCAGGCAAATGCCAGCGCAAGCAACATCCAGGTCAATCGCTTGCTCATGAAAGACAACATCCGTCAGGGAGTGGGGGAAGAAAGGTCGATGCGGAACACATACGCGCTCTCGCCGACCGGCTTGACCGGAAGCCGCAGGTGCAGGCCATCGGCGCGCTGTTCGAACGGGATCTTCTTGCCGTTGGCCAGCAAGGTCACTGCGCGCACGCCATCGGCGGCGTTGAGCGAGCGGATCACCGCTTCGCCATTGCTCGGCCAGCCGAGCTCGATCGCATACAACGCGCCATCGCGGGTGGTGAAGCGGAAATCTTCGGCCGTGTACGGCTTGGTCTTGACGTCCTGGAAGGTGCCGCCCACCACTTCGGTGGGGCCTTCGCCATACACGCGCCACGGCGTGCTGTCGTAGATCGCGCCGCCATTGGTCTTGAGCCAACGACCGATCGCCAGCAGGATGCCGCGCTCGGTGTCCGGGATTGAGCCGTCGGCGCGCGGGCCGATGTTGAGCATCAGGTTGCCGTTCTTGGCCACCACATCGGCCAGCATGTGGATGATGAAGGTGGGCGACTTGTAGGTGTCGTTTTCGATATAGCCCCACGAGGCGTTACTCACCGAGGTGTCGGTCTGCCAATGCGTGGGATGGATGCCGGTGAGCTGGCCGCGCTCGATATCCAGCGTGCCGGCACCTTCCGGGAAGGCGCCCAGCTTGTAGTTCACCACCACCCCGCGGTCGGCCTCGGTACGCGCCGCGCCCTGGTTGTAGTAATACGCCAGCATCGTCGGCAGGCTGCGGCGGAAGGTGGGATGGGCAATCCACCAATCGAAATAGATCAGGTCCGGTTGATAGGTGTCGATCAACTCGGTGGTACGCGCCAGCCAGTCGTCCAGCCAGGCCTGCGAGACCGGCGTCCAGTCGTTGGCCACGTCGGCGTCGTCCTTGCCCGGCAACCGCACCTGCGCCGGGCCGTACAGCGCGGCATAGCGTGGGTCGTTGACGTCTGAGTCGAACTTGCGCCCGCCATCGAAGAACCAGTTGTGTTCGGCGCGGTGCGAGGACAAGCCGAAGTGCAGCCCCTGCGCGCGAATCGCCTTGGACAACTCGCCCAGCAGGTCGCGCTTGGGCCCCATTTTCATCGCGGTCCAGTCGGACAGCTTGGAGTCGTACAGCGCAAAGCCGTCATGGTGCTCGGCCACCGGCACCACATAGCGTGCGCCGGACTCACGGAACAACTTGGCCCAGCCATTGGGGTCGAACTTGGGCGCGGTGAACTTGGGGATCAGATCCTTGTAGCCGCTACTGGCCTGCGGCCCGTAGGTGGCCACGTGATGCGCGAATTCCTTGGAGTCTTGCAGATACATGTTGCGCGAATACCACTCGCTGCCGAACGCCGGCACCGAGAACACGCCCCAGTGGATGAAGATGCCGAACTTGGCATTGTCGTACCACGCCGGTGATTGATACGCCTTCAGCGCGGCCCAGTCGGGGCGGAACGGGCCCTTGCGTGCACCGGCCTCGACTTCGCGCACCAGGCGTTCGCGTTCGGGCGCGTACTTGGCAGTGGCATCGAGCCACTGCTGGTCGATGGCCTCCGGACTGAGCGTGGTGGCGGTCGGCGCGGTGGGCGATTGCGCGGCACTCGCATGCACGGCGGGCAACGCGAGCAGCAGAGCGAGCGCGAGCGCTCGACTCCTGGGTGCAGCTCCGGTGTGGCGGCGGGATGGAGCCGCGGACACGCGGCTATCGGTCGTCATGGGAACTGCACTCCTGTAAGCGAAACGCGTCGGCCATGTTGCAACCGTGCGTGGATGGCAAAAGCGGGCCTGGCCATGCTCCCTCGATCGCGAAGGGGCGTGGCCAGTACCACTCCTTGGTACAACACCAAGCTGTGCGCTGCATGCAACGCACAGCTCAAAAAAAAGCGCGCCACCGTGGAGGGTCGGTGGCGCGCCGGTGCTTCATCAGAACTTGAAGTTGAGCTGGGCCTGATAGCCGCGGCCGTTCTTGTAGAACGCCGTGGGGGTATCGCGCGTGTTGCTGAAGACCCGGTAGGTGGAATCCAGCAGGTTGGTGGCGCCGAAGGTGATGCCCATGTAATCGGTGATCTGGTACGAGGCGTTCAGATCCAGCTGCTTATAGGCATCGGCAAAGTCACGCGATTCCAGGCGGCCGATCTGGGTGAAGTACTTGGAGCGGTAGCTGTAGTTCACACGCACGGTCCAGTCGCCGTGTTCCCAGTACGGGATCACGTTGTAGGTGTCGCGCGACAGGTACGGCAGGTTCAGACCGGAGCTGGAGTCGGACTCGGCGAACGTGTAGTTGGCCTGCAACCCGAAGCCCAGACCGAAGGTCTGCTGGTAGTTGACCGCCACGCCCTTGACCTTGGCATCGGACACGTTCACCGGCGTGGTCACCTGGTACAGGCCAGCGATGGCCGGCGGTGCCGGATTCAGCTGCTGGGTGACTGTGGTGTTGACGATGTAGGAGCTGATGTCGCGATAGAACACTTCACCGGACAACATGCTGGAGGGTGCGAAGTACCACTCGGCCGCCAGATCGTAGTTGGTAGATTCGTACGGCTTCAGATCCGGGTTGCCGCCGTTGGCAGTCAGGTTGCCGTTGCCGCTGTTGACGGTGAAGGTACCGGCCAGATCGGCGTAACGCGGACGTGCGATGACCTTGGCCGCCGAGAAGCGCAGCACGGTGTCGTCGGTCATGTCGTAGGCGATGTTGAAGCTCGGCAGCGCCTTGCGATAGTCATTGGTCTCGGCGACACGGTCGAAGCTGGTGCCGCCGTCGTTGCTCTGCCAGAACTGCGATTTGTCGGTGGTCTCGACCAGACGCACGCCGACATTACCGCGCCACTGGCCCGACTCGAAGTTCAACTGCGTGTAGATGTTCTGGGTGATTTCCTTGACGTCGAACGAGGCGCCGAAGTCGGTGCGGTATGCGCCCTGCGGCTGCGACAGCAGGTAGCTGCGCACGGCACCCAGGTTGGCGGTCGGCCAGGTGGTCAGATCGCCGCTGGCGCCCAGGCCATCGTACAGGCTGCTCGGCGTGGTGCCCGGATTGAACTGCGTCAGCGATACCGGGTCGGTGGTGTTGATGCGGTTACCGCGCGCGTCCACACCGTTGTTGTGGTTGATGTACTTGTAGCCGAACTGCAGTTTGGTGAACGGGCCCCATTCCAGGTCGCGCGAAGCGTCCCACTGGAAGTACTTCTCATCGTCCTTGCTCTTCTGGTAGGCGATACCGCCGGCCTGCATGATGCCGGTGGTCGTGCCCGGGATATTGCCTTCCTGGCCCGGCGCAAGACCTGCAGGGTTGCCCGGCAATGCCCAGTTGGAGGCGCCGCCGTTGTCGTAGTTGACCGAGGTGTTGCGGCCGTCGAACGCGTAGTTGTACCCGCCGTCCTGCATCAGGTACTTCATCAGGTATTCGGGGTTCTTGCCGCCGGTCGCTTCGGTGTAACCGGCCTGGGTGGTGAACACCCACTTTTCGCCGGACCAGTCGTGACGCAGGTTCAGGCTTTTGGTGGTGACGGTACTTTCGCGATAGTTGGCATCCAGCTGCGCATACGGCTGACCGGCGGCACCGTCGCCGACGGTGGCCGAGGTCACCACGCCGTTCTGTACGTTTGCCTGGGTGATCTTCTGGCGGTCGTCGTTACAGGCCGGGCACACATAACGCGCCTGGCTGAAGTTGTTGTACTTGCCCTTGATGTACAGACCGGTCAGGTTGAACTCGTTCTGCTCGTCGGGTTTCCACTGCAACGCGCCCTGCAGGCCACTGCGCTCACGGGTCTGCTGGAAGAACGCGCTGCTGATGCCGGCGGGCACACGTGCGGTAGCCACATCGCTGCCGTCGCCGGTGATGGTCGCGGTCGGCGGAATGCCGGCACCGGTGGTGTAGCCGAAGTATTCGATACCGGCGCGTGCCAGGTCCTGCTTGTCGTGCGTGGCGGAGATCAACGCGCCGAAGGTCTCGTCGTCGTTCTTCCAGCTCCACAGCGCCGAACCGCGCGGATTGCCTTCTTCCGAGCGATCGTTGTAGTTGTAGCCGATCGAGCCGCGGATGGTGTTCTTGGGCAGCTCCAGCGGCTTGCGGGTATGCACGATCACGGTGCCGCCGATCGAGCCTTCGTCGATGCGCGCTTCCGGGGTCTTGTAGACCTCCATCAGGCCGATGATTTCCGGCGACAGCAGGGTGTAGTTGAAGGTACGGCCGCTGGTGTCGGTCGGATTGCCGCCCCAGTCACCGGACGCGATGGTCTGGCCGTTGAGCAGCACGCGGTTCAACGCTGGGTCGGTGCCGTTGATGCTGACCTTTTCGCCTTCGCCGAACTGGCGGTCGACGCTGATACCCGGCAGGTGCGACAGCGATTCGGCCGCATTGATGTCCGGGAACTTGCCGATGTCTTCGGCGCTGATGGCATCGACGATGGAGTTGGCCGAGCGCTTGACCGCCTGGCTCTTTTCCAGCGATGCGCGATAGCCGGTGACGGTAATGGTGTCCAGCTCGGTGGTGGCCGAGGATGCGCCCGCAGGCGCCTGTTGTTCTTGTCCGGCAGCCATTGCAGAGCCGGAGCAGTACAGAGCGGCGGTGATACAGAGTGCTAACGTCGTGGTGCGGCTGTGCATGGCTAAACCTCGTTGGTTAGTGCTGTGAGCGCGCGCCGTGGAAAGGCATCGCGCTCGGCGTGGCCGGCAAAACAACACGCCCTGACCGATCGCGGTGATCGCACTCCGTGCTCGGCAACGGCAGCAGGCGGTGTCGATTCGCGTGGTAGAGGAGGTGTCCCCCGTGTGGTGAAGCAGTGGAGCGAACGCGATATCGGCGAGCCCGGCGTCTGGCGACGCAGAACCCGCGAACCTGGAATCGGCAGGGAGGGGAAAAGCCGTTCTTCAGTACCGAACAGTCCATGGCCCCTCCTGCCAGAACCCCGATTTGGACCGAGTCTCGCGTAGCGCTGACAGCGTTGTCAACACGTCGTCACAGATCTCTGATGCAGCTGCGATTGCGCTGCAATGCAGCATTTTTGCAGCGCGATCGTCGACGTAGTCGACCAGGTACGCGTGCCCGTACCGCTGTCGCGCGGGGTTGATTGGCGCTTTCAATGCTGGAAACGTTTTGTGCCGCAGCGTCTGGCGAAATCTGTGCCGGAATCGTCGCCATGCGTGCGGATTTTTCGGGGATGATGGGGCCGGCCCTGGATCGCCTCGATTGGGGTCTCCACGGTTGCGTTACACAGCAATTACTGACAACGTTGTCTACCCGCTGCCGTTCGTCGGACAACGGGACCTGACGCCAGCCCGCTGCCACTTAACAGGAGAATGCGTGAGCGCAAGCAGCCCAATGGAAGCGGTGCCCTTTTCGCGCCCCGACACCTTCGTTGCCGCAGACGTGGGAGGGACGCATGTGCGCCTGGCGCTGGTCTGCGAGAGCGCCGATGCAGGCAAGCCGGTCACGGTGCTGGACTACCGCAAGTACCGCTGCGCCGATTACCCGGGCCTGGCCGACATCATGTCCGCGTTCTTCGCCGAACTGGGATGTGCGCCGGTGCAGCGCGGCGTGATCGCCAGTGCCGGATACGCGCTCGAAGACGGCAGCGTGATCACGGCCAACCTGCCATGGGTGCTGGCACCGGAACAGATCCGCCGCCAGCTCGGCATGCAGGTGCTTCATCTGGTCAACGATTTCGAGGCGGTCGCCTACGCGGCCAACTACATGACCGCCAGTCAGGTGATGCAGCTCTCCGGCCCGGCGCAGGGCGCGCCCGGCCCGGCGCTGGTGCTGGGCCCCGGCACCGGCCTGGGCGCGGCGGTGTGGATCCCCAATGGCGCCCATCCGGTGGTGTTGCCGACCGAGGCCGGCCACGCGGCGCTCGCCGCCGCCAGCGATCTGGAAGTGGCCTTGCTGCAAGAACTGCGGCGCACCCGCACGCATGTCGGCACCGAGACCTTGTTGTCCGGCCCCGGGCTGTTGAATCTCTATCACGCACTGGCCAGGTTGCGCGGCGAGCGGGCCGTCCATGGCGGGCCGGCCGATATCACCGCCGCGGCGCTGGCCGGCAACGACGTGCTCGCGCGCGATGCGCTGCAGGCGTTCTGCGGCTTCATGGGCAGCGTGGTCGGCGACATGATGCTGCTGTATGGCATTCGCAGCGGCGTCTATCTGGCCGGCGGATTCCTGCCGCAGATCGCCGACTTCATCGTCGCCAGCGACTTCGTCGCCCGCCTGCTCGACAAGGGCACGTTGCGCCCGGCGCTGGAGCAGGTGCCGGTGCGCATCGTCGAACACGGCCAGCTCGGCGTCATCGGCGCGGCCAGCTGGCTTCTCCAGCACGCTCGCTAGGCCAGAACCCCCGGAGCGCATCCGCGCCGCAGGAGCGCCTGCGGCCGCGAGGGCCTTGCCCAGAACACCGCCATTAACTGAAACGTCGCTCTAACCAGCGCCGCCCTCCAACCCATCTCGCGACCGCAGAAGCTTCGTAGGGCGCCCTTGGGCGCGAGAGGCCTTCCCGACAAACACCAGGACGATCGGAAACGTCGCTCCCCGGGAAGGCCCCATCGCGCCCGGGTGCGCTCCTACGCCTTACCGCGGCGCTGCCTGCGTCGAGCTGTCCCACTGATCTACAAGCGATCCACCCGCCACGTCGGCGCCCTATAGATCCCCGAACCGCGACTGCAATGCGGCAATGGCGGCCAGCCCGGCGGTTTCGGTGCGCAGGATGCGCGGCCCCAGGCGCAGGCCGGTGAACCCGGCGTCGGCCAGCGTCGCCCGATCGCGCGGTGACCAGCCGCCTTCCGGCCCGATCGCCACGATGACGTCCCGCTGCGTGCCCGCGCTCAAGGTGCCCAGGCGATGCTCGCCCTGCGGGTCCAGGGTCAGCCGCAGGGCCTGCGGGTCGCAGGCTACTGCCGCCTCCTGCAGGCCGGTCGGTGCTGCCAGCGCCGGGACGCGCGCCCGGCCCGATTGCTCACAGGCAGACACCACCACACTGCGCCAGTGCGCCACGCGTTTTTCCAGGCGCGCCGCATCCAGCTTCACTTCGGTGCGTTCGGCGTTTACCGGCACGATGGCTGCAATGCCCAGTTCGGTGGCTTTCTGCAGGATCAGATCCATCTTTTCGCCGCGGGCGATGCCCTGGATCAGGGTGATGCGCAGTGGCGATTCGTTCGCCAGCGGCTCGGCACGTTCCACCATCGCGCGCGCCTCGCGCTTGCCGGCCACGGTGATGCGTGCGTGGTAGTCGCAGCCATCGCCATTGAACAGGATGCAGGCATCGCCCTCGCGCAGCCGCAGCACGCGCAGCAGGTGGTTGGCCGATTCCTCGGGCAATGTCACTTCCTGGTCGCACTGCAGCGGCAGCGCAACATGGGAGCGGGTCACGCGCATGCGACGGCCTCCTCGATGGCCTGGCGCGTGGTTGCCGCCAGCAAGGCAAGCTGCGCCTCGTCCACGCAGTACGGCGGCATCCAGTACAGCACGTCGCCCAGGGGCCGCAGCACCACTCCACGGTCCAGCGCGGCGCGATACGCCTTCAGGCCGACGCGCGCGGCCGCGGAGTAGGGTGTGCGCTTGTCGCCGCCACGGGTGAGTTCGAAGGCGACGATCATGCCGGCCTGGCGCACGTCGGCCACCGCGCGGTGTTCGCCGATCTGCGCGGCCAGGGTGCTCATGTGCGCGGCGGTGTGCTGGTTACGCGCAATCACGTCGTCGTCTGCGAAGATCTGCAAGGTCGCCAACGCGGCCGCGCAGGCCAGCGGATTCCCCGTGTAGCTGTGCGAGTGCAGGAAGGCGCGTTCGCGCGAATCGTCCAGGAACGCGTCGTACAGCTGCTGGGTGGCCAGCACCGCCGCCAACGGCAGGAAGCCGCCGGTCAGGCCCTTGGACAGGCACAGCAGATCGGGCATCACGCCGGCCTGCTCGCAGGCGAACAAGGTGCCGGTACGGCCGAAGCCGGTCGCAATCTCGTCGGCAATCAGGAATGCGCCGTGCGCATCGCACAAGGCGCGTGCGCGGCGCAGATACGCCGGGTGATACATGCGCATGCCGCCGGCACATTGCACGCGCGGTTCCAGGATCAGCGCGCAGATCTCGCCGGGCGCTTGTTCGAACAGTGCCTGCAGCGCATCGGCGGCCTGCAGCGCGTACGCTTCCGCGCTTTGCCCGGGCTCGGCCAGGTAGGCATCGGGCGAGGGGGCGAAGGTCGCTTCCAGCAACAGCGGCGCATACACGCGCCGGTAGAGCGGAATGTCGCCCACCGACAACGCGCCGATGGTCTCGCCGTGGTAGCCGTTTTCCAGCGCGATGAACCGCGTGCGGCGATGCTCGCCACGGTTGTGGAAGTAATGGAAGGCCATCTTCAAGGCCACTTCCACGCCGGCCGAGCCATTGTCGGCGTAGAACACCTTGGACAACGGCGCGCGGTCGGGCTGGCGTGGCGCAATGGCCAGCAGGCGCTCGGCCAGCTGCACCGCCGGTGCGTGCGTGAAGCCGGCCAGCATCACCTGCTCCAGCGTGCCGGCCTGTTGCGCAATGGCCGCACCGATGCGCGGCTCGGCGTGGCCGAACAGGTTGGTCCACCAACTGCTGACCGCGTCCAGATAGCGGCGGCCATCGTGGCCGACCAGCCACGCGCCGCTGCCGCTTGCGATCGGCACCAGGGGAAGCGTGTGCGGATGCTCGCGCATCTGCGTGCACGGGTGCCACACCACCGCAAGATCGCGTTGCCGCCACTGTTGGGCAGCTTCGGAGGCTGCAGGGTCTGCTAGGATTTCGGGCTCATGAACATGTCGATGCATCTGCCTATTCTATCGGTCCGCTCCGCGGCCGCGTGCCACGCATGAGCCCGCGTCTGCCGACCATCCACAAGATCACCGATCTGGGGGACGGGCCGTTCCGTCGCCAGCAGCTGGATCTGGAGTTTTCCAACGGGCAACGCCGCCTGTACGAGCGCCAACTCAGCCAGGGTCATGGCGCGGTCGTGGTGGTGCCGATGCTCGACGAGACGACGGTGCTGCTGGTGCGCGAATACGCGGCCGGTGTGCATCGCTACGAGCTGGGCCTGGTCAAGGGGCGCATCGATGCCGGCGAGACCCCGGAGCAGGCCGCCGACCGCGAGCTCAAGGAAGAAGCCGGCTATGGCGCGCGCCAGGTCCAGGTGCTGCGCGCGATGACGCTTGCGCCTACTTATATGAGTCACCAATCCTGGCTGGTGCTGGCGCGCGATCTCTACCCGGAGCGCCTGGTGGGTGACGAACCGGAAGAGATGGAAGTCGTGCCCTGGCCTCTGGCGCGTCTGGACGAGTTGATGCTGCGCGAGGATTTCTCGGAGGGGCGCTCGCTGGCGGCATTGTTCATCGCGCGCGAGTGGCTGGAGCGCAACCGGTGATCCGCATCCCGATGGAATTGCGCGAAACCGTGATCGCCATCGCCCGTGAGGCCGGCGAGGCCATCATGCAGGTGTACGCGCAGGACTTCGCAGTCGAGATCAAGGACGATGCCAGCCCGCTGACCCAGGCTGACCTGGCTGCCAACCGCGTCATCGTCGACGGCCTGCGCCGGGTCACACCCGACGTGCCGGTGCTCTCGGAAGAGTCCGCGCATGTCGCCTGGGAAACACGGCAGTACTGGACCAGCTATTGGTTGGTCGATCCGCTCGACGGCACGCGTGAGTTCGTCAAACGCAACGGCGAGTTCAGCGTCAACATCGCACTCATCCACATGGGCGCGCCGGTGCTCGGCGTGGTCCAGGCGCCGGTCGATGGCCGGGTCTGGTACGCCGCGCGCGGCGAGAATGCCTACCGCCGCGACGGCGATCGCGACGAGATGCTGCAGACCCGCACCCCGGCCGCCACGCCATTGCGGGTGGCGGCCAGCCGCTCGCATCGCGATGCGCGCACCGCCGCCGCGCTGGAGCGCATGGGCGAGATCGACGTGGTCGCGCAAGGGTCGTCGTTGAAGTTCTGCCGCATCGCCGAAGGCGACCTGGATGTCTATCCGCGCTTCGGCCCCACCTCCGAGTGGGACACGGCGGCCGGCCAGTGCGTGCTGCACGCCGCCGGTGGCGTGCTGCTGGCGGGCGGCTCCGGCAAACCGTTCCGCTACAACCGTCGCGACACGCTGCTCAATGGCGACTTCATCGCGATGGGCGATCCCAATCTGCCCTGGCGCGATTGGCTGGCGTAAGCGTGCCCGGCGAAGGCCGGCAGCGTCGGTGTGCCGGTCTGTTAACGCATGCGTGCCCGTCGTGGCACGCCCCACACGCACGCCGAGCACTCGGGTGCGGCCCGTATCGCGTTTGTGCTGCGTGCCTGCGATGCTGCCCTCGCATTGCGGTATCCGCCAGCTCCGTATCGGCCGACAGGTACACTGCGGCAGCCTTGCGCGCCGGAGGTTCATCCGCTGCACGCATGCGCGATCGCCACACTGCCGCCGCATTGCGCATGGAGCATCGCGGCGGCGCTGTGCGCCTGCCCACCGTTTTCAGGAAGACACCATGTCCCAGACTCCGCCCACCGGCGACATCCAACGCCTGCTGCAGCTGATGGCACGCCTGCGCGATCGCGAGCACGGCTGTCCCTGGGATGTGGAGCAGACCTTTGCCAGCATCGCCCCGTACACCATCGAAGAAGCCTACGAAGTGGCCGACGCGATCGATCGCAACGACCTGTCGGGATTGTGCGACGAGCTGGGCGACCTGCTGCTGCAGGTGGTGTTCCATGCGCAGATGGCGTCCGAACAGGGCGCGTTCGGGTTTGCCGAGGTGGTCGCCACGCTCAGCGACAAGCTGGTGCGTCGCCACCCGCACGTCTTCGCAGCGCAGGCGGCCGACGACGCCCAGGCGGTGAGCGCCAACTGGGAACAGATCAAGCGCCAGGAGCGCCGCGTCGCCGGGCATCAGGACGAGTCGGCGCTGGCCGGCATCGCGCGCGGTCTGCCGGAGTGGCAGCGCTCCACCAAGCTGCAGTCGCGCGCGGCGCGGGTCGGCTTCGACTGGCCGGGCCCGGCGCCGGTGCTGGATAAATTGCAGGAAGAACTCGACGAGTTGCGCGTGGAATTCGCGCGTGGCCCGGTGGCCGACAATCAGGCGCGTCTGGAAGACGAACTCGGCGACGTGCTGTTCGTCTGCGCCAACCTCGCGCGGCATGCCAAGGTGGACGTGGGCGCGGCACTTCGGCACGCCAACCTGAAGTTCGAACGCCGCTTCCGCGCAATGGAAGCGCTGGCGCATGCGCAGGGCACCGGACTGGATGCGCTGCCGCTGGGCGCGCAGGAAGCATTGTGGCAACAGGTCAAGCGGGGCGAAGCGGCTGCAGCCCCCATGTCCGATTCCGACTCTGTGGCACGCCGATGAACTCCGCGCTGGGCACGCTGCTGCTGTTCGTCGCCACCGCCGTGGCCGAGCTGGTGGGCTGCTACCTTCCTTATCTATGGCTGCGCAAGAGCGGCAGTGCGTGGTTGCTGCTGCCCACCGCACTGAGCCTTGCGCTGTTCGTGTGGCTGTTGAGCCTGCATCCCACTGCCAGCGGGCGTACCTACGCAGCCTATGGCGGGGTCTACATCGCCAGTGCGCTGCTGTGGTTGTGGTGGGTGGACCGCATCACGCCCACGCGCTGGGACCTGCTCGGTGCCGGCTGCTGCCTGCTGGGCATGGCGGTCATCATGTTCGCGCCACGCAACGCCTGAGCCGGGTAGGCGCTGGTCGCGCACGCCGGCCGACGTGGCGCCGCGTAGCCTTGTCCGTTGCCGCCAGTGTGGTGTGTGCAGCGGGTGCATACTTCGCGCAGGACCGACTCGTCACTGCAAAGGGGCTGCACATGTTTCCAACTTCGTTTCTGGCCATCGCCGTTCTGGTTGCCGGCGTCATCGTGTTGTTCAAGACCGTGCGCATGGTGCCGCAGGGATTCCAGTGGACGGTGGAGCGCTTCGGCCGCTACACCCACACCATGAGTCCCGGGCTGCACTTCCTGGTGCCGGTGGTCTACGGCGTGGGCCGCAAGATCAACATGATGGAACAGGTGCTGGATGTGCCCAGCCAGGACGTCATCACCAAGGACAACGCCGTGGTGCGCGTGGACGGGGTGGTGTTCTTCCAGGTGCTGGATGCGGCCAAGGCCGCCTATGAAGTCTCCAACCTGGAAATCGCCTCGATCGCGCTGGTGCAGACCAATATCCGTACCGTCATCGGTTCGATGGACCTGGACGAATCGCTGAGCCAGCGCGAAACCATCAATGCCCAGTTGTTGAGCGTCGTTGACCAGGCCACCAATCCTTGGGGCATCAAGGTCACTCGTATCGAGATCCGCGATATCCAGCCGCCGCGCGACCTGATCGATTCGATGGCGCGGCAGATGAAGGCCGAGCGCGAAAAGCGCGCACAGATTCTCGAAGCCGAAGGCTCGCGGCAATCGGAAATCCTGCGCGCCGACGGCGAGAAGCAGGCGGCCGTGCTCGAAGCCGAAGGCCGCAAGGAAGCCGCCTTCCGCGATGCCGAAGCACGCGAGCGGCTGGCCGAGGCCGAAGCCCGCGCCACCCAGGTGGTGTCCGATGCGATCGCCAACGGTAGCGTGCAGGCGATCAATTACTTTGTTGCACAGAAATATGTGGAGGCGTTCAAGGCGCTGGCCACCGCACCCAACCAGAAGTTCGTGCTGATGCCGATGGAATCCAGCGGCATCATCGGCTCGATCGCCGGCATCGCCGACCTTGCGAAGGAAGCGCTGGCCAAGCCCGATACCCCCGGCGTACGCGTGCCGCCGATGCCGCCGCGCGCGGGAGTCTGAGCCATGCGTTGGGACGTGGTGGTATGGGCGGTGCTTGCGCTGCTGTTGATCGCCGCCGAGACCTTGGTGCCGGGTGCATTCCTGTTGTGGATGGGTATCGCCGCGGCAGCAGTGTGCCTGCTGGTGCTCGCAATGCCGGGCATGTCGCTGCTGGTGCAGATCGTGGCGTTCGTGCTGCTCAGCTTCGTGTCGGTGCAGGTCTATCGCAGCTGGTTTCGCGGCAAGGGGCGGCAGAGCGATCGGCCCTTGCTCAACCGGCGCGCCGAGCAATTGATCGGCCGTCGCGTGCTGCTCGATCAGCCCATCCACGATGGCCGCGGTCGCGCCAAGGTCGACGACGCGTTCTGGGTGGTCAGCGGTCCGGAACTGCCGGCCGGCGCACCGGTGCGTATCGTCGGTGTGGATGGCATGACCTTGTTGGTGGAAGCGGCCGGCTGATTCGTGTGCAGATGTCGCGTGCTGCTCCGGATGCTGCAGTGCGGGGTGGCAGTGTCAGGCGTGCGCGCCCTGGATTCCGGCTGTGCGTATGCACGGCTTGCCCGCAAGTGCGGCCGGGCAGCGATAATGGGCGTCTTTCCCTTGGACCGGCGCTCATGACCCAGAAGACCATCCTCAACGACACCCATCGTGCGCTCGGCGCCAAGATGGTCGATTTCGGCGGTTGGGACATGCCGATCCATTACGGCTCGCAGCTGGACGAGCACCATCAGGTGCGTCGCGACGCCGGCATGTTCGACGTCAGCCACATGACCGTGGTCGACCTGCACGGTGCACGCGTGCGTGAATTCCTGCGCTACCTGCTGGCCAACTCGGTGGACAAGCTCAAGGTCGCCGGCAAGGCGCTGTACACCTGCATGCTCAATCCGCAGGGCGGAGTGATCGACGACCTCATCGTCTATTACATGCGCGAAGACTTCTTCCGCCTGGTGGTCAACGCCGCCACCCGCGAGAAGGACCTGCAGTGGATCGGCGAGCAGGCGGCCCGCTTCGAGGTGCGCGTGGAAGAGCGCGGCGACTTCGCGATGATCGCGGTGCAAGGCCCCAACGCCCGCGCCAAGGTCATCGACCTGCTTGATCCTGCCGACACCGCCGCGGCGAGCAAGCTCAGCCGTTTTGCCGCACTGCAGACCCGATCGCGCGATGGCATCGAACTGTTCCTGGCACGCACCGGATACACCGGCGAAGACGGTTTCGAGATCGTGCTGCCGCAGGATGCTGCAGTGACGTTCTGGAATGCGCTGCTCGCGCAGGGCGTCAGGCCGGCCGGCCTGGGAGCACGTGACACCCTGCGGCTGGAGGCTGGCATGAACCTGTATGGCCAGGACATGGACGACGCGGTTACTCCGTATGAGGCTGCACTGGCATGGACCATCACGCTCGACGAATGCCGCGACTTCATCGGCCGTGCCGTGCTCGAATCGCAGAAGGCGCACGGTGCGCCGCGCCAGATGATCGGCGTGGTGATGGATGAGAAGGGCGTGCTGCGGCACGGCCAGACCGTGCTCACCGCTGCCGGTCAGGGCGAAATCCTGTCGGGCACGTTCTCGCCGACGCTGGGCAAGGCGATTGCCTTTGCACGCGTGCCGGCCGGCAGCATCGACCAGCTGCGCGTGGACATCCGTGGTAAGCAGGTGCCGTTGCGCGCAGTGAAGTTCCCGTTCGTGCGCGACGGCCAGGCGCAGCCCGGCGTCCTGGGCGACTGAGCCGGACGATGTCGGCCGTCGCTGGCCGGCATCATGCAATCGCATGCAACCCAGCCATACCGCCGCGCGTGCACCTGTCTTGTCGCGCGGTCTAAACTAACCACCTGTCCCGACCCCATTCCCTGACCCAACATTCCCGGAGCACACCCATGAGCGAGATTCCTGGCGACCTCAAGTTCCTCAAATCCCACGAGTGGGCCCGCGTTGAGAGCAACGGCCGCGTGACCGTCGGTATCTCCGATCACGCACAGGGCTTGCTGGGCGATCTGGTCTACGTCGAACTGCCGAGCGTTGGCGACACCGTGCAGGCCGGCAACGGCGCCGCGGTCGTCGAGTCGGTCAAGGCGGCGTCCGATGTCTACAGCCCGGTCAGCGGGACCGTGGTCGAGGTCAACAGCGCGCTGGGCGACAAGCCGGAAACCATCAACGAAGACGCCTATGGCGAAGGCTGGATCTTCGTCGTCGAACTCGACGACAAGGACCAGCTCAACGAACTGTTGTCGCCCGACGACTATGCCGAGCTGCTCGAAGACGACGATCACTGAGGCGATCTCGCCTGCTGCACTCCGATGGCCGCTCCTGGAGCGGCCATTTTTTTTGCGCGATGCGGGAGAGGCCGATGCGCGAGCATGACCGGGGGGGGCGCTTGGATAGTCGCCTGTGCGTGTGCTCGATCGGCCATGTGCATCAAGCGCCGACGGCAACGCGACCACGTCGGATGGCGGCATCCATGGCGCGGCAATCCGATGCGAACACCGGCGAACACGCGCGTCGGATTTCTGACGTGAGTCACCCGTGAGGGTCTGGCGTGCGCCTGGTGAAAAGTTGCCCGTGGCAACGCGCGTCGACCAACCGAGTCAGCGCGCGCTGCATGTGGCGACCAACGTGCAACGACACGCATGCGGCGATCAAACGACGCAATAAGTTTGCGCATTTGGGCATGCGCGACACCAGAAGTGGAGTCGCCGGGCAAAAAATTTTCAGCTGGCGGACAGGCGGCGAACACTGCCGCGACGTGCAGCGCACTGTCGTGGCATCGGGGCGGCGCACGACACGCGTCGTTGCAGCGATTTAGAAAAACAGCAGAAAAGAAGTGCTTTTTTTGATGGCTATGGCGCGGCGGTGCGCACGTTGGCGGTGCGCCGTGCCGCCAACGTGGTGCGCTTGTCGGACGTCGATGCCAGGCATGGCGATGGCGAACTGAAAAAAAATTGCAAAAGAGTGTTGACAGTAAAAAAAAGCGTGATTAGGTTTCGCCCAGCAGACATTGCTGCGAAAGAGAGTGAGCAGAATCGACATCAAGCCGACACGCTTGTTCAAGACGTCCACCGAAGCACGATCACTGGTGGAGTCGGGTCCGCTTCTCTCCAGAAAAGCAGTTGTCGTTTCGATCACGCACCCGCGTCGCCGTTCGATGCGGGTGTTTCTGTATCCGTCCCGTCGCGCATCATCTGCGGACGGTTCCCGACGACGGCATGCCGGCGCGGGGTTTGGTTCAACTGGGCGTTTCATCTCCATAGTTCACTGACGAGGAGCCAATTACATGGCCATTAAAAAAGCTGCAAAAAAGAAACCCACCGCCAAGAAGGCAGTGAAGAAGACCGCCGCCAAGAAGGCGACCAAGAAGGTCGCGAAGAAGGCAACCGCCAAGAAGGCAGTGAAGAAGACCGCCGCCAAGAAGGCCGTCAAGAAGACTGCGAAGAAGGCAACCGCCAAGAAGGCAGTGAAGAAGACTGCCAAGAAGGCAACCAAGAAGACTGCCGCCAAGAAGGCAGTGAAGAAGACCGCAAAGAAGGCGACCAAGAAGACTGCCGCCAAGAAGGCCGTCAAAAAGACCGCCAAGAAGACTGCGAAAAAGGCCGTAGCGAAGAAGGCGACCAAGAAGTCCGCCACCAAGAAGTCCGCTACCAAGAAGCCTGCAGTGAAGAAGGTCGCCAAGAAGAAGCCGGCCGCTCGCAAGAAGAAGGCCGCTCCGGTCGCGCTGCCCGCCACCCCGGCACCGCTGATCTGATCTGCAACACCCGATCGCCGTAAACATCGAGCTCTCTCCCCGACGCCCAGCGGGGAGGGAGCTTTTTTATTGCACGGCCGTCCGGGCCGGGCGCGAGGCCGTGATCGCGCAGCGACCGTAGTCGGCACGACGGTCGGTCATGCGGTGGTGGTGCAGGGCAGGGCAGGCGTGGTGCGGGCGAGCCTTGCGTTGGTTTGCGCCGGCAGGGAGGCTTTGCAGCACCGTGCAGCCATAGCTCTTCCGGCAGTCACGACATCTGCGAGCGTGAGTCCCTCGGTCTTAGC
Source organism: Xanthomonas sp. WHRI 6106 (assembly GCF_040202405.1). Lineage (NCBI taxonomy): Bacteria > Pseudomonadati > Pseudomonadota > Gammaproteobacteria > Lysobacterales > Lysobacteraceae > Xanthomonas > Xanthomonas sp. WHRI 6106. The sequence goes on along the minus strand of NZ_JBEGFC010000002.1, from coordinate 176,897 downwards.
CGGCACGCAAGCCGGAGCGGCAGGCGGGCAGGGTTCGTCGTTTGCGGCTGCCAGGTGCTCTCTCTCGACATTCGCTGCGCAAGACGGCCGGTGCGCGCGAAGCAGCAAGCAAAGGCCCAGCGTGGCCAGCGTCGAGGTTCTTGGATTCAACTGAGCACGCACGTCCGATCCGACATGTGGACGGATCCAGTGCATCGTTCTCGACGGCAGCACCGCGGTCTCGCAACATCCATCGCGCGGAACGCTTGTGCGTGCATTGACTGCCCGGAGTAAAGCGACGGCGCTGCGGTCAACGTTCGAAGGGAGTCCACGCCCGCGATCCCGACCATGCAGATCGACATCGGCCAGCCTTCTCAAGGCGCCCTCGGGCTCAGCGTGCAACCAGGCGTGGCGCGGCAACAGCCAGAAACAACGCAGGCGGCCGAAGCCGCCTGTGTCTGAGTCTGCAGCGCGCTACCGCAGCAGGAATGCAGTGCCGGCGCGGTAGGCGGCTCAGCGCGGCGATGCCACCGACTTGCCGGACGAGGTGCCCTTGCCGGCCGGGTCTGGCTTCTCGGCCAGCATGTTCTCGCTGCCGAAATCGCCGTCCACATCGATATCCAGCCAACGCTTGGCCGGCAGACCGAGTGCGCGATCGAGGATGGTGGGCAGCATGCCGGAGGGCAGGCCGCTTTCGCCGTTCCACATGATGGCGATGCCAAGGTCGCGCTCGGGCAACAGCGCCACCAGTCCGCGATAGCCCTGCACCGCACCGGCATGGAACACCACCTGATGGCCCGCGTAGTCGAACACACGCCAGCCCAGCGCATAGCTGGCTGCATCCACGCGCTCGTGACGCCAGCCCGAGCGCATTTCGCCCGGCGTGGAGATCAGCGGTGCATGCAAGGTGGCCAGCAGGGGCGCCGGCAGCACGTCGGTGCGATGGCCGGTGTGCGCGAGCAGCCACTGCGCCATGTCGCTGGCGCTGGCGTTGACGCCGGCGGCAGGCGCCAGCCGGTAGTAGGTGGGCTTGGGCGTCAGCGACACCCAGCCGTTGCGGCTGCGTACGTGCGGCCGCGCCCAGCGCGGGCTGGCCTGGATGCCGGCCAGGCCCATGCTGGCATCGTTCATGCCCAGCGGCTTGAAGATGCGCCGCTCCACCGATTGCTCGTAGAAGCTGCCCGACGCGGCGAACACCACATCGCCGACCAGGCTGAAGGCCACGTTCTGATAGGCGTAGCAATCGCCCGGCGCGCAGCGCAGCGGTGCGGTCGCCAGCTTGTGGCTGAGCGAGTAGTAATCGACGTTGGATTCGATATCGCGGTCGTAGGCATTGCGGGTCAGGCCGACGCGATGGCTGAGCACGTCGGCCACCGTCAGCTGACGGGTCGCGAGGGTGTCGCTGAGCTGGAACCCGGGCACGTAGTCGACCACCTTGCTGTCCCAGCGCAACACGCCGTCGTTGACCAGCAGGCCGGTCATGGTGCCGGCAAAGGCCTTGGACAGGGAGGCAAGACGGAACACGGTGTGCGCATCGACCGGCTGCGGATGATTGACGTCGGTGACGCCGTAACCGCGCGCGCTGAGCACCTTGCCGCCCTGCACGATGGCCATTGCCATGCCCGGCAAGCGATTGCCGTAGGTCAGCTGGTCGGCCATCGATTCGAAGGCCGCCACATCGAAGCCGGCGGCCGGCGCCAACACCTTGCTGGCGGGCAGCGAAGCGCGATACGGGAGCGGGGCAGTGGGCGACTGCACCACGGTTGCCGGCTGCAGGGTCGAGGCGGTGGGCGCAGGCGTCTGTGCCGTGGAAGAAAGGGCCAGAGGCAATAACGCCCCGAGCAGCCCGATGGCCAACGGACGGAACCGTCGGTGCCTGCGCATTACTGTCATGGTTTTCCCGCCTGATCCACTGCCTCCGGCGATTCTAGCGCCGCGCTTCGCAATAGCACAAACTGCCGGAAGATGAATGGGCATCATATTGATCCTATTGACGATTTGGGTTCAGAAATCGAGCCGATCGCAGAGCGTTGGCGATCGGCAGTGGCCGCTGAGTTGAAGGTTGCAAGCCACGTGCCGCACGAGTCATCCACGGGCATGGCCGCGGACGGCCAGCGCCGCTGGTGGTGCAGCGCGGCATCGGCTAACGTGCGCGCTACTTCTAGTCGGGTACCACCGCCACCATGGTCTTGCTGTCGGGTTCGTTCGCGCAGGCGCTGACACCATGACCGCTCCGTCTGCGCCGCGCTCTGCGGTTGGCCGTCTGGGCGCAGCGCTGCGCAACTCGCCGCCGCTGGCCTGGTCGTTCCTGTATTTCTTCTGCCTGCTCAGCGGGTATTACGTGCTGCGCCCGGTGCGCGAGGCGATGGGCGCCTCGGCGGACCTGCAGGCGATCTTCCCGGCCGGCATGATTGCTTTCTTCGCCGCGCACGGCATGCCGCTCAAGGATCTGGCCCTGCAGGTGTTGTTTACCTGCACCTTCCTGATCATGTTGTTGCTGCAGCCAATCTACGGCGCGTTGGTCAGCCGGTTCCCGCGTCGGGTGTTCCTGCCGACGGTGTACGGCTTCTTCATCGCCACGCTGTTGCTGTTCTACGTGCTGTTCAACAGTGACGTGCCCGGGCGCGGCATGGCGTTTTTCCTCTGGGTGACCGTGTTCAACCTGTTTGCGGTGGCGGTGTTCTGGAGCTTCATGGCCGATGTCTTCAGCAATGCCGAGGCGCGCAGCTACTACGGTTACATCGGCGCGGCCGGCACGCTGGGTGCGTTTCTCGGGCCGATCCTGACGCGCACCCTGGTCGAGCGCATCGGCATCGCGCATCTGATGCTGGTGTCGGCCGGCTTCCTGTCGGTCTGCGTGGTCTGCGTGCTGCGCCTGCGGCTGTGGGCGGTGGCGCGCGAACAGGAGCTTCGGCTCGATTCCGGCGAAGTGCCGATGGGCGGCGATGTCTTTGGCGGGCTCAAGTTGATCGTACGCGAGCCGCTGCTGCGCTGGCTGGCGCTGATGACCTTGTTCGGCGTGGGCGTCGGTACCTTGCTGTACAACGAGCAGGCTGCCCTGGTGCGGCGCCTGTACACGGATGCGGCAGCGAGCACCGCGTATTACGCCGGCATCGACCTGGCCGTCAATGCGCTTACGCTGGTGCTGCAATTACTGGTAACCCGCGCGCTGCTGTCGCGCTTCGGCATTGCGCCGGCGCTGCTGATTCCCGGAGTCGCCATCACCCTGGGCTATGCGGTGCTCGCCGCGTCGCCGCTGCCGATGATGATCGCGATCGTGCAGGTGATCACCCGCTCCAGCGAGTTTGCGTTGGCCAAGCCTGCGCGTGAAACGCTCTACACGCGCGTGCATCGCGAATGGCGCTACAAGGCCGGCGCGGCAATCGATACTGTGGTCTACCGCGGCGGCGACCTGAGCTTTGTCTGGATCCACAAGCTGGTGTCGGCCCTGGGCTCGAGCGCCGTCTTCGTCGTCGGCCTGCTGGCCGCCGCCGGCATGACGCTGGGCGCGTTCGGGCTGCTGCGTGAGGCACGCAAGCTGCCGGCAGAGCGCGATGGCGGGGCGGGTGAGCGCGTGGCGGAATCGCAGGGCTGACCAGTATCGGGTCGTGCGGGTGCGTGTCGTTGCGTCTGTCGGCTCCGGTCAGGGTGCCATCGACCGGGCGCTGAGGCTGTGCGGTTGATGGGGCAATCGACGTGCCGCCTGCCGTCTCCATGCCTTGACCCACAGGCCGTGCTGCCGGGGGCAAACGACTGACAACGCGCGGGCGCCGATCATGCTTCGGGGGCTAGCTCGGAGTGCCGCCCGCGCCGCTTCTTAGCGGCTGCAGGCCTGCGCCCACGGTGATCGATCGATGGCCCAGGCAACCTGGTCATTACGCGCGGGTTTGCCGAGCTGGTGACGCCATCCGGTCACCAGGCATCTGGCGTCTTGCCAGACAGCCGCAACGCCATCGCGGCTATGCTTGCCGCACGTCCATCAGATCTTTTCGCCATGTCCCTGCTCGCGATCGTTGCCGGTGTCCTTGTCGGCTTGCTGCATGTCTACATCCTGGTGCTGGAGATGGCGCTGTGGACGCACCCACTGGGCCTGAAGACCTTCCGCAACACGTTGGAGAATGCCCGGGCCACACGCGTACTGGCGGCCAACCAGGGGCTCTACAACGGCTTTCTGGCCGCCGGTCTGCTCTGGGGGGCACTGGCGGCACGCACCGATGTACTGAGCTTCTTCCTGGCCTGCGTGATCGTGGCGGGTTGCTATGGTGCCTACAGCGTCAATCGCCGCATTTTTTTCGTGCAGGCCCTGCCTGCGTTGATCGCACTGTGCCTGGTGTGGCTGCCGCACTGAGGCATGTTCGGGAGCCAGTCGCCTCGTGCAGGCGCGAGCCTGACCGCGATCAGGCATGACCAGCGATCTCCCACACTGGCATTTTTGGCGGCGGGTCGTCTCCCGTAGGAGCGGGTCTGACCGGGACAGCGTGTTACCAGCGGCCTCGCTTAGGCGTGTGGCAACAATGCCTCATCGTGGGGCAAGCCCGCCTCTGTGTTTCGAATGGCCAGAAACTTGACCACTTGCGGCCCACGGCTGCAGCCGGCGCGTAGCGCGCCGCCCTGCAAACGACAACGGCGGGCCAGAAGCCCGCCGTTGCCCGCATCACCTGGCCGTGCTGTTATGCCGCTTCGCGCGGCTGCTGCATCTGCGGCTTGTCGTAGAAGCTGGCCGCACGCAACTCATGCGGATCAAAGTCGTCGACGGTGATCGTGTCCATCATGATCTCGCGCAATTCTTCCAGCAACTTGCGCTCTTCCAGGGTGATCACCCCCTCGGCCACTGCTTCGTCGAGCTGCGCGGTGAAGTCCAGCGCCTCGATACCCTTGGTCTTGAGCGCCTTGAGGAACTTGCGCTCCACCGGCTCGGCCATCACTGCCTTGGTCAGGTAGCTGGCGATGCGGCCGCCCGGGTTGTTGGCGCACGGGGTCAGGAACACGCCCTGCGCCAGACGGTCGCGCGCCTCGTTCGGCGCCATCAGGATCGACGCGACGCGGTGGCCCAGACGGTCACCCGGCGCCTCGGCACGACGGCCCAGCGGGAAGATCAACACCCACATCAACCAGCCCACCGGGCGGATCGGGAAGTTACGCAGCGCCGCAGACAAGGCGGTTTCGATCTTGTGCACGCTGTCGTGGAAGGCCCAGGCCAGCAGCGGCTGGTCGGTGGCCGGCGCGCCCTCGTCGTGATAGCGCTTGAGCATCGCACTGGTCAGGTAGATGTGGCTCAGCACATCGCCCAGGCGGCCGGACAAGGACTCCTTGAACTTCAACTTGCCGCCCAGCATCAGCATCGACACGTCGGCCATCAATGCCAGATTGGCCGAGTAACGGTCCAGCTTGCGGAAGAAGCGGCGGGTGTAGGCATCGCCCGGCGCCGCGCCGATACGCGCACCGGTGATGCCAAACCAGAACGAACGCACCGCATTGGAAATACCGAAGCGGATGTGGCCAAACAGGCTCTGGTCGAAGGCTTCCAGGCCACGACGCGTGTCCGGATCCTGCGCCGCCTGCATTTCCTTCATCACCCACGGATGGCACAGGATCGCACCCTGGCCGAAGATCAGCAGGCTGCGGGTCATGATGTTGGCGCCTTCCACGGTCACGCCGATCGGCGCAGCCTGCCAGGCACGGCCAGCGAAGTTGCGCGGCCCCAGGATGATGCCCTTGCCGCCGATCACGTCCATCATGTCGCTGACCACTTCGCGGCCCATGGTGGTGCAGTGATACTTGGCGATCGCCGACGGCACCGAGGGCACATCGCCGCGATCCACCGCCGCGGCGGTCGCCTGCGACAACGCACTGATCGCGTACGCCTTGCCGCCGATACGCGCCAGCGCCTCTTCCACGCCTTCGAAACGACCGACCGACAGGCCGAACTGCTTGCGGATGCGCGCATACGCACCGGTGACCACGGCCGCAGCCTTGCTGCCGCCGCTGGCGGTAGAGGGCAGGGTGATCGAACGGCCCACCGCCAGGCACTCATTGAGCATGTTCCAGCCCTTGCCGACCATCTCCACGCCGCCAATCAACTGGCTGAGCGGAATGAACACTTCTTCGCCGTGGATCGGGCCGTTCTGGAACGGCGAGTTGAGCGGGAAGTGGCGACGGCCGATTTCCACCCCGGGCGTTTCGCGCGGCAGCAGTGCCAGCGTGATGCCGATGTCCTTCTTGTCGCCGATCAGGCCTTCCGGATCATAGGCGCGGAACGCCAGACCGATCAGCGAGGCGACCGGCGCCAGGGTGATGTAGCGCTTGTCGAAGGTGAGCTTGACGCCGAGCACGTTGGCGCCATTCCACTCGCCCTTGCACACGATGCCGTAATCCGGAATCGAGGTGGCATCGGAGCCGGCGAACGGGCCGGTCAGTCCGAAGCACGGCACTTCCGCACCGACCGCCAGCCGCGGAAGGTAATAGTCCTTCTGCTCCGGCGTGCCGTAATGCAGCAGCAGCTCGCCCGGCCCGAGCGAGTTGGGCACGCCGACGGTGGAACTCACCACGCTGGAGATCGAGGACAGCTTCTGGATCACCTTGTGGTGCGCCAGCGCACTGAAGCCCAGGCCACCGTATTGCTTGGGGATGATCATGCCGAAGAACTTGTTCTTCTTGATGAAGTCCCACAGCTCCGGCGGTAGGTCGGCGTGGACGTGGGTGATCTCCCAGTCGTTGACCATCTTGCACAGCTCTTCCACCGGGCCATCCAGGAAGGCCTGCTCTTCGGCGGTGAGCTGCGGCTTGGGATAGTTGAGCAGCTTCTGCCAATCCGGATCACCGGTGAACAGCTCGCCTTCGAAACCCACCGAGCCGGTTTCCAGCGCGATGCGCTCGGTCTGCGACAGCGGCGGCAGCACCTTGCGGAAGAACGCCATCAACGGCGTGGTCAGCAGCGGCTTGCGCAGGAAGGGCAACAGCACCGGAGCGGCCACCAGCACCACCAGCGCGGCGGCGACGATGGTCGCGGTGAGATTGGCACCCAGCAACCAGCACCCCACCAGCACGCAGGCGCTGATCGCAACCCAGGTGGCAAGGCGCATGCGGTGATAGGCAGCGATACCCGCCGCCAGGATGACGAGGAGGAACGGTGCAACGATGCTCATGGTCTTGCTCCAGTGACATGCTCGGTGATGTTGGACGCTGCAATGGTGCCAACCGAGGGCAGTGCGTCCAGATAATGCAACACGGTGGCGGTAAACGTGGTGTTGTCGTCGCCGGCCAGCATGTGCGTGGCATCGGCCAGTTGCACATGCTGCGCGTGCGGCGCAATCGACAAGAATTCGGTGATGTTGGCCGGCGTCACCAGATCGCTGCGCCCGCCGCTGATCAGCAGCATCGGGCACCGCACCTGTGCGGCGGCTTCCAGCAAGGCCTGTTGCTGCAGCTGTGGATCCTGCCCCGCCAATTCGTCGACCAGGCGTGGGTCCCAGTGCCACTGCCAACGGCCATCGTCGCGTTGGCGCAGCAGGCCCTGCAGCTGGCTTGCCGTCTTGCGCGGGCGATGCGGCAGGTACGTGGCGATGGCATCGGCAGCGGCATCGAGCGAGGCAAACCCGTCCGGATGCGCGGTCATGAAGCGCAGAATGCGCTCCACGCCGGTGGTGTCCCAGCGCGGGGTGATATCCACCAACACAATCGCCCGGAACAGGCCCGGCCAGCGTGCCTCCGCAAGCAGGCCGAACAGGCCACCCATGGAGGCAGCCACCAATACCGGCGGTTCGGGTTGCTCACCCGCCAACACGATCAGGTCGTCGGTGAACTGGGTGGCGGAGTAGGGCAGGGCCGCGTCATTGAAGCTCGAATCGCCATGCCCGCGTGCGTCGTACGACAGCGCACGGTAGCCGGCGTGCGCCAGCGCTGCTGCGGTCGCCTCCCATGCATGCCGGGTCTGTCCGAACCCATGCGCGAGCAATACCGTCTGCCGGTATTCAGCGCCTTGCACCGACACTGCCAACGCTGCGTCGCCAACGCTGACAGGCGACAAGGGCGCAGGGTGTGCAAGCGTAGAGGGGACGGTGACCATACCTAATGGTATGGATGCCGCCTGTTCTCTGTCAATACTCCTTGGTATGGACTGTTAAGCCGTTGAATCGTGGCGGTTGTGTGGCGTTTTTGTGATGCATACTGCAACTGACCCAGGCGTATGGTTAAATCGCGCCATGAACGACATTACCGACGCCAGCCCCACCACGCCCCGCGCCAGTTCCGGTCGCGGCAACCGCCTCAGCGCGGACGATTGGGCGCAGGCTGCGCTAGACCTGATCGCCGAACAAGGCGTGGGCGCAGTTGCGGTGGAGCCGTTGGCACGCCGTCTCGGCGTCACCAAAGGCAGCTTCTACTGGCATTTCCCCTCGCGTGACGCCCTGCTGCAGGCTGCCCTGGAGCGTTGGGAAATCTTCGAACAAAAAGAAGTGTTCGGCAGCCTGGAAGACGTGCCCGACCCCAGCGCCCGCCTGCGCGCGTTGTTTCAATTGGTCGCGCACGAAGTTAAACCGCATGTCATCTACAGCGAACTGCTCAAGGCGCTCGATCACCCGGCCGTGCGCCCGGTCATCGACCGCGTCTCGCAGCGCCGCCTCGATTATCTGATCGCCTCGTTCCGCCAGGCCGGCCTGTCCCGCACCGACGCCCAACACCGCGCCCGCCTTGCCTACGCCGCCTACGTCGGCTTCCTGCAACTATCGCTGCAGTTGCAACAACCCAAACAGGCACGCGAAGAATTCGAATCCTACGTCGAGCATGTGATTCAGACGTTGATTCCGGGGTAGAGGGTTCGGCGGGCATATCACCAGAACGCGTCCAAGCGACTCAAGCCGACAGTCACAAAAAAGCCGCGACTCTTTCGAGTCGCGGCTTTTTGATTACAGATGACGCAAGCTGCTTATCAGAACTTCTGGGTGTAGCGCATGTAATAGAAACGGCCCGGGATTTCGTACTGCGAGTCGAAGCTATTTGCAAACGCTGTTGCGGCCTGCGGCGGATCGCGGTCGAAAGCGTTGTTCACGCCGACGGTAACACGGGCATTCCACGGAGCCTTCCAGTAAGCGGCCAGGTCGGTGTAAGTGACGCTTGGGACGTGGTTACGCGGAGCAGCGCCAGCATCAGTTCTACGATTCGGATCCGAGCACAGCAGTGCAACGTTGGCCGGAGTCGCGACATTGGCGCCGGTGCAGTTTTCGACCTGCGAGCTGTAATAGCGCATGGATGCCGAGCCGCCGACATCGCCCAATTCCCAGTTCAGCATCAGGTTGGAGCGAATACGCCAATTGTTGTCACGTGCCGAACCGCCACGGTACAGACCAACGCGGGTTTCCGGATCCTGCAGCGGCTTTTCAACCACGAACTTGCTCATGTAGGTCGAGTCCCACACCACGCTGAAGCTGCCCCATGCGGTATCAGGCAGGCGATAGCCCACGGTCAGGTCGTAACCTTCGGCTTCGATCCTGGCGATGTTGTTGGGCACTGCAAGCAGGTTGGAGACTTCGCCAGTCGGCTCGCGCTGGATCAGCGAGCAGGCGTTCGCGATGCCGGCCAAGTAGCAGCTGTCCAGGGTCTCCTGCACGGTCTGCACGTCGATGGCATCTTCGATCTCGATGTTCCACCAGTCGAGCGAGACGTCCAGGCCGGTCACCCAACCTGGGCTATAGACGAAGCCCAAGGTCTTGGACGTGGACGTTTCCGGCTGCAGGTTCGGGTTGCCGCCGGTGGCAGTACGTACCTGCGGGTTGGCCTGAGCGTACGCCGGCACTGCGCCGCACGAGCCCGGGCGGGTGCCATTGACGGAGCCATCGCTGAAGGAGCCCGCGCAAGGATCGCGTACATCTTCGAAGGTATCGCTCACGCCCTGGAACAGCTCATTGATCGACGGGGCGCGGAAGCCTTGCGACCAGTTACCACGGATCATCAAGTCGGTGATCGGCTTCCAGCGGAAACCAAACTTGCTGTTGGTGGTGTCACCGAAGTTGCTGTAATCCGAATAGCGCGTTGCCAGGCTGAAATCGAGCAACTGTGCGCCCGGCAGGTCGGCCAGCAGCGGCACGGCGAGTTCGAGGTAGGCTTCGTCCAGCTTGTAGCCGCCGTTGGTGGCGGTACGCGCATTGCCGGTGGTGTCGCCGGAGTTGATCAGCGCGTCCGGATCATCAAAGCCCGACTCCTCGCGGTGTTCAGCGCCCAAGGAGAATGCAAACGCGCCTCCCTGCAGATCGAACAGTTCGCCGCCGATGTTGCCGAAGTAGGTCTTCTGCTCATAGCCATATAGGTCATGCGCATTGAATCCGGCATAGCTCAACATTTCAGGGGTCAACGAGCCGGGGCCGCTCAGCATGTCCATCGGGACACAGCCATCAATGGTGCTCGCGGCGGTGCCGCAGCGTGCGACGCCACCTGCATCGACGAACGACGGGCCAAGTGCATTGCGCAGCGCAGAGATATTGAACAGTCCGGTAGTGCGGTCGGTCTGGTCGTTCTTGCCGTAGAACATACCGGCTTCCCAGCTGAAGAAGCGTTGGCCAACTTCGAAGTCGCCTTCAAATGCGCCACTGAAACCGAACGTCTTGACGTTCTGGGTGAAGATACGACCACCCGTTTCATCTGCGCGGTACTGGATGTAATCGATATCGCGGCCGGTGTTGTTATAGATGTTAGCCGCCGAAATGACGATGTCAGCACCATTGGTGCCCGGCGCGGAACGGCCCAGCACGACCGGCATCGGTGCGAGGATCTGGCTCGACTCGCGCTCGTTGTAGGTCACGGTGGTCTTGAAGCGCACGTTGTCGGTGATCGACAGGCCGGCGTCGGCAAACACCGACTTGCGTTCCTGCGGGGTCACCAAATAATTGGCCGGTGCAAAGTTGTAGCTGTCGGCAGCCGTGTAGTTGCGTGAGGTCGTCCCACCGTCATTGGTGATGGAGAACCCAGGCGTTCCGTTGAAACGTGTCGCACCGAATGTAGGGGCGCCGGTGGTGGGGTCTGGGCCAGTCGGGCCGAAAATACCAAAACGTCCACCCGGGATCGTGGTGCTATTACCTGTGCCTCGAACTGCGCCGAACACCGGGACCGACGAGATTTCGCGATCGCCCGCCCACACCGGCTCTTCCTTGACGTAGCCAACGCCCAACGTGGCGTGCCAGCGATCGCCAGTGGAGCCGATCGTGAAGTCGTAGGACTCACGGCTGCCGTCGCCCTTGTCGTACTGGCCGTAATAAGCATTTGCTTCGGCGCCATCGAAGTTCTGGCGCAGGATGATGTTGATCACGCCGGAGATGGCGTCGGACCCGTAAATCGTGGAAGCGCCGTCCTTCAGGACTTCGATGCGCTCAACGGCAGCAGTCGGAATCGTGTTGAGGTCGACCGCACCGCCCAGGCCCGTGCCGCCGACCCAGCGACGACCGTTGACCAGCACCAGGGTGCGGTTGGAGCCGAGGTTGCGGAGGTTGACACGGGTTTCGCCGTTGCCGCCATTGTTGACGTTGCTGTTGAGCGCCGAACCGCCCGAGCTGATGTTCTGGATCACGTCGCCGATCGAGGTCAGGCCCTGCGACTCGATCTGCTGACGGCTCATGCTGAAGACCGGCTGCGACGTTTCGACGTCTGCGCGCTTGATACGCGAACCAGTCACTTCGATCTTGTCGAGGTTGGTGGTGCCGGCGTCTTGAGCGATGGCGGTACCGGTACCGCCCACACCCACGACAAGCGCGAGGACAACTGCATCGCGCAGCTTGTTGGACTTGCAATTCATTAGCTCTCTCTCCAAGTGATCTTGGGTACTGCCAAGGGTTGTTTGCCTGTCGGGGGTTCCGAAGAAGCGGATCCAAAACGTCAGGGTGAACCGATGGTATATGCGTTGTGCGGGAAATTAAAGTCCCGTTAACGAAAAAGAAGAAAGCTGTGAAAGCGCGTGCAGTGGAGGGTGACCACAACGCAAAACGCCACCGGCGGAAGCTCGGTGGCGCACTCAAAAATCCTTTTAAATCAGCAGATTAGAGGTCCTGTTCGTACCTGACGTACGGGATGGTGCCGTCGCTGTTGCTGTCGTTGTTCGGGGCAAAGGGGTTCTTGCCGCGGGAGATCACGTTCTCCGCACCGACGGTCAGCTGGCCGCTCCAGGGGGTGCGCCAGGTCAGGCCCAGGCCAAGACCTTCCCATTTTTCCGGTTGGCCGGGGACGTCGACCACGCGGCCGATCACGTTCGCGCTGAAAGCACCATAGCCACCGCCCACGCTCAGGGTCTTGCTGTCCCACTGGTCGGCAATCGCCGGGGAGACGTCGGCCAGCGGAACCAGGCGGGCGCGGGCGTAGGTGCCGCCGATCGAAACGAAGCCTTCGCGGCCGATGTTCTTCTGGCCGAAGACAGTCAGGTCGTTCTGTTCGACCCGGGTCAGCGGAGCCTTGCCTGCGCCGACCAACCAGGCGGGCAGGGTGTCGCGACCGGTGCCTGCAGTGACCCCGACGCGGCCACCGGCACGGTTGAAGCCCAACGTCCCGGAGACGCGACGCGCGGCAGCGGCGCTGTCTTCTTCCTCGTCGCCGATCCCGGCGAGCAGGCAGTGGCTGGCCAGCCCGCTGATGTTGGTGCCACGGCTGCTATTGCACAGCAGGCCGAGCGAATCGCCCGAGGTCAGGCCGAACGCAGCGTCCAGCGAGTTACGGCCGAAATGCCAGCGCGCGCCGGCTTTTTGCTCGCCTGTGGGCTCCAGGTACAGAAAGGCTTCCACCTTGCCGCTGCCCTTATTCCACACCGGCAGGATCGTACTTTCGCGGAGCTGCTGGGACGTCGTCTGCGCATGCACACCCGTGGCGGCCGCAAGGGCAACCAGCAGAGCGAGCGGAAGGCGCAGAAGGTGTCGCATACCAGAGTATCAGACCCAGGGGCAGTTGTTAAGTTCCCGAGAGCGGGCAGGGAAGATGCTAGGGTGTTTATGATTATTTAACAAGTAGTCACGCTCGCCGAACGCGCCCGCGATGCTCTCTACTGCAACCGTTCCGGCGCCTGCTGGGAGGGCTGCGCTGCGCTGAAAAGTACGTCCAGCTCGGTCAACGGAAAGTGATACTCGCGGCCGCAGAATTCGCAACGCACCTCTACCTCGCCGGTGTCTTCAGCGGCGGCGCGCGCTTCGGCCTCGCCCAGCGATTGCAGCATCGAAGCTACCCGTTCGCGTGAGCAGGAACAGCCAAAGCTGAGCGGTCTGCTGCCCAGCAGCTGGACATCCTCTTCGTGGAACAGGCGATGCAGCAGGTCTTCGCCGGCCACCGACAACAATTCCGGCGCGCCGAGGGTGTCGAACAGGGCGCCGATGCGGGTCCAGCCATCGTTGTCGCCTTCGTCGCCGGGCAGCTTCTGCAGCAGCAGACCGGCAGCCTGATCCGGGCCGGCCGCCAGCAGCAGGCGTGTTGGCAGCTGCTCGGACTGCTGGAAGTAGGTCTCGAAGGCTTCGGCCAGATCGGGGGCCTGCAGGCCGACCAGACTCTGGTAGCGCTGCGGCTCGCGCGGGTCCAGGCCGGGGTTCTCGATGGTGATGGCCAACAGTGCGCTCTCGCCCAGCTCGCGCAGGTCGGTGGGAGCATCCGCGCCATCGGCCAACTGCACGATGCCGCGCAAGGTGCCGGCAGCGGTGCATTCGGCAAACAGGGTGCGCAGGGTGTCGTTGCCGCGCAATTGCACCGACAGCCGCCCGTCGACCTTGGTATGGCCGGTGAACAGGGCCGACGCCACCGCCGCTTCGCCCAGCAGCTGGCGTGCCGCCGGCGGATACTCGGCGGCGCCCTGGATGTCGTGCCAGGCCTGGGTCAGACGTACGTGGACACCGCGCACGCCGGCGGCGGGCAGCAGGAAGCGGGAAAGCTGATCGTGATCGGTCATGGAGACATCGGACGTAAGGGACGCCGGTTGCCGGATAATGCGGCAGGCATCGGGATTGAAGGTCGAAGCACACTAATGGGGACGGATGCATTGGATGGCAAGCAGGGCGCGCCCGGGCGGCGCAGGCGCTGGCTGCGCTGGATACTGGCGGCACCGCTGCTGTTTGCGGCGGCCAGCGTGCTGCAGGTGCTGGTGCTGCGGGTGGTGGATCCACCGGTCAGCAGCATGATGGTGGGCCGCTATCTGGAGGCGTGGGGGGACGGCGACTGGAGTTTTTCGCTGCACCAGCAATGGCGCGACTACGAGAAGATCGCCGCCAGCCTGCCGATTTCGGTGGTGGCTGCAGAAGACCAGCAGTTTCCGATCCACCACGGTTTCGATCTGCAGGCCATCGAGAAGGCGCGCGATCACAACGCGCGCGGCGGGCGGGTGCGTGGCGCCAGCACGATCAGCCAGCAGGTCGCCAAGAACGTGTTTCTGTGGCAAGGCCGCAGCTGGGTGAGAAAGGGGCTGGAGGCCTGGTACACGGTGCTGATCGAACTGCTCTGGCCCAAGCAACGCATTCTGGAGATGTACCTCAACGTGGCCGAGTTTGGCGACGGGGTCTACGGCGCACAGGCAGCTGCGCGGCAGTTCTGGGGCAAGGATGCCGCCGGCCTGTCGGCCGCCGAGTCGGCGCGTCTGGCAGCGGTGCTGCCTTCGCCCCGTCGCTATGACGCACGCCGCCCGGGTGCCTATGTGCAGCGGCGCACGGCCTGGATCCAGCGTCAGGCGCGCCAGCTGGGCGGCGCTGCGTATCTGCAGGCGCCGTGAGCATGCGCAACATCGACGCAGCCCAGCCGCCGGATGCCGCCGCGCGCCTGACGGTGGTGATCGCGGCCTATAACGAAGAGGCCAGCATTCCGTTGCTGCACCCGCGGCTGTGCGCCGTGCTGGCGGGCCTGCAGGACCTGCAGACCCGTGTGCTGTATGTCGATGACGGCAGTACCGATGGCACCTGGGACGTCATGCAGGCGCTTGCGCAGGCCGATACGCAGGTGAGCGTGGTGCGGCTGTCGCGTAATTTCGGCAAGGAAGTGGCAGTCTCTGCCGGTCTGGACCATGTGTTGCCGGGCGCCGTGGTGCTGCTCGATGCCGATGGCCAGGACCCGCCGGAATTGATCCCCGAATTCGTCGCGCTATGGCGCGCCGGATACGACAACATCTTCGGGACGCGGGTGTTCCGCGAAGGCGAGAGCTGGCTCAAGCGCAGCGCTGCGCACGCGTTTTACCGGGTGATCCGGCGCCTGTCGCGCACGCCCATTCCAGCCGATACCGGCGATTTCCGCTTGCTGTCGCCGCGTGTGGTGCAGGCCTTGCAGCAGCTCCGCGAACGCCACCGATTCATGAAGGGACTGTTCGGTTGGGTGGGCTTCCGTCAGGTGGCATTGCCGTACCGGCGCGCGCCGCGGCTGTCGGGGCGCAGCAAGTTCACGGTGTGGCGGTTGTGGAATTTCGCGCTCGACGGCATCACCAGTTTTTCCACCGTGCCGCTCCGCGCCGCCACCTACCTCGGGCTGCTGACGGCCCTGGCGGCCTTTGTGTTCGGGGCGTGGGTGGTGGTCAAGGCGGCGCTGATGGGCGACCCGGTGGCCGGCTGGCCGACCATGATGTCGGTGATCCTGTTCCTGGGCGGGATCCAGCTGATTGCGTTGGGATTGATCGGCGAATACCTGGGGCGCTTGTATGACGAAGCCAAGCAGCGCCCGCTGTACCTGGTCGATACCCACCACGGCGCGGTGGGAGTAGGCTGCGACGACCAGACCAAGCGCGGAGCGGGCCATGCAGACCGTACGACAGCTGTTGGGGACCAAGCAGGTTGAGGTATTCGCCGTCGCGGCCGATGCCGCGGTGATCGAGGCGATCCGGCTGATGGCCGAGAAAGGCATCGGTGCGGTGCTGGTGATGGACGGGCAGCGCCTCGTCGGCATCGTGTCCGAGCGCGATTACGCGCGCAAGGTGGTGCTGCGCGATCGGTCGTCATCGACCACCAGCGTTGCCGAAATCATGAGCACGGAGGTGGTGACGGTTTCGCCATCGGACTCGGTGGAGCGTTGCATGCAGCTGATGACCGACGGGCGCTTCCGGCATCTGCCGGTGGTCGAAAACGGCCGCGTGCAGGGCGTTGTTTCGATCGGCGATCTGGTCAAGGCGGTGATCGAGACCCAGCAGCGCGATATCGATCAGCTGCAGCGTTATATCGCCAGTTGATCTCGCTGCGTTGTCGCGGTCAACGCAGCTTGAACGCCTGAGGCATGCTGCTGATTGGCGGCGTATCTGACGATGGCAGGATGGCACCGGGCGTGGCTTGCATCGCCCGGTTGCAGGCATGTGTCGTGATGTCGACGACTGTACCGCCGTTCGTTTGCTCGCTGTTACTGCGCGTACTTGCCGCCGCAATCGCTGTCCTGCCCTGGGCCGGGCTCGAAGGTCGCCAGCAGCGCCGCCGGTGGCGCGATGCTGCCCAGCACCACCGCAATGGCGCCGCGGACGCCAAGTGCCTTGAAATCCGGGCGGAAGCTGGGGTCCTTGAAGGTGCCGGCAATGCGCAGCGGCGAGCGCAGGCTCAGGATGCTGCGGTCCTTGGGGCGCGGGCGCAGCAGCAGGTCGAGCGTCTCGTTCTTGAGGCTGATGGTGCCCTCGCCGACGATGATGGTGTCGGTGCTGTCGAAGGCCAGTGCGCGCGATTGCATCAGGCCGTCCTGCACGCCGAAGTCGCCGAAGATGCAGCGCACCGGAATCTGGCGGTCCTTGGTGACCAGATATTTCAGCGATTCGGCAATGTCCAGGCCCGCCAGTTCCATGATCAGGTTGCCCACATGGCCGCGTCCCATGCCAACGCCGATCGAGCCGTCGGCAGTGCCGAGCATCGCAGCGATCGAGTTGCCGCGACCGCGCAGGTCCAACTCGCCGCCGATCGCACCGGAGGCCTGCTTGGCGAGCGTGGCATCGGGGAACAGCTGATCCAGGCGGATGCCACGAATGCCGGCTTTCAGCTGGGTCGTAATGACCTCGCTACGCGCATCCATGCGGATGGTGGAGCGGATGTCACCACCGGCAACGCCGAAGTTGAGCGGGTCCAGCTGCAGCAGACCGTCCTTCAGCTTCAGCGTCGCATCCATGTCGTCCAGTGGCCAGGAGGGCGCATTGATGCGCTGCGCGCGCCAACGCACCTGCGCATCCATCGCGCGCAGCTTGGACAGGTCGTAGGGCGTGGTGGGCAGGACGCGCGCGCTGGCGGCCAGTTGCGCGGCCTGCTTCTTTTGCTCGGCATTGGCCGACTCGTTGGCACCGGTCTTGGGCGGTGCACCGACGAAACCGGCAAGATCGTCGAAATCCAGTCGCTTGGACGCCAGGTCGGCGCGCAGCAGTGGACGCTTGTTGCGCAGGTCCACTTCGGCAGTGCCGGACAGGTCGCTGTCGCCAGCGGTGCCGGTGAATTTTTCGTAGCGCCATACGTCGCCATCGCGGCGCAGGCGGCCGTCGAGGGTGTAGGGCGGTGTGGACGGCATGGCCACGCCGGTCAGGGGGTACAGGTCTTCCATGTCCTGGCCACTGAGCGCCATCTGCAGATCGAACACCCGGAACTGGAACGGGTTGGTCAAGGTGCCGCGCACATGCGTACGGGTGGCGCCAGCGCTGCCGCGCAGATCGATGCGGAAGGGGTGTTCGCTCTGGCTCAGCTCCAGCGGTGAGGCGGTATCGCCCTTCAACGTAAACGGGTAGCCCTTCCAGCGGCCCTTGCCATCGATGCCGATCGGTGCGGCGCGCTGGTCGCTGCGAGGGGGGGCAAGGCTATTGATTGCCACGTCAATGTCCGAGCGGTTGGCATCGTCGACGTACTGCAGCCGCCCGTTGCTGACCGAAAGACGGCCCAGGCGCGGCATGCTGCCGTCGCCATCGTTCTGGTCGAACACCCAATTGCCCGGATGCGCGTCGTTGCCTGCTTCCAGCAGGACGGACGGCTGCTCGAGACGAATCTCCGGTAGGCGCACCTTGCCGCGTAGTAGCGGCCATAGCTCGACATCGATCTCGGCAGCATTCACTTCCGCCATTGCGCCACGCTTGGACCAGGATGCATTGCCCAGCCGCATGCGCTCGCCGCGGACCGTGGTGGTGCGGCCCAGGTCTACATCCAGGTGCCCCAGCCGAAACTCGCGACCGGTCTTGGCGCTGACCAGGCGTTCGACCGGGCCGCGGAGCCAGTTCCAGTCGAACACCAGCACGAAGATCACGATGATGGCGGCAACGATGCCGGACCCGATCAGCCAGCGGCGGCGACGCGGTGAGCGGGAGGCGTGGGCAGCAGTGGCAGGGGGCACGTTGTTCACGTGCGCATGGTTGGCGATGCCTCGTGCACGGGGCGCGAACGCGCCACGCCGCCATCACACCACTTGTTCGATCACCGCAACGAAGTGGCAAGCGCTACCGGCAAGCACGAACAGGTGCCAGATGGCATGGAAGTAGCGCTGCGTATCGCGTTGATAAAAGTACGTGCCAAGGGTGTAGAAGAGCCCACCGGCCAGCAGCCAGCACAGCGACCAGGTGTCGACCGAGGCAAGCAGGGGCTGGATCGCCACGATGATCAGCCAGCCCATCGCCAGATACAGGATGGTCGACAGCAACCGGAAGCGCCCGGTAAAAAAGAGCTTGAAGATCACGCCTGCCGCGGCAATCGTCCAGATCGCGGCGAACAGGCCCCAGCCCCATGGGCCGCGCAGATTGATCAGCGTAAACGGGGTGTAGGTGCCGGCGATCAACAGATAGATCGCGCAATGATCGAGCACTTGCAGGCGCGCCTTGGCGCCTGGATGCGGAATGGCATGGAACAGCGTGGAGGCGACGTAGAGCAGCACCAGCGTGGCACTGAACACGATGGAGGTGGCCAATTGCCAGCCATCGCCATAGATGGCGGCCAGGGTGATCAGCACCGAGCCGCCCGCCAGGGCGGCGATGGCACCCAAGCCGTGGGTCACGGCACTGGCAATTTCGTCGCGCAGGTCGGTCGAGGGGGAAGCGTCTGCATTCATGCCAAAAAGGTACCGCAACTGCGCGCAATTCGCATTGCAGGCAGTAGCGTACGCTTGCGAAAGTTCAAGCGCGGGTCAATCGACTGCCTTGGCATGCGCATGTTCGCGGGTGGCCGAGAAGCGCACGTCCGGTGCGCGTTCCTGCGCGAGCTGCAGGTTGACGCGGGTCGGTGCCAGGTAGACCAGCTCGCCGGCCGCATCGACGGCCAGGTTGCCGGCATTCTTTTCGCGGAACTCCTCGAGCTTCTTGGCATTGTCGCAATGCACCCAGCGTGCGGTGGTGACGCTCACCGGCTCGAAGATCGCATCCACGCCGTATTCGTCCTTGAGGCGGTAGGCCACGACGTCGAACTGCAGCACGCCCACGGCGCCGAGAATCAGGTCGTTGCTCATCAGCGGGCGGAAGAACTGGGTGGCGCCTTCTTCGGACAGCTGCGCCAGACCCTTCTGCAATTGCTTGAGCTTGAGCGGATCACGCAGGCGCGCGCGGCGGAACAGTTCCGGCGCGAAGTTCGGGATGCCGGTGAACGACAGCGATTCGCCTTCGGTGAAGGTGTCGCCGATGGAAATGGTGCCGTGGTTGTGGATGCCGATGACATCGCCCGGCCAGGCTTCGGCAGCGATCTCGCGGTCGGAGGCCATGAAGGTCAGCGCGTTGGCGAGTTTGAGGTCCTTGCCGCTGCGCACGTGCAGGGCTTTCATGCCGGCGGCGAACTTGCCCGAGCACACGCGCATGAACGCCACACGGTCGCGGTGCTGCGGGTCCATGTTGGCCTGGATCTTGAACACGAAGCCGCTGAGCCTGGCCTCGGTCGCTTCGACGCGGCGGCCGGTGGTGTCGCGTGCCTGCGGCGGCGGCGCGTGTTCGACGAAGAAGTCCAGCAGCGGCTGCACACCGAAGTTGTTGACGCCCGAGCCGAAGAACACCGGCGTCTGCTGACCGGCGCGATAGGCCTCCAGGTCGAACGGATTGCTTGCGCCCTGCACCAGCTCCAGCTCATCGCGCAGCTCGGCCAGCATCTGCTCGCCGATCTTTTCGGCCAGGCCGGGTGCATCCAGCGACGGAAAGATGGTCGAGTCCTGACGGGTGAAGTTGCGCCCCTGTTCGTACAGATGCACCTCTCCGGTGATCAGGTGCACCACGCCCTTGAGGCGCTGGCCCATGCCGATCGGCCAGGTGACCGGTGCGCACTGGATGCCGAGCACGGTTTCCACTTCATCCAGCAGCTCGATCGGGTTCTTGCCCTCGCGATCGAGCTTGTTGATGAAGGTCATGATGGGGGTGTCGCGCAGGCGGCAGACTTCCATCAGCTTGATGGTGCGTTCTTCCACGCCCTTGGCCACATCGATCACCATCAGCGCCGAGTCCACCGCGGTGAGCACGCGGTAGGTGTCCTCGCCGAAGTCGGCATGGCCGGGGGTGTCGAGCAGGTTGACGATCTTGCCCTCGTACGGGAACTGCATCACCGAGGAGGTCACCGAGATGCCGCGCTCCTTTTCCAGCGCCATCCAGTCCGAGGTGGCGTGGCGGGCGGCCTTGCGTCCCTTCACCGAGCCGGCCATCTGGATCGCGCCGCCGAACAGCAGCAGCTTTTCGGTCAGCGTGGTCTTGCCGGCGTCGGGATGGGAAATGATGGCGAAGGTGCGGCGGCGCGCGGCTTCGTTGGAGACTTCGGACATGGGCTGGGCGCGCCCGGTCGGACGCCTGCGGAAACTGAGGAAGCCGGTGATTATAGCGGCTTCGGCGGGCAGGCCCTGCCGGGTGATCTGCCGGAGGCGGGTGAGCCCGGTGCAAGGCCGCTCAGGGGGGCGGGGGAGGGAAACTGCAGTTCGCCCTGCGGGCCCAGCATGCGGAACGGCACCGACACCAGCTGCAGGTCTGCGTTGCGTTGCACCGAAAAGTGCAGGTGCGCACCGGTGCTGTAGCCGGTATTGCCGGAGGTACCCAGCCGCTGGCCGGTGCCGACGCGCTGGCCGGCGCGCACTTCCACCCCGTTCGGAGCCAGATGGGCGTACAGCGCCATGCTGCCGTCGGCGTGCAGCACCCGCACCAGGTTGCCGCCGCCGGCACGTGGGTCGTGCGCATGGCCCTCGCTCACGTCCTGGCGCACCTCCATGATCACGCCCTCGCGCGCCGCCAGTACCGGCGTGCCCTGCGGTAGGGCGAAGTCCACGGCGTACCAGTTGGGCAGATCGGCGTGGCTGAACTGGCCGCCAAACCCCTGATCCACCAGGATCGGCACGTCGCGGAACGGCAGTTGGTAGTGCACCGGTTGGGGCTGGGCGCGCGGATCGCCGGGCACGAGGTCCAGCTTGAGTCCGAGCCCGTCCAGCGTGCGTTGGTTGCTGGCCGGATATAGCCGCGTGAGCAGGCGACGCTCGCGTGCGGCCAGCGACAGGGTCTGCGGCAGCTGCGGCACGGCGCGATAGTCGTCGGTGGGTGGCGCACTCAGGCGCACTTGCGCCGGCCCGTCCAGCGGATTGGTCACCCACGCCAGATAGGTCGGCGCCTGCCATTCCAGCTGCAGGGCCGGGCCGGCGCCGGTCGGGGCAGCGCCGGTCGGCGCCGGGATGGCGGCCGGCGGGTTCATGGTCGCACCGCTGCCCCAACGCCAGCGTTGCTGCGCCTGGACAGCCGTTGCAGCGCTCAGCAATGCGGCCAGCCACACTGCCACACGCACGGGCGAATACGGGTAAAAAACGCGGTGAGGCACGCGATCGGCTTGGACGGGTGGGGGCGCAAGTATGCCGCCCATCACAGTGCCCGGTGGTATCGGATGAAAATATATCTTTCCATCCGCATGAAGAGATTGACATCGCGCAAGGCCGGTGGCATCGTTGCCTCACCATCGAGACCGGCGGAGGGACAGGCCCTTTGATGCCGGGGCAGCCAGCGGAGCGCGCAAGCGCCCGCGTTTGGTGCCAAATCCTGCGGGGACCTCCGCGTCCGCCGAAAGATGGTTCGACTCGTGCCTTCCGCACGTCGAACGCGAGCTCCCGCGAAGCTCGATGGCCGATCCACCCCGGATATCGCCATGAGCCTCGTGACCACAGCATCGCCAACCACCATTGATTCTCCAGACACCCACGCCGCCGAGATCGACGGCCCGCTCGCTGTGCGCGGCGACATTGCCGTGTCCTTGCCGATGCGCCATGCCGGCATGCGCGAGGTGCGCATGCGCTACGAGTTGGTCGGTGCTGCCACTGCGCCGGTGGTGTTCGTGGCCGGCGGCATCTCGGCACACCGGCATCTGGCCGCCAGCGAGGTCTTTGCCGAAAAGGGCTGGGTGGAAGGCCTGGTGGGCACGGGCCGTGCACTGGACCCGGCGCGGCGCCGGTTGCTGGCGTTCGATTTTCTTGGCGCCGATGGCACGCTGGATGCGCCGATCGATACCGCCGACCAGGCCGACGCGATTGCCGCGTTGCTGGATGCGCTGGGTATCGCGCGTCTGCACGGCTTTGTCGGTTATTCGTACGGTGCGCTGGTCGGCCTGCAGTTTGCCACCCGTCATTCCGGCCGCGTGGGCACCTTGATTGCAGTGAGCGGGGCGCATCGTGCGCATCCGTATGCGGCCGCCTGGCGCGCATTGCAGCGTCGCGCGGTGGCGCTGGGCCAGCTGCAATGCGCGGAGCATCATGGGCTGGCGCTGGCACGGCAGTTCGCCATGCTCAGTTACCGCACGCCGGAAGAATTCAGCGAACGCTTCGACGCGCCGCCGGAAGTGATCAATGGCCGTGTGCGTGTGGCGGCCGAAGATTATCTGGATGCCGCCGGCGCACAGTACGTGGCGCGCACGCCTGTCACCGCTTACCTGCGCCTGTCCGAATCGATCGACCTGCACCGCATCGAGCCGGCGCAGATGCGCGTGCCCACCGTCGTGGTGGCGGTGGAAGGCGACCGTCTGGTGCCGCTGGCCGACCTGGTCAGCCTGGTCGAAGGCCTGGGCCCGCGCGGCAGCCTGCGCGTGCTGCGTTCGCCGTACGGGCATGACGCCTTCCTGAAAGAAATCGATCGCATCGACGCGATCCTCACTACTGCCCTTCGCAGCACCGGAGAAACCGCATGAGCTTTCGTGACCCTGCCGACGCCCCTTGTACCGCCGCTACCGCCGCCGTGCGTGCAGGCATCGACCGCGATACCGCCTACGGTGCGGTGACCCCGCCGATCGTGCTGTCGTCGAACTTCTCCTTCGACGGTTTCGGCAACAAGCGCCAGTACGACTACACCCGCAGTGGCAATCCCACCCGCGACCTGCTTGGCGAAGCGCTGGCCGAACTGGAAGGCGGCGCGGGCGGGGTGATCACCTCCACCGGCATGGGCGCGATCAACCTGGTGCTCAACGCGGTGCTGCAGCCCGGCGACACGCTGGTGGTGCCGCACGATGCCTATGGCGGCAGCTGGCGCCTGTTCAATGCGCTGGCCAAGAAAGGCCACTTCGCGCTGATCACCGCCGACCTCACCGATCCGCGTTCGTTGGCCGATGCGTTGGCGCAGTCGCCCAAGCTGGTGCTGATCGAAACCCCGTCCAATCCGCTGCTGCGCATCACCGATCTGCGCTTTGTCATCGAAGCGGCGCAGAAGGTCGGCGCGTTGACCGTGGTGGACAACACCTTCCTGTCGCCGGCGCTGCAGAAGCCGCTGGAATTCGGTGCCGACCTGGTGCTGCATTCCACTACCAAGTACATCAACGGCCATAGCGACGTGGTGGGTGGCGCGGTGGTGGCACGCGATGCCGAACTGCATCAGCAGTTGGTGTGGTGGGCCAACGCGCTGGGCCTGACCGGCTCGCCGTTCGATGCCTTTCTCACCTTGCGCGGCCTGCGCACACTGGACGCGCGGCTGCGCGTGCACCAGGAAAACGCCGATGCGATCGCTGCATTGCTGGATGGGCATGGGGTGGTCAACCAGGTGTATTTCCCGGGACTGGCGGCACATCCGGGCCACGCGCTGGCCGCGCGCCAGCAGAAGGGCTTTGGCGCGATGATGAGTTTCGAATTGAACGGCGGCGAAGCGGCGGTGCGCGCGTTTGTCGATGGCTTGCGCTATTTCACCCTGGCCGAGTCGCTGGGCGGGGTGGAAAGCCTGATCGCGCATCCGGCCTCGATGACGCACGCGGCGATGACCGCCGAAGCGCGCGCTGCGGCCGGGATTTCCGATGGGTTGCTGCGGTTGTCGATCGGCATCGAATCGGCGGAAGACCTGCTGATCGATCTGCGCGCCGGATTGGCGCGCGCCGAAGCGACCCTGGCCAACGCCGCCCGCAAACAGGTCGACGCATGAGCAGCGTGCTGCCCGCGTCGCGTCGTGCTTCGGCCGCATCGGTGACCCCGACCCCACGCCTGGCCCTGTTGGGTACCGGCACCGTAGGCCGTGCCTTCGTGACGCGCTACACCGCGTTGCAGCAGCGGCAGCTCCGGTTACCGCGCTTCGACTGGCTGGCCAATTCGCGCATTGCCCACGACTGTGGCGTAAGTGCGGAACAGGCGCTGCAGCAGGCCAATGCCGCCCCGCGCGGGCAGACGGTGTTGCAGCCCTGGGCAGAAACAGTGGCGCTGCGTGCCGGCGATGTGCTGGTGGATGCGACCGCCAGCGACGTGGTGGCTGCCTGGCATGTGGAATGGCTGGGCCGCGGCGTCCATGTGGTCACCGCCAACAAGTTGGGCCAGGGCACGGCATTGGCGCGGGCGCAGGCGCTGCAGGCCGCGCGCCATGCCACCGGCGCGCATTACGGCGACAGTGCCACCGTGGGCGCCGGCCTGCCGGTGTTGAGCAGCGTGCGTGCGCTGGTGGCGGGCGGCGACCATATCCATTCGATCGAAGGTGTGTTGTCGGGATCGCTGGCATGGCTGTTTCACCGGTACGATGGCCGTGGTGCGTTTTCCGGCTGCGTGCGTGAAGCGGTGGCAGCCGGCTACACCGAGCCGGATCCGCGCATCGACCTGTCTGGCGAAGACGTGCGACGCAAGCTGTTGATCCTGGCACGCGCGGCCGGCTGGCAGCTGGAGGCCGAGCAGGTGCATGTGGAATCGCTGGTGCCTGCCGGCCTCGCCAACGTGCCGTTGGGCGAGGTGCATGCGCAGCTGGAGGCGCTGGATGCCGGGCTTGGTGCGCGCTGGCAGCAGGCGCGCGCCGCAGGGCGCTGCCTGCGCTTTGTCGGTCGGGTGGACGCGCATGGCGCAAGCGTGGGCCTGCGCGAGCTGGCGCTGGACCACCCGCTGGCAGGTGGTGCCGGCACCGATAATCGTGTCGCCATCACCAGCGATCGCTATCGCGCGCAGCCGTTGCTGATCCAGGGGCCGGGCGCGGGTGCCGAGGTGACGGCGGCCGCGTTGCTGGATGACGTGTTGCGGATCGTGGCCGGGTAGCGGGTTGGGAAAGCGGGGCGGCGCCGGCTCCCCCTGGGTCTATCGTCGGCGCGCATGCGGTCGATGGCGTCACCGACTGCGCGGATGACCTGGTTGCACGCCGCGATTGCAGGCGCCTCCAGCAGCAGCTCGCCGGTGCGCGAGCTGTTGCTTTCAAGGATGCGTTGGTCATGCCAGTGGTTTGCCGCCGCTGCTGCTTACGGCGTTACCGCCTTGAGTAACGCGGCATTGAAGCGTGTGGGGTCCTGCACCTGCGGGGAATGTCCCAGGTCGGCGAACTCCACCAGTGTCGCATTCGGAATTGCGGCCGCCGCGCGCTTGCCCAGCGTGGTGTAATCGCCGACGCGCGCCTTGACCTGCGGCGGTGCGGTGTCCTTGCCGATGGCGGTACGGTCCTTGAGGCCGATGAACAGCGTGGTCGGCACCGCCAGTTTTGGCAGTTCGTAGACTACCGGTTGGTTGAACACCATGTCGTAGGTCAGTGCCTGATTCCAGGCGACCGCCTGCTTGCCGCTGCCCAGCGACATGCCGGCCTGCATGCGCGCCCAGCGCTCGAATTCCGGCTTCCATTGGCCGGCGTAGTACACGTCCATCTGGTACTTCTTGATCCGCTCGAAGCTGGTTTTCAGTTCGTTGTCGTACCAGGCGTCGACGCTGCGCCAGGGGATGCCTTCGGCTTTCCAGTCTTCCAGGCCGATAGGGTCGACCAGCGCCAGATGTTCGGTGGCTTGCGGGTACATCAACGCATAGCGAATCGCCAGCATGCCGCCCATCGAATGGCCGACCACCACCGCATGTTCGACGCCGAGCTTGGTCAACAGCGCATGCGTGTTGTCGGCCAGTTGCGCAAACGAGAACTGATAGGCCGCCGGTTTGCTGGATTTGCAGAAACCGATCTGGTCCGGTGCGATCACGCGGTAGCCGGCCTTGCTCAGGGCCGCGATGGTGGTTTCCCAGGTGGCGGCGCAGAAGTTCTTGCCATGCAGCAGCACCGCGGTGCGGCCATTGGGTGTGCCGGTTGGCGCAACATCCAGGTAGGCCATTTCCAGCGGCTGCTGTTGCGAGGTGAACGCGTAGGTCTTGACCGGGTGCGGGTAGTCGAAGCCTTCCAGGCGCGGACCATAACTGGCTTCCTGCGCCATCAGCGGGCTGCAGGCCAGGGCGAGCGTGAGGGTGCAAGCGCGCTTTTGCATCGTGATCTCCATCCGAATCCAGCCTGTGACGGTACAGCCGGGGATGTGGTGGGGACGTACAGCCGGGTAACGTCTGGCGGGCGCTGCCGGCGCGTTGCTGGCGATGGCGTGGGTGACCAGTGCAGGCGCCGATGCCTGTTGCCCTCATCCGCGCTTCGCGCACCTTCTCCCGCGTGCGGGAGAAGGGGAGTGGATCGGTTCGCGCGAGGTGCAGTCCTCGTTGGCGCTTTGCGCCCTGTGCTGACTGCGCGGGAGAAGGGGAGTGGATCGGTTCGCGTGAAGTGCTGCCACGTTGGCGCTCTGCGCCCTCTGTTGACTGCGGGAGGAGGGGAGTGCACCGGTTCGCGTCAGGTGTTTTCGTGATTCGAGCTGTGCGCCCCTCTCCTGCTTGCGAGACAAGGGCCTTTACATCGACGCGCGCCTGGCAAACCTTTTTGCCTGGAGATCGGCGCGTATCTGTGTGGTGGATTGTTTCGACACTCCAAACGCTCACTGGGTGCCACTCTCGCCCACGACCGACTCAGCATTCGATGACGTTTACCGCCAGGCCGCCGCGGCTGGTTTCCTTGTACTTGTCCTGCATGTCGCGGCCGGTGTCGCGCATGGTCTTGATGACCTTGTCCAGCGACACCTTGTGCTTGCCGTCGCCGCGCATGGCCATGCGGCTGGCGTTGATGGCCTTCACCGCGCCCATTGCGTTGCGCTCGATGCACGGGATCTGCACCAGCCCGCCGATCGGGTCGCAGGTCAGGCCGAGGTTGTGCTCCATGCCGATTTCGGCGGCATTTTCGATCTGCCCGGGATTGCCGCCGAGTGCGGCAACCAGGCCACCGGCGGCCATCGAGCAGGCCACGCCCACTTCGCCCTGGCAGCCCACTTCGGCGCCGGAAATCGAGGCGTTTTCCTTGTAGAGGATGCCGATGGCCGCGGCGGTGAGCAGGAAATCGAAAATGCGTTGCTCGGAGGCGCCGGCGCAGAACCGGTCGAAGTAATGCAGGACGGATGGAATGATGCCGGCTGCGCCGTTGGTGGGCGCGGTGACCACGCGCCCGCCGGCCGCGTTTTCTTCGTTGACCGCGAGCGCATACAGGTTGACCCAGTCCAGCGTGGTCAATGGATCGCGCATGGCCGCTTCGGGTTTGGACGAGAGTTCGCGGTATAGCGTCGGTGCGCGGCGCGAGACGTTCAGGCCGCCCGGTAGCGTGCCTTCCTCGCGGATGCCGCGCGCCACGCAGGACTGCATTGCACTCCACAACTCGCGCAGGCCTGCACGAATCTCGTCCTCGCTGCGCCAGCTTTTTTCGTTCTCGAACATCAGCGCGGCGATGCTCAGGCCGCTGCGTGCGCACTGCGCGAGCAATTCGTCGCCACTGAGGAATGGGTAGGGCAGCGGCGTCTCGTCGGCCACAATGCGGTCGTCGGCAGCGTCGTCCTGATTGACAACAAAACCGCCACCCACCGAGTAGTAGTCGCGCGTGGCGATCACCGCCTCATTGGCGTCGTAGGCGGTAAAGCGCATGCCGTTGGTGTGGTAAGGCAGCTTCTGCCGCTTGTTCATCGGCAGGTCGCGCTTTTCGTCGAAGCCGATCGCGTGCTGGCCCATCAGGGTGATGCGCTTGCTGGTGCGGATGCGCTCCAGCGTGGCAGGGATGATGTCCGGGTCGATCAGGTTCGGGCGATGGCCTTCCAGCCCGAGCAGCACCGCCTTGTCGGTGCCATGGCCGCGGCCGGTCAGGGCCAGCGAGCCGAACACTTCGGCACGGATGCGCACCACGTCCTGCAGGCGCCCGGCATCGAGCAACCACCGGTGCACGAAGCGCTCGGCGGCACGCATCGGCCCTACGGTGTGAGAGGAACTCGGACCGATACCGATCTTGAACAGGTCGAACGTGCTGACAGCCATGCGTGCCGGAGAGGTGAGCGTAAAGCCGGCTATTCTAGTCGCTCGACGATTGCGGAACGGCTGCAGCGCAACATGAGACCTGTCCGGTGGCTCTGACCCTGTACCAGCGCGACGATTGCCATCTATGCGACCAGGCGGTGGAAGTGCTGGCGCAGGCGCGCGCGGGCGAGTTCGGCAGCGTGTTCATTGACGACGATGTGGCGCTGGAGTCCGCTTACGGTGCGCGGGTGCCGGTGCTGCGCGATGCCCGCGGACGCGAGCTGGCGTGGCCATTCGATGTACCCACGCTACGGGCGTGGCTGCAGGGCGCCGGCAGCTGAGCCAGCCGATCCGGCGCCGCAACGATCTGCAGGTGGCAGCGCAAGGGGCGACGGCGAAGCTGGTTGACGGCGAGGCCGGCCAGGTCTGCTCGCGTCAGCGGCACCACTGGTCTTCGCAAGGCACGCCATCGCCGTCGCCATCCATCCGGGTGTCGGGGCAGTGCTGCAATACGTACCTGGCATCGGCGCAGGAGGTCATCTGCGAGCAATGCGTGCGCCCTGCGCAGCTGAACTGCGGCGATGCCGCAGCGGCGGTCGCTGGCGTGCGTGACGGTGCGGGTGTCTGGTCGGCGACCGCTGTCGGTGCAACCAGGTTGGCCAGCCGATCGCGCTGCTGATAGGCCACTGCGCCGCCACCGACCAGCAGCATGAGCAGCAGCACCTTGCCCAGGCTCAGCCCTTGTGCGGGATTGGTGGGCGAGACCGCGCGTGGCGTGGAGCGGACGGGTCTGGCGCCATGCCCAGCGGCGCGCATGATGCGCACTGCGCGTCGGCGGCCGTCGGGACCCGGTTCCGTTTCGAACGAGATCAACTCGCCCACCCGCGGCGGCTCCGGGCTGCGTGGGAATGCGGAGACATGCACGAACACGTCATCCCCGGCGTGGGCGGGCGTGATGAAGCCGAACCCACGGTCGGTATTCCAGCGGGTCAAGGTTCCGTGGGTGCGCATCGTCGGCGTCCTGAAGTGGTGGCCGAGTCTAGCTGTCTTGCGGTGTCATCCGACGCACGGGCAGAAAAAAGCGGCGGACCCGACGAGTGGCCCGCCGCTCAGTGGCCGCGTCCGGTTGCGGCCTGCGGCGTTACTTCGCCTTCAGTACGACCTTGGTGCTGATCGCGGTTTCGTTGGGGATGGTCTTGGTGTCGGCCCAGTCGCCGCTGCCCACGCCGAAGTCCAGCCGCTTGACCATCGCCTTGCCGGCCAGCACCGGCTGCGCGCCGGGGGTCCAGGTGAAGGTGAGCGTGACCGGCTTGCTGACGCCACGCAGTTCCAGGGTGCCGTCGGCGGCGTACTGGTTGCCGCCCAGGGCGCGGAACTTGTCGGCGCGATAGCGTGCGGTGGCGAACTTGGTGACATTGAAGAAATCCGGCCCCTGCAGGGTCGAGTCGCGGTCGTTGTTGCCGCTGATCGCGCCGGCCAGCGGAATGCGCACATCGAGCTTGGCGCCGGCAAGATTGGCCGGATCGAAACTCAGCGTGGTGTCGAAGCCGGGAAATTTGCCGATGAACACTTCCCCGTCGTACTTGCTGGCGAACACCAGGGTCGAGCCGGGGGCCTGGACATAGTCGGCCGCCAGCACCGGCACGCTGGCGAAGGTGGCGACCAGCGACGCGGCGACCAGCAAGGGAGAGGCGAACAGCTTGGACGTCATGGGAATTCCTCAGGATTTGGGGGAGAGCCAACCGCGCGGCAGCATCCGCACCAGGGTGGCATCGCGCTGGAACAGATGGTGGTACAGCGCAGCGCCGGCATGTGCCAGCACCACGGCAATCAGCAGCCAGAAGCCCCACTCGTGGATGGCGTGGGAGGTGGCACGCAGTTGCTCGTCCGGCGCGCTGAGCTTGGGCACCGGGAACAGGCCGAACCACCGGAACGGACGCAGGCCGCTGCTGGAGTCGTATAGCCACCCGGACAGCGGCAGGGCGAAGATCATGGCGTACAGCAGCCAGTGGGTCAGCCCGGCGATGCGTTCCTGCCAGCGCGGCGTGCCTGCCACCGGTGGCGGCGCCCCCGCATGGAGCCGCCAGCCCAGCCGTACGATCACCAGTGCCAGCACGGTCAGTCCGAGCGACTTATGCGCGGTGTAGACCCAGAAATATTTCGGTGTCTTGGGCAGCTCGCCCATGGTCAGGCCAACGATGCCCAGGACCAGGATCAGACCTGCGATCAACCAGTGCAGGGCCTGGCTGATGCCGCCCCAGCGTTCAATGTTCTTCAGGGTCATGTGCCGGATTCCTGGCTGGCGGGCGGTGCTGGGTAGGTGGCGGGCGGTGGCGCCGCGTCATCGTCGGCACGTCCTTCGCGGACGGCTTCGGCTTCGATGCGCAGTTCGACCGTGTCGCCGATCATCGATTTCCACGCATCCACGCCGAACGCCGCACGGCTCAGCGTGGCCGTGGCCGAGAACCCGGCGGTGCGGCGGAACGGTGGCAGCGGGTGGCGTTTGAGCGCATTGAGGGTGACGTCCAGGGTCACGGGGCGGGTGACGCCGCGCAAGGTCAGGTTGCCGGTGACCTTGGCACGGTTCTCGCCGCTGGTTTCCACGTGCGTGGAGACGAAATGCGCGTCGGGGAACCGCTCGGCATCGAGTAGGTTGCGTGCCAGGGTGGCCTGGTTCCATTTGGCATCGCCCAGGTCGGCGCGCTGCAGCGGCACGCTGACGTCCAGCCGTGCCGACGCCCAGTCCTCGGGGTCGAACACCAGCGTGCCGCTGCTACCGGACACGGTGCCCAACGCCTTGGAAAACCCGGCATGTTCGACCGCGAACAGCACCCGGGTGTGCACCGGGTCCAGTGCATAACGCACTGGCGCGGCGGTGGCGGCCAGGCTGGTCAATGCCAGGGCGGGAAGGAGCAGCAGGCGGGCAAGAGGCGTCATGGGCGGATTCTAGACACATCCCGGCGGCACGCGCGCGGCTTGCGCTTGCAACGATCCATTGCGAGCATGCCGGCTGGACGAGGAAGGGATTCCTGCATGCGTGGTGTGTTGCTGGTGCTGGTCTTGCTGCTGGGTGTCTTGCCGTGCTCGGCCAAGATCCCGGAGGTGCCGCGGTTCCGCATCGTCGGTCCAAGCGAGGGGCTTCCCTCGACCATGATGGTGGCCGTCGCCCAGGATCGTGCCGGCTATCTCTGGTTGGCGACCCTGGACGGCCTGGTGCGCTACGACGGCGCAGGATTCAGAACCTGGCGTCACGACCCAGCCGATTCCGGGTCGCTGCCCTGCAACGCGGTCCAGGCGCTGCACATCGATGCGCATGACAGGATCTGGGTCGGATGCGGCAAGACGCTAAGTGTCATGAACGCGGATCGCAGCCGTTTTCAGCACTACCCTGCCGCGGCCTATCCCTTGTTGAAAGGGGGGGAGATCTACAGCATCGCGTCCTTCGATGGCGATCTGTGGGCGGGGACCACTACCGGCGCGCTGGTTCGCATCACGGCAAGCGGGGCGATGTCCTCGGTGGACCTCGGCAGCGTGGAGGGCAGCCTCGATCAGGCCATGGTGATGAACCTGGCGGCGGATGCGCAGCATCGCTTGTGGATTGGGACGAGCGGCGGTCTGGCGTACTACGACGGGAAGACCTTGCATCGCGAATACGTGCCGGGCGAGTCCAATCGGCAGGCCACCATTTTCGGCCTGCAGTGGACCGGGAATCATTTGGTGCTGGGAAGCGAATCAGGGCTGCACATCAGGGGGCCCGATGACCAGTGGCTGCCACTGTCCTGGGGAACGATGTTCGGCAGCGGCAACGAGTTTTGGGGGGCCGTTGCCGCGCCAGACGGCGAGTTCTGGTTGGGAAGCGGACGGGGTTTGTGGCGCACGCGCGGCAACCGCCCACCTGTCCCGGTCCTGAGTGGAGAAGGGTCCTTGTCTCGTCGTAACGTCATCGGCCTGTTCGGCGCTGCCGACGGTGGGCTGTGGGTTCCGATACACGGTGCTGGCCTTGGGTATCTTCCTGCAGATTGGAAGCGAAGCGCGGTGCTCACGCCGGCCTCGCCCAATGGCGATGCCATTTATTGCAATCTCGCGCCCGCGACTCGCTCTGGGGGCCTCTGGCAAGTCGATGCGGATGGCCGCCTGCTGCGCGCGGACCCCGGGACGGGTGACAAGTATCAGACCGGTCTGCAGTCGCCTCATCTCAAAGGCATGGAGCTGGTGTCGGCGCTGGAGGATCGGCTGCAGCGCGTGTGGCTGGGCAACCTGACCTTCGGTCTGTCACGAATGGACCTGGTGACCGGAGAGTTCAAGCACTGGCCGTCGGATGGTCCCGATCCGGCATCGGGCCTGTCTGCGGCCGAGTGGATCACCGAACAAGGTGACACCGTGTGGATGACCTTCATCGACATGCTGCAGCAACGCGATCTGCGCAGCGGACGGATCCTGCAGCGCATTACCGCCCAGGATCCGCATGGCCTGACCGACGTTGCCGTGCAGCAACTGCAGCAGGGACCCGACGGGCGCGTGTGGGCGGCTGGCGAGGGCGGCATGTTCGCCTGGGACGAGGCCTCGACGCGTTTTGTGCCCGTGGCAGGTCTGCAGGGAACACCGATCCAGGCGTTTGCGACCCAATCGCCGAGCAGCGTGTGGCTATATCGCGCCTCCGGTGCGGAACAGTGGCAGAAGGTGGGCGCGCGCTGGACGCGCGTGCGCCACATTGGCGGAGCCGAAGGACTGACCGGCTTCGACGCCTCGGCGATGCAAATCGACCCGAGCGGTCGGGTCTGGGTTTCCAGTTTGCGAGGGTTGTGGCGAATCGACCCTTCGGTGACGCCGGCGCGTGTGCGTAACATCGGGACGCGCGATGGATTGACCAGCCAGGAGTTCATCCAGCATTGCCTGCTGATGTCGGGCGAGACCTTGATTGGCGCGACCGCCGATGGCTCCACCGTTCTTTTGGATACGGCGATGCCGGATGTCGCACCGGTCGTTCCCGCATTGCAGTTGGAGCACGTCAGCGTGCTACGAAACGGTGCACGTATCGCATTGCCGATGGATCGCCCGTTTCAATTGGGCCCTGGCGACCGCCAGTTGCAAGTGGTGATGCGCCTGTTGTCGTACAGGGACCCACTGTCCAACCGCTATCGCAGCTTTCTGAAAGGCTTCGATACCGACTGGCAGACCTCGGGCAACGCGGGGCTTCGCGAGTTTGCCAGCCTGCCCGCCGGGAACTATCAGCTCATGCTGCAGGGGCTGGACCCCCTGGGCAACCGCTCGCAGGTGCAATCGCTGCGGTTTACGGTGTTGCCGCCCTGGTGGCGCAGCGAGGTGGGCATTGCGTTGATCTGCATGCTGGGTTTGTTGCTCGGTGCGCTGCTGGCCGCGGCCTATCGGCATCGCGTGCGCATGCGTGCGCAATGGCAGCTGGCGCAGCACAAGCGCGAGCTGGCCGAGCAGGCCTCGCTGGCCAAGACGCGGTTCCTGGCCACCTTGGGCCATGAGGTCCGCACCCCGATGACCGGGGTGCTGGGGATGAGCGAGCTGCTCTTGCAGACGCCGCTGGACGCGCGCCAGCAGGGCTATGCCGGTGCGATCCAGTCCGCTGGCAAGCATTTGCTGCGATTGGTCAACGATGCCCTGGACCTGGCCCGCATCGAGGCCGGCAAGCTGCCGCTGGATTACCGCGATTTCGATCTGCGGCAGTTGATCCGGCAGGTGGTGGAGCTGGTGCGCCCCAGTGCCGAGCAGAAGCAGCTGGCGTTCGAGTGCGACCTGGACGACGCGCTGCCGCCGGCCCTGCACGGTGATGCCAGCCGGGTGCAGCAGATCCTGCTCAACCTGTTGTTCAACGCGGTCAAATTCACCGAGCGTGGCAGCGTGCGCCTGCGCGTGCTGGCGGTGCCGCACAGTCCTGGCCAGGGGATTCGGGTCGAGGTGCGCGACACCGGCCCCGGCATGAGCGCCGAGCAGCGCGGGCGGCTGTTTCAGCGATTCGAGCAGGCCGAAGGCGCATTGACCCTGGCCCGGCATGGCGGCAGCGGGTTGGGCTTGGCGATCTGCCGTGAGTTGGCGGCGGCCATGGGCGGTGCGGTGAGCGTCAGCAGCGAACTGGGGCAGGGCGCGTGTTTCGTGGTGGAGCTGCCACTGGGTTGGGTGGCCGCATTGCCGATGGCGGCAGCGGCGTCGGCACGTGCGGTGCCGGCCAGCGAGCAGGCACCGTTGCACCTGCTGCTGGTCGAAGACGACCCGACCGTGGCGCAGGTGATGATCGGCCTGCTGCAGACGCGCGGGCACCAGGTGACCCATGTGCTGCACGGTCTGGCCGCGTTGGCCGAGGTGAGCACGCGCAGCTTCGACGCCGGCCTGTGCGACCTGGACCTGCCCGGCATCGATGGCGCGGCGCTGGTGGCGCAGTTGCGTGCGCGCGGGGTGCGCTTTCCGATCGTGGCCGTCACCGCGCGCGCCGATGCCGATGCGGAGCCGCAGGCGATGGCGGCCGGGTGCAACGGCTTCCTGCGCAAGCCGGTGACCGGTGAGTTGCTGGCCACTGCATTGGCACGCGCGCTCGCCGACGCCGAGGAGGCGCAGGGCGGCGGCACTCACGGTTAGAACGCCAGAGACGGCAGAGCAGGTACAGTGAAGTCCGGCGCGGGAGTACGCGCAACCGTGCGAATGGCCGGGACAGGGATGACGATGAAGAATGGAGTGCTGTTCGTGCTTGCTGCGATGGTGCTGTTGATCGGCATGGATGCGGCGGCGGTGACCCAGATCGAGACGCCACGCATGCGCCGGTTCGGCCCGGCCGAGGGGCTGCCGTCGCGCATGGTGCTGGCACTGACGCAGGACCGGCAAGGCTATGTGTGGGCCACCACCAGCGATGGCCTGGCGCGCTATGACGGCATCGGCTTGCAGGTCTGGCAGCAGGACCCGCATGTCGCCAGCTCGATCCGGCGAGCCACTGCGCATCCTGCTGGTGGAGGACGACCCGACCGTAGCGGAGGTGATCTGCGGCCTGCTGCGCGGGCGCGGCCATTGCGTGGTGCACGCTGCCCATGGTCTGGCAGCGCTGTCGGAGGCGGTCGACGGCGACTTCGACATCGCGCTGCTGGACCTGGATCTGCCCGGCCTGGATGGCGTGGCGCTGGCCGCTCAGCTGCGTCGACTGGGCCACGCCGTCCCGCTGCTGGCGGTGACCGCGCGCGCCGACGGCGATGCGGAACGACAGGCGCACAGCGCCGGCTTCGACGGGTTCCTGCGCAAACCGGTCACTGCCGACATGTTGATGGATGCGATTGCAGCGGCGCGAGCTGCGGCGCGCGTGCGCGAACAGTCCGCGTCCATGCCCGGGTGACCGGGTCCGCACGCGGGCCATGCGCGCCCTGCATCGCGATCGCACGTCTAGCCGGTCGCGGTGCAGCGCATGCGACGCACCGGCGAGGCGGTCGCGTGTTGCCAGCATGGTGCGCTGTCCTCACTATGGGCCCAAAGGAAACAACAACCGCATGTCGCCCCCCAACTGCCTTCCACGTCGCGTGCTGCCGGCCTCGCTGATGACGCGATGCATGCTGCTGCTGTGCCTGGTGGCGGCGTGCGTATGGTCGGTACATGCATTGGGCGGTGTCCCGGTATTGCCGCAGCCGCGTCAACTGACGGTGGCCGACGGTCTGCCGTCCAACGTGGTGTATGGCTTCGACGAGGATGCCAACGGCTATTTGTGGCTGGCCAGCAGCGATGGACTGGCGCGCTATGACGGCCGCAACTTCCGCATCTGGCGAATCGAAGATGGGCTGCGCGACAACCAGGTGTGGGCGGTGCACGTCGACAGGCACAACCGCGTCTGGGTCGGCACCGGGATGGCGGGTCTGGCCATGCTGGACCCGTCGCGGCATCGGTTCACCTTCTACGACGGCACGCGCTACCCCGCACTGCGCGGCGCAGCGATCTGGAACATCAAGTCCACCGACGACGGCAGCATCTGGTTCGGAACCGAAAGCAACGGGTTGTATCGGCTGCGGCCGGACGGGGCGCTGGACCACTTCGTGCATCGCGCCGACGATCCACGCAGCTTGCCCGACAACGCCATCTACCGGCTCGAGGTCGACACCCGCGGCGTGCTGTGGGTGGGAACCGCTGACGGCGCTGCGCACTGGACCGGCACGGATTTCGAGCGGCAGGCGGTTCCACGCGGCACGTCGCAGATCATCACCCGGCTCACTGCCGACACCGACGGCAGCGTGTGGATAGGAACCGGTGACGACCAGCTGTTTCGACGCGACGCCGAGGGCTCGCTGCATCCGCATCAGTGGAAGGTGTCCGCCAAATTTCCGGTGCTCGGCCTGCTGCTGCGTGACCACGACGGCAGTTACTGGCTCGACACCATGGATGGGCTTGGCCACGCCATCGGCAAGGAGGTGAGCAACGTGCCGTTGTACAGCCTGGCGGCGCATGGTCGCATCCGTCCCAACTGGGAGTCGGCCTATCAGGATCGCGAAGGTGGTGTGTGGTTCGCCAGTCCCAACGGCGGGCTCTGGCATTTACCCTCGAACTGGCGCCGATTCGCAGTGGTGTTCAATTCCAAGGAGGACGGCAACCATGGCGGCAACCTGGCTATCCAGGCCGCAGCCAAATCCAGCGATGGGCGGTTCTGGCTGGTAGGAACCTCCGGCGTGCTCGAGCGGGTCGATCCTGCGGTGGGCAAGATGGAGCGCGTGTTGCCGACCTTGGGAGTGAGCAGTTGGTCCTACAGCGTGCTCGAAGATCGCAAGGGCCGGGTCTGGGTTGGCCATTTTGGAGAACTGGTCCGGTACGACCCGTCCAGCGGCGCGCTACGGCGTTGGAAGATGGCCGACGAGCAATCGCACGGCGACGGCCAGGATGAAACACTGGATGTAGCGATGGAAGCGCTGCAGCAGACCGCCGATGGACACATCTGGGTGCGCACCACGACCGGGCTGCAGGAACGCGACGAGGAGGGACGCGTGCTGCGCCGATTGCGGCGCGGCAGCCACGGCCTGGACTACGATGTGGTGGTGCACGATCTGCAGAACGGTCCCGACGGCGTGCTGTGGCTGGCTGGAAGTCAGGGCCTGCAGCGCTGGAATGCGGCCAGCGACCGCTTCGAGGCGATCGTCGGTGCGCCTGAAGAGCAGATCTTTACCTTTCGCTTCAGCGACAGTGGGGTCGCCTGGCTGGCCGGCCTGGGCAAGCTGCAGCGTTACCTGTGGAAGGACGGCCGCCTGCAGCACCTGGATACGGTCGGTGCCGAGCAGCAGTTTCCCGCGCTGGCGCCGCAAGGTCTGGTGATCGATGCCGACGGAGTGGCCTGGTTGTCGAGCATGCGTGGCCTGATCCGCGTCGATCCGGCCACACGTGGCGTGCGCGTCTTCGGCGTGCATGACGGGTTGCCCAACCCGCAGTTCGTGGCGCGCTCGCTGGTGCAATCTTCCAAGGGCATGATTGTCGGTGCCACCCCCGACGGGTTGGTGATCTTCGATCCCCGCGAGCTCAAGCCCAACGAGCATCGCGTTCCGCTGGTGATCGAGCGGGTAGGGCTGCGACGCGGCGAGAGCGGGCTGGATGTCAGTCATGTCCAGCCGTTGCTTGTGCAGGACGGCGATCGCGACCTGCATATCGTGGCGCGCCTGCTGAGCTTTGCCGATTCAGAATCCAATAGCTACCGCTTTCGCTTGAGCGGCTACGACCCGGACTGGATCGACGTCGGTCCCAGTGGTGAGCGCCTGTTCTCACGCCTACCCGCCGGGGACTACACGCTGGAAGTGCAGGGACGCACCGCCGATGGCATCTGGTCGGAAAGTCAGACGCTGCGCTTTCGGGTCATGCCGCCGTGGTGGCTGTCGCCCTGGGGTCTGACAGCGCTGGGGTTGCTGCTGCTCTGCATCATCGCCGCCGCGGTGTTGCTCTACCGCCGTCGCCTGCGCCGCCTGAACGCGTGGCAATTGGCGGTGCACAAGCAGGAACTGGCCGAGCAGGCGTCGCTGGCCAAGACGCGCTTTCTGGCAACGCTGGGCCACGAAGTGCGCACGCCGATGACCGGCGTGCTGGGCATGAGTGAATTGCTGCTCAAGACCCCGCTGGATACCAAGCAACGCAGCTATACCGAATCCATCCGCCGTGCCGGCGCGCACCTGCTGCGGTTGGTCAACGACGCGCTGGATCTGGCACGCATCGAATCCGGGCGGCTTGAGCTGGATTTGCAGCCGTTCTCGGTACGCCAGCTGGTCGCCGAGGTCGAAGGCCTGATGGCACCGCTGGCGCAGGAGCGCGGGCTGCGTTTCAGCCTGGAAGTGGGTTTGCTGGGCGACATCACCGCCAGCGGCGACCCGACCCGCATCCGTCAGATCCTGCTCAACCTGCTCAACAACGCGATCAAGTTCACCGAGCGCGGCGTGGTGGGGCTCAAGCTGACCACATTGGGCTCGTACCAGGGCTTGCGCTTCGAAGTGGCCGACACCGGCCCTGGCATCAATGCCGACCAGAAGGCGCGTTTGTTCCAGCGCTTCGAGCAAGGCGATGGTGCCAAGACCACCTCGCGCTATGGCGGCAGCGGCCTGGGCCTGGCGATCTGCCAGGAACTGGCGCTGGCGATGGGCGGGCATATCGAAGTGATCAGCCGGCTCGGGTCTGGCACGCGATTCGTCGTGGACCTGCCACTGCGCTGGATAGCCTCCAATGCACCGCTGGACGGCGAAGTGCCGCGCGCCAGCGCTGCGGTCGCTCCGCAGCGCATCCTGCTGGTGGAAGACGACCCCACGATTGCCGAGGTCATCGTTGGTTTGCTGCGCTCGCAGGGGCACTCGGTGGTGCACGCACCGCACAGCCTGGCTGCGCTCACCGAGGCCGCCGACAACACCTTCGACCTGGCGCTGCTGGATCTGGATCTGCCCGGATTGGACGGGTTTGCACTGGCGCGGCAACTGCGCGTGTTCGGTTACCAGATGCCGTTGATCGCGGTGACCGCACGCTCGGACGAGGCGGCCGAACCTGCGGCCAGGGAGGCCGGCTTCGAGAGTTTCCTGCGCAAGCCGCTGACCGGTGACATGCTGGCCGACACCGTTGCAGATGCGTTGCGAAAGGCGCGGCCCTACGATGGCGCCCGCTAGTCCACCCGCACGACAGCGCTGCGGGAAGCCTGCGGCCTGGTGAGTGAGTAACACGACGGTTTAGCATCGATGCGAGGTGGCGATTATTTCGCCAGGCATCGGCCCTGTTCAGGGAGCAGTCGCCTTGCACGCCTGGCTGCGGAGCGTTGCGGCACTGATCAAGGCCAGCGGTCTCCCCTGTGCGCGCCGCGGCGAAACAGAGGGATGAGTCGCACACGCGCATGCGCGGGCTTGCCCATACCGCGCGTGGCCCGCACTATGCGCCGACTTGTTGTGAAACTCTCCCGGTGCGCCTCTCATCCCGCTTCGCCTATCGGCTGCATGCTGCGCTTTGCTTGTGCCTGTGGCTGATTGTGCTTCCGGCACAGGCGCGCATGCCGGCCACACCGGCGCCCGTGCAGTTGACGG
This sequence comes from Xanthomonas sp. WHRI 6106, assembly GCF_040202405.1. Classification (NCBI taxonomy): domain Bacteria; kingdom Pseudomonadati; phylum Pseudomonadota; class Gammaproteobacteria; order Lysobacterales; family Lysobacteraceae; genus Xanthomonas; species Xanthomonas sp. WHRI 6106. The sequence continues at coordinate 136,986 of NZ_JBEGFC010000002.1, read as the reverse complement.
TTGCCGACGGACTGCCGTCCGACACGGTCAATGACTTCGCCGAGGACAAGCAGGGCTATCTGTGGCTTGCCAGCGATGACGGGTTGGCCAGATTCGATGGCCGCAACTACCGCATCTGGCGAATGGAAGATGGCCTGCCCAGCAACGTGGTCTGGGCCGTCTATGTGGATGCCAAGGACCGGGTGTGGATGGGTTTCGAGGATGGCGGCGTCGGCTTCCTGGAAGCAACCACACGCACCTTCAAGCGGCTGGAAGATCCGCAGTTTCCGGAACTGCGCGATGCCATGGTGTGGGCATTGGCGCAGACACCGAACGGCGACCTCTGGATCGGGACCGGCAAGCAGGGGGTCTACCGCTATCGGGCAGATGGGCGTATGCAGCATTTTGCTGCCACCGGTGCCGATCCCAACAGCTTGCCGTCCGACAGCATCGTCAATTTCGAGGTCGCGTCCGATACGCTGTGGATCGGCACCTGGGGCGGACTTGTGCGGTGGGACGGCGAACGCATGCAGCGCGTGCCGCTTCCGGTCGCGGACCAGTCCGTCAACAGGCTCTACCTGGAATCGGGCGGAAGGGTGCTATGGGTCGCCGATCTGCTGGGCAACACGTTCCGGCTGGACACCGCCACGCACGCCACATCGCGTCCGTGGCAGATCGCTGCCACCGGACCGCAGGTAAGAGGTGTCTTGCTGCGTGACAGGCGCGGGCGTTACTGGTTGGACACCGACGCTGGTCTGGGCATCAGCAGTGGCGACGCGCCTATAAAAAAAGTGCCGATCTACAGTGCCTCGGCGCACGGGCTGGTCAATCGGAACTGGATCGCCTCCTATCAGGACCGGGAAGGGGGGCTGTGGTTTGCCAGCCTCGAGGGCGGGCTGTGGCATCTGCCACCGCGGTGGGACACCTTCGCGGTGTTCTCGCATCATGAGGATGATCCGCAGTCGCTCTCCAATCCGTCGATCGCTGCCATAGCGCCTTCGGCGTTGGGCGGTGTCTGGATGGTGGGGACGCGAGGCGTGCTGGAGTACTTCGATCCGCTGAGCGGAAAGGTGACGCGGCATCTGGCCAGGATCGATCCAAGGCGCGTCCCCGATACCGTCTTCGAAAGCAGACAGGGGATGGTCTGGATCGGCGTACAGGAAAGCCTGGTGCGCTACGACCCGCGCACGCGGCAGGTCAAGCGTTGGCCGCTGCTGCAGGATATCGATCCCACGGTCGACCCGGACAATGCGGGCAGGCCGGGCAAGATGGCCGAAGATGCACAGGGACGCATCTGGGTGGCGCTGATGACGCAGGGCATCCAGCTGTGGAGCGACGCGGGGCAACTGCTCAGGACGATCGACTACGGAACCCATGGGCTGAAGGCGCTGACCGTGCTGGACATGCGGATCGGGCCCGATGGACAGATCTGGCTGAGCAACAAGGCCGGCCTGTGGCGCTGGGACCCGAAAGCGGACCGCTTCGTTGCGGTGCCTGGCGCGGCTGCCCTGCCAACGTATGTGTTCCGCCTGGGAGATGGCGGCATCGTCTGGGTGGGGCTGGCCGGCGAATTGCGGCGGTATCTATGGGATGGCGCCCAGCTCAAGCACCTGGATACCGCAGGAAGGGAGCAGGAGTTTCCGAAGGTGGCACCGACCGGCATGGTGATCGACGCCGGTGGGGTGGCCTGGGTGTCCAGTCACCGTGGGCTGATTCGCGTCGACCCTGCCAGCAGGCTGGTACGCGTGTACGACGTGCACGACGGTTTGCCCAGCTCGCCCATGCAGATCGCCACGCTGGTGCAGGCCCGCACCGGCCAGATACTGGGTGGCACCTCCGATGGGGTCGTGGTGTTCGATCCGTCCACGATGCGGCCGAACGTACGCCGGCCGCAGCTGCTGATCGAACGTGTGGGCCTGCGGCGTGGCGAACGCAGCCTGGATGTCACCGGCACCACGCCGCTGCAGATGCAGGACGGCGATCGCGACCTGCACATCGTCGCGCGCATGCCCACCTTCACCAATCCCGAGTCCACCAGCTACCGCTTTCGCTTGAGCGGCTACGACCCGGACTGGATCGATGTCGGCTCCAGCGGCGAGCGGCTGTTTTCGCGTCTGCCCGCCGGACACTACACGCTGGAAGTGCAGGGGCGTACCGCCGACGGCATCTGGTCGGAAAGCCAGCAGTTGCGGTTCCAGGTGTTGCCGGCGTGGTGGTGGTCGCCCTGGGGCATGACCCTGTTTGGCCTGCTCGCGCTCAGTATTGTGATTGCCGCGGTACTGCTCTACCGCCGTCGCCTGCGCCGCCTGAACGCGTGGCAATTGGCGGTGCACAAGCAGGAATTGGCCGAGCAGGCGTCGCTGGCCAAGACGCGTTTTCTGGCCACACTGGGCCACGAAGTGCGCACGCCGATGACCGGCGTGCTGGGCATGAGCGAATTGCTGCTCAAGACCACGCTGGATACCAAGCAACGCAGCTACACCGAATCCATCCGCCGTGCCGGCGCGCACCTGCTGCGGTTGGTCAACGACGCGCTGGATCTGGCACGCATCGAGTCCGGGCGGCTGGAGCTGGATTTGCAGCCGTTCTCGGTACGCCAGCTGGTTGCCGAGGTCGAAGGCCTGATGGCACCGCTGGCGCAGGAGCGCGGGCTGCGTTTCAGCCTGGAAGTAGGTTTGCTGGGCGACGTCACCGCCAGCGGCGACCCGACCCGCATCCGTCAGATCCTGCTCAACCTGCTCAACAACGCGATCAAGTTCACCGAGCGCGGCGTGGTGGGGCTCAAGCTGACCACATTGGGCTCGTACCAGGGCTTGCGCTTCGAAGTGGCCGACACCGGCCCTGGCATCAATGCCGACCAGAAAGCGCGTTTGTTCCAGCGCTTCGAACAAGGCGATGGTGCCAAGACCACCTCGCGCTATGGCGGCAGTGGCCTGGGCCTGGCGATCTGCCAGGAACTGGCGCTGGCGATGGGTGGGCATATCGAAGTGATCAGCCGTCTTGGGCTGGGCACCCGCTTCGTGGTCGACCTGCCGCTGCGCTGGGTGGCCTCCAATGCCACCCTGAGCGGCGAGGTGACGCGCGCCAGCGCACTGGTCCCGCCACAACGCATCCTGCTGGTGGAGGACGACCTGACCATCGCCGAGGTCATCGTCGGCTTGCTGAGCTCGCAGGGGCATTCGGTGGTGCATGCACCGCATAGCCTGGCCGCGCTTACCGAGGCCGCGGACAACATTTTCGACCTGGCGCTGCTGGATCTGGATCTGCCCGGATTGGACGGCTTCGCCCTGGCGCAGCAACTGCGCGTATTCGGTTACGAGATGCCGTTGATTGCGGTGACCGCGCGCTCGGACGAGGCGGCCGAACCTGCGGCCAGGGAGGCCGGCTTCGACAGTTTCCTGCGCAAGCCGCTGACTGGCGACCTGCTCGCCGACACCATTGCCGAGGCGCTGCGGAGGGTGCGTACGCGCGACGACATCTAGCTGGCCGCTCAATCGTTGACAACAGCGGCGATGCAGCGCGGCAGCGTCCTGTTGATGAATGATGGGCCATGGGGAGTGAGCGATGGGCGAGCCGGCATCGATGCAGGCCGGCGTTGATTGCGCCGGGTCTTGAACAGGCCGTCGGCCATCCTCGCGCAAGGCCGTGACCACTGCGCCACTCGGGCAGTGACTTGCGAACACACCGCGTCCCGCTGCCCGCACCAGCCAAGGCGGCGGTGTCTACTCCGCCACTGCCTCCACGTCCCTGGGATGCGGCCGGGTCTCGGCCAGCTGCCAGAAGATCAGCGTAGAGGTCAGGGTGATGCCGCCCACGCACAGGAAGGTGGCATGCAGCGCGGCAGTGGCGCCATGCGTATCGCCCAGATGCGTGTTGAACGCGGCAAGCAGGCTGCCGGCTGCTGCTGCGCCGAATCCGGTCGCCAGCATCATCACCATCGACAACAAACTGTTGCCGGGGCTGGCCTGCTCGCGGTCCAGGTCGCGCAGGGTCACGGTATTCATGACGGTAAACTGCAACGAGTTGACCCCGCCAAAGCAGGCCAGTTGCAGCAGGCGCAGCCACAGCGGCTGGCCGGCCTCGATCAGTGCAAAGCTGGCCATTGCCAGGCCTACCAGCACGGTGTTGACCATCAGCGTGTTGCGGTAGCCAAAGCGCCCCACCAGTTTCACCGCGGCGCGTTTGGCGGCCATGCCGGCCAGCGCTACCGGCACCATCATCAGCCCGGCGTTCATCGGGCTCATCCCCATGCCGACCTGCAGCAACAACGGGATCAGAAACGGCATCGAGCCACTGCCGATGCGTGCGAACAGGTTGCCGAGAATGCCGATGCGGTAGCTTGCCACCTTGAACAACGCCAACGGAAACAAGGCATTGGCGGCCGTACCGGCATGCAACCAGTAACCGGCAAGCGCGGCCAGCCCACCGATCGCCAGCAACATCACGAAGGCATGGCGCATGCCCGGTTCGGCGATGCCATCCAGCGCCAGCGACAACGCCACCATGCCAAACGCCAGCATCAGATAGCCGACCAGATCGAAGCGCCGGCGTGCATCGCCGTAATGGTCCGGCATGATCTTCAACGCAGCGATAAAACCGATGATGCCGATCGGCAAGTTGATCAGGAACACCCAATGCCACGAGGCGACTTCGACCAGCCAGCCGCCCAAGGTCGGGCCGATCAGCGGGCCGATCAGCGCGGGGATCGCGATAAAGCTCATTGCTCGCAGGAAGTCTTCGCGCGCCACCGTCTTGAGTACCGCCAACCGCCCGACCGGCAGCAACATCGCCCCGCCGATGCCTTGCACCACGCGCGCGGCCACCAACTGCGGCAGCTGTTGCGCAGCGGCGCATAGCAGCGAGCCCAAGGTGAACACGATGATCGCGGCAAGAAAGGTACGCCGCGTGCCGAAGCGGTCGGCAATCCAGCCCGAGGCCGGGATGAACATCGCTACCGCCAGCGCATAGCTGAACACCACCGACTGCATCTGCAGCGGGCTTTCACGCAGGCTGCGCGCCATCGACGGCAACGCCGTGTTGACGATGGTCGCATCCAGCATCTGCATGAAGATCGCCAGCGACACCAGCCACAGCAACGGCTTGACCTCGGCGTAGGCACGCACGGCAGGGGCGGAAGAGGGCATGGGCATCGCTATCGGGTGGGCAGCGCATTATCTCCGCACGCGCGTGCAGAGCGTTGCAACACGCTGCACTCCCGCGCTGCTTGAGTCCGCCGCAGCGCGCGCGGCCGCATTGGCGGCGAGTGAGACGCGCCTCACTCAATCCAATTGCGGGCAAGCCGGAGGTCACGAATCGTCGGGAACGGACGGCGGGCACGTGCTAATGCCAGATCTGGCTTGCACCAAGCGGTTGCGTTGCTGGCGAATCTTCTTGCGCCTGTCGCCGGACCGGTCACCGCAAGCGAGCGTCGTCTCACATGAGGGGGAACGCCCGAGTGCGGGCGAGGGGAGCGTTCGATCAAGAGCCGAATGCGCGCTTGGAGCTTTGCCGACGGTCTGGTCAGGGATGGCGCGACTTGGGTCTGGCCGCCTTTCGAGCGCGCCAGTCGATCAGGTCGAAAACATCCATGGAAAAGCAAATCTTCGATGTCGTACAGCGCGCGTATGTCCCGGGCGATCCCTTGGAGGACGTTCTGGCAAGGATCGCCGCGGAGTTGTCGCACAGCGCGATTACGAACGGCGCGGTATGTGAATTTGTCGCGGTGGAGAATGGCAGCCCAGTGGCAGCGGATCAGCTAGACGCAGGGCCCACGGGGACGCAGTGTTTTGCTGTCCAGCACGCCCGGCAGGTGCTCGGCACACTGAACGTAACGTCGGCCCAAGGCGGAATGACCCAGCAGGCGATGCTGCTGTGCCAGCAGATCGCAAGGTGGTGTGCGTACCTGATCAAGCGCGACGCCGCGCGGGCGTTGGCGCAAGACCGGTTCGGTCGAGCGCTGTCGCTTGTGGGCGTGAGCGAAGAGGTCTGGAAGATCGACGAATTCGTCGAGCAAGCGGCATGCAGTCGTCTGCCGGTCATCCTGCGCGGCGAGTTCGGTACTGAAACGGAGCATGCGGCGGTCCTGCTGCATGCCACTGCGCCCTGGCAGAAAGGGCCGTTCGTTGCGATCGATTGCGCTGCTCCCGACGACGCACCGGCAGCATGGCTCGAGCGCGCTGCCGGGGGAACGCTGTTCCTGCAGGGAGTGGACGAGCTCGACGACGCCTTGCAGCGCCAGTTGGCCGGGCAGCTTCGGGGCCGCTGCAGTACCTGGTCTGCGTTGGGCGGCGCGGACTTGACCCGAATAGTCGCGTCCACAGCCGCCGATCTGTCGCGCCGCGTTCGGGCCGGACGCTTCTCGCAGGCGCTGCTCTCGCAGCTGGATGTCCTGTCGTTCGAACTCGCGCCGTTGCGTAAGCGGCGGGCGGATATCGGCTTTCATGTCGAGTGCGTTCTGGATCGGAATGGCCTGGATCACGGTCAGGTGGTCACTGAGATGCTGATTGACGCCCTGGTCCACTATTCATGGCCGGAAAACCTCCAGGAACTGGAACGGGTGGTGCTGCGACTGGCGGTCATGACCGCTGGCGGGCCGGTCGGCATTGCCGATATCCAGCGCCATGCGCCGCATCTGCTGGAAGGTCGGGCACAAGAAGCGCAGCGCGATGCGCGCGCCACGATGCCGCAACAGGCGGATCCTCCCGGCCAGCCAACGCCGCCGGAAACCCCGGTCGACTGGATCGACGGCCTCCCGCATCGCCCCGGCCAACGCCTCGCCAGCCTGCACGACGCACTGCGGCGCGCATTGGTGCATCTGGGCGCGCACTATACCGAGCCGCTGACCCTGGGCGACCTGGCTCGTCAAGCGCACGTCAGCCAGTCGCATCTGGGCTTCCTGTTCCGCGACGAACTCGGCACCCCGTTCAAACCGATGCTGCAGCAGCTCCGCATCGAAAAGGCCAAGGAGCTTCTGCACCGGCAACCGAAACTGCGCATCACCGAAGTGGCGCTGAAGGTCGGTTTCGGCGACCTGAGCCATTTCGAGAAGAGCTTCCGGCGGTTGGTGGGAGTGAGTCCGCGTGAGTTCCGTAACGCCGGCACAGGCGGTGGGATCGACTAAACCCCGAGTAGCCATGTTCTGGCGCTTCGTGCTGGGCACCTTGCGGATGGCCCAGCACGAAGTTCTCCTGTGCTATTTCCGGTGGTCTCACGCTCCTTGCTGTGACGGGTATCGAAGTGGAACTTTTCAAGTTTGCTGCTGGAAAGTGGCAGTCTGCATTCCACCTCCTGGCGCGTATACCAGCCTTACCACAATCCCGTTCATGTGATTCGGATCCGAGATGTTGTACGTCTTGCCAACGACCAGATTGGCATTAGGATAGGGCGCGATTCGCGCTACGAGATATTGGGCGGGGTTGCCTGCCTGGACTTCTATGTTGCCTCCGGTAGCGATGGTGTCGAAGTCAGGTAATTGCCTCGCGGTGGTAGTCATGGTGCATTTCCTTCGATGCTTCACGGCAAGATAGGCAGCCTCGTGATGCCCTTGATTTCGGTCAAGAGGTCTGTGTCCACCAAGTCGACGCCGCAGTGGGGTCATACTCGCCAGTGCAGCGCAAATTCCTAGTCACAGGGAACTGCGGGTAAGGTAAAATTATCTTGGGAATTTTCTAAGTACGCTGTACTGCCAAAGAATGCGGGCCCAGGAAAGACGCTGGCTAGAAAATCCAGTGAAATGAGATGAAGTAACTGGTATTTATTCAGAAAAGAAGTAGAAACGTATTCTTGAGACTGCTCTATTTAAATTTTTAGTCCGGAAGCCAATCCGCCGCATCCTCTTTATAAGTCAATGCCGGCGGGTAATCCTTGATGTCTCCCCACGTTCTTTTTCCATTCGCTATATCTTTCATTAATGGATACAGGTTGTCAGTATTTGATAGATGATAACCACGGCCGCATTCCGCTAAATGGGTGATGATTGCCAACTCAAGCAGTTGCTGGGGGAGGTCCGTCAAGAGTACGTCATCACCAATCGCCCATAGGAGGAATTGTCTAGCAAGATCCTTACCCTGATTTGGCTGCTTCCAAGCCCAGTCGGCTATGGCTACATAACTAGATGGCTTTCGCCCTTTTGCTCGGATCACTGGGTCGTAATCTTGCCACCCTCGACCAAGTGTGAACCCTATGGCGTCCAGCTGGGTGTTGACATGGTCTATCAATTCCTGTCGGCACTGGTTTCTTTTTACTGCATCAGCGCCTCCCCATACGTTTGTCCACCAATACCGACCATAATCCGTTAACATTTTTGCTTCTCTCTTGCTCATGCCATCTTCCTTTTTAGTGTTGATGGAGGTTGTTTTAGAATAAAATCTTACTGCCACTCTTCGAGCTCCAGAAAAATCAACATGACAATAGGTGGATATTTAATCCTTTCATGTCTTTATAGTTGATTTAGTAAAATTAGTTGTTTCAAATTATTAAGGTGATTTATAGGATTCATCTTATGAAATGCAATGCAAGACAAATTTGTCTCTCGTGTTACTGGAGTTGGCGGTGCGTATAGCATTTGCACGAATATTTCGGTGACCGCAGGGCGGATACTGCTCGGCGTTGTTGGTCAGCCTAATGATCAGTTGGCTGGCGAAATGGTGTCTTCATTATTCTTGCTAGATTCTTCCATTCAGCACTTCCATAAATCAGGAAACGTGCGCAATCACGCCTTGCGCGGTCAACGCGGCAAGTTGGCCCATCCAGCCGGTGTCGGCATGGCTTGGCGCCGGTGCCAGGTAGTAGCCGCACCATGCCAGGCCGGTCTGGGTCTTGAGCCAGTTGAGGGCCGGTAGTCCGGGGAATTGATCGGTGTCGAAGCCTGTGTAGAACGTCATGTCGGAATTCCTTCGGACCGCGTGTTGGCTAGACCGTGGGCGAGATGGCCAGGGCGAGTGGGCCGCGCCACTGGATTGACGTCGCGGTTGGGAATCGGATGAGCGTTCCCTTAAAGACCGGATAGATCACTGCAAAAACCGGAGTCACCGCAACGCCGAAACGTATCGGTCCGTCAGTTGGCTGTTCCATCGTCGGCGTTTGGACTCGCTGGCGACGTGGCCGCCATCGCCTGCTCGGTTTGCTGATGCGCGGCGGCCACCGCAGCGGCGGCAGCCTGGTCGGCCTGCTGCAGTGCCTGATTTGCGCTGTCGATCGCCTGATTATTGCCGGCTGCGGCAGTTGCCGCGGTTGCGGCCTGCATTGCTGCCTGCACTGCCATGTCGCTAGCCGCCATCGCTTGATCGATCTGAGCTTGCGCCGCTTTCAGCGCCGCTTCGATCTGCGAGGATCCTGACGATTGCGCTGTGGTGGCTGGTGTCTGGTTCGGGGACGTGGGCGTGGGCTGGGTATCGTCGGACATGCTGGTATCTCCTGAAGTGGACGCGGAATGGAGCGGGATGACGGCATCGGCACTCGGTGGCCGCATCGGCGCGGCGAGTGGTGCGGTTTCGGTTGGGCGCTGCGCTGCAAGCGTGCGCAGCAATTCGCCCAGTGCGTGTTCTGCCTGCGTCACGGTCTGGCGTGCGGCCGCCAAGGCAGCGGCGCGACCTGCATGCACCGCGTCGCGGGCCGCGTCGGCGGCGCTGACGACAGGCGGGGCCTGTTCGGTGGTCGCGGGGGACGAGCTTGATGCGTTCACTCCGAGTCCTCCGTCTCCGCGACCTGCGACGTGCTACTGGATGCAGGTGCGGCACCGAAATCCCGCAGCGAGATGACGCCGCCGTTGACCTGCAGCAGCGCAGCCAGGGTGTCGTTGTGCATGGCGAATACGCAGCTGTTGCCATCCTGGCCCAGCACGCCGCGGCTGGGCCGGTTGGCGGCCAGGAAGGCCTGCGCAGATTGCAGGTAAAGGCGGATCGCGTCGCTCGCCGCCTGGTCGCCGCCGTCGCCTCGGTAGCGGGTGTGCTGGACGATCTGCTGTGCCGCCAGCGATAGCCGTGCGAAGCCGATCTGGCGCCCACGCGCCAGCCAGTCGGCAACGCTGCGCTCGACCTCGTTGGGCGAAGGCAACCCCTGCACCTGTGGGCAATCCAGGGTGGTGAACAGCTGCGGTAGCAGCGTCTGCAGTGCCGACGCTGCTGCATGTGCGCGCTCGTCCGCTGCGACGATGTTGGCGGTGCAGGCCAGGTAGAAGCGATAGTAGTCGCAGAATTCCAGGGGCGTGCGCGCCTGCTCGACGGCGAATGCTGCCGCTTCCTGTTGCAGTGCCGGCGTCACATTGGCTGGCGGCGGGTCGGCGGCCAGTTGGCGGAGTGCCAGGCTTTCTTCCAGGTCCAACGACTGGAACACCGCGGCGCCATCGACCTTCAGCTGCGTCAGCAGGCTACGGCCTGCGGCCAGGTCGCTTGCGGTGTATAGGGCATTGTCTCGAAAGATCCGCTGCAGCTGCGCCTTGACTACCGAACCGGTGTCGCCGGCTTCGGCGTGCGCCAGCGTGCCCAGGTCGTTCGGGCTCAAGGTCATCAGCTTGACCGGGCTGACCTTCAGTTCCAGCTGCGGCAACAGGGCCAGGCGCGAGCCGTGCAGGCCTTGCTGCACCTCGTCGAGCAAGCTGCTCTCGTCGGGGAAGTCGTAGCGCACACCGGGCGACTGGATCGCCCAGGCCAGCCATTGCGTGCCTCCATCGATGAAGGCCAGGCACTGCCTGCCCAGCGTCGAGAGCATCGTCGGCATCGAGATCAGGCGGCCTGCGATCGAAACGGACATTGCATGACTCCTTGAGAGGTCAACCAGCGGGGAAGTTCTTCAGCACCAGGCCGGCCGCCGAGCCGATCCTGGCGAAGTCGTCGGTGGCGCCCTGCATCAGCGCCTGCGCCTGGGTGAGCGCGGTGACGTATTTGGCATCGCCGGTGGCCAGGTACTGCGCCATCGCCACGCCAACGGCGGTGGTGGCGATCGTGGAGACATTGCGTAGCGCATCGGTGGCGTCCTGCACTGCGATGGCGGTGGACTGCGCTACCGATTGATACGCCTTTCCGGCGCCGCTGGTCAGCACGACCTGCGGGCTCATGGTGGCCATCTGGGTCTGGTTGATCACATCGATGACCTGGGCATTGACCTTGCTCGGTTCCATCTCGGCTCCCGTGGATTGATCGGCGGCCTGGCAAGGAGGCCTGGTGGTGGAACGCGCCTCTACGCAGGCCGCTTATGGCGGAGGCGGCGCTGTAGATGCAGGTGCAGGTGCAGGCACAGATGCAGATGCAGGTGCAGCAGGAGCAGCAGGTGCAGGTGCAGAAGGGGGTGCGCCAGCAGCTGCGGCTGCGGGTGGAACTGGGGGTGGAGCAGCAGGAGCATCAGCAGTGGCAGGATCATTGGGGCCGGCGCCGGGAGCGGGGGGAGTGGCGGGCAGCGGCGGCGGAACGCTCAGCGCATGCACTTCCATGAGGTCGGCAATCGCCGTCGCCGCATCTGCTGAGGCGCCCTGCGCTTGCGTCTTCAGCACGTCGACGGCCACCTTGGCTTCCGCCGCTGCGGCGGCGATCAGTGCGGCCGGCGGGGGCGGTACGGGGGGCGGGCCGGGCAATGGTGCGACTGTCGGTGGAGGGCCTGGAGGCGCGGGCGGTGGCGGCGGCGGAACCGGGAACGGTGCCGAGATCATCTTGGCGCAGGCCGCAGTGATCGCAGCGGCATTGATCATGCCGGCGCCCTGCTGCCGGTTGACGGCGTTGTGCATCGCCATGCCCAGCGTTTCCAGCATCACGGCATCGAGCATGCCGAGCGCCTGTGCGGGTGCCTGACCGGTGGTCAGCGTCACGATGCTGCTCACCGCGTCGACGATCTGGCTGTTCACGGTACTGTCGTCGATCATGATGAAGTCGCTCCCTTCTGGATGATCAAGGCAAGGATCTGGGTGAGTGCGGCATCGGCGAGCACCTGTCCGCGTTGCTGATTGGCGACGGCGTTTTCCATTGCCAGCGCGATGGAATCCGACAACGCCAGGTAGGTGGCCCCCATCGCGAAGGCCGGCGCTTGCCCGATGGCCAACGCCGCACCGGTTGCGGCAGGGCCGACCAGGCTGGCGACGCTTGCGGCACGCGCGCTTGGCTGCATGACGGGGCACTAGCCCTGGGTTCTAGGCCAACGACGGCCTGCGCTGTTCAATGCCAGCCGACGCCGAGAACAGCACGGTGTTTTGTGGCTCGTGCTTGCCTGCGTATTGCAGGGCAACGCCATTGCGCACGGATTCTAGGAAGGCAAAATTGCCGTGCGGCACATCGATCACGCCGTCCAGCTTCTGGCGATACACCAGCGGCTGCACACCGGGAATCAGCGGGAGAATTCCGTCGAACTCGACGTTCATCACTGCCTTCTGATGCGGCGCGAAGGTCGCCACGATGGTGCGGCCCCTGATCAGTCTGACGAAGACGTCCAGGGTGTTGGACGTGGGGATATGACGTAGTTGCAGCATGGGGCGTCCTTTCTCGATTCGGCCGGCGAACTGCGTGTGAGTTTTATGGGTCTGGCATATCGAACCAGGCGCCGCTCACCCTGTGGCAGCGGCGCCTGGCTGCCGATTACCTGAGCCCGGCGCTCAGGATTTCCCGGGTGGCGACGCCATCGGACGCGGTATCGATCGAGTACAGGGTGGACACGCCCTGGGTGGTCGATGCCTGCATCGTCACGTAGGACTGCTGCTGGTTGTTGGTGGCGTTGTGCGCGGCGTTGGACAGCGCCTGGCTGGTGGCGACGAACAGGTTGCCCATTGCAATCGCCGGCGCATCGCCGAGGACCTTGGTGTTGACCTGGGAAACGGAATCGGTGATCTGGCTGTTGACGGCGGTCGGAAAGGCCATGGTGATAGCTCCTTGAGGTAGTGAAAGAACGAAGACGCTGCGGCGTTAGCGGTTAGCCGAGAATCTTCTTGGTGGCGGCACCGGTGGTGCCGGTATCGAGCGAATACAGCAGCGAAACGCCCATGGTGGTCGCTGCCTGTGCGGTGACATACATCTGCTGTTGCGCGAGCGTGGCGTTGTGGGCCGCGTTTGCCAGCGCCTGCGCGGTGGCCTGGTACAGATTGCCCATGGCTGCGGCGGGCGAGCTTCCCAGTACCTGCAGGTTGGCCTGGGTAACCGAGTCGGTGATCTGGTCGTTGACGGCGGTGGGAAATGCCATTGGTGGATGTCCTTGGCGTTAGCCGGGCCTTCAGACGCCCAGGATCTGCTTGGTAACGACGCCGGTGGTCGCGGTATCGATGGAGTACAACGTGGCCACTCCCATCGTGGTAGCCGATTGCGCAGTGACATAGCTCTGCTGCTGCGCGTTGGTTGCGTTGTGGGCAGCATTGGCCAACGCTTGCGCAGTTGCCTGATACAGATTGCCCATTGCAATCGCCGGCGCGTCGCCAAGGACCTTGGTATTTACCTGGGTAACGGAATCGGTGATCTGATTATTGACTGCGGTTGGAAATGCCATTGCTTGCTCCTTATGTGCCAGAAATCACGATTGGCTTAGCCCAGGCCCTTCACGCCAGTGCTCAGAACCTGCTTGGTCGCCACTCCGGTGGTGGCAGTATCGATGGAGTACAGGGTGGCGACCCCCATCGTGGTTGAAGACTGCGCGGTGACATAGCTCTGCTGCTGCGCATTGGTCGCGTTATGGGCGGCATTGGCCAGCGCTTGTGCAGTGGCCTGGTAAAGATTGCCCATGGCGATGGCAGGGGCATCGCCCAGCACCTTGGTATTGGCTTGTGTGACGGAGTCGGTGATCTGGTCGTTGACGGCAGTTGGAAAGGCCATGCTTTTCTCCCTGATGTACGGATGGTTGAAGCGCTGGAACAAACGTGACGGTGTCGAGGTTGCGCAGGCGGCCTGCCTGGCTGGAGATGTGTTGTAGTGGCACCGCATCACCGTGGAGCAACAGTAGATCGCCGTGCCTTCGAAGAATTGGCGCAAACGACGGCAATGCCGGGTTTATCGACGTGAAGCCGAACTGGCTTGAGAGCGGCATGCGAGGGGGTGATGCGATCTGGAACGCGGTGCGGTGAATTCATCGGCAAATCGCAACCGGGTTTGCAAAAACACCCAGCAAAATGCGCGAGGACGTGCATCGGCTGGGCCGGCTGCCAGCGGGCTCAGCGTTGCGCTGTCCTGCGCCAGCCGCTCTACGTGCCGCTGGTGAGAGATCAGACCAATCGGCTGTGACGCTGCAGACGCAGCACATCGACTGACAGCATGAGCGCTGTCATGAATCGGTATGCGTGTACAGAGGCCGGCTGCGGGCTGCCTGCCCTGGCCTGCGGTATCGCCGGGCATGCGCGTGTGGGCAGCGCTTGGCATGGGTTGGATGCCACGACCGACGCCGTAGCGTCGGCGGGAGTGAGTCCAGGAGGCTGACGCATCGGCATTGATGCGCGGTATTACGACGACCCGATGCTGGTGTTGAAGACAGCGTTCCGACGCGGGCGGTGTCGGCCCGTCAGCGCGTACTTAGGCGCATGCTGGTCGAGTTTCCATAGCGTGAGCCGATGACGTTTGCACTGCTCGGCCAGCACACGAACGTGTTCCGGCCTGATTTTGCGGCAACCGACAGTACGCGCGGTGCCGTCGGTTGCAGAGCCCGTCAGCGCTTGCTCAAGCTCTGCACTGCCTCAACCAGCACGCCCACGTGCTCCGGATTCATGTCTGGCGACATGCCGTGGCCGAGGTTGAAGACGTGGCCTTCGCGCGAGCCGCCATTGCCCTGGGCGTAGCTGTCCAGGGTCTTGCCGACCTCGGCGCGGATCGCTTCGGGCGAGCCGTACAGGGTGGCCGGGTCCAGGTTGCCCTGCACGGCGACGCGGCCGCCGGCGCGCTGCGCGGCATCGGCCAGCGAGATGGTCCAGTCCACGCCCACCGCTTCGGCGCCGCTGGCGGCCAGATCGGCCACGTAGGCACCGTTGCCCTTGCCGAACAGCACCAGCGGGGTGCGTTCGGCGCCATCGCCGCGTTCCAGTTCACGCGCGACGCGGGTGAGGTAGGGCAGCGAGAATTCGCGGTACATCGCCGGCGACAGCACGCCGCCCCAGGTGTCGAACACCTGCAATGCCTGCGCACCGGCCGCACGCTGCGCGGCCAGGTAGGCGATGACCGCATCGGTGACGGTGCCGAGCAGGTGATGCAGCAGCTCCGGCGCGTTGAAGGCCATGGCCTTGATGCGCGCGTACTCCTTGCTGCCGCCACCTTCGATCATGTAGCAGGCCAGCGTCCACGGGCTGCCGGAGAAGCCGATCAGCGGCACGGACCCATCCAGCTCGCGGCGGATCACGCGTACCGCGTCCATCACGTAGCGCAGTTCGGTTTCCATGTCCGGCACGCCCAGGCGGTGGATCGCGGCGGCATCGCGCACTGGGTGACGGAACTTGGGGCCTTCGCCTTCGACGAAGTACAGCTCCAGGCCCATCGCATCGGGGATGGTCAGGATGTCGGAGAACAGGATTGCCGCATCCAGCGGGAAGCGCTGCAGCGGCTGCAGGGTCACTTCGCAGGCGATGTCCGGGTTCTTGGCCATGCCCAGGAAGCTGCCGGCGCGCGCGCGGGTGGCGCGGTACTCCGGCAAGTAGCGGCCGGCCTGGCGCATCAACCATACGGGGGTGCGGTCCACGGGCTGGCGGTTGAGGGCGCGCAGCAGACGATCGTTCTTGAGCATGGGAAGGTGTGTCCTCAGCGCGGCGCGTCGGCGCCGCCGGTGATGAGTTGGAAGCCGCGCTTGAGCTGGGTGTCGCGGGCCTTTTCGAAGGCCCGGTCGGCCTCGTCCTGCAGCAGGTACTGGTCGCGCCGGAGTTGCGTGCGTCCACCGATCTGGCCGCTCTCGCGCAGCAGTTCCCAGCCACCGAACAGATCCGGTTGCAGGGTCAGCTGGACATAGCGGAGCGGCTCGTTGCCGCCGGAGTCGTGTTGCAGGAGGATGCGCATGTCACCGATTGTAGCCGGGCGCTGCTGAAGGCTGGGAGGCAGTGGGCACGCCGGGTTGCGCCGGGAGCGCTGGCAAGCAGGGATTGCGTAGAAGCGCACCTGGGCGCGATGGGGGTGTATTGGCAAGCCCCGTCGCGCCCAGGTGCGCTCCTACAAGGAGTGGGCGTCGGGGCGGTCGACGGCAGTTGCGTGCGGCCATGCAGCGTTGCGTGCTTGCTTGGCCGGCGGGCCTCAGCCGGCCAGAATCTCCAGCACCGCAGCCTCGTCCACGTCCGGCACCACTTCGGCCTTGCCGATGCCGCGCCAGAGCACCAGGCGCAGGCGGCCGGCGACGTTCTTCTTGTCCAGGCGCATGCGGCCCAACAGGGCGTGCGGCGACAGGCCGGGCGGGATCTCGGTCGGCAGCTCGAACTCCTGCAGCAGGGCGCGCAGCGCCTGGGTGTCCTGCACATCGCTCATGCCCAGCGCGGCCGACAGTCGCGCGGCCAGCACCATGCCCACCGCGACCGCTTCGCCATGGTTGAGGTTGTCGTTGCCGGGCGCGCCGTAGCCTTGCTCGGTCTCGATCGCATGGCCGAAGGTGTGGCCCAGGTTGAGCAGGGCGCGCTCGCCCTTTTCCAGCGGGTCGCGCGCCACGATGTCGGCCTTGTGCTCGCAACTGCGTGCGATCGCCTGTGCGAGGGCGTCGGCATCGCCTTCTAGCAACGCCTGGCGTTCGGCATGCAGCCACTGGAAGAACAGCGGGTCGCGGATGGCGCCGTACTTGATCACCTCGGCCAGCCCGGCGCGCAGCTCGCGCGCGGGCAGGGTGTGCAGGGTGTCGGTATCGGCAATCACCGCGCGTGGCGGGTGGAAGGCGCCGACCAGGTTCTTGCCCTGCGGGATATCCACCGCGGTCTTGCCGCCGACCGACGAATCCACCATCGCCAGCAGGCTGGTGGGCAGCTGCACGCAGTCCACCCCGCGCATCCAGCAGGCCGCGGCGAAGCCGGCCAGGTCGCCGACCACGCCGCCACCGAGTGCGAACACACACGCGTCGCGGGTCGCGCCGAGCTCGGCCAGTGCGGCAATCGCAGCGGCAAAGTTGTCCAGCGTCTTGGAGGCTTCGCCGGCGGCGATCACCAGCTCGCCCAGCTGCAGGTCCGGGCGCGCCTGCAGCAGCGCGCTGCGCACGCCGGCGGCGTAGTGCGGTGCCACCTGGGTGTCGCTGAGCACCAGTACGTGGCGGCCGCGCACATGGCTGGCCAGGCGTGCACCGTCGGCCAGCAGGCCGGGCGCGATGGTGATGGTGTAAGGCTGTGCACCGTCGACATCGACGCTGCGGCTGGAGCGGGGGAGTGTCATGCAGGGGTACTCGACATGCGCCATTGCGCCGCCAGGCGCAGCACCAGCTGCGCGGTGGCTTCGGCGGGGGAAAAGTGATCGGTTTCCAGGGTGAGGTCGGCCACGTCCTGGTACAGCGGGGTGCGATGCGCGGCCATCGTGTGCAGCACCTGCTCGCGGTCGGCACGCTGCAGCAGCGGGCGGTTGCGGTCGCGCGCCAGGCGGGTCAGTTGCGCCGGCACGCTCACGTGCAGATACACCACGAATCCGCGTGCGCGAATGCGCTCGCGGTTGAGCGGATCCAGCACTGCGCCGCCACCGGTGGAAATGAGCTTGTTGTCCTGCTGCAGCAGTGCCTGCAGGGTCTGCGCCTCATGCTCGCGAAAGCGTGCTTCACCGTGTTGCTCGAAGATGGCCGGGATACTGCTGCCCACGTAGTCGACGATGGCCTGATCCACATCGACGAAATCCAGCCCGAAGCGCTCGGCCAGGCGTCGGCCGATACAGCTTTTTCCGGCGCCCATCGGGCCGACCATCACGAGATTGGGAGCGGGGTTCATGCGCAGGGATCCTAGCATTCACGCTTGCGCACCGGGCCGGTTGACGCGCGCCGAATCCATCGCGGCCGCCAGCACGCCGCGCGGTGCGGTGGCCCTGCAACGCCGCATGTCGCGCGCCCGTGCCCTGGGCCAGCCACGCCGGCTGCGACAGCCGGGCGTAGGACAAGTGCCGGCGATGCGCCCACAATGGACGCCCCTCCTGCCGCCACGCACCGCCATGCCCGATCTGTACGCAGAAGCCCTTGCCACCTTTACCGCGCTGTATGCCGAGGCGCAGGACAGCGCCGAGCTGGAAGCCAGCGCCATGACCGTGGCCACCGCCACCGTGGATGGGCGGCCGAGCGCGCGCACTGTGCTGCTCAAGGCCTTCGATGCGCGCGGATTCGTGTTCTACACGCACCTGGACAGCGCCAAGGGGCGGGACCTGCAGACGCATCCGCAGGCGGCGCTGCTGTTCCTGTGGCGCAGCCTGCGCGAGGCCGGCATCCAGGTGCGCATCGAGGGCGGCGTGCAGCTGGTCAGCGCAGACGAAGCCGATGCCTACTTCGCGTCACGCCCGCGCATGAGCCAGATCGGCGCCTGGGCTTCGCTGCAATCGCAGACGCTCGGCTCGCGCGCCGAGTTCGACGCGGCGATCGCCAAGGTCGAGGCCACCTTCGACGGTCGGCAGGTGCCACGGCCGGATGGCTGGGGCGGCTTCCGGGTGGTGCCGCAGGCGTTCGAGTTCTGGTATGGCGCCAGGTTCCGCCTGCACGAACGTTGGCGGTACGAGGCCGATGCGGCCAGTCACTGGACCAAGCGGATGCTCTACCCGTAACGCCCGCCCGACGCGGCGGTGCCGGGTGCCGCTGCCGCACCCAATGCGTTCGCCTGGTAGGGCCGGCATGCGCGGCCACGCGGCGCAGCGCTGTGCGGCATGCGCCGGACGGGGCGTGCCCGGGCGGTGCCGGCGGTCGAACGCCGGCACTTGATGCCGCCTGACCGGTGCCGAACGGCACGTTCTGCCGGTCGCGAACAGTCTGTAGTATGTCCGCCCATTGCTTGACCACCGTTTCCAAAGGACAGGACATCGTATGACGCAGTACACCACTGTCGAATTGCACGGCCTGTTGGCCGAGCGCTACCGCGGCCAGCCGATCGAGGTCGAACTCATCGACGGGCTGGAGCCGGCGATCAACCTCACCCTGGCTGACCACGGCGACATGCAGATCCAGGTGGCCGCCTCGGGCTCGCAGGTATTCGTGTCCACGCTGCTGGCCAATGCCGACCAGGTCAACGACCGCGCCACGTTCAACGACGCCTGCCTGCGGCTCAATCCGCTCAATCCCCTGTCCAACCTGGGCCTGGTGCAGGTCGACGGCAAGGACAGCTACGTGGTCTTCGGTGAGCTGTCGGCGTCGTCCACGCTCGACCAGATCGACGAGGAAATCCAGACCCTGGCGGCCAATACGCTGGATGCCGCCGAATCTCTCAAGCCGTTCTTTTCCTAAAGGCGTGTTGTCATGAGTATTTTTTCCAAACTGATCACGCTGCTGCGTGGCACCGCACACGAGACCGGCCAGAAGGCGGTCGATGCCAATGCATTGCGCATCCTGGACCAGGAAATGCGCGATGCCGGCGCCCAGCTCACGCGCTCGCGCGAAGAACTGACCAAGCTGATGGCGCAAAGCAAGCTGGCCCAGCAGAAGATCGACGCGCGTGCCGGCAAGATGGCCGAGTACACGCGCTATATCGAAGGTGCGCTGGCCAAGAACGATGAAGCGCTGGCGCACGACGTGGCGGTCAAGCTGGCCGCGCTGGAAAGCGAAGACGCCGGCGACAAGGCGTCCAAGGCATCGCTGGACCAGTCGGTGGTGACGCTCAAGGCCACCATCCAGAAGACCGAAAACCAGCTGCGCGGCATGCGCCAGCAGATCGACACGGTCAAGGCCACTGACGCGGTGCAGAAGGCGCAGGCGGCGATCGCCGCGCGGCATTCCGGCGCCAGCAGCAAGATGGGCTCGGCACTGGAATCGCTGGAGCGCATCAAGGCGCGTCAGGCCGAAACCTCGGCGCGCATCGAATCGGCCGAAGAACTCGAAGCGTCCAGCGGCGATGGCGATCTGAATCGGCGTCTGGCCGCGGCCGGGCTGATGGAAGGCGAGTCCAACGCGGCCGCCGTGCTGGCGCGCTTCAAGAAGCCGGCCGTGCAGCTGGGCCACGACACCACCAGCGGCACGGCCCCATTGATCGGCCAGGTGCGCGACGTGCAGCAGGTTCCGCGTAGCGACAGCTGACCGCAGCGCCACGGCACAGGACGCGCCATGATCATTGTCGGCCGGTTGTACCGGGTCTTGCGGCGGCATGTGCGCCGCGTCAGCTGGGGCATGGTGGCGCTCGCGCTGCTGGCCCACATGGGCCTGAGCTGGGCACTGTTGCGGTTGGCCGGCGAGCACAAGCTCGTCGGCCTGGACGCGTTTCCGTATTACTACATGACCACCGCCACCACGATCGGCTACGGCGACCTGTCGCCGGGCTCGGTGCCCGGGCGCTATATCGCCGCGTTCGTGTTGATGCCGGGCGCGGTGGCGTTGTTTGCCACGGTGCTGGCCAAGACCAGTGCGGTGCTCATCACCTTCTGGAGGCGTCACTACATGGGCAAGATGGCCTACGACGCGTTGCGCGGGCACACCATCCTGATCGGCTGGCAGGGCGCCGCGTCCAGCCGCCTGCTGGACCTGCTGCTGTCCGATACCGCCACCGACGATGAAGGCGTGGTGCTGATCGCCGAAGGCATCACCGAAAACCCGATGCCCGACCACATGCGCTTCGTGGCGGCCGAGTCGTATACCCACACCGAGGTCTATCTGCGTGCCGGCATCGCGGGTGCCGCGCGGGTGATCGTCAACCCGCCGTCCGACGACCAGACCCTGGCCGCGGTCTTTGCGTTGATGGCGCATGCGCCGGCTGCGCATGTGGTGGCGCATTTCGATTCGGCCAGCGCCGCACGCCTGGTCAACTGCCATTACCCGGCCATCGAGTGCACGCGCCCGATGACCGCCGAGATCCTGGCCCGCGCCGCGCAGGACCCGGGCAGCGCCGCAATCACCGCCGAGCTGCTGTCGGTGGACGATGGCCCGACCCAGTTCAGTCTTGCCGTGCCCGCCACTGTCGAGGCGCTGGACTACAGCCGGCTCGCGGCCGATTTCAGCCAGCGCGGCGCCCTGCTGCTGGGCCTGCGCGCGCCCGATGGCGCGCTGCGCTTGAACCCGCCAGCACGCACCGCTGTCGCCGCCGGTGCCATGCTGTACTACCTGGCCGAGCAGCGTGTGCCTGCACAGGCCATTGCGTGGGCCGCGCTGCGCGCCGAATCCCCCATTTCCGCATCGCCACAAGGTGTCTGACGATGAGTTTTTTCAGCAAGTTGTTTGGCCAACCGCAACCGCCGCCGCTGCCGACCTCCGGAACCGGTGCGATCGGGCATGCGCTGCCGTTGGGCCTGCGCGTGGGCGGGCAGGTCGAGATCGATACCACGCTGTACCGCATGGCGCCGGACGCCATGACCGCCGAGCTGCCGGGCGGGCATCAGGGCATTCCATGCTACGGCCACGTCAATCTGGGCGATGGGTATTCGCTGCACCGCTTCTATCTGGATGACGATGCGTTCCTGCAGGTCACCACCGTGGGCGGCGATCTGGAAGCGATGAAGGCGTTCGTGTATTGCGAGACAGTGAACCCACCCAGCAAGCACGCGTTTCAGGAGTTCGTGATGCAGCACCCCCACCTGGGTGCGGCGCAGATCGACTACGCCGGCAAGCGTTGGCACCGCGCCACACAATCCACCGACGACACCGCGCGCATCCCGCCGATCGGCTATGACGAAGTGCTGTACCGCTACCAGCCGCCGCGTCGCGATGGCGACCTGACCCACTACGCCATGCTCTATAGCCGCGAGGTGCCCGAATTGCAGCGCGAGGAGTTTCTGCTGGTCACCGGCGAAGATTCCGGCCCCAACGAATTCTGCGTGACCTACGCAGTCGGCATCGATGTCACCGTCGCCGATCTGGATATCACCTGAGCGTGCGCTCGCCCTTCACTCAACCGGTCCTGTCATGAACCCGATCAACCTGCAGAGTTTTCTCGCGTTTCTTTCGTATTTCGGTACCGGCCTGGGCGTGTTGATCGTCTCGGTGGTACTGGTGACCCTGGTGACGCCGCACAAGGACTTCACCCTGCTGCGGCAGGGCAATGTAGCCGCCGCCACGTCGCTGGCCGGCAACCTGATCGGCGTGGCACTGCCGCTGCATTCGGCCATCACCCACTCGGTGAGCCTGGTCGATGCCTTGATCTGGGGCCTGGTGGCCTGCGGCATCCAGGTGGTGGCGTATCTGCTGGCCAATCTGGTCGCCGGGCGCATCTCGCGCCAGATCACCGACAACGTCACCGCCGCGGGCATCTTTTCTGCGGGCGTGTCGATCGCCGTGGGCCTGATCAACGCCGCGGCGATCACGCCGTAACGGAGCCTGCGCCATGAAGCGATCACGCAATCTCAAATTGACCCTGATGGCCGCCTTGCCGGCGGCCCTGGTCACCGGCTGCGGCTCGGAGCCGGAAACCGGCGTGGTGTTGCAGTCGGCGTCCGACTGCTACCAGGTCAAGCAGGAACAGAGCGACATCCAGCAATGCCTCAAGGCCTATGACGAGGCCGTGACCAAACATCAGCAGGCCGCGCCGCGCTTCAACACGCGCTACGAGTGCGATGAGCAGTTTGGCAGTTGCACGGCAGTCCAGAACCCGCAGGGTCAGCAGAGCTGGATTCCGCCGATGGGCGGGTTCTTGTTGGGCTATGCGCTGGGCAACATGACCGGCGGTGGCGGCTATCGCTATGGCGGTGCGATTCCGCTGTATCGCGATTACCGCAGCGGCGGCTTCTACAAGCCCAACGGCGATCTGGCCAGCAACCGCATCGGCACCGTGCGCGGGCGCAGCGGTGCGATCGACATGCCGACGCGCGCCATCACCGTGTCGCGCTCGGGCTTTGGCTCCAGCGCGGCGGCACGCAGTTCGTTCGGCAGCGGCGGGCGCAGCTCCGGGTTCGGCGGCTGACATGCAACGCATCCTGATCCCCGAACGCGCGGACTGGCGCACGCAGGCCGAATCGCTGGGCTTCCACTTCCACACCATCGACGGCGCGCCGTATTGGGACGAAAGCGCCTACTACGCGTTTTCATTGCAGCAGATCGAAGAGGACATCGAAGCGCCCACCCAGGACCTGCACGACATGGCGATGCAGCTGGTGGACGAGGTGGTGGGCTCCGAGCAGCTGCTGACCCAGCTGGCCATTCCGCCGTTTTATTGGGACTGGATCGCCACCTCGTGGAAGAACCGCGACCCGCACCTGTACGGGCGCATGGATCTGGCCTATTCGGGCAATGGCCCGGCCAAGTTGTACGAGCTCAATTACGACACGCCGACCTCGCTGTACGAGGCCGCGTATTTCCAGTGGCTGTGGCTGGAGCAGCAGATCGCCAATGGTGTGCTGCCCAAGGGTACCGATCAGTACAACCTGATCCAGGACCTGCTATGCGAGACGCTGGGCGCGCTGGCGGTGGATGGGGTCATCGGGGCGCAGATGCATTTCGCCGCGGTCCGCGAGTCGCTGGAAGATCGCGCCACCGTGCGTTACCTGCGCGATTGCGCGCATCAGGTCGGCATCGCGACGGAAGAAGTGGCCATCGAAGACATCGGCCTGAGTGCCGAGGGCTGGTTCACCGATGAGCAGGACCGGGTGATCCAGACCTTGTTCAAGCTGTATCCGCTGGAATTCATGATGGAAGAACGCTTCGGTCCGGCGTTGATCGCCAACCGCGTGCGGCTGATCGAACCGGCATGGAAATCGGTGCTGAGCAACAAGGGCATCCTGCCGCTGCTGTGGGAGCGCCACCAAGGGCACCCGAACCTGCTGGCGGCGCGTTTTGCGCAGGCCGGCGAAGCGCCGGCTGCAGGGTGGGTGCGCAAGCCGCTGCTGTCGCGCGAGGGCGCCAACATCGCGCTGGTCACGGCACAGGGCGACGCCGCGCAGACCGACGGCCCGTATGTGGATGGCCCGGCGATCCTGCAGGCGCACCATCCGTTGCCGGTGTTCGACGGCCGCCATGCGCTGGTGGGCAGTTGGGTGGTGGCCGATCGCCCGGCCGGGCTGGGCATGCGCGACGACGATGGCCCGATCACCCGCGACACCTCCCGCTTCGTGCCGCACGTCATCGTCGATTGACCGGCAGCGGCGCGGGCATCGCCACTGCCAGGTGGCGGTGTGACGTGTGATCCACCGTCTTGTGTGGTGCACCGGACTCCGGTGTGCCGGAGGTTGGCGAGCCTGCTGCCGGTGCATGTCACGCAGCGGCGCAGGCCGTGCGGATCGCGCGTGACACAGGCGCCGGCGCTGCGCAAGGCCTCGGTTGGCTGCAGGGCGCTGCATCTTTTCCACACCCCCTGTGGATGGAACTTGCACAAGGCTGTGGACAACTACGTGCAGGCCCCGGCCTGCAACGCTGTCAAGATGGATGGCGAAAAAATGACCAGTCGTTCGCAGGGGAGGATCGGCCGTGGTTTTCGCAGCGATCTCGGCAGAATCGGCAAAGTCCTGCAAGGCGCGCACCCGAGGTTGCAGCAGTGCGCCGCACCAGCCAGGCATGGCCGCTCTGCAAGCCGCGCGCTGTTTCCCTCCAGCCCCGCCGCACACTGCCACCATCTCCACACGCGTGGGCACGGCCACACATCACGTGCAGCAGCGCCGTGGTGATCACACCCGCCGCGCCACCACGAAGCTCGCCACCGCCAGCAGCCAGGCCAGTGCGAAGACGCTGAGATAAGCAGCCGGCGTCGCCGATGCCAGCAGCGCGGCAAACAGCGCGCCGGCCAGGGCCAGCATGCCGGCCACCGCGATTGCCTCGCTCAGCTGCAGCGCCGAGCTGTTGGCGCCTTGCTGCGCGGGCGGCGACAACGACAGCGTCAGCACCGACAGGCTGGGATACAGCAGCCCCATGCCCAGGCCGGTCAACGCCCAGCCGGCCACGGCCACCGGCACCGGAATCACCGGCCAGACCGCGCCCGCGCTGATCGCGATGCCGAGCATCATCAGCAAGGCGCCGGTCTTGAGCAGGCGCGGGCGCGACCAGCCGGCGCGGCTATGGCCCTGGTACCACGAGCCGCTGAACCACCCCAGCGCGCCCACGCTCAACGCGATCCCGGCCAGCAGCGGCGACAGCCCGCGCTCGCGCGACAGCAGCAGCGGCAGGAACGCCTCGAAGCCGAAGAACGCCGCCGCCGCGATACCGCGCAGTGCGATCACGCTGGGCAGCCCGTGTGCCAGCGTCAGCGTGCCGGCGGGTAGCAGACGCCAGGCACATGCCACGGTGAGCACCAGCGCCGGCAGCATCGCCATCAGCGCCGGCAGGCCATGCAGCTGGCCGCCCAGATACACGCCCAGCACGCCCAGTGCCGCGCCGATGGCCCAGCCCAGCAGTGCGCCGGACTGGCTAGGCCGCGCGCCGGACCAGCGCCGCCCACGCAGCGCCGGCCACAGCATCAACCCGGCCGGAATCGCCAGCAGCGGCACCGAGAGGAACACCCAGCGCCAGCCGATGTGCTGCACGATCAGCCCGCTGATGCCCGGGCCGATCAACGACGGCACCACCCAGCCGGCAGAGAACGCGGCAAACACGCGTGGCCGCAACGCTTCCGGATACAGCCGCCCGACAATCACGTACAGGGCCACCGAATACGCACCGGCGCCCATCCCCTGCAGCAGGCGCCCGGCGATCAGCCAGTGCATGTCCGGCGCCAGGCCGGCGATCAACAGGCCGATCACAAAGCACAGCAGGCCGCTGCCCAGGGCAGCGGGGGGGCCGTGGCGGTCGCTCCAGCGGCCGGCCGCGGTCATGCCCACCACGCTGGTGGCCAGCGTCCCGCCGAAGGCCAGGGCGTAGAGCGGCAACCCGTTCAACTCGCGCGCCACGGTCGGCATGGCGGCGGCGACGGCCAACGATTCGAAAGCGTTGAGCGAGACCAGCGCAACCATGCCCAGCGTGGCAGCGCGATAAGGGGCTGCCAGGATCGAGGTGGGCGGCGCGTCATCGCGGGGGGCGGCGGGCAAGGTGGTATCGGTGGGCATCGAACATCCAGAGCGAGTAAGCATGGGCGTGACCCGAAGCGCTTGCGTCGGTCACGGCCGCGCAGCATCCTGCCTCAACCAAGGTTGAGGTCAAGGCAATGCAGCGTGAGTTGTCCGTGGGCGAAGTGGCCAGGCGCAGCGGTGTGGCGGTGTCGGCGCTGCATTTCTATGAGCGCAAGGGGCTGATCCGCAGCCTGCGGACCGCGGGCAATCAGCGCCGTTATGCGCGCGATGTGCTGCGGCGGATTGCGGTGATCCGTGTCGCGCAACGGCTGGGCGTGCCGCTGCAGCAGGTGCTGGACGCGTTTTCGGTGCTGCCCGATCAGCGCACGCCCACCCGGGCGGAATGGGCGCGCATGTCTGCACGCTGGCGCGGCCAGCTGGATGCGCGCATCAGCGAGCTGCAGGCCTTGCGCGACCAGCTCACCGATTGCATCGGCTGTGGCTGCCTGTCGCTGCGCCGCTGTCGCTTGAGCAATCCCGACGATGCACTGGGCGACGATGGCGATGGCGCGTTACGACTGGGCAGCCTGACGCCGGGCTAGCCGGGCGCGCGGCAGCGCGGTGCTGCCGTGCGGCCGTGCAGCAGGGAGCGATGGGCGCAATCGGCACGCCTGCCTTCTGTGTCTGCCCGCGCTGCGTATGTCTTCCGTCGACCTCAGCACTGCGCGCACCTCGTCCGCATCGGTGTGGTGATGAGCCGATGATCGGGCGGTCGCGTGTCGACCACCGCCGTCGATCGCGGCGATGCCAGGCGATGGCCGCCTGCACCACGCGTTTGATGGGCGCTGGCGCCGTCATCAACGCGCCTTGGCGCCCCATCGCGCGCGGGTTCCCCGCGTCATGGCCGGGCCGCCACCTCGCATGCCGCCAACCGGGACCAATGGCAGTGCCGTGCCCGGCGAGCGGCGCCGTAGGATGGGTGTCCCCCCGTTGCAGGACCCGAGCATGTTCCCCACCATGCGCCGTTTGCTCACCGTTGCCGTAGCGCTGGCGTGTGCCAGCGCACCCCCGCTTGCGGTTGCCGCGCCAGATGCCGCCGCGCCGTCAGGCACGTTCGACCCGCTGGCGTTGTTCGCACCGCTGCGATTGCCGGATGCGCCCACCGCCTACCGCAGCGGCAGTGGCGTGCCGGGGCCGCTGTTCTGGCAGAACCGCGCCGATTACCAGCTGGAGGCCACCATCGACCCAGCCAGCCACACGCTCACTGGCGAGGCCGCCATCCACTACACCAACCACAGCCCGGACGCACTGGACGTGCTGTGGCTGCAGCTGGACCAGAACATGTATCGCGCCGACGCGCGCGCGGCCGCCAGCCGTCCTTCGCGGCGCACCGAGTTCAGCGATGGCATGCAGATCGCCGGTGTGGAGATCGACATCGGCGGCCGTCGCACGGCCGCGCACTTCATCGTCGACGACACCCGCATGCGGGTGGATCTGCCGCAGCCGCTGGCCGGGCAGGGCAAGGCACTGACCCTGCATATCCGCTACCGCTACCGCATTCCCGGCACCTGGGGCGGGCGCACTGCCTACAGTGCCAGCAAGCACGGCGAGATCTACGAGATGGCGCAGTGGTACCCGCGCATGGCGGTCTACGACGACCTGCGCGGTTGGGATACGCAACCGTACCTGGGCTCGGAGTTCTATCTGGAATACGGCAACTTCGATTACGCGGTGACCGTGCCGGACGGGTTTATGGTGGCCGGCTCCGGTGCGTTGACCAACCCGGAGCAGGTGCTCAGCCGCGCCCAGCAACAGCGGCTGCAGCAGGCCCGCAACAGCGACCGCACGGTGCTGATCCGCACGCCATCGGAGGTGGCCGCGCAGGCCGCTTTACCGGCGGGCAAGGGCACGCGCACCTGGCGCTTCCATATGGAGCACACCCGCGACGTGGCGTTTGCCGCATCGCCGGCGTTCGTCTGGGATGCGGCGCGCATCAACCTGCCGGACGGCAAGCAATCGCTGGCGATGTCGGTGTATCCGGTGGAGGGCGTGGGCGCGGACAAGTGGAACCGCTCCACCGAGTACGTCAAGGGCGCGATCGAACATTTCTCGCAGTGGTATCCCTATCCGTGGCCGGCGGCGATCAACCTGGGCGGTTACGGTGCGGGCATGGAATATCCGGGCATCGTCTTCGATGGCTTCGAAGATGGCGGCAAGGACCTGTTCTGGATTACGGCGCACGAGATCGGCCACACCTGGTTTCCGATGATCGTGGGCTCCAACGAACGCCGGCACGCGTTCATGGACGAAGGCTTCAACACCTTCATCGATGTCTATGCATCGGACGCCTTCAACAAGGGCGGGTACGCGCCCAAACGCGATTCGGAGTATGCACCCAAGGGCGGTAACCCGGTGGAGGAGATCCTGCCGTTGCTGGCCGATCGCAAGGCACCGACCTTGATGGATATCGCCGATGCCACCAGCGAAACCTACCGCCACACGCTGACCTACTTCAAGGGCGCGCTGGGCCTGGTGTTGTTGCGCGAGCAGATCCTGGGCCCGGAACGGTTCGACCCGGCGTTTCGCAAATACATCGCCACCTGGGCCTACAAGCATCCGACCCCGTCGGACTTCTTCCGGCTGATGGAAAGCGAAAGCGGCGAAGACCTGAGCTGGTGGTGGCGCGGCTGGTATTTCAACAACTGGCAGCTGGACATGGGCATCGCCAGGGCACAGTACATCGATCACGACCCGGCCAAGGGATTGCAACTCACCCTGCGCAGCCGGCAGCCGCTGGTGATGCCGGTCACCGTGCGCGTGGATCTGGCCGATGGCAGCCATCTGGACCGCCGCGTGCCGGTGGAGAGCTGGCTGCAGACCACCACACCGACGCTGACGCTGCCCACCACCCAGAAGGTCCTGCACGTCACCCTGGATCCGGATCACGCAGTACCCGATGCCGATCGCAGCGACGATCGCCTGGATGTGATCGGCTGATCGTCGCCAGCATGCGTTGCCGGCAGGGACAGGCGTTGCCGATCTCCGTCGGCAACGCATGTTGCCACCAGGCGCTGCACGCACCCCGTGGCCCGCAATCGATTGCGACGTGGCTGCCGTTCTTACCAACACGATGGACGACGCTGCGCCGTTGCACGCCTGCGCCTGTCGATGGCGATGGCATCGCGTCCATCGCGTGCGCGCCACCGCAGCCATGCCGAACGCGGGCGTCGCTGCCGCAGGCCTTTTCGACATTTGCGCAGTCGCCGCGTCGCGCTGCGCCAAGGCCGTTGCATTGTGCAAAGTTCGCCGTGTCTGTCGCCGGTTTTTGCGCAATCCGTTGATAACGCTTACAGCCGCGCCGCCATTGAAAGCGGCTTGCGGGCTCAAGCGGCTGCCGTATCGGCTGTAACCGTGCAGGCCAATCACTATGCTGCAACGCACGGTGACAAGGCCTTCATCGGCTGACTAGGCTGCGCGGCGTGTTAGCGCTATCACTGGCTGACATGCAGTGCAGGGCCTGCATCGCGGATGCGCCGCCGACACCATGGGGTGGGTGACGCCCGCAGCATGCACCGCACAACGCAGGGCGACGATCGAAGGGGCGATCGCCGGCATGCGCGTCAGGGGACCTTATTCAAAGCAGTACTGTTCGCCACTGCCCCGTCGGGCAGTGGTCATGACACTGCCGTGTCGCATGCCGCGACATCGGCCGTAGGCGGTTGGACTCCACTCCCGAGGACACATCGATGCGTCGTACGTTGAACAGCTTCAAGTCGAAGGCCATGTTCACCTTCGTTGGTGGCCTGTTGGTCATCAATCCCGCGTTTGCGCAGGATGTCGCTCCGCCGACGCCCGCGCCGCAGTCCAGCAGCGATGCCGCCACCACGCTCGACACCGTCAACGTCACCGGCATCCGCAGCAGCCTGGATCAGTCGATGGGCATCAAGCGCGATGCCGCCGGTGTGGTGGATGCGATCAGCGCCGAAGACATCGGCAAGTTTCCGGACACCAACCTGGCCGAGTCCTTGCAACGCATCACCGGTATCTCGATCGAGCGCCGCGATGGCGAAGGCGCGCAGGTCACCGCGCGCGGCTTTGGGCCGCAGTTCAATACCGTCACCCTCAACGGCCGCCTGATCCCCGGCGCCGACGCATTCGGCGCGCCCGGGCAGACCCCGATCGGCGGCGTGGACGTGGGCACGCGCGCGTTCAACTTCGCCCAGCTCGCCTCCGAAGCCATCACCGGCATCGAGGTGTTCAAGACCAGCCGCGCCACCGCGCCCAGCGGCGGTATCGGTGCGACGATCAACATCCAGACCGACAAGCCGTTCAATCACGAGGGCGTGGTGGCCAATGCGGGCGCCAAGATGGTGTCCGACCGCTCGCAGCCGTTCGGCGACTCGCTCACCCCGGAAGTGTCGGGCATCTTCAGCTACACCAACCCGGACAAGACCTTCGGCATTGGCTTGAGCGCCAGTTACCAGAAGCGTCACGGCGGTTCGGTGCAGGCCACCGAAAACCGCTGGAACATCCAGCGCTGGACCGGTACTGACCCGGCCTTGCGCCCGGACACCGTGGTGACCAACGCGCCGGCGATCGGCCAGCTCTACGGCATGCCCAACGACATCCGCTACGCGTTTGCCGATTTCCAGCGCGAGCGCATGAACGGCCAGGCGGTGATGCAGTTCGCACCGACCGACAGCCTGACGCTGACCCTGGACTACACCTATTCGGCGAACGAAATCCGCGAAGAACGCGGCGAGCAGGGCATCTGGCTGCAACGTGCCAACAGCTTCACCAACCTCACCTTCGATACCGGCCAGACCGTGGCCACGCCGGTGTACCTGCGCGATGTGCCCAATGGTGCCAAGGACTTCGGCATGGAGCAGCAGCGCAACGAGCAGAAGTACACGCTCGGCTCGCTCGGCTTCAATGCGGACTGGCAGGTGAGCGACCGCTTCCAGCTGACCTTCGATGCGCACAACTCCAAGACCCAGAGCCTGCCCAACGATCCGGTCACCGGAGGCAGCGCGACCTATTTCAGCTTTGCCGGAACCAACAACTGCGTCAACGGTCCTTCGTGCGGCGGCCAGTGGGGGCAGGAGCTGTGGTTCAACAATTCCCTGCCGATCGGCGCGCGCACGTGGTACCCCACCGTCGCCGATTCGCTGGCCGGCACCAATGGCGTGGTCAATCCAGATTTCACGCCCAACAATCTCGGCTCGCAGGTGCAACGCATCTACTATCAAAAGCAGGTCACCGAAACCAAGGAAGGCCGCCTGGACGGCAAGTTCGATTTCGATGACGGGCGCTTCCAGTTCGGCGTGAGCTCGTCCAACACCACCATGCACCGCCTGACCAGCGACAACTACTCCACGCTGGGCGACTGGGGCGTGGCCAATGCCGGCAACGAGCCGGGCATGGTTGCGTTGCTGCAGCCGGTGAGCATCGTGGGCATGTTCGACGACTTCAACGCCAACGGCGCCGCGCGCAACGCCTGGCGCGGCGACGCCAGCCAGCTGGCGTTGTGGGGTGGCAGCCAGTACGGCGCGCAGACGCGCTACAACCCGCTGTACAGCGCCAACAACCAGGTCGAAGAAAAGACCCGTGCCGCCTACGTGCAACTGGAGTTGACCGGCGATATCGCCGGCATGACCGCCAACACCCGCCTGGGCCTGCGTTACGAGCGCACCGATGTGGAATCCACCTCGCAGGTTGCCACGCCCACGGCGCTGCAATGGCAGGCCAACAACGACTTCCAGCTGCTGCGATCCACGGAGCAGCAGCCCTTCAGCGAGAAGACCAGCTACAACTACATCCTGCCGAATCTGGATTTCAGCCTGGACATCACCGACCAGCTGAAGGGCCGTGCGTCGTTTGGCCAGACCATTGCGCGCGCACCGTACAACAACCTGCTCGCCGGGCCGACGCCCAATACGCCGGCCGGCTCGATCCTGATCAACCCGTCCAACCGCGCCAGCGGCGATTCGCAGACGCCGACGCTGGACCCGCTGGAATCGGACAACCTCGACCTGGCGCTGGAATGGTATTTCGCCGATGCCAGTTACGTGTCGGCGACCTTCTGGAACAAGCGCGTCAGCAACTTCATCGGCACCACCGTCTCGCGCGAGACCCTGTACGGACTGACCGACCCCACCTCGGGCCCGGATGCGCAGGCGGCACTGGCCTTCCTGCAAAGCGGTGCCTGCGCCGCACAGGTCGGCGCAGCCGGTAACGACGTGGCGGCGGCCTGCTCGGCCAACGACACCTCCCTGTTCGCCGCCACGGCCCTGCTGCGCAACGCCGCGGCCACCGGTGGCCTGGGCGCCTACAACGGCAGCTCTGCGCAGAGCCTCGCGCTGGAAAACGCCTACGACCTGGTCGGCACTGCGGCCGACCCGCTGTATCAGTTCGACGTGTCGCGTCCGGTCAACCAGAACAAGGCCAACATCCACGGCTGGGAACTGGGCGGGCAGTACTTCTTCGGCAGCACCGGCTTCGGTATCTATGCCAACTACACCATCGTCGAAGGCGATGTGGCCTTCGACAACAACGTCATCGACCGCGACCAGTTCGCGTTGCTGGGCCTGAGCGATACCGCCAACGTGATGCTGATGTTCGAGAAGTACGGCTGGAGCGCACGCCTGGCCTGGAACTGGCGCGACGAGTACCTGATCGCGGCCAACCAGGATGCCTCCAACCGCAACCCGTACTACGTCGAGGCGTACCAGCAGTTCGATCTGAGCGTCAGCTATGCGCTCAACAAGCAGCTGTCGGTGGGCTTTGAGGCGATCAACCTCACCGGCGAAGACGTGCGTTGGCATGGTCGGTCGGAGAAGCAGATCGTGCGTCTGATCGATCAGCAGCCGCGCTACACCCTGGGTGTGCGTTACGCGTTCTGACACCGCGTCGCAGGCGCGCACCGGCAGCTCCTGGCGGCCGTCCTGTTCGGATGGCGGCCGCGCCCGGTGACTGCGGCGGGGTTCGCCCGCCCGCGTTCGTCGTGCAGCCGCAGTCGTGTGGCTGCAGGGCGGATGCAAGCAGCCCCAACGCGATGCGCGGGCATTCGCTCGCGCATCGCGCATGCTGCCCTGCGGCTTGCCGGCCTCCTGGTTTTTGGCAATGCTCGGCGTTCGCAGGCGCGCCGGGCGTGCGATCGATCCCTTTCCCACTGCAGTGCGCCGATGGATGCCTGCCGGAGTACCAGATGACGCGATACGCCGTACTCAACAACGTGACGCATCACGACCTGCGCGTCATCCTGCGCTTCGGCCCCGAGTTCGGTGATGCCATTGGCCTGGTCCCCGCATTCGTGACCGAATACGCCGACCTGCAGCGCGAGTACCCGCTGTTTTTCCGCAAGGACCCCGCCGGCAGCGGCTACCAGTCCGTGGCCTTGCTGGGCTTTACCCAGGACGAAAACCTGTTCCTGCAGGAAGGGCGCTGGAACGCCAACTATCTGCCCGGCATCGTGGCCAAGGGCCCGTTTCTGATCGGCTTCCAGGAGCAGCGCATCGACGGTGCGCTGGTGCAGGAGCCGGTGATCCACATCGACCTGGAACATCCGCGCGTCAGCCGCAGCGAAGGCGAGGCGGTGTTCCTGCCACAGGGCGGCCATAGCCCCTACCTGGACCACATCATCGGCGTGCTGCGCGGCATCCGCGAGGGCGTGGATGCCGGGCAGGCCATGGCCGCGGCGTTCGATGCGCTCGGTCTGATCCAGCCCGTGCGCCTGGACGTGGCGCTGGACGCGACCCACGCCGCGCAGCTGGACGGCCTGTTTGCCGTCGACCGCGAACGGCTTGCCGCGCTCGATGCGCAGGCGCTGCACCAGCTGCACCAGGCCGGCTATCTGGAGGGTGCGTTCCTGATGCTGGCATCGCAGTACAACCTGCGCCGGCTGATGGCCGAGAAGCAGCGCCGTCTGCAGCAGGCGCATGCCGCGCCTGCTGCTGCATACGCCTGATCGCATGACCGCCGCTGTCTTGCATCCGCCCGCTGCAGCGATCGCCGGCATTGCCGAGCGCAACGACTGCCGGCCCGACGCCTTGCCGCTGGCCGCGCTCTGCGCAGCAGCCGAGCCGGTGGTATTGCGTGGCCTCGCACGCGACTGGTCGCTGGTGCAGGCCGGCCTGCGCAGCCCGGAGCAGGCCATGGCGCAGCTGCGCGCGCACGATGACGGACGCACCTTGCAGTACTCCTACGGCGGACCGGAGATTGCCGGCCGGCCGTTCTACGCCGACGACTGCAGCGCACTGAACTTCGAGGTACGGCGCGGCAGCATCAGCGCCTTGCTGGATGCCATTGCCGCGCATCGCGATGACCCGCAGCCGCCGACGTACTACCTGGCCTCGCTGCCCATCGACGCTCACCTGCCCGGACTGCGCGCGCACAACGACCTGGCGGTTGCCGCCGGCGGCATCGCCGTGCAGCCGAGCATCTGGATCGGCAATCGCGTCATTGCCTCCTGCCATTACGACGCGCCCGACAACCTGGCCTGCTGCGCGGTGGGGCAGCGCCGCTTCACCCTGTTTCCGCCCGAGCAGGTCGCCAACCTGTACCCGGGGCCGCTCGAGCCCACGCCCGGCGGCCAGGTGGTGAGCATGGTGGATGTCGCCAACCCAGATCTGCAGCGCTACCCACGCTTCGCGCAGGCGCTGGCGCATGCGCGCACCACGGTGCTGGAACCGGGTGATGCCCTGTTCATTCCCGGCATGTGGTGGCATCACGTGCAATCGCTGCAGCCGTTCAATGTGCTGGTCAATTACTGGTGGAGCAGCGCGCCCGCGCAGCTGCCCGCCGCGATGCCGGCGCTGTACCACGCCCTGTGGGCCATCCGCGACCGCCCGGCCGCGGAAAAGGACGCATGGCGCGCGTTGTTCGATTACTACGTGTTCGGGCCTGCGGAACGCGCCGGTGCGCATCTGCCCGAGCAGGCGCGGCAGGCGCTGGGGCCCATCGATCCGATCCTGGCGCGCCAGTTGCGCGCCATGCTGATCGGCAGGCTCAACCGCTGACGGGCGGTGTCGTCCTGCATGCAGGCGGTCAGGCAATCGGTCGTCCTGCCGGAAGAGCAGGCAGCGTCGCAAGCGCGTGCTGGACCCGGCGTCAGCGGCCTGCGCACCGGCTGCTGCAGCCACCTTGATGCCCTGCATCGCCTCAGCCACCTCTTATCCATCCACGGGAGTTCGCAGTGACCCAGGCTCAAATTCGCAAGGTCGTCATCGCCGGCGGCGGTACCGCCGGCTGGATCGCTGCATGTGCGCTGTCGCATCAGTTCCGCAACCTGCTCGACATCACCCTGATCGAGTCCGAGCAGATCGGCACCGTGGGCGTGGGCGAATCGACGGTGCCGCCGATTCGGACCTTCCATCGCTTCCTGCAGATCGACGAACAGGAATTTCTGCGCGAGGTGGCCGGCACCTTCAAGTTGTCGATCTCTTTCGAACATTGGCTGCGCCAGGGCGAGCGGTACATCCACCCGTTCGGCATCACCGGGCAGAGCACCCTGGTGTGCGCGTTCCATCATCTGTGGCTGGAGAGCCAGCGCCGCGGCATGCGCAGCAGCTTTGGCGACTACTGCCTGGAGACCGTCGCCTCGCGCGAGGACCGGTTTGCGTTGCCGCGCGAGCCGGCGGTCAATTACGCGTATCACCTGGATGCGGCGCTGTACGCGCGCTTCCTGCGCACCCGCAGCGAGGCCTGCGGCGTGCAGCGGATCGAAGGCAGGATCCAGCAGGTGACGCAACATCCGGACAGTGGCGATGTCGCCAGCCTGGTGCTGGAAGACGGCCAGGCCCTTGCTGGCGATTTATTCATCGACTGCAGCGGGTTCCGGGGGCTGTTGATCGAGCAGACGCTGCATACCGGCTACGAAGACTGGAGCCATTGGCTGCCGTGCGACCGCGCCGTGGCGGTGCAGACCGAAGCGCTCGGCCCGCCGGTGCCGTACACCCGCGCCATTGCGCACGAAGCCGGCTGGCGCTGGCATATCCCGTTGCAGCACCGGGTCGGCAACGGCCTGGTGTTCTCCAGCCGCCACCTGTCCGACGACGAGGCCCACGCCAAGCTGCTGCGCGATGTTGCCGCCCCGGCGGTGAAAGACCCCTGGATGGTGCCGTTCCGCACCGGCCGCCGGCTCAAGGCATGGAACAAGAACGTGGTGTCGCTGGGCCTGGCCAGCGGCTTCATCGAGCCGCTGGAGTCGACCAGCATCCACCTCACCATCTCTGCGGTGGTGCGGCTGCTGACGCTGTTTCCGGCAGAGGGCATCGCGCCATCGCAGGTGCAGTTGTTCAACGACGTCAGCCGCGCCGAGATGGAGCACGTGCGCGACTTCGTCACCTTGCACTACCACGCCACCCGGCGCGCCGAGCCGCTATGGCAGCAATGCCGGGAGATGGAACTGCCCGAGTCGCTGGCACTGCGCCTGCGCGCGTGGCGCGAACGGGCGCATGCCTGGCAGGCCGCAGATGAATTGTTCCGCGTCGATTCCTGGACGCATGTGCTCATGGGGCAGGGCCTGATGCCGGAACAGCACCACCCGCTGACGCGCGCCTTTTCCGACCAGGATCTGCAAGGCCTGCTCAACGGCATCGCGCAGCCGATCCGGCATGCGGTGGATCAGTTTCCTTCGCAGCAGGCCTTCATCGAACGCTATTGCCAGGCCAGGCCGGAGATCTGGGGGGCGCGCAAGCCGGCCATGGCCTAGCCCGCGTCGTGCAGCGCGTGGCTTGCCGATTGCCAGGCCACCGTTGCGCTACAGCCGCATCAGGTCGGTGCCCACCACGATCGGCCCGCTGTAGTGCTTGCGCGCGCCCTCGCTCCACATCGCATCGGTGATGGTCGGGTCGCCGCCGGGCACGAAGTGCGTGAGCACCAGCTGCCGTGCACGGGCAGCCGCGGCGATCTTTCCGACCTCTTCGCTGGTGGAATGGCTCTTGAGCAGATGGTCGAGCAAGCTGGGCGCGTTGTCGTTGGTCTTGAGCATCCTTTCCAGTGCGGGCAGGTACATCACCTCGTG
Source organism: Xanthomonas sp. WHRI 6106 (assembly GCF_040202405.1). NCBI lineage: Bacteria > Pseudomonadati > Pseudomonadota > Gammaproteobacteria > Lysobacterales > Lysobacteraceae > Xanthomonas > Xanthomonas sp. WHRI 6106. The sequence continues at coordinate 100,074 of NZ_JBEGFC010000002.1, read as the reverse complement.
CACCAGGATGTCGGCGTCCTCGGCAAACGCCGCCAGCGCAGGCAGGTAACGCGTGTCGCCGGAAAACACCACCGTGCGGTCGCGCGCGGCGAAGCGGTAGGCAAAGGCCGGCTTGAGCGTGTAATGGTCCACTACGGTCGCGGTCACGGTGACCTGGTCGTTCTGCAAGACCGTGCCGGGCTGATCGAACTCGTGCACCTGGATGAGCTGCTTGAACGGTGGGCGGCCTTCCTCGCGGATGCGCGCGTCGATGTCGATCGCGTTCATCTCGACAAACGCATCCACCATCCTGGCGATTCCCGGCGGCCCGTAGAGATGCACCGGTGTCTGCAGGCCGCTGGCCCAGGCCAGCCACACCACGTTGAGCAGGTCGGCGTTGTGATCGGAGTGATGGTGGGTGAGAAAGACATCGCGCAATGCCGGCAGCCGGATGCCGGCCTTGGCCAATTGCTGCACCACGCCATTGCCGCAGTCGATGAGGTAGGGCTGCCCGTCGATCACCAGCGCATTGGCCGCCGCTGCGCGCAGTGGCGATGGTGTTGGCCCGCCCTTGGTGCCCAGCAACACCAGCACGCTGCCCTTGGCCGGAAACGGCGCGGGGGCTGCCGCACTGCCGCTGGCACGCGCGTGGCTGGCGCCGGATGTGGACGCCGCCGCGAGCGGGCTGATGGCGGTCAACAGCCCTGCGGACAGTGTCAGCTGCAGCACCGCGCGACGGGAGCAATGCGGAACAGGCTCGGACATGACAATTCCCTGGGCGCCGGAGGGGGGAGTGTGCCGGGAGTGGTGCCGCGCCGCCATCGCGGTGCGCCCGCCCGGGCAGCGGCGTGGCCGGTGCCGATACAGCAGATGCAACACGCCGCGGGTGCGAGCGGGCGGGCGTGGGTGATGAGGGCCGGCGGGCGGTCTGGCTGCAGCAGCGCGGGCCAGCGGCACCTTGCGCTGCGCGGTGCACCACGGCGACCCGCTCACAGCTGGCGAGCGATGAAGTCGGCTAGTGCGGGTGAGCGGTAGAAGCCCATGCAACGCGCAAAGATGGCGTTGAACGGGCCGCGGCGTGCTTCGTCCTTCATCGGCACTTCGCTGCGATCGAACTCTGCGGTGCTGGCATCCACGAATCGTTGCAGGCGATCGGTCGCCCCGGCCTTGGCATTGTCCATTGCGTAGGTGGTCAGCAGGTACGAGCGGTCGCGCAACTGGTCCTGCGCATACTTGCCGCTGCGCACGTAGTTGTTGTCCAGGCAGCGCTGCAACGCATAGGCCTTGACCTCGTCCGGGTTGGCCGGTTTGCCTGCTGCCAGTGCGTTGCCCTGCAATGTCAGTGTTGCCAGTGCAGCGATCCACGCTACGTGGCGATGACGATGAAACGGCATGGGGCATCTCTCCGCGAACAAACCCCAAGTCTGCCCGATCCTGATGGCCTGTTGCAGCGGTGCATCGCGTTGAGGCCGCGAGCCGCAAGTGACCGCGTTGCGCATCGGGCAGCACCACCAATGCCGCTGGCGCCACCGTGACGCACGTGTAGCCGCGCGCTCGGCAACCCGCAGCGCAGCTGCCGTGCTGCCCATTGATCGCGATGCTGACGGCGTTGTCGGGGGTAGGTCTGGTCTGGGCACCATCCCGGTGAGCGCGCTTTCTTGCTGGATCGCAGTGCCCCCTACCGAACGGCCGGGGAAGAGGGCCGCATGCGTTGTAGAGAGTGCCGCCGCTTTTCGAGATGCCGCACCGCAGGCGCGATAGATCACCGTCGCGCAGTGACGACGCCGCAGGTCGCGATCTGCCCTCGCTCGCGTGCTCTGAAGGCATTGGGCCGCAGGCTGCATCGTGCTCGCGTGCTGACATGCGCCAGCCAGGGGTGCATGTGGACCAACGTGGCAGGCGACAGGGCGCCTGCCACGCATCGCGCGTGCTTACTGCCCGAAGAAGGTGGAGATCGACGAGTACACGTCCGAGAAGCGCGAGTAGTAATCAGGATCGGTCTGCGCGGTGCAGTACGAATAGCCGCCATACAGGCCGCCGCGCAGCTGATACGCACCGCCGCTGGCGATGGTGAACAGACCCGAGCCGGACGAGCCGCCTTCGGTGACACCATCGTTCCAGACAACGCGATAGAACGGGCTCTGGCCGTCGATGGACGTGTTCAACCCGGTGACCGTGCCCAGTGAATACTTCTTGACGTCGCCGGAGGGGTGATGGATGCCCACGATCGAGGTCCCGGTCGAGCCGATGGCGGCGCTGTTCCAGGCCGCGTAGAACGCACCGCTGGGCGGTGCGGTCTTCAGCTCCAGCAGCGCGGTATCGCGCGTGGTGTTGGCATGGCGCAGGAACGCGCCGCCGGTCAGCGTGGTGGCCTGCGAACTGGCGGTGTTGCCGTTGCAGCTGGCCGCGTCGTAAAACCAATAGGTCTGCAGCGTATTGGCCACGGTCTGGGTGCTGATGCAATGCGCGGCGGTCCAGAACAGGTTGCGCTTGGGCGTATTGGTGTTGTTGAGCAGGGTGCCGGTGCACAGGAACGAACCCTGGCTGGTGGTGAACACCATGCGCGCCACCGCCTTGGCGGCGCTGGTGAAGCCCGTGGTGGGGTTGGCGCGGCACACGATGTCGTTCTGGCAGGAATCGCTCTCGCCAATGGCAATAGTCATCATGTCGCGCGGGCTGGCGGTGGGGCTGATGTCCAGATGCGACAGCTGCGGAATGCTCAGGCTGAAGTTTTCCGGATACAGGCCGGCCGGCAATGACAGCTCCACCAGCAGGTGTTCGCCGCTCACGGTCGGCGACCAGCCGATGGCATCGCCGGTGCCGGTGAAGCTGGCGCCGGATTGCTCGAACACGCGGCCATCGTCGCCGGCAAAGCGCAGCGTCACCCGGGACGGATCACCCGGCGTTGCACCGGCACCGCGCAAGACCAGTGCCGCGCGCAGCGAGGCGGCCTGTGCAGAGCCGAGCTTCAGGGTTGCCACGCGTGAGCCGTCGCCGGCCATCTGCCAATCGAGCTTGGCCAGGTGCACCAGCGGCTGTGCAACCGCGCGCGAAAAGCCGATCTGCAGCGGCTGGCCGTGCTTGACCTGCGCAATGCGTCGTTCACGCACGCTGCCGAGTTCCTTGCTGCTGGGTGCGGCCAGCTGCGCCACCTGTGTGGGCAGGATGCCGCCGCGCAGGCTTGCCGACTGCAGCGTGGCTGCGCCGAGCTTGGCGGCCTGCGGCGCAGTGCTGACCGGTGCGGCATCCATCTCGGTGGGCGGCGCGGCCAGTGCGGCGCTGGAAACGGCAGAGAGCAGCGCGAAATACAACGCATTCTTGCGAATCATGGGTAGTCCTTCTCGTCAGGGAACGGCAGGCGGCGGCGGGGGCCGGCAGCTGCGGCGCCATCGGTGGCGCGGAACGAGACTAGCGAATGTTTAAAGCTGAATATGTGCTGAAAATCTCGTTCGGAGATCGACAGTCAATAAAATTAGCATCCCTTTGCATGCAGCGATCGGGCGCAGCGCACACGTTGTGCGCGTGACACTCAAACGAGTAGGACGCACGCGCGTCGGCTTCGCGCGTGGCTGCTCCAGCGGAAGGTGGATCATCATGCTTGCAAGGCGAATGCAGTGCGCCTGCACTTGCAAACTCGTAGTGTCGTGTCGTGCAGCAGCACGCCCGCAGCACGGCAAACGCGGGCCGAGTGCAGGCAACGCCAGGATGGTTTGGTTGGCGCTCCTGCGCCTCGGGCGCGCGCAGCGCACCGCACCACGCCAGCGAGCCGGTGCGTCGGCGCCGCAGCGCAGCGGCCGCTATTCCAGCGCGTCGCTGGCGCGGAATTCGGTCGAGCGACCGCTGATTTTCAGAAAGGCCAGAACCGTCAGCCCCACCACCATCCACGCGGTGCCGCCAAGTTGCGCGTGAGGGTCGGCGTTGATCAGTACGTACGCCAGGATCACGATGCCGATCAACGGCACCGCCCCGTGCAGCACACGCCTGCCTTGCCGACGAAAGTGCCAGAGCACCGCGACATGCAGCAGCACGAATGCGGTCAACGCGCCGACATTGCACAACGACGACAGCAACGCGATCTGGCCGACGAACACTTCGCCCAAGACCATGCTCAGCGCCGCCACCAACACGATGGCGCGCTGCGGCACGCCGGTGCGTGGGTGGATATAGCGCAGGAACGCCGGCAACTGGCGGTCGCGCGCCATTGCAAACAACAGCCGCGAGGTTGCCGCCTGCGCCACCAGTGAGTTGGCGATCGCGGCACTGATGGCCACTGTCAGCGCGATGACGATCTGCAGCCATGGCCCTGCAACCAGCCGTCCGATCTCGAAGAACGCATCGTTGGACGCCTGCGCGCTGGGATAGCGCTGCAGGTGAGGCTGCAGCAGCGCGGCTAGCCAGGTCTGCAGCACGAACAGGCCCGCGACCAATACCAGCGCCAGCAGCGTGGCACGGCCGACCACGCGATGGCCGCCGCGGGCCTCCTCCGACAAGGTGGAAATCGCATCGAAGCCGAGAAACGACACCACCGCCACCGATAACGCGCTGAAGATCAGTTGCGGCGAAAATGCATGCGGGTTGTAGAACGGGCGCAGATTCCAGTGCGCGCCGTTGACACCACGCTGGATGGCCAGCGTGGCCAGCACCACGAAAATCGCCAGCACCACCAGCTGCGCCAACAGGAAAAAACGGTTGGCTCGCGCGGTGGTTTCGATGCCGCGCAGGTTGACCACGGTATTGAGCACGACGAAGAACGCGATCCAGGCCGGCTGCGGCACCGCCGGCAGTACAGTGTGCATCGCATTGGCACCGATCACGTAGAGCAGCGTCGGCACCAGCAGGTAATCCAGCAGGATCGCCCAGCCGGCCAGAAAGCCCATGCCGCTGTGCAAGCCTCGGCCGACATAGGCGTACACCGAACCGGCCACCGGAAACGCCTGCGACATCTGCTGATAACTCAACGCGGTGAACAGCATCGCCACGAATCCGACCAGGTACGTCAGCGGCACCATGCCCGCGCTGATGTCGAACACCCCGCCGAAGATCGAGAACGGCGCCGTCGGCACCATGAACACCAGGCCGTAGATCAGCAGATCCTTCAGCGTGAGCTGGCGTTTGAGTTCCTGGGCGTAGCCGAAGCGTTCCAGCGTGGCCGCATCGTCGCGGCGGGGTGAGTCGGTCATGCAGGTGTCCGCTAGGAGAGGGCCGTTGGGTGCAAGCGAGGGCACGGCGATGTTGCTGCGGCACTGCAGCCGTGTGACCGGCATTGTGACGATAATGTGGCCGGCAAGCCCATCCATTGGTAAAAGTGCTAGGTTTTCCGTGCTGGATGTCATCCAGCGGCGTCACTCGCCTCGAAGGACCCCCATGTTCGACACTCTGGCCAGCCTGGGCCGTGACCTGCAGGCACTGCACACGCTCAACGCCTGTCTGGACCGGGCGTTCAGCGACGTCTGCGCGCTGGGTTTCCAGTCGCTGGTGTACGACTACGCGCCAGTGCCGCTCAGCATGGAAGGCGCGCTGATCACTCCGACAGTGTTCATGCAGCGCAATGCGCCGGGCGACATGCAGCACGTGTGGTGCGAACACGGCTACTACCAGCATGACCCGGTCCAGCAGCGTGCCACGCGACGGACCACGCCGTTCGTGTGGTCGTATCGCACCGATGGCGACAGGGACGGGGTGGAATACGTTGGCGCGCAGCACCGCCAGGTCACGCGTTACCTGTGCGATAGCGGCATGGCAACCGGTGTCACCGTGCCGCTGCACCTGCCTGGCGGCGCATTTGCGACCTTCAGCGGTGCGGTGGATGCGGTGGCCGCCGAAGCGCCACGCCTGGCAGAGGCGCAGCTGTCGCCCTTCCTGTTGCTGGCCCATGCCTTCCAGGCGCGCGCGCAGGAGTTGCTGGACCCGCAGGAGCGCCGCTGCCACCACATCGCACTGACCCGGCGCGAGCGCGAGTGCCTGCAGTATTCGGCCAGGGGGCTGACTGCCAAGAGCATCGCCGCTGCGCTCAATCGCTCCACGGCGACGGTGAACCTGCATCTGAACTCGGCCGCGCGCAAGCTGGGCGCGCGCAACCGCGTCGAGGCGGTGGTGCGCGGCATGCACTATCGGTTGCTGGAGCCCTGAGCGGTTGAGCGGATGCGTACGGCGTTCCGGCTGAACGCGGCAGCGCAAAGTCCACTGATTGATGCACGCGGGCGTGCGCAGCGCAGCTGGCCTGCGGTGGCCCACGTGCGCAGCGCCAGGCCCAGCTGCCGTGTGGCGAGCGGCGGCCCCAGGCAGCTGGCGCGAGGCGCATATCCGCTCTAGTGGAGCACACGCGGCGATCGCTAATTTATGCAGAACACATGCAGGCCGATCGACGCGCGCAATCGCCTGGCTGCATCGCCGCTCCCGGCTCCGGTCTCTGTAGCCTGCCCACCTGGCGCGTGCCCGCCTGACTGCGAGGGTGGCACGACCGCATAAACCTGTGAGATTTGCCAGTTAACCCGCGACGTGCCGCTCGCTAGGCTCGGCGCTCATCATTGCCGTAAGCAGGCGCAGGTCATGCAGTCCACCGAAGGTTATGTCGAATTTCGCGGCTATCGCACCTGGTACCGCATCACCGGTGACCTGCGCAGCGATGCCTGTCCATTGGTGATCGTGCACGGTGGGCCCGGCTGCACGCACGACTATGTCGACAGCTTCAAGGACCTGGCCGCCGGCGGCCGCGCGGTGATTCATTACGACCAGCTCGGCAACGGCCGTTCGACGCACCTGCCCAATGCCGACCCGGGCTTCTGGAGCGTGGGGCTGTTTCTGGATGAATTGCAGACGCTGATCGACCACCTGGGGCTGTCGCAATACGCCTTGCTGGGCCAGTCGTGGGGCGGCATGCTGGCCGCCGAACATGCGGTGCGTCGTCCCGGTGGGTTGCGTGCATTGGTAATCGCCAATTCGCCGGCATCGATGGGCCTGTGGCGCGCGGCGGCCCTGCGCCTGCGCGCCGGCTTGCCGGAGCAGGTCCAGGCCGCGCTGGACGAACATGAAGCGGCCGGCACGCTGGATCACCCGGCCTACCGCGCGGCCAGCCAGGTGTTCTACGCGCAGCATGTGTGCCGCATCGTCCCGTGGCCCGACGAGGTGGCGCGCACCTTTGCCGCCATCGATGCCGACCCGACGGTGTACCACGCCATGAACGGCCCGACCGAATTCCATGTGGTGGGCAGCCTGCGCAACTGGAGCATCATCGAGCGCCTGCATCGCATCACGGTGCCGACGCTGGTGCTGTCGGGCAGGTATGACGAGGCCACGCCGGAAACCGTCGAGCCGTATGCGCGCCTGATTCCCGATGCGCGCTGGCATGTATTCGCCAACTCCAGCCACATGCCGCATGTGGAAGAACGCATCGCCTGCATGCGCCTGGTGGGCGATTTCCTGGAGGACCATACGCCCTGGCCGGGTGGCGAACTTGCCCATGAGCCGGCACTGGCCAGTCGCGCGGTGTGAGTGGCTGCACCAACCGTTGGCGCGCCTTTGGTGGGCAGCACGGTAAACAGCGCCGTCGGCGTCGGTGCGCGGCCGCAAACATGACATCGGCATCCACATGTGTTGCTGGCATCTCGGGTCAATCGTGTGGTGCGCCTGGCACAAGTGCATCGGTCAGCGGCGGACCGGCGGCCTTGGGCGTCCGCTGGTTGCGCTGCGTTTGACGCTGCAGTGATCACGCCACCTGCAACGCGCGCACGTTCACCGATCAAGACTCCAGTCTGGGTGCCACTCGGCCTCTGGCGGTCGGGCCGTATCCGGGCTGCCTGATGCTGTGGCCTGCGCCCCAGCGGCTGTGTGCATGATTGAACGGCGGTTCGGATCGAGCGCCGGCCGCCTGCGTCCCTCGTCCGGTGCAGCCTCATGCCGACAGCTCCACAGCGGTGGTGCCGGACCCATGCTGTCGCGCGCGCCTGTCGCAAAAAAAAGCGGTCCTTCTGCATCGTCACCGATTGGATCTGGTGATGTCGAACGCATCCACGCCGGCTGCATGGCACATCCATCGACGTGCGTGCTGGTGAAGGTTGCGCGGCAGTGCAGCACCGCGGTGTGCTCCGGCCGTGTTGCCAGCTGTGCCAGCTTCAGCGGTTGAGGATGCTGCAGTCGCATCTGCACTGCCGATAAGCGCTGCAGGCAATCGCTCGCGTTACAGCAGCCGTTGCTGCAGCGGTGTCCTGTCCTGCCTGTCCCTTGCTGTCTCTTTTGCATGTCCTGCAAAGAGAACACCGTGGTGCGTCAAACTTTCAAAGATGGATAATTGTTTTATGTTTTAAATCGCGCGAAGAATGCGGCCCCCACGCCCGCTTTGTTGTTGTCGTCGCCACTGCGCAGACGGCACGCATCGCTTATCGACTTCTTTGGGAGAGGCTGCATGATTAGCAAGATGCTCCAGGGCGCACTCGCGCTTGCGCTGTCCACGTGCGCAGCAGGCGCCATCGCCGGCCCGGTCGGGTACGGTGCCGCCACCACCGGCGGCGGCAACAAGACACCGGTCAATGTCGCCACCTTCGAGGCGATGCAGGCGGCTATCGACAGTTATTCCGGTAGCGGCGGGCTGGTACTCAACTACACCGGCAAGTTCGACTTCGGCACTATCAAGGACGTGTGTGCGCAGTGGAAGCTGCCAGCCAAGACCGTGCAGATCAAGAACAAGAGCGATGTCACCATCAAGGGGGCGAACGGCTCGGCGGCGAACTTCGGCTTGCGCGTGGTGGGCAACGCGCACAACGTGATCATCCAGAACATGACCATTGGCCTGCTGCAAGGGGGCGAGGATGCCGATTCGATTTCGCTGGAAGGCAACTCCAGCGGCGAGCCGTCCAGGATCTGGGTGGACCACAACACCGTGTTCGCCTCGTTGACCAAGTGCTCCGGCGCCGGCGATGCCTCCTTCGATGGCGGCATCGACATGAAGAAGGGCGTACACCACGTCACCGTGTCCTACAACTACGTCTACAACTATCAAAAGGTCGCGCTCAACGGCTACAGCGACAGCGACACCAAGAACTCGGCCGCACGTACCACCTACCACCACAACCGCTTCGAAAACGTCGAGTCGCGCGTGCCGTTGCAGCGCCGCGGCTTGAGCCACATCTACAACAACTACTTCAACAATGTGTTCACGTCCGGCATCAACGTGCGCATGGGTGGCGTGGCGAAGATCGAGTCGAACTACTTCGAGAACATCAAGAACCCGGTCACCTCGCGCGACAGCAGCGAGATCGGCTACTGGGACCTGATCAACAACTACGTCGGCAGCGGCATCACCTGGGGCACCCCGGACGGCAGCAAGCCGTACGCCAATGCCACCAACTGGGTCAGCTCCAAGGTGTTCCCGGAATCGCTGGGCTACATCTACACCGTCACCCCGGCCGCACAGGTCAAGGCCAAGGTGATTGCCACCGCCGGCGCCGGCAAGAATCTGGCGGAGTAACGTTCGCGCGGTACTGCAGTGACAGATCCCCGGCCTGCCCGGGGATTTGTCTGTCCAGCGCCGCCGTCCGCCGTGCCGTGACCGGGCGCAGATCGGGGGCGTAGCGCATGCCGGCGAGGCGCCGGTTCCCGATCCCGCGTGGATCCGGTCGGGACGTCGATGCAAGGTGCAGTGCAGCAGCGCCCCGCACCCCGGTCGCTGGCATGCCGTCAAGAGGCGCGGCGGGCGCCGCGACGCGGTATCGTGTCGCGCTGCCACTTCTCAAATCCCGTCCATGTCGCTTCCGAACGATCCTGTTGCCCAGAACGCTTCGACCGCCGCGCCTGCCCTGCGGCATGCGCTCAAACCCCGGCAATTGATGATGATGGGCCTGGGCACGGCGATCGGCGCCGGGCTGTTTCTGGGTTCGGGGGTCGGCATCCATGCGGCGGGGCCGGCGGTGCTGGTGTCCTACCTGATTGCCGGGGCGCTGGTGATCATCGTGATGAATGCGCTGGGCGAGATGGCGGCCGCCAAGCCGGCCAGCGGCGCTTTTTCGGTCTATGCGGCCGATGCGATGGGCCCGACCGCCGGCGCCACGGTGGGCTGGCTGTGGTGGTTGCAGATCGTGGTGGTGATCGCGGCAGAAGCGGTTGGCGCAGCGGGCTTGCTGGCAACGGTATGGCCGTCCCTGCCGGTGCCACTGCTGGCCTCGCTGTTCATGGCCACGTTCACCGCGATCAATCTGTTGGGCGTGCGCAATTTTGGTGAGTTCGAATTCTGGTTCGCCATCCTCAAGGTCGTGGCGATCGTGGTGTTCCTGCTGATCGGCGTGGCCTTGCTGGCGGGCTGGTTGCCCGGTGTGACCTCGCCGGGGCTGTCCAATTTCACCCAGAACGGTGGATTTGCGCCCAAGGGCCTGGCGGGCGTGGGCGCGGCCTTGCTGGTGGTGGTGTTCGCGTTCGGCGGCACCGAGATCGTGGCCGTGGCGGCGGCGGAGACGGCCGACCCGGGGCGCAGCCTGGCACGCACGATTCGCACCGTGGCCTGGCGCATCCTGGTGTTCTACATCGGCTCGATCAGCGTGATCGTGGCGGTGGTGCCGTGGACCAGCACGGCGCTGAGCTCGCCGTTTGCGGCGGTGCTGGAAGTGGCGCGCATTCCCGGTGCGGCCACCGCCATCACCCTGGTGGCCGTGGTGGCGCTGCTGTCGGCGCTCAATGCCAACCTGTACGGCGCCTCGCGCATGATCTTCTCGCTGGCGCAGCGCGGCGAAGCGCCGCGCCTGCTCGCCAGGACCAGTGGCGAGCAGGTGCCGCTGGTGGCGGTGATCGCCAGTGTGCTGTTCGGCTTTGCCGCAGCCGCGCTGGAAATGCTGTATCCCAACAAGGTGCTGCCGATGCTGCTCAACATCGTCGGTGCCACCTGCCTGCTGGTGTGGACGATTTCGCTGGTGTCGCAACTGATCCTGCGCGCGCGCGCCGATCGCGACGGCATCGCGCTGCCGTTCCGCATGCGCGGCTATCCGGCTCTGACGGTGCTGGCCCTGGTGATTCTGGCCGTGCTCTTCGTGCTGCTGGCCAGCTCGCCCGACACCCGCGCGCAGTTCCTGTCGATGGTGGCGTTGACGGCCGGCATCGCGGTCGTCAGCGAGCTCGCACGACGGATGCGACGCCAGCGCTAGTCAGGCGCTTCACGTGGTGGGAGCGCGCTTGACCGCGATCGAGCGTCACCGGTAGAGCGCTTCGCGCGCAAGCGCGCGTCCACCAGAGCAGGCGCCTGGGTGCTTGGCGCGGCGGAAAGCAGACGTGCGCATTGCACGATGCAGATAGCGCCGGGCCGAGCGCAACGGACACGACGTCGCGCGCTTCCGTCTTCGCCAGGAAGAGAGCTGGCGAGCAACCGAAAGCACGTCACGGGCGCGCAAGCGCGACGCTTTGACGCAGATGCGACGCCGTGTCGCATCGGGAACGGGCGCGACCGTCCCTATCATGCTGGTGCAGCGCAGGCGGTTGCGATCGGCCACCGCAGCGAGTTCCGGCGATCGATCTGCAATCGGCGCGCTGACGCTATCCACTTTCCTGGAGGGCTCTCCATGGACGCTCTGCTGTTGTCGCGGATCCAGTTCGGGTTCGTCATCGCGTTCCACGTGCTGTTTCCGGCATTCACCATCGGGCTCTCCAGCCTGCTGGCATTTCTGGAATGGCGCTGGCTGCGTACCCGCCGACCGGTGTGGCGCGAGCTGTATTTTTTCTGGCAGAAGATCTTCGCCGTGTCGTTCGGCATGGGCGTGGTCAGCGGCATCGTGATGGCGTTCCAGTTCGGCGCCAACTGGCCGGAGCTGAGCCGCATTGCCGGCGGAGTGATCGGCCCGCTGTTGAGCTACGAAGTGCTCACCGCGTTCTTTCTCGAAGCCAGCTTCCTGGGCGTGATGATGTTCGGGTGGGGGCGCGTGTCCGAGCGCCTGCATTTCTTCGCCACCTGCATGGTGGCGCTGGGCACCTTGATCTCCACGTTCTGGATTCTTTCCTCCAACAGCTGGTTGCAGACGCCGGCCGGCTACGAAGTGATCAACGGCATCGTGCATCCGGCGGACTGGGTGAAGATCATCTTCAATCCGTCGTTTCCGTACCGCTTGGCGCATATGGCGCTGGGCTCGTTCATCACCACCTGCTTCGTGGTGGGCGCGGTGGGGGCGTGGTACCTGCATCGCGGCGTGCATCGCGACGCCGGGCTGCGCATGCTCAAGCTGGCGGTGGCGTTTGCCGCCATCACCGTGCCGCTGCAGATCTTCGTCGGCGACATGCACGGCTTGAATACGCTCAAGCACCAGCCCATGAAGATTGCGGCAATGGAAGCGCACTGGCACGCCGAGGAAGCGGGCGAGGGCGTCCCGCTGGTGGTGTTTGCGCTGCCCAATGCGCAGGCCGAGCGCAACGACTACGAGCTGGCGATTCCGCGCCTGGGCAGTGTGATTCTCACCCATAGCCTGGACGGCAGCATCGCACCGCTGACGTCGGTGCCGGCAAGCGAGCGCCCGCCGGTGACGCCGGTGTTCATCGCATTCCGCATCATGGTCGGGATCGGTTCGTTGATGCTGCTGGTGGCCTGGGTGTCGGCCTTCGCCTGGTGGCGCGGCAAGCTGGTGCAGTGGCGCTGGTTGCTGGCGACCTGGCGCTGGATGTTGCCAAGCGGCTTCATCGCGCTGATTTCGGGCTGGTTCGTCACCGAGATCGGGCGGCAGCCGTATGTGGTCTACGGGCTGCTGCGCACCGCCGATGCGGTCGGCCCGCAGTCGGCCTGGATGACCGCGATCTCGTTGGCGGTCTATGTGGCCGGGTACGCGTTCGTGTTCGGCTGGGGCATCTGGTACCTGGTCAAGATCGGCAAGCAGGGCCCCACGCCGCACGCCGACGCACCGCACCTGGACCATGGCGAGCACACGCCGGCGCGCCCGCTGTCGGCGGCCGATGCACCCATCGACGGAGCTGCATGATGGACATGACGACCGTGTTGCCGGTGGCGTGGTTTGCGGTGATCGGCTTCGGCGTGCTGATGTACGTGGTGCTGGACGGCTTCGTGCTCGGCATCGGCATCCTGGCGCCGTTTCGCCGCGACGAGCAGCAGCTGGACCTGATGATGAACACCGCCGCGCCGATCTGGGACGGCAACGAAACCTGGCTGGTGCTGGGCGGGGCAGGGCTGCTGGCGGCGTTTCCGAAGGCGTACGCGGTGATCCTGTCGGCGCTGTACCTGCCGGTGTTGCTGATGGTGATGGCACTGGTGTTCCGCGGCGTGGCGTTCGAGTTCCGCTTCAAGGCGCAGCGTTCGCGGCGGTTGTGGAGCAATGCCTTTGCAGGTGGCTCGATCCTGGCCGCCTTCGCCCAGGGCGTGATCCTCGGCGCGCTGGTGCAGGGCTTGCCGATCGAGAACGACCGCTATGTCGGCGGCATCTGGGGCTGGTTCAGCCCGTTCGCGATGCTGACCGGCGCGGCGTTGGTGTTCGGGTATGCCTTGCTCGGCAGCACCTGGCTGATCCTCAAGACCGAAGGCCACGTGCAGCAGCTCGCACGTCAGCTCACCCGGCCGTTGACCATCAGCGTGCTGATCTTCATCGGCCTGGTCAGCGCCTGGCTGCCGTCGTTGCAGTCGCATGTGATGGAGCGCTGGTTCGCTGGCGCGCATTACCTGTGGTTGCTGCCGGTGCCGGTGCTGGTGGCCGTGGTGGGGTATGCGCTGTGGCGCTCATGCGATGCCGGGCGTGCGGACACGCCGCCGTTCCTGCTGGCCATGGGCCTGTTCGTGCTCGGCTTCCTGGGCCTGGTGCTGGGCATGTGGCCGTACCTGGTGCCGCCGGTCTACACCCTCTGGCAGGCCGCCGCGCCGCCGTCATCGCAGCTGTTCGCCATGGTGGGGCTGGTCATGCTGCTGCCGCTGGTGCTGGGCTACACGGTGTGGTCGTATCGCGTGTTCCGCGGCAAGATCACCGCCGACACCGGCTACCACCATTGATGGCCTGCGCTCGACGCCGTGCGTGCGGGCCGTTCGCATCCCTGGGCACAGGCGCCGCGCAGACCACGTAGCGGAGCGGTGTGCATGCGCGGCGGCGCAGGGTGATCGGCCAACGCCGGCCTGCGCCAGACTCACATGCAACGGTGTTCAGCGCAGCCGCTGCGTGAACATCCACGTCCACATGGCCGGGTCGGCGTAGGTCGTGTCCCACACGTTGTGGCTGCCTTCGGGATATTCGCTGTAGCGCAGGTTGGCGCCGATGCCCTTGGCCGCGCGATACAGGGCGCGGTCGTCGTGCGGCGGCACGGCGGTGTCCTTGGCGCCATGGAAGGTCCAGATCGGCACGTGCCTGAGCTGGCTGACTGCCGCCGTGTACGGGTCGGCTTCCTTGAGCACCAGGCTGACGTACAGCGTGCGGCGCTCATCGCGCGGCGCCTTGAGCGCGCCGCAGATCGGCACGATTGCGGCAAACCGCTGCGGCTGCATCAGCCCGATTTCCCAGGCGCCATAGCCGCCCATCGAAATGCCGGTGAGGTAGGTGCGTTGCGGGTCGGCAGCGAACTCGGTGCTGGCCGCATCCAGTGCAGCGATCGCCATGCGCGCATTGATGCCCAGCCATTCTTCGTTTTCGGGCACCTGCGGCAACACCACCAGCGCCGGGAAGTCGGCGCCGTGTTCGCTCAGGTACGGGCCCAGGCCCACCTCGGCCTGGTCGCGGCCGTTGTCGCCGCGTTCGCCCGAGCCGTGCAGGAACAACACGATCGGCCGTGGTTGCGGCGCCCTGGCCGCCGGCACGAACACCTGGTAGCGATACAGCCGGCCCTCCAGCTGCAAGGTGCGGGTGACGAAGTGGCCGTGCCGGCCGTCATGCCGGCGCTCAGCCATGCTGGAGCAGCCGGCAAGCACCAGCGCCAGGATTCCCACCACCAGGCAACGAACGATCACGCACTACTCCCCATCGATCACAGTGCTGCAGTATCACCGCATGCACCCGCACTGGCACGTCGCACTGCGGCGATCGGCATCCAGGCGTCACGCGCATGCGCTCACGGCAGCAGCACCAAGGTGGCCAGGCCGAGAAAGCTCAGGAAGCCCATCACATCGGTCAGGGTGGTCAGGATCACGCCACCGGCCAATGCCGGATCGAAGCCCAGGCGTTTGAGCGTCACCGGCACCAGCACGCCGCCGAACGCAGCGGTGAGCATGTTCGCGGTCAGCGCAGTGCCGATCACCAGCGACAGCATCGGTTGCCGGAACCAGGCCAGCACGATCAATCCAAGCCCCACGCCCAGGCACAGGCCGTTGATCAATGCGACGGTGAGCTCCTTCTTGAGCAGGGTCATCACGTTGGACGAGCCGATCTGGCCCAGCGCCAGGCCGCGCACCATCAGTGCCAGGACCTGGGTGCCGGCGTTGCCGCCCATGCCGGCCACGATCGGCATCAGCGCCGCCAGTGCCACCAGTTTTTCGATGGTGCCCTCGAAGCGGCTGACCACGCTGGAGGCCAGGAACGCGGTGCACAGATTGATGCCCAGCCAGATCAGGCGGCGGCGGAACGCACGCCGCGCCGGGCTGAACATGTCCTCGTCTTCGTCCAGACCGGCCGCACTCATGGCCTGGTGTTCGGCCTGCTCGCGGATGATGTCGACCACGTCGTCGATGGTGATGCGGCCGAGCAGGATGTTGTTGTCGTCCACCACCGGCGCAGAGATCCAGTCGTGGTCGGAGAAGCGCCGCGCGACTTCTTCGGCGCCATCGCCTACATCGATGGCCGGCTGCTCGTCGTCGATCAGCCGGTTGACCGGCGTGCTGTCTTCGTGGGTCACCAGCGCGGCCAGCGGTACGCGGCCCAGGTATTGGTGGCGTCGGCTCACCACATACAGGTGATCGGTGTGGTCGGGCAGCTCGCCGCGCAGGCGCAGGTAGCGCAGCACCACATCGACATTGACGTCGGCGCGCACCGTCACCACGTCCGGGTTCATCAGGCGGCCGGCGGTGTCTTCCGGATACGACAGCACCTGCTCCAGCCGTTCGCGGTTCTCGCGGTCCATCGACTTGAGCACTTCGTCGATGACGGTGTCGGGCAGATCCTCGACCAGGTTGGCCAGATCGTCGATGTCCAGGTCTTCGACCGCGGCCACGATCTCGTCCGGGTCCATGTCGGCCAGCAGGCTTTCGCGGACTTCGTCGCCGACGTGCAGCAGCACCTCGCCATCGTCCTCCGGGTCGACCAGCCCCCACACCACTTCACGCTTGCCGGGTGGCAGCGATTCGAGCAGGTTGCCGATCTCCGCCGGCGCCAACGTATTGACCAGCCGGCGCACTGGTCCCAGGCGCCCGCTGTCCAGCGCGTCGGACAGCAATCGCAGCTGGCGCGCAGTCTTGTCGTGGCGGACGGCTTCGGCCATGCGCGGCTCCCCGGAAGAGTGGACGCGCCGTCAGTGGAAGACGCGGTGCTGGGTCAGCACGGCATTATCGCTTGCGCATGGTGACGAAACATACAGTGCGGGCGCGCTTGCGGACGGTCGATCGGGCGCTGCCGGCTTGCTGGCGCGCCTGGCAAACGCTGCATGCAGCCATGACGAACCCGAGTTGGTCTGTCAGCATTGACCGGTGATTGATTGCCAGGTCGATGATCGACGCAGCGCCCACATTCGCCCTGCGGGCACTTTCCCCGCACGCGGGAGAAGGACGTACAGCAGCGCTGGTCTAGCTGCTCTTGCAGCTGCCGCCTGGTGCGATGGAGGCCAGCCACTTCTCGATGCTCTTGCGGTCACGTGCGCGCAGCAATTTCTCGCCATGCACGCGCAGCTCGCCCAGGTGGATGTCGCGTACCGCGCGGCGCACTTCCAGCAAGGTGGCCGGATGCAGGCTGAATTCGGTGAGTCCCAACGCCAGCAACATCGGTACGAAACGCGGGTCGCCGGCGATCTCACCGCACACCGCCACCGGCTTGCCGTGGGCGCGCCCGGTGGCGATGACCTGCGCAATCAGCCGCAGCACCGCCGGGTGCAGCGGCGAATACAGCTCGCCCAAGGCTTCGTTGTTGCGATCCACCGCCAGCAGGTACTGCACCAGATCGTTGGTGCCGATCGACAGGAAATCGATGTCGTCGATGAAGCAGTCCAGCGCCAACGCCGCCGCCGGCACTTCGATCATCGCGCCCAGTGGAATGTGTTCGGCGATCTCGTGGCCCTCGTCGCGCAGCTGCGCGGCGATTTTTTTCAGTTGCTTGCGCAGCAACTGGATTTCTTCGCGGCCGCTGACCATGGGCACCAGGATGCGCACCTGCCCGTAGCCGGACGCGCGCAGGATCGCGCGCAGCTGCGCCTGCGCAACCGCAGGGCGGGCCAGCGACAGCCGTACGCCGCGCAGGCCCAGCGCCGGGTTGTCCTCGTCGCTCAGGGTCAGCCCGGTGCGGTCGGCCTTGTCGGCGCCCAGGTCCAGCGTGCGGATGGTGACCGGGCGGTCGCTCATGCCCAGTACCGTGTCGCGATAGGTCTGGAACTGCTCGTCTTCGTCCGGCAGCTCGTTGCGCTGCAGGAACAGGAATTCGGTGCGATACAGTCCCAGCCCGCTGGCGCCCAGCGCATGCGCACGCGCGACGTCTTCCAGCGATTCTGCATTGGCCAGCAGGGTGATATCGACGTTGTCGCGGGTGCGCGTGGGCTTGGAGCGCAGCCGCCCGAGTTCGCGTTGCTCCTTGGCCAATGCGCGCAGCCGCTCGCGGTAATCGCGCAGATGCTCGGGGGTGGGGTCGACGATCACCTGGCCGGAGCCGGCATCGACGATCAACACATCGCCATCGTTGATGCGCTGGACGGCGTCGCTGACCCCCACCACCAGTGGCAGGTGCAGGCTGCGCGCCAGGATCGCGCTGTGCGACAGCGCGCTACCGGCGGTGGTGACGATGCCGACCACGCCCTGGGCCTGCAGCTGCGCCAGTTCGGACGGCGCCACGTTGTCGCAGACCAGGATCTCGCCGGCCACGCCTTTGAGATCGGGGGCACGCTTGTGCAGGAATGCATGGATGCGGCCGATGACGTGATCCAGGTCGTCCATGCGGCTCTTGAGGTAGGCGTCCTCCATGCCGTCGAACACCGCCGCCAGGCGGTCGCGTTGCACGCGCAAGGCATAGTCGGCGCTATAGCGGTGCGTGCGGATCAGCTCGTCCAGCCCCTGCAGCAGCTCCGGGTCGTCCAGCAGCAAGGCGTGCAGCTCGAGAAATTCGCCTACCTCGCGCGCCAGCGCGCCATGCAGGCGATCACGCAGTTGCTGCATTTCCACCCGTGCAGATTCGATGGCCGTGTGCAGGCGCTGCAATTGCGTTTCCACCTGATTGGCAGGCACGCGTTGTTCGGCTACTTCCAGGGTGTGGCTCTGGCGCACGCGCGCACGCCCGAGCGCATTGCCGCGCGAGGCGCCGTGTCCGCGCAAACGCAGGCTCATGCGCGTGCCCGGCGCGCTGGCGCCGTGTCGGCTGCAACCGCACCGACGCCGCGCATGCTCAGCTGTCCTCGTCGAAACGACGCTCGAACAACTCCACCAGCGCCTGCAAGGCCTGCGCTTCGTCTTCGCCATCCAGCCGCACCACCACGCTGGTGCCTTGCCCGGCGGCGAGCAGCATCACGCCCATGATGCTCTTGGCATTCACTTCGCGGCCCTTGGCCGCCAGCGTGGCGTTGCTGCGATAGGACGACAGCGTCTGCACCAGCTTGGCGGTTGCCCGCGCATGCAGTCCGAGTCGGTTGGACACAATGAGTTCGCGTTCAAGCATCGTCGATGATCGCTCCGTTGCGGGTACCGGCCGCCGCAGTGGCGGGCAGTTCCTGCAAACCTTGTTCGGGGTAATTCATCACCCGCAGCAGCATCGGCAGGCTCAACGCGGACACACGGCGAACCGGCGTGCCCAGCTTGGCCAACCGGCTGGCGAGATTGCTGGGGCTGGCGCCATACAGGTCGGTCATGACCAGCACGCCGTCGCCGCCGTCGACCCGGCGCATCGCCGCCGAGGCCTGGGGCAACAACGCGTCCAGGTCTGCATCGAACGGCACATCGAACGCTTCGGTCTTCAGCGGCAAATGCCGCAACAGCCCCGTCGCCACGTTCAATAACGCCGCGCCGATGCCGGGATGGGTAATGAGGAGAATGCCACAGGCCATGCCGAAACGTTAACAGGTCAGCATGACCGCGCGATAGCGTTTGCCCGCACCGATGTGTTGCGAACTGAATAGCCGTTTAGGACCACTCCAGCGACCTGGCTGCACCGATACCGTCAGCGCGTCGCAACGTGCGGCACTGCTCCGCGACATGCACAGCGCCAGCAATATGGCCAACCGCACAAGCGGGCGCTGCTGTTGCCGCGGCAACCGGCAGCGGTGTAGTCATGCAGTCCGACACGCCGCCGCCGCGTTCGTCGTGCCGTGTTGCGTGGGGATTGAACAAACACGGCACGCGGCGTTGGGACGTCGCTGAGTCAGTCGCATCGGGTGCGACGTTGTCGCCCGGCATAGCACCCACCAGCCGCAAGCCATCCGCATTCCACACTAAGGCACTGCAAAAAGCACCCTCTCACATGGGTGCAGCACAAACAGTTCGCAGAATGCCGCTGTAACGATTCCCGATTCCCGGAATTTCAATCCTGCTCGCGATGAAACGTCGCCACTTCCGGCCAACCCTGCTCGCGCGCATGCCGGGCCATGCGTTCGGCCATGTACACCGAGCGGTGCTTGCCACCGGTGCAGCCGAAGGCGATGGTCACGTAGCTGCGGGTGTCGTTGCGCAAGCGCGGCAGCCAGGTGTCGAGCAGGTCCACGATCTGCGCGCTGTAACGCTGCACATCGGCTTCCTTGTCCAGATACTCGCGCACCGCGGCATCGCGCCCGGTGAGCGGGCGCAGCTCCGGGTCCCAGTGCGGATTGGGCAGCACGCGTGCATCGAACACGAAGTCGGCTTCGGCGGGCACGCCGCGCTTGTAGGCGAACGATTCGAACAACAGCGACAGGCGATCATTGGAGCCGAGCGCAAACTCGGTCACCACGCGGCGACGCAGCTGATGCACGTTGAGCGCACTGGTGTCGATGATGGCATCGGCCTGCAGTCGCAGCGGTTCGGTCAACTGGCGCTCGCGGGTGATCGCTTCCGGCAAGGCCAGGCCAAGATGGCTCAAGGGATGGCGGCGCCGGGTGTCGGCGTAGCGCTTGATCAACGCCTCGTCGCTGGCCTCGAAAAACAGCAGCCGCGCCTCGATGCCGTATTCCTGCGCGGCCTGGCGCCATTGCGCCAGCTGGGTCAGGTCGCTGCGGCTGCGGACGTCGATGCCCACCGCCAGCCGCTGGTCGCCGAGCGGGTTGCCACGCAGGCGGCTCTTGACGAAGTCCGGCAGCAACTCCACCGGCAGGTTGTCCGAGCAGTAATAGTCCAGGTCCTCGAAGGTCTTCAGCGCGACCGATTTGCCCGAGCCGGACAGCCCGCTCACGATCATCAGCGTGGAGGGCGCGATACTCATGGCGTGCGTCGCTCCAGCAGGTTGCTGTGGCGGGCGATGAACATCGCCGCCGGGTCGATGCCCTTGGTGCGCAGGATATGCAGCCGGGTGGCCGCCTCAGTGAGCACGGCCAGGTTGCGGCCGGGCATCACCGGCAGGGTGATCAGCGGCACGTCCAGGTCCAGTACGTGGCGGCTGCCGGAATCGCCGGTCAGGCGCTCGTAACCGGACGGCGTGGGCTCGGTCATCGGCCGGGTCAGGTGCACGATCAGGCGCAGGTATTTGTTCTTCTTCACCGCGGTGTCGCCGAACATGTCGCGCACGTTCAACACGCCCAGGCCGCGCACTTCCAGCAGGTCCTGCAGCAGTTCCGGGCAGGTGCCGTCGAGCACGTCGGGGGCGATCTGGGTGAATTCGGGCGCGTCGTCGGCCACCAGCCGGTGACCACGGCTGAGCAGTTCCAGCGCCAGCTCGCTCTTGCCCGAGCCGGCTTCACCGGTGATCAGCACGCCGATCGAATAGATCTCCATGAACACGCCATGCAACGTGACCCGTGGCGCCAGTGTGCGCGCCAGGTGGTAGGACAGGTGGTTGAGTAGTTCATGGCCACGCTTGGGCGAGATCCACAGCGGCGTATTGGATTCGTCGGCCGCCGCGCGCAGGTCTTCCGGGCAGGACTGGTTCTTGCTGATCGCCAGCGCCAGCGGCTGTACCTGGATGATCTTTTCGATGGTTTCCCAGCGCTGCCGGGCATCCAGCGAATCCAGCCAGGCCAGTTCCTCGGTGCCCAGGATCTGCACCTTGTTGGGGTAGATCACGTTGAGATACCCGGCCAGCGACGGGCGCCGCGCATTGTTGCTGCCGGCCTGGATCTCGCGGTGCTCACCCTTCTGGCCGGCGACCCAGCGCAGCGCCAGCTTGTCGCGCTGCTGGTCGAACAACTCGCGTGCGGTGATGCTGGTATTCATGCCGCGCTGGCCTGAGGTGGCGGGACGTCGGTCAGCAACGCGAGCAGGGCATCGGCATTGGGCGCTGCGCGCAATTGCTGGCGAAAGTCGGCGTCGGAAAAGCGCTCGGCCAGTTCCGACAACAGCATCAGATGCTGGTGGGTGTAGTGCGCGGGCACGGCCATCGCAAAGATCAGATCCACCGGCTCGTCGCCGCCAAAGGCCACCGGCGTGTCCAGCCGCAGCAGGGCGCCGCGGGGTTCGGTCAGATTGGGGCAACGTCCATGCGGAATGGCGATGCCGTGGCCGATGGCGGTACTGCCCAGGGCCTCGCGCTCGCACAGGTTGGCGTAGAGCTCGTCTGCGCCGGCCTGGCGGCAGGACAGCAGATCGGCGGCGGTGTGCAGGACGGTGTCGCGATCGGCGGCCGGCGACACCACGGTGCGCACGGCCGCCATCAGATCGTTTAAAGGCATGAGGGCATCAAGCGGGAAGCGTCATGCGGGATTGTCGCGCACCTCGCGTGCGTGGTGGTTACATTTCTTTTCTTTGTGCTTGAGCACCAGGCGGTCGAGCTTGTCGACCAGCAGGTCGATGGCGGCGTACATGGTGGAACCGCTGGCATCTGCGTGCAGCGTGCGACCGGGAAGGTTGACGGTGGCGACCACGTGGTGGTCCGGCTTGCGAACGGCCAGCTGCGTTCGGACTTCACAGTGCTGGTCGAAATGGCGCTGCAGTCGCTGCAGCTTGCTTGCCACGTACTCCCGCAGGGCGGGGGTCACTTCAAGCTGGTGGCCATACGTCTCGATGCGCATCGGATACCTCCATTGGTCGGTGGGCCAATGAACCGTTCCGGTGATCCGACTAACCCGGCGCAGGCCGGCGTTGCGGTGGTTGCAACGTCAGGCGATGCGCACGCGTTCGTGGGAAGCGGAAATGTTCATGGCCTCACGATACTTCGCAACGGTGCGCCGCGCCACTGGTACGCCGGAGGTTTTCAGCAGATCCGCCAGCTTGGCGTCCGACAAGGGTTTGCGCGGGTTTTCTGCATCGATCAGGCGCCGGATCATGGCCTGGATGGCAGTGCTGGAGGCCTCGCCGCCGCTGTCGGTGTCGATGCCGGAGGCAAAGAACGAGCGCAACGGGATGGTGCCGCGCGGGGTGCGCACGTACTTGCGGGCAATGGCGCGGGAAATGGTCGACTCGTGCAGGCCGAGCTCGCCGGCGATCTCGCGCAGGGTCAACGGCCGCAGCGCCTGCGCGCCGAATTCCAGGAACCCGGCCTGGTGGTGCAGCAGGCAGCGCACCACCCGGAGTAGGGTTTCGCCGCGCGCTTCCAGGCTCTTGAGCAGCCAGCGTGCTTCCTGCAGCTGCCCGCGCAGGTAGCCGGCGTCGGACTCGCCGCAGCTGCGGATCAGGTTCTCGTAGCCGCGGTGGATGGTGACCTTGGGCTGCGCGCGGCCGGCCAAGGAGGCGCGCCAGACCCCGCGCTGGCGCCAGATCACGCAATCGGGCACCACATAGGTGTCCTGCGCCAGTTCGCCGATCTGCTTGCCCGGGCGCGGGTCCAGCGAGCGCACCAGCTGCACCGCCTGCTCGACATCGGCGGTGGAGCGTTTGAGTTCGTGTGCCAGCCCGGCCACGCCGCTGCGCGGCAGCCGTTCCAGCGGGCCGGCGACGATCTGCTGGGCCAGCTCGCGCCCGGGGGTGGCCGGGTCGAGCACGGCCAACTGCAGCGCCAGGCATTCGCCCAGGGTACGTGCACCCACGCCGACCGGGTCGAAGCGCTGGATCTGGTGCAACACGGTGAGCACTTCGGCCTCGTCCACCGCCGCGCCCAGCGCCAGCGTCTCCAGAATGGCCGGCAGCGGCTCGCGCAGATAGCCGTCCTCGTCCAGCGCGTCGATCAGCATCGCGCCGATCTGGCGATCGCGCGGCGACAACGGCGACAGGTGCAGCTGCCACAGCAGATGGTCGGCCAGCGTCTCGGACTCGGCCACACGTTCGGCGGCGTCACCGGACTCGTCGTCGTCGAAACTGCCGCCGCTGCCCGAGCCGCTCCACTGCAGTTCGTCCTGCGACCAGTCATCGTCGCGCTCGGCAGGGGCCGGATCTTCGCGCTGCGGTTCTTCGCTGGACGACGATGCGCTCGCCTCGGGCGCCGGTTCGTTGGCCGCATGCGCCGCTTCATCGGCCCATTCCAGCAGTGGATTGGTTTCCACTGCTTCGGCGATTTCCACTTCCAGCTCGGTGGTGGACATCTGCAATAGCTTGATCGCCTGACGCAACTGCGGCGTCATGACCAACTGTTGTCCTAGCGATGTCTGGAGCCGGGCTTTCATGCGGGCACTGACTGAAAAAAGCGTTGGCGCGGCGACGCGCTCAAAGGCGGAAGGTTTCCCCCAGATACACGCGACGGACGTCGGGATTGGCCAGCAGCGCGTCCGGTGCCCCCTGCGCCAGCACGCCCCCCTCGGCGAGGATATACGCGCGGTCACAGATTCCCAAGGTCTCGCGCACGTTGTGATCGGTGATCAGCACGCCGATGCCGCGTTCCTTGAGGTGGATGATGATGCGCTGGATCTCGCCGACCGAAATCGGATCGACGCCGGCGAATGGTTCGTCCAGCAGCATCATGCGTGGCTTGGCGGCCAGCGCACGCGCGATCTCGCAACGGCGCCGCTCGCCACCGGACAGGCTCGCACCGAGCTGATCGGCGACGTGGGTGATCTGCAACTCATCCAGCAGCGAAACCAGCTCCTTCTCGCGGCCGGCGTTGTCCAGCTCCTCGCGCAGTTCCAGCACCAGGCGGATGTTGTCGGCCACGGTGAGCTTGCGGAAGATCGACGGCTCCTGCGGCAGGTAGCCCACGCCGAGTTTGGCGCGTGCGTACATCGGCTCGGCGGTGAGATCGCGGCCGTCCAGCTCGATGCGCCCGGCATCGGCCTCGACCAGACCCACGATCATGTAGAAGCAGGTGGTCTTGCCGGCGCCGTTGGGGCCGAGCAGGCCGACCACTTCGCCGGCTTCCAGCGTCAGGCCGAACTCCTTGACCACTTCGCGCTGCTTGTACTTCTTGCGCAGACCGGTGGCGACCAGCATTACTTCTTCCCCTGCGGCTTGGCCGCGGGCTTGGCGGCCGGCGCCGGCGTGGCCGCGGCAGGCGCAGCGGTCTTCGGCTGGATGATGGTGCGCACGCGGCTGCCATCGCCACCGCTCTGCATGTTGCCGGTCTTGGTGTTGTAGACCATGCGCTGGCCGGCGTTGGTGCCCTTGGGCGAGTCGACCTTGTAATTGCCGGTCAGGACGATGACTTCGTTGGCGACCTGGTACTCGATGTTGTCGGCCTGGCCGTTCATCATCGCGCCGTCGTCCATCTGCTGCTTGAGCGTGGCCTGCTTGCCGGTGAGCACCACGCGGTCGGTCTGCCCGTTCTTCTGGAAGATGTCGGCGGTGTCGGCATGGATTTCCAGCGTGCCCTGGGTGATCACCACATTGCCGCTGAAACGGCACTTGCCGCTGTCGTCGAGCATGTTGCAATCGTTGGCATTGGAGTCGATCGCCATCGGCTGATTGCGATCGCTGGTCTTGGCCATGGCCATCGCGGGCAACAGCAGCGCGGCAAACGCCAGTTTAGCGGGCAGCATTCGGTTCATAGCGGGTCTTGACCTGAGAAAGGAGCTTGTACTGGCGTGATTTGAGATCGGCCTCGAAGCCGACCCCGCTCTGCATGATACCCGGCCGGCTCATGCTCACCGGCGCGGCGGTCTTGGCGAGATTCTGCTGCGGGAACACGTCCAGGCTTTCGGTGCGGAAGGTGGTTGGCGGGGTGTTGCCGGTGGTGGGGCTGTCGCCTTCGACACTGCCGCGCAGGCGCAGTTCGTCGCCCTTGGGGCTGACCCAGCCGGTCTTGGCGCGCAGCGTCCACGGCTGGTTGGCGTTGTCGGGCAGCAGGAACACCGGCGTGGTGATGTCCGAGGTCTGGTCGGCGCGGTTGCGGTGCATTTCCGGCGCGCGCAGCGTCATCGATTCCTTGCCGGTCTGCTTGTCCAGCGCGATCAGCTCGAAATCGCGCAGCACGTAGTCCGCCTTCGACTCGTCCACTGCCGCCGCGACCGGGCGCGCGCGCTGCTGCCACGCCGACCAGCCGGAGATCACGGCGGCGGCGAACAGCACCACGCCCAGGGTGGTTCTCCAGTTCCAGTTCATGCGGAAAACCTTTCGATGATGCCCTCGACCTGGCCCTGCGCGGCCAGCACCACGTCGCAGACCTCGCGGGCCGCGCCTTCGCCGCCACGGGCGCGGGTGTGCCACTGCACGCGCTCGGCAATCCAGGGGTGTGCGTTGGCCGGGGCCACCGGCAGGCCGACCGCCAGCAGGGCGGGCAGATCGGGCAGGTCATCGCCCATGAACAGCACCTGGTCCAGCGACAGGCCATGTTCCTGGCACAGCGCCAGGACCGCCAGGCGCTTGTTCCTGACCCCGATCTGCACGTGCAGGCCCAGGTCCTGGCCGCGTTTTTCCGCCGACAGGCTGGCACGTGCAGTGATCAGTGCCACATGGATGCCGGCATGCTCGAGTTGCTTGAGGCCCTGGCCGTCCAGCACGTTGAACGCCTTGCTCTCGTTGCCGGCGTGGTCGTAGTACAGGCGCCCGTCGGTCAGGGTGCCGTCGACGTCGAAACAGGCCAGGCGGATCCGCGCGGCGCGGTCGATCAGGTCGGCGGGAAGGTGCTGCAAGGGAGAGTAGGGCATCGGCACGAATCAGTAGGAACGGGGTCCGGCGGTTGAAAACTGAACCTGTTAAACCACCTTGGCGCGCAACAGGTCGTGAATGTTCAATGCGCCGACCGCGCGCTGTTGTGCGTCCACCACGATCAGGCCGTTGATCTTGTAGTCCTCCATCAGCCGTGCGGCCTCGGCGGCGAGCTGGTCGGCGCCGATGGTGCGCGGGTTGCGCGTCATCACCTCGGCGATGCCGGCATTGCGCACATCGATATCGCTGTCCAGGGCGCGGCGCAGATCGCCGTCGGTGAACAGGCCGATCAGCCGGTCCTGGCCATCGACCACGGCGGTCATGCCGAGGCGCTTGCGGCTCATTTCCATCAACGCCTCGCTCAGGCTGGCGTCCTCGCGCACGCGCGGCAGGTCGTCGCCGGCGTGCATCACGTCGGTGATATGCAGCAGCAGCCGCCGGCCCAGGCTGCCGGCCGGATGCGAGCGCGCAAAGTCGTCGGCGGTGAAGCCGCGGGCATCGAGCAGTGCCACGGCCAGCGCATCGCCCATGGCCAGCGAGGCGGTGGTGCTGGAGGTTGGGGCCAGGTGCAGCGGGCAGGCTTCGGCGGAGACGCTGACGTCCAGGTGCACGTCGGCGGCCTGGGCCAGGGTGGAACCTGCGCGCCCGGTCATGGCGATGATCGGGTTGCCCTGGCGCTTGAGCACCGGCAGCAGCATGCGCACTTCGTCCGATTCGCCGGAATACGACAGCGCCAGCACGATGTCGGCCTCGGTGATCATGCCCAGGTCGCCGTGGCCGGCCTCGCCAGGATGTACGAAGAACGCCGGGGTGCCGGTCGATGCCAGGGTGGCGGCGATCTTGCGTGCGATATGTCCGGACTTGCCCATGCCGGTAGCCACCACGCGCCCGCGCGAGGCCAGCACCAGCCGGCAGGCGGCGGCAAAGTCGCTGCCGATCCGCTCGCCCACGCTGGCCAGTGCGTCCTGCTCGATCTGGAGCACGCGCTGGCCGCTGGCGACCAGGCTGGCGTCGCTGACGGTGGCGATGGGCAGGGGCGAGACAGCCATGCAGGACTCGGGTGAAGAGTAGAATGTGCGCTCATTTTATGAGGAAACGCCCTTTGGACGCCGAAACCATCCGTAAACTCATCGAATCCGGCTTGCCTGAAGCCCGCGTCGACGTGCACGGCGACGATGGCGTGCACTTCGAGGCCACCGTGGTCAGCCCCGCATTTGCGGGCAAGGCCCCGCTGGCGCGCCACCGCATGGTCTACGCGACCCTGGGCGAGCTGATGGGCGGGGCGATCCACGCGCTGCAGCTCAAGACGCTGACCCCCGAGGAAGGCTGAGCCCGGCAACCGCGCTCGCCGCCAGGCGGCCGGGCCGGGACGGGAATCGGCATGCAGCTGCATCCTCGGCTCCCTGGCTTGGGTCCACGATCACCGCGTGTCGGTGTCCAGCGCGTCCAGGCAATGCCCAGCGTGGCGCTCGGTCTCCCGGTCTCAGCGCCGTTCGCCTAAAGGCCGTCCGGCCGCACGTCCTTCCCCCGACATACCCTTACTTCGGACTTCTCAGATTCCCATGGCAAAAATCGTAGTGACCGGCGGCCAAGCGCTGCACGGCGAAGTCAATATTTCCGGCGCCAAGAACGCCGTGCTGCCGATCCTGTGCGCCACCCTGCTGGCCGACGCGCCGGTGGAAATCAGCAACGTGCCGCACCTGCACGACGTGATCACCACGGTGAAGCTGCTCGGTGAGCTGGGCGCCGAGGTCACCATCGACGAAGGCACGCTGGCCAAGGGCCGCTCGATCCTGGTCGATCCGCGTTCGGTCACCCATCAGGTCGCCCCGTACGAGCTGGTCAAGACCATGCGCGCTTCGATCCTGGTGCTAGGCCCGCTGCTGGCGCGCTACGGCACCGCCGAAGTCTCGCTGCCCGGCGGTTGCGCGATCGGCTCGCGCCCGGTGGATCAGCACATCAAGGGCCTGCAGGCGCTGGGTGCCGACATCAGCGTGGAGAATGGCTACATCAAGGCCACCAGTAGCGGGCGCCTGAAGGGCGGCCGCTACGTGTTCGACATGGTCAGCGTCACCGGCACCGAAAACGTGCTGATGGCGGCCGTGCTGGCCGAAGGCACCACGGTGCTGGAAAACGCGGCGATGGAACCGGAGGTGACCGACCTGGCCGATTGCCTGATCGCGCTCGGTGCGCAGATCGAAGGCGCCGGTACCCCGCGCATCGTGGTGCAGGGTGTCGAGCGTCTGGGCGGCGGGCACCATGCGGTGCTGCCGGATCGCATCGAAACCGGCACCTTCCTGGTGGCCGCGGCGATGACCGGCGGCAGCGTCAACGTGCGCCGCGCACGCCCGGACACCCTGGATGCGGTGCTGGACAAGCTCACCGAAGCTGGCGCCAGCATCACCACCACCGCCGACAGCATCACCCTGGACATGCACGGCAAGCGCCCGCGTGCGGTCAACCTGACCACCGCGCCATACCCGGCGTTTCCCACCGACATGCAGGCGCAATTCATGGCGCTCAACTGCGTGGCAGACGGCGTAGGCGTGATCAACGAAACCATCTTCGAAAACCGCTTCATGCACGTCAACGAGCTGCTGCGCCTGGGCGCGGACATCCAGGTCGAAGGCCATACCGCCATCGTGCGCGGTGCCGAACGCCTGAGCGGCGCGCCGGTGATGGCGACCGATCTGCGCGCGTCGGCATCGTTGATCCTGGCCGGCCTGGTGGCCGACGGCGACACCACCATCGATCGCATCTACCACCTGGACCGTGGCTACGAAAACATCGAGGAGAAGCTGGGGGCGCTGGGCGCGACCATCCGGCGCAGCGCATGATCCTGCGCGGACGCTTCACCACCCGGCGCAAGATCCTGCTGGGCGTGATCGTGCTGATCTTGGCGTGGCTGGCCTACGCATGGAGCGTGGGCATGGCCATCACCCAGGGCGTCGAGTTCAAGGACATGGACTGGAACGGCGACGGCACCGCCAGCCGCAACGAGATCGCGCAGTCGTTCTATGCGGTGGCGGTAAAAAAGACCGTCGAAGGCAAGCGCCATTGCGACCTGTTTTATTGGCGCGGCACGGATGAGCAGATCCGGGTGGACTGCCGCACGGTGTTTTCCAGTGGCGATGACAAGGCGGCGGCCAAGCCCTGAGGGTCGAGCGTTTCTGCATGCTGCGGAGATTCCGCCGCATGCCGATCGGAATGAAGAGCCCGGCTCGCAGCCGGGCTCTTCATCGCTGTCGGAGGCAAGATGCCTGTCGAGCAGGTTCCCATGGTCTGGTAGGAGCGTGCCCGCGCGCGACGGGGCGTTACCCGTAAAGCCCCGTCGCGCGCAGGCACGCTCCTACCAGGGGCGCCTGGCGCTTAGCGCAGGCCCTTGATGGTCAGGTCCAGCGCATCCTGGCCCTTTTCCTTCTGCAGCAGGCGCGCCGGCACCGGCAGGTCCTTGACCACCCAGGCGATCAATTCCTTGTCGCCGTCCACGCGCGAGACCTTGGTGGCCTGTTCCTGTTTGCCGTTGACGGTGATGGTTTCCTTGCCGACCACCTTGTAGCTCATTGGCTTGATGCGGCCTTCGTCCACCATGCGGTAGTTGAGCGGCTTGCCGGCGGCCAGGTCGCGGGTGATTGCCAGGTTGATCAGCAATGCGTCCATATCGCCAGGCTGCAGCTTGACCGGACCGCGACGGTCCGGCTTGATGTCGCCACCCCAGGTGGCCTGGCTGGTCTTCCAGTCGTAATTGGCGGTGACGTTGCGGCGCTTGACCATCATCGACGAGGTGTCGTTGCTGCTCACCGGGCGCAATTGGCCGTTGGCTTCCTCGAACACCGTGCTCTGGGTCAGGTTGGCCAGCTGGTTCTGGATGGTCAGCGTGTAGCGCCACTGGTTGGCGCCGGCCGCGGCCAGGGTCATGGTGCCGTTGGCCTGCATACCCATGTAATTGGCCGAGTAGTCGGCCTGGAAGGGCTGCACGGCAAACGCCGGCAGGCTGGTCACGGCCAGGGCAGCGGCGGCGATCAATGCGCTGGGGCGGAAAGAGAATGTCATGGTCAGGCTCCTTGGTATTCGACCAGGCGGAGATCGACCTGATCCTCACCTTTGTCACGTTGCAGGATGCGCACCGGGGTCGGAACCCCGTTGGCGATCCAGAGGATGGTTTCGTTGTCGCCGCCGTTGACGCGATACACGCGCAACGCGTCGTAGCTCAGGTCGCCGACCTGCACCACCTCGGTGGTGTCGGCGGCGCGGTAGTCGTACTTGCGCACCTTGCCCACGTCGACATAGCGGTAGCTCAGGCTGCGGCCGGGCTGCGCGTCGCGCATCAGCGACAGGTTCAAGGAGAGCGCGCTCTGGTCGCCGGGCTGCAGCGGAATCGGTTGTTGGCGTTCCTTCTTCAGATCGCCATCCCATTGCGCTGTGCCGGCCTGCCAGTTGTAGACGCCGGTGACCTTCTTGCCGAAGAACACCGCCTTGCGCACGGTGCTCTGGCTCAGCGGCACGTAGGTGTCACCGTCGACACGGAATACCGTGCTCTGCTCCAGGTTCAGGCCCAGGATGCTGGCAAAGCCTTTACGGCCGCGTACCGACATGTCGATGCGCCACTGGCTGCCATCGCCGTGGCTGACCTGCATCGTGGCGTCGCCCGCTTCCTTGCCGCGATAGAACGCCTGGTAGGTCGCCACGAACGGCTCCAGCCGTGGCGGCGTCCAGGTGCTGGCGGGCAGGGTGGCGGCAGATGCCGGTGCCGCCGCAGCAGGGGCCACCGGCATTGGCTGGGCGGGCGCGGGGACGTGAGGGGCCTGTTGCGCGCGGCCGGGGCCGGCCTGCGTGAGCAGGGCGGTGGTCAACAGCGCGGCGGCGATCGGAAGGACGTTCATGCGCTGATTGGGGCACAGGGCCCACAAGGATGTCCGAGGCAGGATGAGGGGGGCGTCTGCGCATTCAGGCGAATACGGTGTCAGCGGACTCTAGTCGTAGTGGCGTAAACAGGCACTGACCGTCGAGGTGGATCGCATCGCCGTGGATCTGCACACGCCCACTGGCCAGCAGGTCGAGGGTGGCAAGCAGCAGCGGATGCTCGCGGGCCAGGACACGCGCAGCCAGCTGGTCGGCACTGTCGCCAGGCAGCACCGGCACGCGGGCCTGTGCGATCACGCTGCCGGCATCCAGCTCGGGCACCACCAGATGCACGCTGGCGCCATGTTCGGCATCGCCGGCTTCCAGCGCGCGCGCATGGGTGTGCAGGCCGCGATACTTGGGCAGCAGCGACGGGTGGATATTGAGCATGCGGCCGGCAAAGCGGCGCACCAGCGGCTCGCCGAGGATGCGCATGTAGCCGGCGCAGACGATCCAGTCCGGCTGCACGGCGGCGATCGCATCGCCCAGCGCCGCATCGAACGCGTCCCTGTCGGCAAACGCGCGCGGGCTGGCGCTCCAGCGCCGTGCCGCGTCCACCTTCTGCAGGGCCGGCGCCTGCGGGCGATCGGAGAACACCCCGACCACGGTTGCGTGCAGGCGCCCGCTGGCGATGGCATCGAGCATGGCCTGCAGGTTGCTGCCGCGGCCGGAGGCCAGTACGGCCAGGCGGAGCGGGGCGTCAGTTGCGTGCATTGAGCAATGTCCTCACCACGGGGTAGGCCGCCAGGCTGCCGAGGGTGGCCAGCAGCATGTCGGTATGCGCGTCCCAGGGATCGCCCTGCTGGCCGTTGTAGGCTTCGGCGGCCTGCGGCGACAGCAGCAGCGCAATGCCCCATTCGAACCACTCGTAAATCAGGCTGACGCACATGATGCTCATCACCGTCAGCGCGAAGGCCTGACGCCGCGTCAATCGCGGCCATCGCCGCACCGCCAGCTGCATCACGGCCGGGGTAAAGCACAGCCCGAACAGCAGATGGATCAGCCGGTCGAAATGATTGCGCGTCCAGCCGAACGCCGTAGCAGGCGACCAGTGCAGCAGCTGCCGGCTCCAGTGTTCGTAGGGCACGTTGGAATACAGCCAGCGTGCGCCGATGCAGTGCATGCAGATGAACACGCAGATCGCTGTAAAGGCACCGGTGTCCATCGGGCAGCGACGGTCGACACCCACCAGCGCAATCAGCCCGGCCACGGTCAACGTACTGTGCAGCGCCTGCTCGAGCGGCCACAGCGGGGCGATCCAGCTTGCTGCAAACACTGCCAGCGTGGCGACCAACGCGGCCAGCTTCGGACGGCGCATGGCGCGTGGGCTCGCCTTCATTTCAACCTGCGGCAGGCGCAGCGCCGAACAGTGCCTTGACCTGGGGGCGCAGCAAGGTGACCAGCGTGAAGACTCCAAGCACGGTCCCGAACGGCATGAAGCTGCAGGAGATGCCCGCCACGATCAGACAGAGCAGATGCCGCCGGCGCTGGGCGATGCAGCGCCCGGCATAGGCCATGAACCCGGCCAGGGTCAGGCCGCCGGTGATCAGGGCGGCCGCGAACACCACGAAGATCCAGCCGAACAGGCGCATCTCGGCAGGTGCGGGTTCCCCATTGCTGCCCTGCATCGGCAACTGCCCGGTGACAATGGCCAGCCCCATGACCAGATGGATCAGCGGGAACAGCGAAAACAGCCCGGTGATGCCGGCCAGCACGTAATGAAAGATCGACAGCAGCTTGAGATGCTGCAGGTCGTCGGCGCTGGCCGACGGAGCGGCCAGGGGCGGGGAAGCGTCCATGCGAGGTTCCTGGTCAGCCGATCTGCACGCGCTCGTCGCCGTGCGCGGCGACCACCTGGCCGATCCGCCAGTGGGCGAGCGACTGGCCATCCAGCGCCTGTTCCAGCGCCGCCGCCTGATCGGGCGATGCGACCAGCACGAACCCGATCCCGCAGTTGAAGGTGCGCCACATTTCGGCATCGGCCACCGCGCCTTCGCGCTGCAGCCAGGCAAAGACCGGCGGCAGCGTCCACGCCTTGGCATCGATCTCCAGGCCCAGGCCATCCGGAATCACGCGAATGATGTTTTCGGTCAGCCCGCCGCCGGTGATATGCGCCATGGCGTGGATCGATTCGCCATGCGATTTCAGCAGCGCCAGCACCGGCTTGACGTACAGCGCGGTGGGCGCCATCAAGGCATCGATCAACCTGGTGCCATCGTCCAGCACGTGCTCGGCCGGCGCGCCGGCGCGTTCGTAGATCTTGCGGATCAACGAATAGCCGTTGGAATGCGGGCCGGAAGACGCGATGCCGATCAGCACGTCGCCGGCGCGTACCTGTGCGCCGTCCAGCAACTGCGACTTTTCCACCGCACCGACGGTGAAGCCGGCCAGGTCGTACTCGCCGGGCGGGTACATGTCGGGCATTTCGGCGGTTTCGCCGCCGATCAACGCGCAACCGGACAGCTCGCAACCGCGTGCAATGCCGCCCACCACCGCAGCCGCAGTGTCCACATCCAGCTTGCCGGTGGCGAAGTAGTCCAGGAAGAACAGCGGTTCGGCGCCCTGCACCAGCACGTCGTTGACGCACATGCCGACCAGGTCGATGCCGATGGTGTCGTGGCGGCCCAGTTGCTGTGCCAGCTTGAGCTTGGTGCCCACGCCGTCGGTGCCGGAGACCAGCACCGGCTCCTTGTACTTGCCGGACAGGTCGAACAGCGCGCCAAAGCCGCCCAGGCCACCCATCACCTCCGGCCGGAAGCTGCGCTTGACCAGCGGCTTGATGCGTTCGACCAAGGCGTTGCCGGCATCGATGTCGACGCCTGCGTCGCGGTAGGTCATGGGCGAGGGAGTAGAAGGCGTTGGGCTGGTCACGGGCGTGGGTGGCTCGGCAGTAAAGGCGGCGATTTTAACAGCCACGTTGGCGCTAGCGCCCCATTCGGGCAACAATTCACCTGGATACGCCTATGCCATGGAACCGTCGATGCGCCGCAGTCTCGCTTTCTTTCTCGCCCTCGTGGTCGCCATGCCCGCCGTTCCGGCCTTTGCGCAGGCCGACCTGCGCACCGAAGGCGACGTCGCCAAAGCGCAGAGCGCGTACGATGCCGAAGTGCCGGTCAACAGCCAGAGCGAATCCGATCGCCCCGGTGCCCTGGCGCGCGCGCTGGGCGCGGTGCTGGGCAAGGTCTCGGGCGATCGCTCTGTGATGAGCCGGCCGGGGGTGCCGCAGGCGCTGCGCAATGCGCCCAATTACGTCGAGCACTACGACTACCGCCAGGATCAGGGCACTTCGCGCTCCGGTGCGCCGACCTTCCGCACCACCCTGGTGGCACGGTTTCGGCAGTCCGATGTCGATGGACTGATCGCGGCACTGGGCCTGCCGGTCTGGCCGCTGCCGCGGCCCAAGCCGGTGCTGTGGCTGGCCATCGATGACGGCAGCGGTCCGCGCCTGGTCGGGGTTGCCCAGGCCAACGCCGCCCGCAGCGTGCTCGACCGCGCCATCGAGCGTGGCTATCGGCTCGGCCTGCCGGGCGGCGCCGCTGCCGAGCAGGTACTGGCCGGCGCGATCTGGCGCAAGGACACCGCCGCGGTGTCGCGCGCCTCGGCCAAGTACAGCCCGCCGATGCAACTGATCGGCAAGCTCTACCGCAATGCCGCCGGCTGGACCGCCGACTGGGTGTTCGTGGACAACGGCAATGTGTTGTCCAGCTGGACCAGCAGCGATGGCGATGCGCGGCGTGCGATGGCGGCCGGTGCCGACGGCGCGGCCGATGCACTGGTCAAGCGCTATGCCAAGCGCGTGGACTCGGGGGTGCCGGGCGTATACCGCGCGGTGATCACCGGCATCCATAGCGCCGACGATTACCTGCGGGTTGCCGCTGCGCTGCAGGGCGTGTCGGTGGTGCGCAGCATCCGCCCGGTCAGCGCCAATGGCGACCGCATGGAAGTGGATCTGGAATTGCTCACGGGCATTTCCGGGCTCAACCGTATGCTCGGCGACAATAGTCCCCTGGTCTCGGTGTCGGTCCCGACCGAGGGCCCGATCATTCTCGAAAACGAGCGCGCCGAGTACCGCCTGAAATGACTTTGACTCCCGAAGCCGAGATCGCCTTATTCCTGCGTCGCCTCAAATGGGCGGCGGTGATCGTCGGTGTGCTGTGGGTGATCTCGCTGCTGGCGCCGATCCTGACGCCCTTCGTGCTGGCCCTGCTGCTTGCGTGGCTGGGC
This sequence comes from Xanthomonas sp. WHRI 6106, assembly GCF_040202405.1. Classification (NCBI taxonomy): domain Bacteria; kingdom Pseudomonadati; phylum Pseudomonadota; class Gammaproteobacteria; order Lysobacterales; family Lysobacteraceae; genus Xanthomonas; species Xanthomonas sp. WHRI 6106. The sequence continues at coordinate 64,826 of NZ_JBEGFC010000002.1, read as the reverse complement.
GACCCGCTGGTGGACCGCATCGAGCGCGCCGGGCGTTCGCGCAACGTGGCGGTGGCCCTGGTGTTCGTGCTGGCCACGCTGTTGTTCGTGCTAGCGCTGATGATCCTGGTGCCGATGATCGAACGCCAGATCATGACCCTGATCGATGCACTGCCGCAGATGCGCGCCTGGGCGATCAGTACCGCCATTCCATGGCTGGAAGCCAAGACCGGCGTGGAGCTGATGGGCTGGCTGGACCCGGAGCGGCTGATCGACTGGATCCGCAGCCATTGGGAACAGGCCGGCGGTGCCGCCAAGACCTTCTTCGGCTACGTGTCGCGCTCGGGCTTTGCGATGGTGACCTGGGTGATCAACCTGGCATTGCTGCCGATCCTGGCGTTCTACTTCCTGCGTGACTGGGACCGGCTGGTCGAGCGCGTGGCGGCGGTGATACCGCGTGCCTACATCGGCACGGTGAGCCGGTTGGCGCTCGAATCCAACGACGTACTGGGCGGCTTCATTCGCGGCCAGTTCCTGGTGATGCTGGCGTTGGGCGCGATCTATGCCACCGGCCTGTCCATCATCGGGCTCAACCTGGGGCTGTTGATCGGCATCATCGCCGGTTTCATCAGCTTCATTCCGTACCTGGGCGCGACCACCGGCATCGTGCTCGCGCTGCTGGCGGCCATCGTGCAGGCGCAGGGCCTGGACCTGAAGCTGCTGATCGGCGTGGGCGTGGTGTTCACCGTTGGCCAGTTGCTGGAAAGCTACGTGCTCACCCCGCGCATCGTCGGCGACAAGATCGGCCTGCATCCGGTGGCAGTGATCTTTGCGGTGATGGCCGGCGGCCAGTTGTTCGGCTTCCTCGGGATGTTGCTGGCATTGCCGGTGGCGGCGGTGGCCAATGTGCTGCTGCGCTACGCGCATGAGCAGTACACCCGCAGCGACCTGTATGCAGGCGAGCGGGCCGGCATCGTGCTGCAGTCCACGCCCGAGCGCAGCATCATCATCGACCCGAGCAAGGACGCAGATCGGCCGTGAGCGTGCCGCAGTTGCCATTGGCGTTGCGCGCGCCATCCGACCAGCGTTTCGACAGTTACATCGCCGCGCCCGACGGCCTGCTTGCACAATTGCAGGCGCTGGCGGCCGGGCAGGTGAACGACTGGCTGTACCTGGCCGGTCCCGCCGGTACCGGCAAGACGCATCTGGCACTGGCGGTGTGCGCTGCGGCCGAGCAGGCCGGGCGCGCAACGGCGTATCTGCCCCTGCACGCGGCGGCTGGACGGCTGCGCGATGCGCTCGAAGCGCTGGAAGGGCGCAGCCTGGTCGCACTGGACGGCGTGGACAGCATTGCCGGGCAGCGCGACGACGAAGTGGCGCTGTTCGATTTCCACAACCGTGCGCGCGCGGCCGGCATCAGCCTGCTCTACACCGCCCGACAAATGCCCGATGGCCTGGCCCTGGTCCTGCCGGACCTGCGCTCGCGCCTGTCGCAATGCATCCGCATCGGCTTGCCGGTACTCGACGATGCCGCGCGCGCGGCGGTGCTGCGCGACCGCGCGCAGCGGCGCGGCCTGGCTCTGGACGAGGCGGCGATCGATTGGTTGCTGACCCATAGCGAGCGCGAGCTGGCCGGTCTGGTGGCCTTGCTGGATCGGCTGGATCGCGAATCGCTGGCCGCCAAGCGCCGCATCACGGTGCCGTTCCTGCGGCGTGTGCTTGAGGATCGTGGGTCGTAGAGCAGTCGGCAGGATGACTGCGCTCGTTGTCCGGGAGGCGCGGTATGCCTTGCGCTTCCCAGCTGCGCGTCTATCTGCAGCGCCCAGGCTGTCGGAGCACAACGCCTAGAGCTTACAGAGAGGATGGTCTGTGGCGCTGCTGCAAGGCCCTTGCCCGCCCACCATCGCGGGACACGCCGCAAGTACGTCCTCATAGGCTCTGGCGCGGCATCCATGCCGCTCGAGGTCCCGCGACGGTGGGCGGGCAGGGACCCGTCGGGATGGTCGGTGCGCATGGATAAGAGTAGGTGCGACGGCCCTCGGGCTGGCTGCAAGGCCCGTCGAGATGCTCGATGTGGGTGATTCGCTCAATGCGCAGTGCGCGGCCGGGCGTTGTAGCGGTGTGGTTGCGATCAGCCGCCGTCGTGCAGCAACTGCGCATCCAGCGCCGCCAATCGCTGCGGCGTGCCGACATCGGTCCAGCGCCCGGCATGGTGGATGCCATCGACCAAGCCTGCTGCCATCTGCGCGCGCAGGATCGGCGCCAGCGCAAACCGCGGCGCCGTGCTGCCCTGTGCTGGCAGCGGGCCAATCACCGATGGCCAATCGCGTAGCAACGCCGGCCGATAGACACCGATGCCGGCGTAGGTATGCGTAGCAGGGAGATCGGCGCGTACCTTGCCATCGGCGTCCAGCGCGAAATCCGCACGCGCTGCATATGCAGGTTGGTCGACCAGCACCAGCTGCGCCAATCCCTCCGGCGCACGCGACAGGCGGGCAAAATCGAAATCGGTCCAGATGTCGCCATTGACCAGCAGAAACGGTGCATCGCCCAGCAGCGGCAGCGCATGCAGCATGCCGCCGCCGGTTTCCAGTGGCGTCGCACCTTCGTAGGAATAGGTCAGCCGTAGACCGAACGTGCTGCCGTCGCCCAATACCTGGGGAAACTGCTCGGCCAGCCACGAGGTGTTGATCACCACCTCGTCCACGCCCAGTACCGCCAATTTGCGTAGATGCCACACGATCAACGGCGTGCCGCCGACGGATAGCAGCGGCTTGGGCGTGCGCTCGGTGAGCGGGCGCATGCGCTCGCCGAATCCGGCGGCAAAGATCAGCGCTTTCATGCCGTGACCTGCTGCGCGCGTGCAGCCAGTGCGGGCTTGATCACCTCGTCCAGCAGGCCGAGCAACGGCGCAAGCTCGGTGTAGCGAGGCAGTACCTCGTCCAGATACGTGATGAAACGCGGCACGTTCTCCAGATACCAATGCTTGCCATCGCGATGGCTCAGCCGCGAAAAAATACCCAGATTCTTCAAATGCCGTTGCACGCCCATCCAGTCCGCATCGCGCAGAAATTGCGCCAGCGGCGGTACCGGTAATCCGGCCGCACATGCGCGCGCGTGGTAGCGCTGCAGCCAACCGTCCACGCGGGCGATCGGCCAGCTCACCGAGGTGTCCTTGAACAGGCTGATCGGGTCGTAGGCGATCGGGCCGATCACGCAATCCTGAAAGTCCAGCACTGCCGGGCCATCGGCCACCGGCATCAGATTGCGCGGCATGAAATCGCGATGGGTGAACACGCGTGGCTGCGCCAGGGCGTTGTCCATCAAACGGCGCTGCACCAATTGCAGTTGCTCGGCATGGCCACAGTCCAGCTGCACGCCGAGATGGCGTCCCAGAAACCATTCCTCGAACAGTCCCGCATCGCGTTGCAGCAGCGCCTCGCCGAACACTCCGCTGTCGGCAGGCGGCGGAATCTGCTGCAGCAACAGCAACTGCGCGATGGCACCATCGATCAGGTCATCGGCGTTGGCGTCGGTCAACACCTGCGCCAACGTCGGCACGCCCAGATCCTCAAGCAGCAGGAATCCGCTCTCCAACTCCTGCGCCAGCACCTGCGGCACGCGCACGCCGTGCTCACGCAGCACGCCGTGCATGCGCAACCACGGCGCTACATTCTCCAGCGCTGGTGGCGCGTCCATCACGATGCGATCGACGCCACTGCCCTGCGTGCGCCAGTAACTGCGAAACCCGGCGTCCATGGACGCGCGCTGCAGCGTGGCGTGTGAATCGTTGAGGGCCTGGCGCGCCCAGTGCAGGCGCAGCGCGTCGCGCGCAGTGTCCGAAGGTGATGACGTCATGTGTTCTGAGCTGTCGTGTCGTGGTGGGTCAGGCGCGCGGGCAGCGCTCAGCGTTTGCTGCCGCTGAACAACCGCAGCAGCGCGAGGATGGCGATGGCACCGAGCAATGCGCCAAGGAAACCGGCCGGCTCGCCTGCGCGGTACCACCCCATGTAGCGCCCAAACCAACTGGCAACCACTGCACCGGCGATCCCGAGCACGATGGTCAGCAGGCAGCCCAGGCGCTGGGTACCGGGCGTAATGAAACGCGCCAGCAGCCCGACGACAAAACCGACCAGCAGGATGTAGAGCCAGCTATCGCTACCAAATAGATTGTTCATCGCAGCACCGCGAGTGGACGGGATCGGCAGCCTAGCATTTCGGATGTCGCTACCTGGCGCCGCGGGCGCAGGAGCGACCGCGCCGATGCATCGGCTTCAGAGAGCGTAGTGATTGGCTTCTGCCGCTGTGCGCTTTTGATTCGTGCGAAGCCATCTCCCCGACCAGCCGCTTCCAAGAGACATGTCCGCAGAAAAATATCGCGGATGAGGTTTGCAAAACCAAAGGCATCGCAGGCGACGCTTCAGGGAAAGACAACGGCTCTGCATCGGCAAGCCACTCCCAAATCCGAAGAGGAGCAGATCCTAAGCCCCTCTCCCATCGGGAGAGGGGTTGGGGTGAGGGTACGGGGCCAGGCGACGCGTAAGGCCAGGCAGAGCCAAGTGCACCAGGAGCCTTCTCGCCAACCAGCCAGCCCACTAACCACGCAAGCACCCGCACGAATCGCCCTCAGCTTTCCTATCGACCGATGCAAGCCAACCGCATGCATCGGTTCAACCGCTAACTCAACAGCACCCATGACCTCCATGCCGGGTGCCGCTATCGGCCGCTACCGGCGAGCCACTGGTTTCGCCGCGCAGACAGGCCGCGTGATGGTCGGCGATCACCTTCGATACGCAGGCGGTGACGCGCTTGCCCATCGGGATGTGCAGGAACTCGTTCGGACCGTGTGCATTGGAGTGGGGCCCCAGCACGCCGGTGATCATGAACTGCGCACCGGGGAACTTCTCGCCCAGCATGCCCATGAACGGGATCGAGCCGCCTTCACCCATGTACATCGCCGGCTTGTGGAAAAACGCCTGGCTGGCGTCGTCGATGGCCTTTTCCAGCCACGGCGCCATGGCCGGTGCATTCCAGCCGGACGATGCCTTCTCCAGCTCCAGCGTCACCTGGGCGCCGTTGGGCGGATCACGCAGCAGCGCTTCCTTGAGCAACTCGCCGCAGGCCTTGCCGTCGGCCGTCGGCGGCAGCCGCAGCGACAGCTTCACCGCCGTCTGCGGACGCAGCACGTTGCCGGCCGAGGCCAGCGGCGGCATGCCGTCCACACCGGTGATCGACAGCGCCGGGCGCCAGGTGCGGTTCAACACCAGCTCGGTGAGGTCCTCATGCATCGGCACCAGGCCATCGACCATCGGGAACTTGTCGAAAATGGCGGTATCCAGCGTTGCCGCTGCAGCCTTGGCCTGGCTCAGTCGTTCCGCCGGCACCTCGACATGCAGGCCGTCCAGCAGGATGCGGCCACTGGTTTCGTCTTCGATGCGCGAGAGCAGCTGACGCAACAGCCGGAAGCTGGACGGCACCACGCCGGATGCGTCGCCGGAGTGCACGCCTTCTTCCAGTACCTTCACCGTGAGGTTGCCGCCGGTCAGGCCGCGCAACGAGGTGGTGCACCACAGCTGCTCGTAATTGCCGCAGCCCGAGTCCAGGCAGACCACCAGCGACGGCTTGCCGATGCGCTGTGCCAGGTGGTCCACGTAGGCCGGCAGGTCGTAGCTGCCGGACTCTTCGCAGGCCTCGATCAGCACCACGCAACGCGCGTGCGGCAGGCCCTGCGTGCGCAGTGCCAGGATCGCCGCCAGCGAGCCGTAGATGGCGTAGCCGTCGTCGGCGCCACCGCGGCCGTACAACTTGTCGTCGCGCAGTACCGGCTCCCAGGGGCCAAGGTCGGCATCCCAGCCGGTCATTTCCGGCTGCTTGTCCAGGTGCCCGTACAGCAACACGGTGTCGTCGCCCGATTCCGGGCCGGTGGCCGGGATCTCGATGAAGATCAACGGCGTGCGGCCTTCCAGGCGCACCACCTCGACCTGCATGCCGTCGATCGCCTGTGCCCGCGCCCAGCTTTCCATCAGGGTGACGGCCTGCTCCATGTATCCGTTGGCCACCCAATCGGTGTCGAACATCGGCGACTTGTTGGGAATACGGATGTAATCGACCAGTTGCGGGACGATCTCGCGGTCCCAGGTGTCGCTGATGAATTGGTCGATCTTGGCGCTGTCCATGGAGGCTCCGAATGCGTGACGTAGCAGCACATTCTACGCCGGTGACATGGGGTAGGGATTTCCCTACAAGGCGGCGCGCAGTTCACCGGCTGTGTGAAAAGTTCGTTGGCGATAGGATTGCTGCATGTGGCGCGGGACACTGGCTCCGCCGGCAGGAATGCTGGCTAGGACCATCACCCAAGCCACAAGGAGCGTTGCAATGAAGTCATTTACCGTAGTCCTGAAGTCCCTGCTACTGGCGTTGCTGTTGTCCTCAAATGCGTACGCGCTTGAGAAGGTCGATATCAATACCGCGTCTGCTGAGGAATTGGACAAGGTGCTGACGAACGTCGGGCGATCAAAAGCCGAGGCAATCGTCGAGCACCGTCAGGCAAACGGTCCCTTCAAAAGTGCCGAGGAACTGGCACTGGTCAAGGGCATCGGACTCAAGACGGTCGAACGGAATCGCGACCTGATCGAGGTAGGAGCCACGATGGCTCCCGCCAAGAAGGCTGCCAAGGGGGCGGCGGTGAAACCGGTGGGACGGCGTTAAGGGGAAGGGATCCGAGATACGGTTCGACGCGAGGATGCGTGGCCGCAACCTAACTGGACAGGATGTCTGGGGGATGGCTGGAAGCCGACAAGGACGTGGAATCGCCCGGTGTTGCACTTGGATGTGCAGCCGGGCGTTTTTCGTTGGGGCAGGCGGAACTGGCGGCTCCGCGGAAACTGGTCCACTCCATGAGCGAGGGCCGTGCTGGGCAGGCGGGGCAGGGCAGCGGTGATGTCTGCGTGCCCGGCCATCGAGGGCGGGTGACGCTGTGACGGCAGGGCTTCGGGCACAATGCGCCGATGCAGCTGACAGACCTGAGCAGCCGGGTGATTCCGGCCACCGACTACCGCCGCGAGCGCTGGCGCAATCAATTGGGGTGGACGCGCGAGATCCTGCGGCTTGGGGACGCCGAGCACTGGGCGCTACGCCTGTCGATCGCCGAGATCGAGCAGGACGCTGTGTTTTCTGCGTTTCCGGGCGTCGACCGCGAACTGGTGCTGCTGCACGGTAACGGCATGCGGCTGCAGTTTGGCAACGGCGAGCACGCCGCCGATGGTGATGCGGGCCATGGCGATGCTGCAGGTGCAGATGCAGATGCAGGTACAGAGACAGGTCAGAGCGGCGGCCTTCTGATCAACGCGGCTGCTGGCGTGGCCTCCTCTCGTGCGGGCCGTCGTGTGGCGTTGCTGCCGCCTTACCAGCGCGTCCGATTTGCGGGCGAAGAGACGGTGAGTGCCGAACTGCTTGACGGGCCGACCCAGGACTTCAACCTGATGTGGCGGCGCGATCTATTGCGGACCGAGCTGCTGCATCGGCCCCTGGTCGGCACCATGCTGTTTTTCGCCGACCCTTCCAACGCCTGGGCGATCCATTTGCTGGCCGGTCAGGCCAGTTTTGGCCGCGATAGTGCGCTGCCGCCGTTGGCGGCCGGCGATACCGCCTGGCTGAGCGCCGCGACACGCAGTCGCTACGTTCTGGATGGCGGTGGCGAGTTGCTGGCGATTCGGGTGAGCCCGTATCCGGGCGCGGCCGAGTAGGCCACAGGCTCAGTACACGTCGCGGCGGTAGCGGCCGCTGTCCACCAGCGCCTGCCTGAGTTCGGTTCCTAAAATGGTGTCGAGTGCGCGATCGACGTCGGGTGCCATGCCGCGCAGGCTACCGCAGAGATAGAGGCGGGCGCCGCGGTCGACCCACTGGCGCAAGGTGTCGGCAGCGGCGGTGAGTACATGTTGTACGTAGCGCGGCGCGGCGTCCTGGTCGCGCGAGTACACCAGATCGAGACGGGCGATCCAGCCCTCACGCCGCCACTGCTGCAATTCTTCGGTGTAGAGCGCGTCGTATGCGGCATTGCGTTCGCCGAAGATCAACCAGTTGTTGCGCGCGCCTGCGGCAATGCGTGCGACCAGATGCGCGCGCAACCCGGCGATGCCGGTGCCATTGCCGATCAGCAGCATGGGGTGCTCCGGTACCGGTGGATGAAAGCCCGGATTGCTGCGCACACGCAACGCGATGTGTGCACCGATCGGCGCATGCAGGCAAAGCCAGCCGCTGCCGACGCCTGGGCGTCCATCGGCCTGCCGGTGTTCGCGGATCAGCAGTTCGGCGTGTCCTTCCTCGGGGATCGATGCCAGCGAATACTCGCGATGCGGCAACGCAACCAGGTTGTGCACCAACGCGTCGAGGTCTGCATTGAATATCGCGGCATCGGCATCGGCATCAACATCGTCAGGCAAACGCGCGCCGCTGAGCCAGTCGCGCAGCGGGCGGCCGTCGATCATCCGCGCGCCATCGCATCGGTGCTGCTGCAACCAGGCCTCCACCTGCTCCGGCGGATTTTGCGGGGTGATCTCGGCGATGTCGCCAGCCTGCCAGTGCGGCAGCGGCCCCTCGCAGGGCGTGAGCCGAAGCCGATGGACCGCTGCGCCGGCACTGCCAGGATTGACGTGGCAACGGTCGCGTAGCTGCCAGGCGGCATAAGTCGGCAGGCTCCAGTTCGGCTGCGCATCGAGCGCAGGTGTGAGTGCTGCCAGATGGTGCTGCCACCGTTTCAGCGCAAGCGGGTCGGCATTGTCGACCTCGATGCGCTCGAACAGACGGACGCCGCCACGCGCCTGCAGGCGATGATCGAGGCGACGACCGAACGCACAGAACTGCGCGTATCGCCGATCGCCCAGTGCCAGCACCGCGTACTGCACGGCTGCCAGATCCTGCCCGTCGTCGCTGAGCCAGTCGCGCTCTGCTACCTGTGCGTGATCCGGCGCATCGCCCTCGCCGGTGGTGCTGACGATGCACAACAACCGCGGTACGCGCGCCAGTTGCTCCGCACTGACCGCCTCCAGCGGCAACGCGTGGGCGCCAATGCCTGCCAACTGGAATGCCGCTGCGCTGCGTTCGGCAAGCTCGCGTGCGAACCCGGTCTGGCTTGCCCACGCGATCAGCAGGCTGCTGCCGCGCCCGTGCGGCGCACCGGTCCGGGTGCGGCGGCGGAGGAAGATGGCGGTGCACAATCCTGCATAGCTCGCCACGCCAAGGCCGGCCCACTGCCAGCGATGCGGAGTGGGCGCGCTCCACCATGTGCCAGCATGCAGGCTGGCAAACCATGCGCCCAGCGCGGCCAGGGCGAGCAGCAGCGCGCCATTGCCAAACCAGATGCGGGCAGGTGTGCCGCTCACGACGCCGCCAGGTGCTGCTCGAACGCGGGGCTCATCGCTTCGCTCAGGGCGCCGTCCTGTCGGGTCAGAAAGCGCACGGCCAGGTTGGCGTTGCGTGCGTAGGCCAGCCCGGCATCGGCGCCAAGGACGGTCATTGCAGTGGCCCAGGCATCGGCATGCATCGCATCGCACGCGAGCACGGTCACGGCAGCGGGCGCATGCGCGATCGGGGAACCCGTGCGCGGGTCCAGCGTGTGCGTGTAGCGCGTTCCGTCCGCGTCGAAACGGTGCCAGCGATCGCCGGAGGTGGCCACGGCCAGTCCGTCCAGGGCGACTACGCGGGGCGGCAGTGCAGCGCCAGCCTCTTCATCGGGCGCGGATTCGACCAGCACGCGCCAGGCGCTGCCATCGGGCTTGCGTCCATAGCCGAACAACTCGCCGCCGACCTCGATCAGGGCGCTGGCGATATCGGCCTTGATCAGCGCGTGGTGCACACAATCCACGCCGTATCCCTTTGCGATGCCGGACAGGTCCAGCGCGACGGCACCTGGCTGCAGCAGCCGCTGGCCATCCAGCTCCAGTCGCTGCCACCCGCAACGCAGGCTGGCCAATGCGATCTGCTCGGGGGAGGGCACGCGTCGCCGGCCGCCGGAAGGGCCAAAACCCCACAGCTCGACCAGCGGCCCGATGGTCGGATCGAACGCGCCACCGCTGGCCTGCGCGATCTGCAGTGCGGCGTGCAGCACGCGCTGGAAATCCTCGGGCAAGGGATGCCAGCCTCCCGCAGCAGCACGGTTGTAGCGGCTGATGTCCGAGCCCGCTTCCCAGGTGCTCATCTGCGCCACCACCCGGTCGAGCGCAGTCTGGATGCCTGCATGCAGGGGATGCAGGTCGCGCGCGCGTGGCGCCACCAGCTTCACGCTCCAGGTGGTGCCCATGCTGCGGCCGCCCAGGGTGGCAAGCGTTGCGTCTGCGGGAATCGGTGAGTTCATACGTGGACTGGTGGGCGGGCGCTGCGACAGGAACGCCATGGTGAGGTGCGGCGCAGCCGATTGCATCCGCATGCTGGCGGTTCGGCGATCAATGCCCTCTGCTGTGCGCATCCTTCCAGCATCCCGGCGTGGACCGTTGCGACGCGGACGGTAGCGCGGGGCGACGGCTCCCTCGTGCACGGTCCTGGTATGTCACCAGAACCGTTGCGCGCGCTGCCGTCACTGCGGCCAAGAAAGCTAGCAAGCAGTCGCCAGGTGGGCATTGGCCCTGCACATGAGCCGAAAGTGCACGAGGACACGCAGATGCCGAGCACCGACCGCGTCTGCCAGCTGGTGCGCAGCAATGGCGTCAGCCGCTCTTATTGCGGCAGCACTTCCAGCGTTGCCACATAGCCCAGGCGACGCTGCTTGGCCTGCGGCAGCGAGGTCCTTGTGTCTTCGCTGGTGGTCTCCAGCCAGTACATGCCCGCTTCCGGCCAGGTCACGCTGAAGTTGCCCTTGGCGTCGGTCTTGAGCTTGATTTCATGTTGCGCATCGCGATAGCGGGTGCCGCCTCGCACAATTTCGATCTCGAGGCCGGCTGCCGGCTTGCCATCCAGCTGCAGGGTGAACTGCGCCGCTTCGCCGGCCACCAGATCGTTGGGGTGGGTGACCGGTAGCAGCTCGATGCCCTTGCCGGTGGGCTTGAATACGGTGGTGGTGGGAGCGCCGCGGGTAACGAAGGTCTCTACGCGGTTGAGCGATTGCGAGACCTGCAGCTCCTGCGCATTTTTCGGCACGTCGGTGGCGAAGCTGGCTTCGTTGCCGCGCCAACGCTTGGGCTTGCCGTCTTCCTTCCAGCTGGCGAACAGGCCGGCGTTGACGATGCCGAGCTTGTAGGTGCCCGGCTGGGTGAGTTGCAGGTCGAACACGCTGCGGTATTTGCCGGTTGCCGGATTTTCCGGCTTGAGCGTGCTGCCGTCCGGCGCAGTGATGCTCAGGTTGTCCAGGCGCAGCGGCACGTGATTGAAGTAGAACAGGTCGTTGGACACCGCCGCATCGACGGTGATCCACGGGGCTTCGCCGGCCAGCACGGTCTGCGAAGGCAGCAGCCAGGCCTTGTGGGCCAGCGCGCTGACAGGAAGTGCGGCAAGCATGGCGATCAGGGCGAGCGAACGTGTCATGACAACTCCTTGAAGACGATCAGGTCGATGGGGCGCGTGGTTGAGCAGCGCGCTGCGGCGCTGCGGGGGCAATAGGCCGGCGAGGTAGAGCGTGTTTGCTGCGAGGAAACCGCGTGCGTCCTGCGCGCCGCTGCATGCCTGGCCGCGGCGCGCTCGCGCATCACGGTTTGGCAGTCAGGCTGACCGTGGCCAGCTCGCTGCTGCCGCTGGCCTTGGCGGATTGCGCAGACGTGGCCGGCCAGGTGAAAGGCACCTTGACCAACTCACGCCCGCCGACTTCGCGCGCGGCCTCCACCACCAGCGTGTATTGACCGGCCGGCAGCGCCTTCAGCGCGCCCTTGGTGTCGGAGAACGACAGCGCGTGCGCGCCGGCCGGGCGGGTCGGGCCGGTCACGCCATCGACCGGCACGGTCAGGGTGCGGCCGCTCTTGCGCCACCACTGGCGCAGGTCCGGCAGCCACTTGGTGCCGTGGCCTTCGGCGGTGTCCTTGGACTGGTACCAGACCGCCAGGTTGGCCGCGACTTTCTGATCGGCGCCTTCCAGCCAGATCGCCACATAAGGGCGGTGATATTCGGCGACATTGAGCTTGGGGATTTCGACGTTGATGTCGAGCGTGGCCGCATACGCCGGCATGGCGAGCAGGCCGCTCAGGGCGATGGTCAGGGTGGCGCGCATGATCGTCTCCGGTAACGAGGGTCAGTGGATCAACAGCAAGGCAAGCAGTAGCGGCACCAGCAGGCCAAGGCCGACCAGCGGCCAGGTCATGCTGCGCTGACGGGCATGCAGGTGCAGCAGGAACAGGCCGGTGATGCAGAACACCAGGCAGGCGATGGCGAACACGTCGATGAACCAGCCCCAGGCCGGCCCCGCGTTACGGCCCTTGTGCAGGTCGTTGAGGTAGGCGATCGCGCCACGCGTAGTGGATTCGTATTCGATCGCGCCGGTGTGGCGGTCCAGGCTCAACCAGGCATCGCCGCCTGGGCGGGGCAGGGCCACGTACACCTCGTCCGCGGACCACTCGCCGCTGCGCGCGCCGATGCCGGTGTCCAGCTCGCGCTCCAGCCAATGCGCCACGCGTGGCGGCAGTGGTGCGTCGCCCCCCTCTGGCCTGTCGCCCAGGGTGGTCAGCAGCGCAGGCGGCAGGGTCAGTGCGCGCTGCTCGGTCGATGGGCTGGCTTCGATGCGTGCAGCGTGATTCAGGGTCAGCCCGGTGAGCGTAAACAGCAGCATGCCGATCAGGCACAACGCCGAACTGATCCAGTGCCACTGATGCAGCATGCGCAACCAGAATCCGCGGCGTTGCTGGGCGTTGGCGACGGCGTCGTTCGAGGTGGACATGCGGGTCTATGCCACGTCCGCAGGAGCGGACGGCTGCAGGTGCGCCTGCCGCAGGGCCGCCTGGCCCAGCATTGCGCGCAGGCGCGGCTGCGGTGCATTGGCCAGCACCGGCGTGAGCTGACGCAGGAAGCCGGCGTGTCCCCCGGCGATGGCGCGACGCATCCACTGTTCGGCCAGATCCAGTTCGCCACTGTCTGCCAGCAAGGTGGCATAGCTTGCCTGGCCACGGAAATCGCCGGCTTCGGCGGAGCGGCGATACCAGTGGCGCGCGGCCAGCGGATCGGGGCTGCAGGCCAGGCCCTGGTCGAGATAACGCGCCAGAAAGTTCATCGACTTGGCGTGGCCACGCTCGGCCGCGCGGCGATACAGCGCCAGGGCCTGCGCATGGTCCTGCGCCACACCCCGGCCGGAGGCGTGCAGATGCGCCAGGTTGTACATGCCCCACACCAGGTCGTGCTCGGCGGCGCGGCGGTACCACAAGGCCGCCAGCATCTCGTTGGCGGCAGTGCCAAACCCCAGCTCATGGCAGCGGCCCAGTTGATTCATCGCCTCCGGATGCCCGCCATTGGCGGCCACTTCGTACCACAGCATTGCCAGGGCTGGGTCTGCGGCGATGCCGCGCCCTTCGGCATAGATCTGGGCGAGCAGCAGTTGCGCATTCGCATCGTGACCGGCCGCGGCCCTGCGCAGCAACGCGACAGCCTGGTCCGGCTGCGTGCGCAGCAGGCCGATCCACTGCGCAGGGTCCAGTGCAGGCTCAGACATCGGCCCATTGCCGCAGCAGGTTGTGATAGACGCCGGTGAGCTGGACCAGCGACGGATGGCCGGGCGTGTCTTGTGTGAGGCGCCTGATCGAGACATCCAGTTCGAACAACAGGCGGCGCTGCGCGTCGTCGCGCAGCATGCTCTGGGTCCAGAAGAACGACGCCACCCGCGTACCGCGCGTCACGGGCATCACCTTGTGCAGGCTGGTGCCGGGGTAGATCACCAGGTGCCCGGCCGGCAACTTGACCGACTGGGTGCCGTAGGTATCTTCGATCACCAGCTCGCCACCGTCGTAACTATCCGGGTCGCTGAGAAACAGCGTGCCCGACACATCGGTACGTACCGGTTCGGCGCCACCGCGACTGCGGTCGTACCGTACCGCGTTGTCGACGTGATAGCCGAACGACTGCCCGCCGCTGTAGCGGTTGAACAACGGCGGATAGATCCGGCGTGGCAATGCCGCCGAAAAGAACGTGCTGCTGCGCGAGAGTGCCTCCAGCACCAGCGCACTGGCGTCGCGCGCCACCGCGCTGTCTTCGGGCAGCTGCGCATTGTCCTTGGCCTGTGCCGATTGGTGGCCGGCGGTGATGCGGCCGTCTGCCCAATCGGCCGCGTCCAGTCGCGCGCGCAACGTGTGCAGCTGCGCGGGCGTCAACACATCGGGAATGGGCAGCAACATGCGGTGTTCTCCACGCCGTCCGTGCCAGCCGGACGGCGTGCCGGGGGTCAGAAACTGAAGGTGGCGTTCAATACTGCCGAGCGGCCGTCGCCCGGCAATGCCCAGCCGTTTCCGGCGGTGACGGTGCCTGCGGCATTGGCGGTCAGGTTGTTGCGCACGCTGGTGTAGTACTCCTTGTCGAACAGGTTGTTGACGTTCAACTGCAGGCTGAGCCAGTCGTTGACGCGCAGGCCGACCATCGCCCGGTGCACCCAGTAATCGTCGGTCTTGATGTAGGCCGCGCCCGACGCATTGTTCGGATAGAAGCCGCCCTGATAGGTGACGCCATAACCAAAGGTCCACTGGTTGAGCGAATAGGTGGTCCAGATGTTGCCGGCATTGCGCGGGGTCTGCACCAGTTCGCGTCCGGCGACCGGATCGCCGGTGAGGCTGGCGGTGCGATTGGACACGCTCTGCAGCACTTCGCTGTCCAGGAAGGTGTAATTGGCGAAGATCGACCAGCGGTCGGTTAGGTAGCCGGCCGCACCCAGCGCGATGCCGTCCACGCGCGCCTTGCCGTCCAGGACCTGCTCGGTAATCAGCGGGTCGCCACTGTTGACCTTGTAGTTCTCACGTTCGTTGCGGAATACCGCCGCGGTCAGCGCCAGGCGCTCATCCAGTACGTCCCATTTACCGCCGAGTTCGATGTTGACCGCCGTTTCCGGCGCGACATTGCAGTTGGCACCGGCGGTGGCGCTGGCGATCGGCGTGCACGAGCCGTTGACCGACGCCTTGGAGGGCGTCTTGCTGTTGGCGTAGGACAGATACAGGCTGGCGTTGTCGACCGGCTTGAACACCAGGCCGGCACGGTAGGAGAACAGGTCTTCTTCGTTGCCGGCCGGGAAACCTGCGGCAACGCCGGTGATGCCACCGGCGGCGTTGACGGTGTAGGTGGTGCTATCGCCTTCGTTGTGCTCGTAGCGCCCGCCGACATTGAGCATCCACTGCTCGTTGAACTGCAGCGTATCGAACAGGTAGATCGCCTGGTTGGTCAGGCTGCCCTTGCTGTGAGCGGTGCGGAAATAGTTCTGCGGGCCGGTCCAGATGTTGTACGGATTGTCGAAGCTCTGCAGCGGGTAGGTGATGCCCGTGGTGGAGCCGTCGGCATTGCGGAAGGTCGTACCGCTGTCCAGCTCGAAGTCTTCCTTGCTGAAGGCCACGCCGGCGACGATGCGATGCTCGATGGCGCCGGTACGCAGCGTGGCGGTCAGATCGGTCTGGCTGTGCGCAATGAAATTCTCGGTCTCGCGCACCAGGCCGCGCGGGCCGCTGTTCGGGTTCCAGGTGGCGGGCGGCTGGCCGACGCAGGCGCGACCGGTGTACGGGTCGGTGCCATCGGGCAGGCACCAGGTGCCCTGCAGCGCGGTGGCATTGAGGCTCTGGTCCACCCGCTGCAGACGCGCCAGGCTGCGCAGCTTGAAGGTGTCACTGAAGTCCATGTCCAGCACGCCGGTGAGCATGTCGACGTCGATCTCCTGACGCGAGGTGTTGCGATAGCCGTAATAGGTTTCGCGGTCCACGCCCGGCAGCGGGCCGTCGTTGAACGGGCTGAGCGCAAACGGCACGCCGTACTGCGGCAGGTTGTTGTCGTGCTGGTGCAGGTAGCTCAGGGTGAAGCGGGTGTCCGAGCCCAGGCCGAAGGCCACCGACGGCGCAAAGCCCCAGCGGTGACGGAATTCTTCATCGCGGCCCGGCACGTCCTGGGTGTGGCCCATCGCGTTCAGTCGCACGGCGGCGCCGTTGTCGAAGTCGTGGTTGCTGTCGACGGTGAGGCGGCCGTAGCGGTCGCTGCCGCCACCGATCAGCACGTTGGTGAAGTCGCCCTGGCCGGCCGTCTTGGTCACCAGATTGATGTTGCCGCCGACCGAGCCGGCACCGGACATGGCCGAATTGGCGCCGTTGATCAGCTCCACCGCTTCCAGGTTGAAGGTATCGCTGCGGCTGTATTGCGCGCTGTCGCGCACGCCGTCGGTGGTGATGTCGCTGCTTGCCGTGAAGCCGCGCAGGTTGATGCTGTCGCCATAGCCGCCGCCGCCTTCGCCCGCACCGAAGGTGATGCCGGGCAGGGTGCTCAGCACATCGCGCAAGGACAGCAGATTCTGCTGGTCCATGGTCTGCTTGGTGACCACGGTGATGGTCTGCGGCGTATCGCGCAGGGCTTCGGTGTACTTGGGCGAGGACGGCTTCTGCGCACGTTCCTGCTGTACCCGGATGGCATCCAGATCCACTGCACCCGGAGGGGCCGGCGCGTCGCCAGGTTGGGCAAGGGCGGGGGCGGACAGCGTCAACAGCACGGCCGAGGTGAGCGGGGAAATCCTGGGAGTCATGAGATGTCTCGAAAAGGAAAGCGATGCTCCGGCCTGGCGATGGCTCGGCGGATGCGGGAAGGGTCGAACGCCGCCGCTAGCCCACCGCGACCCGCCGGCTGCCACCACACGCGCGGCGGCGCGGCGCTGAAAAGCGCAGGCCGGCAACAGGCGGATCAGAGGTGTCGGGCAGGGCAGGGCGCATGGGGTCGCAGGCAGGTCAGATGTTAAGAAGACCTGAAGGGCTGCGATCTTAAATGCAAATCATTCTTCTTTGCAATCTTCGCCGATCGACGGCGCACGCTGTCCGCCGATGGCGGGCGCTAGCGTGGGGTTGCGGGTCGCCTCAGCGGTCGTCGCGGGTCCAGATGCCGTCGTGCTCGCGCTTGACCGGAAACTTGGGCACGGCAGTGTACGCGGGTGCACACAGCGGGCGGCCGTCGCGGATATCGAAGCGCGCGCTATGCAGCTGGCACTCGATGGTGCCGGCCACCGGGTCGAAGCTGCCGGGCGACAGTTCGTAGTCCTCATGGCTGCAGCGGTCTTCCAGCGCGTACAGCTCGCCGTCGAGGTTGAACACCACGATGGGCGCGTCGGTCACTTCATCCCACACGGTTTGCAGTTCGCCGGGCAGCAAGGCTGCGCTGGCGCAGACAAAGGTCCACGTCTCGCTCACGGGGATGCGCCGTCCAGCGGTTTTTCCAGCACTTCGAAGCGCAGATCCTGACGCAGCGGCACGCCGAAGCGTTCGTCGCCGTACGGAAATGGCTTGAGGATGCCGGTGCGGCGATAGCCGCGGCGCTCATAAAAGGCAATGAGTTCGTTGCGCACATCGATCACGGTCATGCGCATGACCGGCAGCTGCCATTCGGTGGCGGCGATACGTTCGCCCTCGGCCAGCAATGTCTTGCCGAGGCCGCTGCCCTGCAGTGTCGGGTCGACCGCGAACATGCCGAAATACCCGGCGCCCGCATCGTCGGCGATGTGGGCACACGCCACCAGCCGGCCATCCTGCTCGACCAGCAACACCAGGCTACGTTCACGCAGGATGTCCTGCCGCAGCACTGCAGGATCGATACGCGCGCCATCGAGAATGTCGGCCTCCGTGGTCCAGCCCACGCGGCTGCTGTCGCCGCGATAGGCCGAGGTCACCAACTGGACAAGGGCGTCGATGTCATCAACGGTGGCGGTGCGGAAAGTGGTGGTCTGCATGGGGGGCAGTTTAGCGGGAATCGGGAATGGGTGATTCGGGGTTCGCTGGTGCTTGGTCGGTTGCATGTAGACATGTATGGCAGCCCCGCAATGCACGCAGGATCTGCTGGGCCATCCGCAACCAGTGCAGGCAAAGCCGGAGGAAGCAGAAGCGAGCCCCTCTCCCCCCCGGGAGAGGGGTTGGGGTGAGGGTACGGAGCGAAGCGCTCGTGCAGTCGAACAACGCCAGGCTTTGCACGTACCCTCATCCGCCCCTTCGGGGCACCTTCTCCCGATGGGAGAAGGAACTGCAACGCGGATCTCAGGGAACACGGTTCCCACGAATCCCAACCCCAATCCCGACAATCAACTCACCCAAGCAACGTCCGTACCTTCTTCAATGCCGCAACAAAGCGCTCGATCTCGTCGTGCGTGTTGTAGAACGCCAGCGAGGCGCGGCAGGTGGCCGCAACACCGTAGTACTGCAGCAGCGGATGCGCGCAGTGCTGGCCGGAGCGGACCGCGACGCCCTCCAGGTCGAGCAGGGTGGCCAGGTCGTGCGAATGTGCGCCGTCGATCAGGAACGACACCACGGCCGCCTTGTCCGGCGTGGTGCCGAAGATACGCAGGCCGTCGATCCGCTGCAGCTCTTCGGTGAAGTGCGCCAGCAGTTCGGCTTCGCGCGCTTCCACGTGGTCCAGACCGATCGACTCCAGATACTCCACGGCCGCGCCCAGGCCGATGAAACCGGCGATGTTGGGCGTGCCGGCTTCGAACTTGTGCGGGGCATCGTTGAAAACGGTGTTCTCGAAGCTCACTTCCTTGATCATCTCGCCGCCGCCCAGAAATGGCGGCATGGCCTGCAGATGTTCGCGGCGTGCCCACAACGCGCCGGTACCGGTGGGGCCGCACATCTTGTGGCCGGTGATGGCATAGAAATCGCAGCCGATGCCGGCCACATCGATACGCCGATGCGGCGCCGCCTGCGAGCCGTCCACCACGCTGACGATGCCGCGCTTGCGCGCCTCGCGGCAGATCTCGCGCACCGGATTGACCGTGCCCAGCACATTGGACACATGCGTGATCGCCAGCAGCTTGACCTCGGGCGTCATCGCCTTGCGCAAGGCGTCCAGATCCAGCGCGCCATCGGGGGTGATTTCGGCCACACGGATGGTAGCGCCGGTGCGCTGGGCCACCAGCTGCCACGGCACGATGTTGGCATGGTGTTCCATGCGCGAGATCAGGATCACATCGCCGGCGCCCAGGCGCGGCAAGGCCCAGGAATAAGCGACCAGATTGATTGCGAAGGTCGTGCCGCTGCACAGCACTAGCTCGTCGGCGCGCACGTTGAGAAAGCGCGCCAGCTTGCTGCGGGCGCCCTCGAACGCGTCGGTGGCTTCGCTGCCGAGCGCGTGCACGGCGCGGCTGACGTTGGCGTTCTGACGGCGATAGAACTCATCGGTGGCCGCGATGACCTGCAGCGGCTTCTGCCCGGTGTTGGCGTTGTCGAAGTAGATCAGCGGCTTGCCGTGCACCTGCCGCATCAGCAGCGGAAAGTCAGAACGGACGCGCTCCCACTCCGGGGCGCTACCCGCAGCGACGGCAGGCGCGTTCATGCCACACCTGCCGAATTCAGGGCGCGGTCCAGCTGCAAGGCCAGCACGGCGCTCAACGCCGTAGGCAGAACCCGTAGCGGCTCGTGGCAAAACGCGGCGCTGAGCAGGCGCTGTGCCTCGGCCTGCGGCAGGCCGCGGGAGCGCAAATAGAACAAGGCGTTTTCGTCAAGCTGGCCGACCGTGGCGCCATGCGCAGCCTGCACTTCATCGGCATCGATCACCAGCACCGGCTGGGTGTCGATCTCGGCGTTGGCAGACAGCAACAGGTTCTTGTTGGACAGCCGCGCGTCGGTGCCGTCGGCGCCGGGCCGGATATGGATGCCGCCATGAAACACCAGGCGGCTGCGGTCGGCGCCGACACCCCGCCACACCAGCTCGCAGGCGGTATCGCGGGCGATATGGTCGATGCCCAGGCGCGTGTCGACATGGCGGCGGCCGTTGCCCAGCAACACGCCGTTGGCGGTGAGCCGTGCATTGTTGCCTTCCAGGCGCACGTTGAGCTCGTGCCGCGACAGGCCGGCGCCCAGTTCCAGATCCACGCGCTGGTAGCGTGCATCGCGCGCGAGCACGGCATCGGTGCGCAGCAGCGAGGTCGCTTGCGCGCTGTCGGCTTGCACGCGGGCATGCGACAGCGCCGCGTCCTGACCCAGGTGCACATGCATCACGCTGTTGTCCAGGTGCGCCGCGTCGCCGACGTGCAGATGGTGTTCGACCACGCTCAGTGCTGCGCCGGCCCGCAGTTCGATCAGATGGCGGTGATGCCAGGACAGATCGTGCTCGCCGGCCACGCTGACAAAGACGAGGTGCAGCGGCAGCGCGATCTGCGCGCCGTCGCGCACACGCACCACTACGCCTTCGTCGGCCAGCGCGGCATTGAGGCGGGCGAAGATCTCGTCGCTGCCCTCGAAACGACGGCCGAGCAGATGCTGCGCGTCATCGCCTGCGGCGATCGAGGCGGACAGGGTGTCCAGCTGTACACCGTCCGGCAGGCTCGCCACCTCACTGAGCGCCGCCGACGGCCGTCCATTGACGAATACCAGCCGTGGCGTCGGAATGTCGTCCAGCACGGCGGCATCGACCAAGGTCGGTACCAGTGGCGCCGGGTGGAAACTGCGCCGTTCCAGCTGCCGCAGCGAGGTGTACTTCCATGCTTCGGCGCGCGGGCCGGGCAGACCGGCCTGCAGCGCGGCATCCAGCTCGGCGCGGCGCGCATCGTCACCGCAGAAGCCGCGTGCCAGGGAGTCGAGCAGGGCGCTCATCAGGCGGCAACCTCGGGCACGACACGGTCCTTGAGGAAGTGATAGCCGTGTTTTTCCAGTTCCAGCGCCAGCTCCGGGCCGCCGCTCTGCACGATGCGGCCTTCGGCCAGCACATGCACCACGTCCGGCTTGATGTAGTCGAGCAGGCGCTGGTAGTGGGTGATCACCAGGAACGAGCGCTCCGGCGAGCGCAATGCGTTGACGCCGTCGGCCACGCTCTTGAGCGCATCGATGTCCAGGCCGGAGTCGGTCTCGTCCAGGATGGCGAGCTTGGGTTCGAGCACCGCCAGCTGGAAGATCTCGTTGCGCTTCTTTTCGCCGCCGGAGAACCCTTCGTTGACGCCGCGATGCAGCAGCTCGTCCTTCAGATGCAGTACGGCGAGCTTCTGGCGCACCAGCTTGAGGAACTGCATCGAGTCCAGCTCGTCCTCGCCACGTGCCCTGCGCTGTGCATTGAGTGCGGCGCGCAGGAAGTAGGTGTTGTTGACGCCGGGGATTTCCACCGGGTACTGG
The DNA here is from genome assembly GCF_040202405.1 of Xanthomonas sp. WHRI 6106. Taxonomy (NCBI): domain Bacteria; kingdom Pseudomonadati; phylum Pseudomonadota; class Gammaproteobacteria; order Lysobacterales; family Lysobacteraceae; genus Xanthomonas; species Xanthomonas sp. WHRI 6106. The sequence continues at coordinate 43,626 of NZ_JBEGFC010000002.1, read as the reverse complement.
AAGGCCAGAAACAGGCCGGCGGCGGCGCGTTCTTCCGGCGGCAGGTCGAGCAGGTCCTTGCCTTCGAACTGCACGTTGCCGGCGCTGACCTCATAGCCGTCGCGCCCGGCCAGCACATTGCCCAGCGTGGATTTACCCGCGCCGTTGGGCCCCATGATGGCGTGCACCTGGCCCGGCTGGATGTCCAGCGACAGGCCCTTGAGAATGTCTTTGCCGGCGATGCTGGCGTGGAGGTTGTTGATCGTAAGCATGGGATTGGTTATTCGAAATTTGGGATTGGTAACAGCAGAAGAGTCAGGATGGCAGGGAGCGAGACTTTGCGAATCTCCAATCTCCAATGCCGAATCCCTGCAGGCAGTGTCAGCCGACGCTGCCTTCCAGGGAGACTTCCAGCAGCTTCTTGGCTTCCACCGCGAACTCCATCGGCAGCTCGCGGAACACCTGCTTGCAGAAGCCGTCGACGATCAATGACACCGCGTCTTCCTGGCTGATGCCGCGCGCGCGGCAATAGAACAGCTGGTCGTCGCTGATCTTGGACGTGGTGGCCTCGTGCTCGACCGTGGCGCCCGGGTTCTTCACCTCGATATAGGGGAAGGTGTGCGCGCCGCATTGCTTGCCGATCAATAGCGAATCGCACTGGGTGTAGTTGCGTGCGCCATCGGCGTTGCGGTCCACCTTGACCAGGCCGCGATAGGTGTTTTGCCCGCGCCCGGCGCTGATGCCCTTGCTGACGATCTTGCTCTTGGTGCGCTTGCCGATGTGGATCATCTTGGTGCCGGTATCGGCCTGCTGACGGTGGTGCGTCAGCGCGACCGAATGGAACTCGCCCACCGAATCGTCGCCAAGCAGCACGCACGACGGGTACTTCCAGGTGATGGCCGAGCCGGTTTCGACCTGGGTCCAGGTCACCTTGCTGCGCGCGCCACGGCATTCGGCACGCTTGGTCACGAAGTTGTAGATGCCGCCAACACCATTCTCGTCGCCCGGATACCAGTTCTGCACCGTCGAATACTTGATCTCGGCATCTTCCAGCGTCACCAGCTCCACCACTGCCGCATGCAGCTGGTTTTCATCGCGCATCGGCGCAGTACAGCCTTCCAGGTACGACACGTAGGCCTTGTCCTCGCACACGATCAAGGTGCGCTCGAACTGGCCGGTGTGGCCGGCATTGATACGGAAATAGGTGCTCAGCTCCATCGGGCAACGCACACCCTTGGGAATGAACACGAAGCTGCCATCGGAAAACACGGCCGAGTTCAGCGCGGCGAAGTAGTTATCGCCCACCGGCACCACGCTGCCCAGATACTGCCGGACGATCTCAGGATGTTCCTTGATGGCCTCGGACATCGAGCAGAAGATCACGCCCTTTTCGGCCAGCTCCTTGCGGAACGTGGTGCCGACCGAGACCGAATCGAACACTGCGTCCACTGCAACGCCGGCCAGCTTGGCACGCTCGTGCAGCGGTACCCCGAGCTTGTCGTAGGTGTCGAGCAGTTCCTTGGGCACCTCGTCCAGCGATGCGTACTTCGGGCCCTTGGGTGCGGAGTAATAGCTCAATGCCTGGAAATCGATCGGCGCGATGTTCAACTTCGCCCACTCCGGCATCGGCATCTTCAGCCAGTGGCGATACGCCTCCAGCCGCCAGTCGGTCATCCATTGCGGCTCGTCCTTCTTGGCCGACAGCGCGATGATGGTGTCTTCGTCCAGGCCGGGCGGGAGCGAATCGGACTCGATCGCGGTGATGAAGCCGGCGTCGTAACGTCGGCCCAGCCGTTCGAGGATCTGTGCGTTCTGCGGGGGAGCTAGTTCGGTGGCCATCGGGCTGCCTACAGGTCAGGTGGTCGCGACGCGTGCGGCGATGGAACGCCGACGGCTGTCGCCAGGGAGAGAGAGGGGCTGCAACATCTGCGCGAGCGTGACCCGACGCAAGGCGTCGCCGACCACGTCGTTGATCAGGCGCCAGTTGGAGCGCACCCCGCAGGTCTGCGCGATGCCGCACTGGCTATGGTCCTGGCTGCATTCGGTAATCGCCAACGGGCCTTCCATGGCCTCGACGATTTCCACCAGGGTGATCTGGCTGGCCGCGCGCGCCAGTCGGTAGCCGCCATGCACGCCGCGCAGGCCTTCGACCAGACCGGCCTGCGACAACGGCTTGAGGATCTTGCTCACGGTCGGCGCTTCCAGGCCTGCCTGTTCGGCCAGCTCGCTGGCGCTGAGGACCTCGCCACACCGGGCGGCAAGCACGGTCAGCACGACAGTGGCGTAATCGGTGAGTTTGGTGACGCGCAACATGAAGGACGGAATACCTTAAAGCGGACCGAAATTGTACTCTTTTGGCGCGGACAGGGCCAACTGCCCGGTTCAGCCCCCGGCAAGCACCCGGCGTTGCGGCAGCGGGTGCGCTTGTGCTTGGCGCATGAGCGCGCTGCGGTCACAATGAGCGGCCCCCTCACCGGACCCTTACATGTCGCGCAAAGTTGCCGCCCGCAAGTCACGTATCCACGGCAATGGCATGTTCGCCCTCGCCCCGCTCCGCAAGGGCGAGCGCATCATTCAATACAAGGGACGCTTGCGCACGCATGCCGAAGTGGATGCAGACGATACCGGCGATGTGGAAAGCGGCCACACCTTCCTGTTCACGCTCAGCGACGATTACGTGCTGGACGCCAACTACGAAGGCAACGTCGCACGCTGGATCAACCACAGCTGCAATCCCAATTGCGAAGCGGTGATCGAGGAAGCCGAAGGCGACGACCGTCGCAAGGACAAGATCTTCATCGAGGCCAAGCGCGCCATCAAGGCCGGCGAGGAACTCACCTACAACTACGGCATCACCTTGAGCGAGCGCCACACCCCGCGTCTGAAGAAGATCTGGGAATGCCGCTGCGGCTCCAAGAACTGCACGGGCACAATGCTGCAGCCCAAGCGCTGACCGCACGGCGGACACCGCGCGCTGACGCGCCGCATACATCGGTTCACAGGTGCGCAACGGCACGCTGCCTAGGGTGCGGGCTTCTTTGAGGAGGAGCCCACACATGTCGTATTCGCTCTCTGGCAAAACCGTCGCCGTGCTGGCGACCGATGGTTTCGAACAATCCGAGCTGACGGAGCCCAAGCGCCTGCTGGAATCCTGGGGCGCCAAGGTCGATGTGATCGCGCCAGGCGACAGCGCCACGATCCGTGCCTGGAACCATACCGATTGGGGCGATTCGGTCGCCGTCGACCGGTCGCTCGCACAGGCAACGCCGAACAGCTATGACGCCCTGGTCCTGCCCGGCGGCGTGCTCAATCCCGATACGCTGCGCACCGATGCGCAGGCGATTGCCTTCATTCGCGCCTTCGCTACGGCGCACAAGCCAGTGGCCGCGATCTGCCATGGTCCATGGCTGTTGCTGGAGAGCGACCTGGTACGCGACCGCAACGTCACCTCCTGGCCGTCGGTCAAGACCGATCTGACCAATGCCGGCGCGCGCTGGCAGGACGCCGAAGTAGTGGTGGACGGGCAGTTGATCACCAGCCGCAAGCCGGACGACATTCCGGCGTTCAGCGCCGCCGTCGCTAAGGCGCTATCCGCTTAGGGGCGAGCGCGTAGCCGGTGGCAGCACGCATATAAAGGCCCGGCGCTGATGCGTCGGGCCTTTGTGTGGACGCTGCGTTGCGCAGGGCAGGTTGACCGGCACTGCACGTCGCAGCGTGCGGCTTATTTGCCCGAGAGTGCCGCCGCCGGCACCAGCTGTTCGATGTTCTGGTTGAAGTTGACGGCGACCCGCCCATTCTGGATGCCGACCGATTCCACCTGGACGGCGCCCATCACCGCCGCGATCGACGGGTCGATGCGGTAAATCGGTTCCTTGCGCGCATAGTCCGCCAGCCAGGTGTTGAGCAGCTGCCGGGTGCTGTGGTCGAGTTTTGCACCGGCATGGGCCGGCCGGAAATCGTCGATGCTGGGCTGGTCGAGATAGAAGCCTTGCTTGGCGACGTCGTAGCGCAGCGCGCTGGTCAGGGTCACGTTGCCCACCGGCGATGGCGCCCCGCCGGCAGTGGCCACGGCCAGATCGAACGCCATCTTGAGCCGGTCGCCCGGCGGCAGTGACAGCGCAGGATTGCTGACCGTCATTTCGACCAGGCCGCCGAGCGTGTCGTGCGTCTGCGGAAAACGGCCGCCGAGATACTGCTGCAAGTCGCTGGCCTGCACGCTGATCTGACGGCCCTGGATCTGCGGCGCTGCCCAGGCACCGGTGGCGGGAAGTGCCAAGGCAAGGGCGAGCACGGATCCGGTAAGCGAACGCAGTTTCATCGAGTGACTCCGGCAACAGGTGACACAACCTTAGTCGGCGCCGGTGAACCACGGGTTAGCGCAGCACCGGCTGCAGCGTGGCCGAGTAGATTTCCCAGCGGTCGCTGCCGGCACGTGGTTGCAAGCGGTACGCGCCCACCAATTGTTGCGTGCCGGACCGGGTGCGGACGGTGACGCGCACGGGCACCTCGATCTGTCGTGGCGGATGCTGCTGATCCAGCGGCAGCGGCGGGTCGTTCATGATCCGCATCGACTGGATGTCGCTCATGCCGCGCAGGACCGCGTCGTCGGGCACCGGCGCCGGGCGCCCGCCCGTCCACAGCGCATCGGCATCGGCGCGTGCCTCACCGGGCAGTGCGCCCAGGTAACGCTGCACGGTGGCGCTTGCTTCTGCAAACGCGGCGCGTGCCTGTGCATCGTCGGGATCCTCGGTAGGCGCGGGCGCTGGAGTACCCGGAGCGGCGTGGATGGCCGCCTGCTCCATGGCATCAGCCTGGTGCGAGGATGGTGGAGGGGCCGCGATTTCCTGCTCTGCGGTGCGCTGACAACTGCAGCCGGCAAGTGCGGCCACTGACATGACGATTGCAATCCAGCGCATGGCGCGTCCCCATCCCCGATGCGCGCAGTGTAGCGGCGCAGCGCACCGCGCAGGTGCTCAGGCGCCTGGCTGTACGCGTTGCAGGCGCTCGAGCAGGAGCTGCAGTTTTGGTCGCAACGCGTCGAGGGCGTCGCTGGGTTGGGTGCGCGGGCGAGCGGCCAGATCCTCCAGCAGCTGCGAGCCCACCGTCAACGCGGCGCATTCGTCGCTGCTCAGGTCGCGGCGCAGGTGCAGTTCTTCGAGCAGGCGCATCCAGTCCGCCCGCGAGCGCTGTTCGAACTCGATGGTGCAGCGGTCGTCGCACGGGCGTCCGTCGTTTTCGATGGGCGTGACCGTAATGCGGTAGCGTTTTCGGGACATGGTGGTCGCGTCACTCCTGGACTGACGCCACCATAGGGGCAGGCCGCCGCGCGCTCGAGAGCGCGGGCCATGACGCAGTGTTCCAGCGCGCTCAGTCGGCAGGCGGCAGTGGGATTTGACGCAGCAGCGGCAGTGGATCGTACGCACCGTTGCGTCCATAGACCCCAAAGTGCAGATGCGGCGGCGTGCCGCGCGCATTGCCGGTGGTGCCGACCATGCCCAGCTGCGTGCCAGGCTCGACCACATCGCCCACCGCCAGGCCTGCAGCCCAATCGTCCAGATGCGCGTAATAGTGGCGCTCCATCGCCGGGCCGAGTAGCCAGACCTGCTTGCCGCCCAGGCCTTGGTCGCGGATGGCGCTGACCACGCCGCGTGTGGCTGCCAGGACCGGCGTGCCACGTGGCGCAAAGATGTCCACACCTGCATGGGTGCGATCGCGGCCGCGCGGTGCGCCAAACGTATCGGCGATGTGTCGCGCACGCACGTCCTTGACCGGGATGGCCAGGCGCTCCGGCGGTGGCATCCGCGACAACTCCCAGGTAGTGCGCAGTTGTGTTGCGATCGGCAATTGCCACGCCCAACGTGCGGCGACTGCCAGGACACACAGCGCGGCGATCCACAGCAAGAAGCGGCGAAGCCGGCGTGCGGGGCTGGAGCTTGGAGTGGCTGAGGTCACGAAAGATGCTGCTTGCAGGGACGCCGGCCAGGGTAGGGGAGCGGCGATGAGCGAGGTGTGTGGTGGGTGCGGCACTGCATTGACGTCATGATGTGCGCAAAAAAAAGACGGCCCGAAGGCCGTCCCGATGACACCGGATGCGCGCTGGATCAGAGCGCGGCGTCTTTCAGCTTCTTCAGTGGGCGAACCTTGACCTTACGGGTTGCGGCCTTGGCAGCAAAGATCTGCTCTTCCTTGGTGAAGGGGTTGATGCCCTTGCGCTTCGGCTTGGCCGGCACGTTGACCGAGGTGATCTTGAGCATGCCCGGCAGGGTGAAGCTGCCGACGCCCTTCTTGTTCAACGAGGAATGCGCAGCGGCTTCCAGCGACGCCAGCACGGCGCGCACGTCCTTCGGAGCCAGCTGGGTGGATTCGGCGATGTGGGCGACCAGGCCGGTCTTGCTCAGGGCTTCCTTGATCGGCTTCGGCGCGGCCGACGTAGCGGCCTTGGCCGGCTTCGCAGTCTTGGTGGCGGCGACCTTTTTCACTGCCTTCTTGGGGGCAGCCTTCTTAGCGGCGGTTTTTGCCATGAGGTATACGTTCCGTATTCGTTGGTGGTGTTGGGTCTGCCGACCCAGTCGGCAACGCGAAATGTAGGGCAACTGCTGCGCGCCGCCAATAGGCAAACCATGAAACAACACGAAAAAAGCGTCTTTCGACGGGGATTCGTTCACCGGCGGCGCAAAACGCCGACAGAAACGCAGTGCTCGACGCACACGGCGCACGTGTTGGTGCGGCATCTGATGCAGGGCAGCAGGTGGTTTGCGCAGGCAGGTGTGCGTGTTTGCGCGCATGGGGAGCACGCATCGATTGCGCTTCGGTCGGCATTGGGTGGCATGCGCTGCAACGAGCGATGGCGAAGCGGCCTTGCGTGCGTGCTGCGCAGCGTCCATTGGCATCGATTGCAGGGACGGTGAACGGGATGTGCGTTGAAGGCCCGCAACCGGCACCGATGCCGTGTCGATGCTGGATGCGGCCGGCGAGTCGCTGCCGTTGGCGTTACCGGCGGATCGCGCGGCGGCATCGCAGCGGTCGATGCCGCCGCGGACCTGTTGTGAGGTTAGTCGTTGGCAGCCGACAAGCTGCGGCCGCGCTCGGTCGCCGCCGCGATGGCTTTGGCAGTCAACGCTTCGAAACCGCCCGCCTGGAAGGTCTCGATGGCCGCTTGCGTGGTGCCGTTGGGCGAGGTCACGCGGCGGCGGAGCAGCTCCGGTGCTTCGCCTGATTCGGTGAGCATGCGCGATGCGCCGAGCAGGGTTTGCAGCACCAGCGTGCGTGCGGTGTCGGCCGGCAGGCCCTGCGCCTGCGCTGCGGCTTCCATGGCTTCGGCCAGCAGAAACACGTACGCCGGCCCGCTGCCGGAAACCGCCGTCACTGCATCCATCTGTGCTTCGTCTTCGATCCACACGGTGACGCCGGCGCTCTCCAGCAGGCCGGTCGCGTGCGCACGCTGCGCATCGGACACGCGCGCGGTGGCGTACAGACCGGTCACGCCGGCGCCAAGCAGTGCGGGCGTGTTGGGCATTGCGCGCACCACTGCCACATCGCCACCGGACCAGCGCTGCAGCTGCGTGGCGGTGATGCCGGCGGCGATCGACAGCAGCAGCGGCTGCTGTGCCTGCGCGAGGTCGGCCAGTTGCGCACACACGGCCGGCATGACCTGTGGCTTGACCGCGAGCACCCAGGTGGCTGCGCCGTCGGCCGCCGCCTCTGCGTCGGCGACCACCGCCACGCCGAAATCGCGCGACAGCGCGGCACGCAGGTCGGCGACCGGCTCGGCGACGCGGATGTCGGCTGCCGGTGTGCCTTGCCGGATCAGTCCGGCGATCAGGCTGCGTGCCATGTTGCCGCCGCCGATGAACGCGATGGGCGCGGCGTGGGCGGGCGATGGCGCAGGCGAAACGGGCAGGGGCATCGTGGTCACTCCGGTCATAAGAATAGGTGTGGCGTTGCGCAGATCAGGCGGCGGTGTCGGTCAGCGGCGCTCGCGTACCGAACAGCGCCGTGCCGACGCGCACCATGGTGGCACCGGCCGCGATCGCTTCGGCGAAGTCGGCGCTCATGCCCATCGACAAGGTGTCGACCTGCCGGTGCGCCTGCCGCAGCTGTGCGAACAGGGATTGCATGCGCGCAAACGCGTCGGCGCGCCGCGCCTGCTCCGGGAACGGCGCCGGGATTGCCATCAGCCCGCGTAGCTGCAGACGCGGTTGCAGCGCAATGGCCTCGGCCAGCGCGTCGATCGCCTCGGGGGCGCAGCCGTATTTGCTGTCCTCATCGTCGATATTGACCTGGATCAGCACCTTCAACGGCGCGCGGTCGTCCGGCCGGTGGCGCGCCAGCAGCGGAATCAGCTTGGGGCGATCCACCGTCTGCACCCAGTCGAAACACTGGCTGGCGACATCGGCCTTATTGGATTGCAGGTGGCCGATGAGATGCCACTCCAGGCCCAGCTCGCGCAGGGCAGCAATCTTGGCCTGCGCTTCCTGCACGTAGTTTTCGCCGAAGGCGCGCTGCCCCTGGGCAGCCAGTGCGGCCACCGCTTCGGCGGGTTTGGTCTTGGACACCGCGAGCAGACGGACATCGGAGCGCGCATGCGCCGCCGCCGCGGCGTGGATGGCATCGAGGATCTGCTGCAGCGACGAAACCGGCACGTGGCATTCCAGAAAGGACGGGAGCGCTAGTGTGCCGGCGCGGCTGGCTTCCTTCCAGGGCGTTGCGTGCCTGGCACGTGCGCCCAGGCCGGCGCGCAGGGGTGTTCCCGCAGCTGAGGCGACGTGCGTGGCAGCGGGGTTGGCCAGGCCAGGCAAGCCGTTCGCAAGCAGGTGCCGGGCCCGCCCATGCCCGAAAGACAACGCCTTCAGCCCTGGGCGGCCGTGCCGACCTGAACTGGTGGCGGGCCGCTTCCCGCTGGCACCCGGAACGCTATACTGCCGGCCGGGGAGTACCTTCCAATCGCAGCCTAGGGGAAAAGCAGCGCATGGATATCGCTGAACTATTGGCGTTTTCCGTCAAGAACAAGGCATCGGACCTGCACCTGTCTGCAGGGCTGCCGCCGATGATCCGTGTCGATGGCGATGTCCGCCGCATCAATATTCCGGCGCTGGACCACAAGCAGGTGCATGCGCTGGTCTACGACATCATGTCGGACAAGCAGCGCCGCGATTACGAAGAATTCCTCGAGGTCGACTTTTCGTTCGAGATCCCGTCGCTGGCGCGCTTCCGCGTCAATGCGTTCAACCAGAACCGCGGCGCCGGTGCGGTGTTCCGTACCATTCCCTCCGAAGTGCTGACGCTGGAAGACCTGGGCTGCCCGCCGATCTTCCGCCAGCTGATCGACCAGCCGCAGGGCCTGATCCTGGTCACCGGCCCGACCGGGTCGGGCAAGTCGACCACGCTGGCCGGCATGATCGACTACATCAACAAAAACGAATACGGCCACATCCTCACTGTCGAGGACCCGATCGAATTCGTGCACACCTCGCAGAAGTGCCTGATCAACCAGCGCGAAGTGCACCGCGATACGCACGGCTTCAACGAGGCGCTGCGCTCGGCGTTGCGCGAAGACCCGGACATCATCCTGGTGGGCGAATTGCGCGACCTGGAGACCATCCGCCTGGCGCTCACCGCCGCGGAAACCGGCCACCTGGTATTCGGCACCCTGCACACCAGCTCGGCGGCCAAGACCATCGACCGCATCATCGACGTGTTCCCGGCCGGCGAAAAGCCGATGGTGCGCTCGATGCTGTCCGAGTCGCTGCGCGCGGTCATTTCGCAGGCGCTGCTGAAGAAGGTGGGCGGCGGCCGTACCGCCGCCTGGGAAATCATGGTCGGCACCCCGGCCATCCGTAACCTGATCCGCGAGGACAAGGTGGCGCAGATGTATTCCTCGATCCAGACCGGCCAGCAATACGGCATGCAGACGCTGGACCAGCATCTGCAGGACCTGGTCAAGCGCAGCCTGATCACGCGCAACCAGGCGCGTGAGTACGCGAAGGACAAGCGGATATTCGAGTAGCCGGGATTTGGGATTCGGGATTGGGGATTCGCAACGGCGATTTCCCTGACCGGACCCCGCTCTTGCGAATCCCGAATCTCCACTCCCGAATCCCTGCTCCCGAGGAGCACGCCATGAGCACCATCGACTTCACCTCCTTCCTCAAGCTGATGGCGCATCAGAAGGCGTCGGACCTGTTCATCACCTCCGGGATGCCGCCGGCGATCAAGGTGCATGGCAAGATCAGCCCGATCACGCAGACACCGTTGACCGCGCAGCAAAGCCGCGACCTGGTGTTGAACGTGATGACGCCGTCGCAGCGCGAAGAGTTCGAAAAGACCCACGAGTGCAACTTCGCCATCGGCGTGTCCGGGGTCGGGCGTTTCCGTGTGAGCTGCTTCTACCAGCGCAACCAGGTGGGCATGGTGCTGCGCCGGATCGAGACGCGCATTCCCACCGTGGAAGAGCTGAGCCTGCCGCCGGTGATCAAGACGCTGGCGATGACCAAGCGCGGCATCATCATCTTCGTCGGCGCCACCGGTACCGGTAAATCGACCTCGCTGGCGGCGATGATCGGCTACCGCAACCAGAATTCCACCGGGCACATCATCACCATCGAGGACCCGATCGAATTCGTGCACAAGCACGAAGGCTGCATCATCACCCAGCGCGAAGTGGGCATTGATACCGATAGCTGGGAAAACGCGCTGAAAAACACCCTGCGCCAGGCGCCGGATGTGATCATGATCGGCGAGGTGCGTACCCGCGAGGGCATGGATCACGCCGTGGCCTTTGCCGAAACCGGCCACCTGGTGCTGTGTACGCTGCACGCCAACAACGCCAACCAGGCGATGGACCGCATCATCAACTTCTTCCCGGAAGACCGGCGCAACCAGCTGTTGATGGATCTGTCGCTCAATCTCAAGGGCGTGGTCGCGCAGCAGCTGATTCCGACCCCGGATGGTCGCGGCCGGCGCGTGGCGATGGAGATCATGCTGGGCACGCCGCTGGTGCAGGACTACATCCGCGACGGCGAGATCCACAAGCTCAAGGAGATCATGAAGGAGTCCACCAACCTGGGCATGCGCACCTTCGATCAGAGCCTGTTCGAGCTCTACCAGGCCGGCGAGATCAGCTACGAAGACGCCTTGCGCTACGCCGATTCGCAAAACGAGGTGCGTTTGCGCATCAAGCTGTCGCAGGGCGGCGATGCCAAGACCTTGTCGCAGGGCCTGGATGGCGTGGAGATTGCCGAAGTTCGCTGAGGCAATGCGGAGGGCGTGCCGATGCGCACGCACGTCGAACGCCAGTGGCGGCCCGCTGGGCGCGCCCGGCACCGCCAGTGCGGTGCTGCCGCGCCGGCACGCGCGTGATGACTGAGGGATGTGGCGCACGCCAGCGTGGTCGGCGGCCACGGTAAGCGCGCCGATCGGCGACGCCGGATGCCGCGTGCGTCAGGGCGCTGCGGTTTCAGATGTAACCGCGCCAGCCGATAGTGTCTAATAACGCACCCCACTGCAGTGCCCAAGCCCGTGAGCCTTCCCGATTCCGATCTGCGTCCGGAGCAAGAACCGTTGCCCGATGACGGTGCAGTGGTCACATCCGGCCCGCTGACGCCACCGCCGGATTCTGCCGGGACCGTCGCCGACGACCAGGCGTATCACCACTCGGTGGCCGAAGACGCCCAGGGCATGGTGCTGGCGACGCTGGTCGCGTCGCTGGGCCTGGCGATCTTTGCCAAGGGCGGGCTGATGATCGGCGGCATGGCCGGCGTGGCGTTCCTGCTGCACTACGCCCTGCACTGGAATTTCGGCCTGGTGTTCGTGCTGGTCAACCTGCCGTTCTATTGGCTGAGCGTGCGCCGCATGGGCTGGGAATTCACCTTGAAGACCTTCGCGGCAGTCGGCGCTTGCGGCGCGCTGACCAACCTGTTGCCGCGCTGGGCCGACTACGCGCACATGAGTACGGCGTTTTCGGCGATCGTTGGCGGCGCGCTGTCCGGGCTGGGCATCCTGTTCTTCATCCGTCACCGCGGCAGCCTGGGCGGAATCGGCATCCTGGCCGTGTACCTGCAGCGCGAGCGTGGCTGGAGCGCGGGCAAGGTGCAGATGAGCTTCGATGCGATGTTGATGCTGGTGGCATTTGCCATCCTCACCCCGGACAAGGTGCTGTATTCGGCCCTGGGCGCCTTGATGCTCAGTCTGGTGCTGATGTTCAACCATCGCCCGCATCGCTACATGGGCGTGTGATCGGCGCACGCGTCAGATGCCGCCCGCGCGCGCCGGGCAATCGGTCGGCAGGTGCAGGCGTTGCAGCAGGCCGCGCGCGTCGAACGGGGCGTGTACCTTCATGTCGTTGTCGAAGTAGCAATACACATCGCGCGTGGCCCGTTTGAGCGCGCGCGGGCCTGCACGGACTGCATCGTCCGGCTCGCGGCCATGCGCCCAGGCATCGATGCGCGCGGCCCAGCGGTCCAGCGCGCCGTCGCTGTAGCCGCTGGCATAGAGCTGCGCATCGCCATGCAGGCGCAGGTAGACGAAGTCCGCACTGACGTCTTCCAGATACGGGAACTTGCCCGCGGTGTCGGCCACCACCACCGCCACCTTGTGACGGCGCAGCAGGCGCATGCAGGCGGGATCGCAGAAACTGGCGTGGCGCACCTCCAGCGCATGACGGATCGGCCGCTTGCGATCGATCGCAAGCGCACTGCGCCCGTGCATCAGCGCGCTGTCGCGTTTGCGCGCCAACGCCAGCGCGGCCTCGCTGTCGCGCGGCAGGCTGGCGAGAAATCCATCGAGCAACGTGGCGTCGAAGTGCAATGTCGGCGGCAGCTGCCACAGGATCGGCCCCAGCTTGGAGCCCAGCCGCAGCACGCCGGAGGCAAAGAAATTGGCCAGCGCCTGCTCGCAGTCGCGCAGGCGCTTCATGTGGGTGATGAAGCGCGGGCCCTTGACCGAAAACACGAAGTCGTCCGGCGTCTCGTCATGCCAGGCCTGGAAGCTGTCCGGCCGCTGCAGCGAATAGAACGAGCCGTTGATTTCCACGCTTGGAAAGCAGCGCGCGGCGTATTCGAGCTCGCGCCGCTGCGCCAGGCCGCTGGGATAGAAGGTGCCGCGCCAACGCGGGTAGCGCCAGCCGGAAATGCCGATGCGGATAGCCATGCACCCAGCATTTCGTCTGTGCCGTGGAGGAGGCGTCTAGCCGCGCTGGACCGTGCGCGCGGGTGAGGGCGTCTGTGCCCATGGCGGCGACAGCGCCTGGATCTGTGCAAACGCCGCGCAATCGGGGTGATGCGCGCCGGGCAGGTAACCCAGGCTCATCAGGAATTCGCCGGTGATCTCGCCACCGGTAAACCTGAAGGTCTTCTTGAACAATTTGACCCAGGCCGGCTTGTCGCGCGGATGCTGTGCATCCAGCCATTGCGCAAAGCTGCCATGCGTGCGGCGCAGCGTCTGGATGACCTGGGCGTTGTGGATGGCTGCCCGGATCTTCAGACGATTGCGGATGATGCCGGCATCGTTCATCAGGCGAGCGATGTCCGCCTCGCCATAGGCCGCGACCGTATCCACGTCGAAGCCGGCATAGGCCCGCTGGAAATTGCCGCGCTTGCGCAGGATGGTCTCCCAGCTCAGGCCGGCCTGGTTGATTTCCAGCACCAGGCGCTCGAACAGCTCGCGCTCGTCGCGTTGTGGAAAGCCGTATTCGCGATCGTGGTAATGCCCGTGCACCGGATGGCCGGGGGCGATGCTGCAGTAGCCGCTCATATGGTTGCCCGTGGCCGCGCGCGCAAGCCGGAGCGCGGCCGCGCGTGGACCGCTTCGGCAGAGGGCGCCCGTGCCGGCAGTGGGCGACGCCGTTGGCCCGCCAGCGGCCCGGTTGCACTGCGGCGGCTGGCGTTCGCTGCAGGGAGGCGCGCGGTCGCGGTGACCACGCGGGCCTGGCGCGGCGGGCGCCTGCCCGCGGGGCAGCAACTGGCGGTAGGTGTGGTCTGCATTCGCGCTCCAGGGTCACGTCCGGGGCCAAGTATGGCAGCGGCTCTGCGCGCGGCGGAGCGAACGGCTAGAATGCGGGCATGTCCGTTGTTCCCACGCCGCTTGCCAACCAACTGCTGATCGCGCTTCCGGCGCTGTCGGACCCTACCTTTTCGCGCAGCGTCGCGCTGATCTGTCAGCACGACGAAAACGGCGCGATGGGAGTGCTGGTCAACCGCCCCTCCGAGTACACCCTGGGCGAGGTGCTGTCGCAGATGGGCATCGCGACCGAAGATGCGCAGCTGTGCGAGCAGATCGTGCTCAGTGGCGGCCCGGTGCACCCGGAGCGCGGGTTTGTCATCCACGACGACGCGCGCGAATGGGATTCCAGCCTGGAAGTGGGGCAGGGCGTGTTCCTGACCACCTCGCGCGACATCCTCGAAGCGATGGCGGCCGGCGAAGGCCCGCGCAACGCGCTGGTGGCGCTGGGCTGCGCGGGGTGGGGCGCGGGGCAGCTGGAGTTCGAACTGGGCGAGAACAGCTGGCTCACCGCGCCGTCGGACGCCAATGTGCTGTTTGCCACCGCGCTGGAAGATCGTTGGCAGACCGCGGCTGGTCGCATCGGCGTGGACCTGTTCCGGCTGACGGATTACTCCGGGCATGCCTGAGGCGGGCACCATCCGCCCCGATGGCACGGTGCTGGGCTTCGACGTAGGGTCGCGCCGGATTGGCGTGGCGGTCGGTACCGCGCTCGGTGCCGGTGCACGCGCGGTCGCCGTCGTCCAGGTGCATGCCGGCGGCCCGGACTGGGCGGCGCTGGATCGCGTGCACAAGGAATGGCGGCCCGACGGCCTGGTGGTTGGCGACCCGCTCACGCTGGACGACAAGGACCAGCCTGCACGCAAGCGGGCGCATGCCTTTGCCCGCGAATTGCGCGAGCGCTACGCGCTGCCGGTCGTGCTGATCGACGAACGCTCCAGCTCGGTCGAAGCCGCGCAGCGGTTCGCCCGCGAACGTGCCGACGGGCGCAAGCGCCGCCGCGATGCCGAGGCGCTGGATGCCATGGCCGCCGCCGTGATCGTCGAACGCTGGTTGGCCGCGCCTGACCAAGCCACTCTTCTCCCTTGATCCCCGACCTGCGATGACCACCATGCAACTCGATTCGGACGGACGCCTGCGTCACCTGCTCACCCTGGAAGGACTGCCGCGCGCGACATTGCTGCAGCTGCTCGATCGCGCAGGTCAGATCCGCGATGCCGCGGTCGGCCGCGTCGGCAAGCGCAGCGTGCTGGCCGGCACGGCGGTATGCACCCTGTTTTTCGAGCCGTCCACGCGCACGCGCAGCTCGTTCCATCTTGCTGCACAGCGGCTGGGCGCGGACGTGCTCAACTTCGATGCGTCCACGTCCTCCACCCGCAAGGGCGAGACCGCGCGCGACACCTTGAAAAATCTCGAGGCGATGGGCGTGCGCGGGTTTGTGGTGCGCCACCCCGACGATGGCGCGGTGGAAGCGCTGGCCGCCGCGGCGGGCGAGGGAACTGCATTGATCAACGCCGGCGACGGCCGCAGCGCGCACCCCACCCAGGGTCTGCTCGACATGCTCACCCTGCGGCAGGCCAAGGGCACCGACTTTTCCAAGCTCAAGGTGGTCATCGTCGGCGACGTGAAGCATTCGCGCGTGGCGCGTTCGGACCTGCATGCACTGCGCACCCTGGGAGCCGGCGAGATCCGCGTGTGCGGCCCGGCCAGCCTGTTGCCCGATGACGACATGCTGGACGGCTGCGTGGTTGGTCAGGATTTCGATGCCATGCTCGAAGGCGCCGATGCGCTGATGATGCTGCGCCTGCAACGCGAGCGCATGGAAGAGGGGCTGGTGCCATCGCTGGAGCACTACCACAGCCAATACGGCCTGACCCGCGAGCGCCTGGCGCGCGCCGGCCGCGATGCTGCCGTGCTGCACCCGGGCCCGATCAACCGCGGCGTTGAAATCACCGACGACGTCGCCGACGGCGCGCAATCGTGCGTGCTGCGCCAGGTCGCCAACGGCGTTGCGGTCCGCATGGCGGTACTGGAAACCCTGCTCGGTTAAGCGTTACCGGCAACGCGGCCGCCAGCCAGCGCGGTCGCGTCCGGCGTGTGAAGTCGTCATGGCAAACAGACAGAGTCTTGCCACCAAGTGCGCCCCGAAGTCCGCTCTTACGATTCCCGATTCCCGATTCCCGATTCCCGATTCCCGATTCCCGAATCCCGAATCCCGAATCCCGAACGCGAGCACCACGCCATAACACCCGCTCGCCTATCGTGGCGGTCCCTTTCATCGCAGGAGACCGCAATGGGTATTTCGCGTCACGCCACCGCTCACTGGGAAGGCGACCTCAAGACCGGCAAGGGCCAGCTCAGCACGCCGCAGAGCGGCTTGATGGACAACACCCGCTACGCCTTCAGCAGCCGCTTCGGTGACGAGAAGGGCACCAACCCGGAAGAGCTCATCGCCGCAGCGCATGCCGGGTGTTTCACCATGGCACTGTCGGCGCAGCTGACCGAAGCGGGCTTTCCGCCCACCTCACTGGATACCCGTGCCGACGTCGACCTGTCGATGGAAGGCGGCCCGCAGCTGTCGCAGATCCGTCTCAAGCTCACTGCCGTGGTACCGGGCATCGACGAAGCCAAGTTCCGTGAGCTGGCCGATACCGCCAAGAAGAATTGCCCGGTTTCCAAGGCGTTGAGTGCGGTGCCGATCAGCCTGGAAAGCGAGTTTTCCAACTGACCGGCAGCAGGCTGCGCAGCGCCGGTGCAACGTGCCGGCGCACGCAGCTGGCGGCGACCTGAATAGGGCTTTGGCCGCCCGGGCCGGTTCAGGGCGGTTTCACCGCAGCAGGCCGAGCATCGGCAGCGTGTCCTCCCTGTGAAGCTGCTGCAATGAAAACTCTTGTGCTTTGTGCTCTGGTAATGGGTCTGGCCGTGGCGGGCAACGCCACAGCGCAGCGGTACGACAGTGGCTACCGCGACACCTATCGCGGCGGCTACGAGGATGGTCGTTACGAATATGCGCGCGTGGTGCGCGTGGACCCGATCATCGTGTCCGATTCCTATAACGAACGCAGCAGCGAACGCTGCTACAACCGGCCGTCCGACGGCTACTACACAAGCAATGACGGCTACTACCGCGATGGTGGTGGCTACGGCGGGCCGAATGCGTCCAACCGCGGGGTCGCCAGCGTGATCGGCGGCATTGCAGGTGCGGTGCTCGGCAGCCAGGTGGGCGGCGGCAATGGTCGACTGGTCGGCACTGCCGTGGGCACCATGGCCGGTGTCGCGGCGGGGCGTTCGATCTACGAGGCCAACCACCGCACCTATCAGGGCAATGTCAGCGTGTGCGAGCCGGTGTCGTACCGCACTACCCGCGAGCGCGTGGACGGGTATGACGTGACCTATGAATATGCCGGCCGCACGTACCACACCCGCAGCGATTACAACCCGGGCGACCGGATCCGCGTGCGCGTGGATGTGCGCCCCGACTGACGCCGTGCGATGTGGCGAATGTGAGAACGCTGCGGGAGACCGCAGCGTTTTTTTATTCCTGCGAGGTGCCAGGGAGCGCAGATCCCGCTTCCTCCTGCAGGCGACGTTCGATCCGGTCAAATCTCGCACGTCTGCTTGCTGACGGTGCAGCGGCGATCGTGTGCAACGCGACGCGTCGAGCCTTCTTCCCGGCCTGGCGACGCTCGCTGCAGCCGGCACCCGGCGAGCGTCGCCCGCCCAGCGTCGGCCGCGCTCAGGCCCAGTCCAGGGTGCCGCGAATCACCGTCTGGACCTGGCCGCCCGACCACACGGCACCGTCGCCGTCGATGCGCAGTTCCAGCAGGGCATCGAAGCCGATTTCGCGCCCCTGGCTGACCACGTAGCGGCGGTCCTTGCCGGGCAGTGCGTGGCGGCTGTCCAGCCAGGCGGCGAGCACGGCATTGGCCGCGCCAGAGGCGGCATCTTCAAAACGCCGGCCGTTGCCGACAAAGGCGCGCACGGCCAGATCGTAGGCACCGGCGGTGGCGGCGCGCGCATACGCAAACACGCCCATGCTGCCGGTGGATTCGGCCAACGCGGCGATCGCCTCCCACTCCGGCTGCAGGCCGCGCAACGCGGCCTCGCTGGCCAGCTCCACCACCCACCAGGTGCGGCCGCCGTCCATCAGTGCGGGCGGCAGGGTACCCAACGACCAGCCATGCAGTGCGTCGCGCAGGCGCGGGTCATCGGTCTGCACCTGCTCGGCGACGCGCGCGCGCGGGGTGCGGATGGCGATGCTGCGGTGGCCATCGATCTGCTCCACGCGCAGCGGCAACTGGCCGGCGATGCCGTCCTGCACCAGCACGCCGTCGTCGGGCGCGGCCAGCCCGGCCTCGAGCACCGCATGCGCCGTGCCCACGCTGGGGTGGCCGGCGAACGGCACCTCCTTGTGCGGGGAAAACATGCGCAGCCGGTAGCTGCTGTGCGCGTCCGCCGCGGGGAACACAAAGGTGGTCTCCGGCAGCTTGGTCCAGCGCGCAATCGCCTGCATGGCCACATCGTCCAGGCCCTGCGCATCCAGCACCACCGCCAGCGGATTGCCGCTGCCGGGGCGGGCGGAGAACACATCCAGTTGCAGGAAACGGCGGGTGGTCATGAGGGCGGATCCGCGGACAGGGCGCGGCAGCTTACCAATCGATGCGTCCGTCGATCACCTGCAGGGTCGTTCCGCCGATCCAGACCTCGCCTGCAGCGTCCACTTTGATGTGGATGCGGCCATCGCGGCCGACCTCGCGGCCCTGGCTGGCGACATAGTGCAGCCCCGCGCCCGGCAGGCGGTTTTCGCCGTGCAGGCGTGCGGCAATGCACGCGTTGGCGCTGCCGGTGACCGGGTCCTCCGGGATGCCATCGCCAGGGCAGAACGCACGCACCACCAGGTCTTCGCTGCCGCCGTCTGCGGGCGCGTAAATCGCCAGCCCGGTGGCGGCGCTGGCCTGGGTCAGGCGGGTGATGGCGGCAAGATCGGGCACTGCCTGGCGCACCGCCGCCGCATCGGCCAGTTCCAGCAGCCACCAGTTCGGGCCATTGTTCCAGAGCGCTGCCGGGTGAGGGGCGGTGCGCAGGCCGGCAGCGGCTGCCTGCAGCGCTGCCGCGTGGGTGTCACCGGTTGCGATGACGCGGGCACGCGGTGCGCGCAGTCGCACCTGCACGCTGCCGTGGCGGTCGAACACATCCACCGGCAGCACGCCGGCCGCGCATTGCTGACGCAGCCGGCCGTCGGCCTTGTAGCTGGTGAGTCCATGGGTCGCTGCGGCCCACGCCGCGCCCACGCTGGGGTGGCCGGCAAACGGCAGTTCCGCGCGCGGGGTGAAGATACGGATGTGATAGTCGGCGTCGGGCACGCTCACGGGCACGAAGAAAATCGTCTCCGACAGGTTCAGCCATGCGGCGATCTGCTGCATCTGCTGGCCGGACAATGTGCCTGCATCGAACACCACGCCCAGCGGATTACCGCCGCCGGTGTGGCTTGCGAAGACGTCCAGTTGCAGATAGCGATGCTTGCTCATGATCGATGCGGACTCGGTGGTGGGAAGAGGTGCGGATGGTTGCAGCGCAAACCGTTGCCGCAAGGATGCAACGCGTTGCGGACTGCGAACAGGCACGGGGTCATGCGGGCGGTATTGGCAGTAGAATCGGGGGTTCCGCCCGGCATACCGGCTTTTCCCCCATCTTAAACGCCTACCCCATGTCAGCTCCCCACACTACCGATCGTTGGATCGTCCTCAAGTTCGGCGGCACCTCTGTGTCGCGTCGTCATCGCTGGGACACGATTGGAAAACTGGCGGGCAAACGGGCGAACGAAACCGGCGGCCGCGTGCTGGTGGTGGTGTCTGCACTGTCGGGCGTGACCAACGAGCTCACCGCCATTGCCGATGGTGCCGCCGACAGCGCGCAGCGGGTGGCAGCGCTGGAACAACGCCATCGCGACTTCCTGGCCGAGCTGGAGCTCGACGCCGATGCGGTGCTGGGCGAGCGTCTGGCCGCGCTGCATGCGCTGGTGGGCGATGCACGCGCTGCCACGCGCACGCTCGACTGGCAGGCCGAGGTGCTGGGGCAGGGCGAGTTGCTGTCTTCCACCATCGGCGCGGCGTATCTGCATGCCAGTGGCCTGGACATGGGCTGGCTGGATGCGCGCCAGTGGTTGTCGGCACTGCCGCCGCAACCCAATCAGAGCGAGTGGTCCAAGCGCCTGTCGGTGTCGTGCCAGTGGCAGTCCGATGCCGACTGGCGCGCGCGCTTCGATGCGCAACCCACGCGCTTGCTGATCACCCAGGGCTTCATTTCGCGGCACGCCGATGGCGGTACCGCCATTCTGGGGCGCGGCGGTTCGGATACCTCGGCGGCGTACTTCGGTGCGTTGCTGGGTGCCAGCCGGGTGGAAATCTGGACCGACGTGCCCGGCATGTTCAGCGCCAATCCAAAGGAAGTGCCGGACGCGCGCCTGCTGACCCGTCTGGACTATTACGAAGCGCAGGAAATCGCCACCACCGGCGCCAAGGTGCTGCATCCGCGCTCGATCAAGCCGTGCCGCGATTCCGGCGTGCCGATGGCGATCCTGGACACCGAGCGCCCGGATCTGCCCGGCACCAGCATCGACGGCAATGCCGAGCCGGTACCGGGGGTGAAGGCGATCAGCCGCCGCAACGGCATCGTGCTGGTGTCGATGGAAGGCATCGGCATGTGGCAGCAGGTCGGCTTTCTCGCTGATGTGTTTACGCTGTTCAAGAAGCACGGTTTGTCGGTGGATCTGATCGGCTCGGCCGAAACCAACGTCACCGTGTCGCTGGATCCGTCGGAGAACCTGGTCAACACCGATGTGCTGGCGGCGTTGTCGGCGGACCTGTCGCAGATCTGCAAGGTCAAGATCATTGTTCCCTGCGCGGCCATCACCCTGGTCGGGCGCGGCATGCGTTCGCTGCTGCACAAGCTGTCCGACGTGTGGGCCACGTTCGGGCAGGAGCGCGTGCACATGATTTCGCAATCGTCCAACGACTTGAACCTGACCTTCGTCATCGACGAGGCCGATGCCGATGGTTTGCTGCCGATCCTGCATGCCGAGTTGATCGACAGCGGCGCGATGCCGGTGAGCGAAGGCGAGGTGTTCGGCCCGCGTTGGCGCGAGATCATCGGTTCGGTGCGTCCGCGCCCCACGCCGTGGTGGCATGCCGAGCGCACGCATCTGTTGTCGTTGTCCAGCGCCGGCACGCCGCGCTACGTCTATCACCTGCCCACGGTGCGTGCGCGGGCGCAGGCGCTGGCGCAGATCGCGGCGGTGGACCAGCGCTATTACGCGATCAAGGCCAATGCGCATCCGGCCATCCTGATGGCGCTGGAGCAGGCCGGTTTCGGTCTGGAATGCGTCTCGCATGGCGAATTGCGCCGTGTCTTCCAGACGCTGCCGGAGCTGTCGCCGCGCCGCGTGTTGTTCACGCCGAGCTTTGCGCCCAGGGCCGAGTACGAAGCGGCATTCGCGTTGGGTGTGACGGTGACCGTGGACAACGTCGAGGCGCTGCGCAACTGGCCGGAGGTGTTCCGCGGCCGCAACGTGTGGCTGCGCATCGACCTGGGTCATGGCGATGGCCATCACGAGAAGGTCAATACCGGAGGCAAGGCGTCCAAGTTCGGCCTGTCGTCCACGCGCGTGGATGAGTTCGTCGAGGTGGCGCGCATGCTGGAGGTCACCATCACCGGCGTGCACGCGCACCTGGGCAGTGGCGTGGAAACCGGCGAGCACTGGCGGATGATGTACGACGAACTGGCCGGTTTTGCACGGCGCATCGGCACCGTGGAAACCATCGATATCGGCGGTGGTCTGCCGATTCCGTACAGCGCCGAGGACGAACCGTTCGACCTGGAGGTGTGGGCCAAGGGCCTGGCCGAGGTCAAGGCCGTGCATCCGGGCTATCGCCTGGCGATCGAGCCGGGCCGTTACCTGGTGGCCGAAGCCGGCGTGTTGCTGGCGCAGGTGACGCAGGTGATCGAAAAGGACGGCGTGCAGCGCGTTGGCCTGGATGCCGGAATGAATACCTTGATCCGCCCTGCGCTGTACGACGCCTGGCACGACATCGAAAACCTCAGCCGGCTCGATGTGCCGGCAGACGGCAGCTTCGATATCGTCGGGCCGATCTGCGAATCGTCGGATGTGTTCGGCAAGCGCCGCCGTCTGCCGGCGGCCACCGCGCCGGGCGATGTGGTGCTGGTGGCCGATGCCGGTGCGTACGGCTATTCGATGGCCAGCACCTACAACCAGCGCGAATTGCCGCGCGAAGAGGTGATCGATGCGCCCGCTGGCTGAGTTCGTGGCGCTCAGCACGCTGGCCGGTGGTGTGGCGATGGTGTTTTCCACCGCCCTCGACATGGCCAGGCAGCCGGCGCCGTGGACCGACAGCCTGAAGTGGCTGCTGCCTGCATTGCTCGCTGCCGGCCTCGGTGCGTGGGGCGCGGCGCGTTGGCAGCGACGCCGCCAGGACCGCTCGCTGGCGCAGCACGCCGGTGGCATGGCGCTGCGCACGGTGCTGTTGAGCGCACTCGGCTATCTGCCGGCGTTGCTGCTGTACTTGCTGGTCGCACTGCTGGTCACCGGCGATGCGAAGGCGATCCGTGCGGACGTGATGCTGCTGTTGTTCCTGATCGGCTGCCTGCCGCTGCTGTGGGCGGCGGTGCCGTTTTCCATGATTGAATATGCCTTGTGCCGGCGTTATCTACGCCGTCAACGGGGTCTTGCAGGGTGTCCATGAGCGCTTTCGACAAACATCAGGTGTCCACTTTCCGTTTCGTGCGCTGCGCGCTCGACGCGCAGACCGGCGTGGCGACGCTGGTGTATGCCTTCGACCAGGGCCCGGAACTGGTGGAGACGGTGGCCGTGCCGGGCGCACCGTTCGTGCTGGACGGCGCGCGCGCTGCCGCCGTGCAGCAGGCGCTGCAGCTGCTGCACCTGATCGCCGGCGTGAGCTACTACAAGGCCGCGGTGCCGCCGGCCATCGCCATCGACAGCTACAGCATCGATGCCGGCACTGCTGCATTGGTGGAAAGCGTCTACCTGCATGGCCTGGGCGAGTTTGCCTACCGCAACGGCCTGAACCTGCACGGCAAGATCAATTTCCCTGTCTCAGCACACGCGCCTGCCGATGCGCCTGCGCTCGGCCTGCGCGAGCATGCGCTGGTGGCCATCGGTGGCGGCAAGGACTCGCTGGTCAGCATCGAGGCCCTGCGGCAGGCGGGCGTGGCGCAGACCGTCAGCTGGATCGGCGGCTCGCAGCTCATTCGCGCCTGCGCCGAACGTACCGGCCTGCCGGTGCTCAACGTTGGTCGCGTGCTGGCGCCGGAATTGTTCGAGCTCAACCGCCAGGGCGCCTGGAATGGGCACATCCCGGTCACTGCGGTGAATTCGGCCATCCTGGTGCTGTCGGCGCTGCTGACCGGCGTGGATCAGGTGGTGTTCTCCAACGAACGCTCGGCCAGCTATGGCAGCCAGATTCCCGGCACCGGCGAGGTCAACCACCAGTGGTCCAAGGGCTGGGCGTTCGAGCAGGCCTTCGGCGATTACGTGCAACGGCACGTGGCGGCCGACCTGCGGTACTACTCGTTGCTGCGGCCGTTGTCGGAGCTGGCAGTGGCGCGGCAGTTCGCCAAGACCGATCACTACGACGCGCATTTTTCCAGCTGCAACCGCAACTTCCACATCATGGGCGAGCGGCCGGTGCATCGCTGGTGCGGTGTCTGCCCCAAGTGCCATTTCGTCTTCCTGGCGCTGGCACCGTTCATGCCCAAGACGCGGCTGGTCAAGATCTTCGGGCGCAACCTGCTCGACGATGCCAGCCAGGCTGGCGGCTACGATGCGCTGCTGGAATTCCAGGATCACAAGCCGTTCGAATGCGTCGGCGAAGGCCGCGAATCGCGGGCGGCGATGGCGCTGCTGGCAACGCGCGCGGAATGGAAGGAGGACGCGCTGGTGATGCGCTTCATCCGTGAGATCCAGCCGCAGCTGGATGCGCAGGCGTTGCAGATGGAGCCGTTGATGGCCATCGATGGCGAGCACCGCATTCCTTCGGCGCTGTGGGAGCGCGTGCGTGCGAATTTCGCAGCTTGAGGGCAGGGCGGTTGCGTTGTGGGGTTGGGGGCGCGAGGGGCGCGCCGCCTATCGCGCGCTGCGGAGTGCCTTGCCCACCCAGCCGCTGACGGTGTTCTGCACCACCGAAGAAGCACGTGAGCTGGCTGCGCTGGCCGACGCGGCGCTGCAGGTGGAGACCGACGCCAGCGCGCAGGCCTTGGGCCGGTTCGAGATCGTGGTGAAGTCGCCGGGAATCAGCCCGTACCGCCCCGAGGCGCTCACCGCTGCAGCCGCGCACGGCACGCAGTTCATCGGCGGCACCGCGCTGTGGTTTGCCGAACATGCGCAGGCCGACGGCGCCGTGACGGGCGCCATCTGCGTCACCGGCACCAAGGGTAAAAGCACCACCACCGCGTTGCTGGCGCATCTGTTGCGTTGCGCCGGGCATCGCACCGCCCTGGTCGGCAATATCGGCCAACCCTTGCTGGAAGTGCTGGCACCGCAGCCGCCGCCGGCGTACTGGGCGATCGAACTGTCCAGCTACCAGACCGGCGAGGTCGGGCGCAGCGGCGCACGTCCGCAACTGGCGGTGGTGCTGAACCTGTTTCCCGAACATCTGGACTGGCACGGCGATGAAGCGCGCTACGTGCGCGACAAGCTGTCGCTGGTGACCGAAGGCCGGCCGCGGATCGCGTTGCTCAATGCCGCCGACCCGCTGCTGCGCGGACTGCAACTGCCCGATAGCGAGGTGCGCTGGTTCAACCATCCCGATGGCTGGCATCTGCGCGGCGATATGGTCTACCGCGGCGCGCAGGCGGTGTTCGATACCGCCGATGTGCCGCTGCCTGGCGAGCACAATCGACGCAACCTGTGCGCGGTGCTGGCTGCGGTGGAAGCGCTCGGCCTGGATGCCGCCGCGCTGGCACCGGCGGCGCGGAGCTTTCGTCCGTTGCCCAATCGCCTGCAGCTGCTCGGCAGTGTGGATGGCATCAGTTACGTCAACGACTCGATCAGCACCACCCCGCATGCGTCGCTGGCTGCGCTGGCCTGTTTTGCGCAGCGTCGCGTTGCCTTGCTGGTTGGCGGGCATGACCGCGGGCTGGACTGGCAGGAGTTTGCCGCGCACATGGCGCAGCAGGCGCCGCTGGAGATCGTCACCATGGGTGCCAATGGCCCGCGCATCCATGCGCTGCTGGCGCCACTGGCCGGGACGGGACGGTTCGGCCTGCATGCCGCCGCCGACCTGGAACACGCCATGCAGCTGGCGCGCGATGCACTGGGCGAGCAGGGCGGCGTGGTGCTGCTGTCGCCGGGCGCGCCCAGCTTCGGCGCCTACAGCGATTATGTGGCGCGTGGCCGGCATTTCGCCCAGGTGGCGGGGTTCGACCCTGCGGCGATCAGCGCGATCCCGGGCCTGGGCGTCCAGTAAGAACGTTGTTCGCCTGCCCGCGCCACCGCATCGCTTGGCGGTCAGGGGGCAGTGCGGCCGAATCGTCGCGCAGCTGACTGAGGTCAGCGAGTCCATGCCTGCGCACTTGCAGGCGGTGTGCAGTGAAGCGCGTTGCCCTGGTGTCTGCGGCCAACCCGCCCATCGGTATCGGCGCGAGCCGTTAGCCGGTTCACGACCAGCCGGTGATCGGGAAGGGATTTTGCTGCCGGCGCGCATCGCGACCACGCCTGCACGGTGGCTGGGCCTACACTCGCGGCAAATCCCCGGAGCAAGCGCATGCACAAGCAATGGTCGTGGAGCGGTGTGGGTCTGGTCGGCGTTCTGGCATCGTTGGCACTGCCGGCGATGGCGGCGATGCAGGCCAAGCCGCTGGAATGGAAGATCGGCAAGGACACCTATAGCGGCGTGCTGGTCTACGACGATGCCGGCGCTGCCACGCGCCCCGGCCTGGTGATGGTGCCCAACTGGCGCGGCGTGAACGACTCGGCGGTGACCAAGGCCAGACAGCTGGCTGGCGACGATTACGTGGTGCTGGTGGCCGACGTATACGGCAAGGGCATCCGCCCCAAGGACGACACCGAAGCCGGTGCGCAGGCCAAGAAGCTGCGCGATGACCGGCCCACCTTGCAGGCACGTGCGCTCAAGGCGGTGGATGTGCTCAAGGCGCAGGCCGGCAAGGCGCCGCTGGACGCGTCACGGATCGGCGCGGTGGGCTTCTGTTTCGGCGGCACCACGGTACTGGAGCTGGTCCGCGCCGGCGCGCAGCTGGCTGGCGTGGTCAGCCTGCACGGCGGCATCGCCACGCCCGCTCCTGCTGCTGCCGGTTCGGCCAAAACACCGCTGCTGGTGCTCAATGGCGCCGACGACAAGAGCGTGACCAAGGCGGATATTGCGGCGTTCGAAACCGAGATGAATGGCGCCGGCGCCGATTGGCAGTTCGTCAATTTCAGCGGGGCGGTGCATTGCTTTGCCGAAGCCGATGCCAACAGCCCGCCGGGCTGCCTGTATAACCCGCGCGCGGCCAAACGCGCCTACCGCATGCTGGGCGATTTCTTTGAGGAGCGGTTTGGTCGATAGCGGAGATTGGTGATTCGGGATTCGCAAAGGCGCGGTCCCGTCCTTCGAATCTTCCCGTGAGGCTGTGCTCAGGGGCTTGTGTTGAACCGCGCTGTGCCATCGGGTGCCGGGATTCGTCAACGTGCGGCCAAGCCGCCGTTGCGAATCCCCAATCCCGAAGCCCGTCCGGCGCGCGCAGCGCGCTGGATCAATGCGTACGTTCGACCGCGTAACGTGCCAGTCCACGCAAGGCGGCCACCGCCGGGCTGTGCGGCAGGCTGTCCAGCGCGCGTTCTGCGGCGGCGGCATATTCGGCCGCGCGCGCGCGGCTGTAATCCAGGCCGCCGGTGGCCTGGATGGCGGCCAGCACCTCGGGCATCGCCGCTGCATCGCCTTGTTCGACGATGGTGCGCAGGCGCTGCTGGGTGGGCGCGTCCGAATGCGCCATGGCGTGGATCAGCGGCAGCGTGGCCTTGCCTTCGGCCAGGTCGTCGCCCAGGTTCTTGCCCAGGTCGGCTGCCTCCGCGGCGTAGTCCAGCACGTCATCGGCAATCTGGAACGCAAAGCCCAGCTGCATGCCGTAGTCGTACAGCTGCTGCTGCACCGCGGCGTCCGCACCGGAGGCCAGTGCGCCCAGGCGCGTGCCGGCAGCGAACAGCACCGCGGTCTTGCGCTCGATCACGCGCAGGTAGGCGGCTTCGTCGGTGTCGGGGTTGTGCACGTGCAGCAGCTGCAGCACCTCGCCTTCGGCGATGCGGTTGGTGGTGTCGGCCAGGATCTGCATCACCTCCATGCGGTCCAGCTCCACCATCAACTGGAAGCTGCGCGAGTACAGGAAGTCGCCGACCAGCACGCTGGGCGCGTTGCCCCACAGCGCGTTGGCGGTGCTGCGGCCGCGGCGCAGGTCCGACTCGTCCACCACGTCGTCGTGCAGCAGCGTGGAGGTGTGGATGAATTCGATGATCGCCGCCAGTTGGTGGTGCTCCGGGCCGGAGCCGCCGGCGGCATGGCCGGCCAGCATCACCAGCATCGGACGCAGGCGTTTGCCGCCGGCGGAGATGATGTGATCGGCGATCTGGTTGATCAGCACGACGTCCGAGGCCAGGCGGCGACGGATCAGTGCATCGACCGCGGCCATGTCTGGCGCGGCGAGGGACTGGATCTGGGGCAGGCCCAGCACGGTGGGGAGGTCTTCGGCGATGGTCATGCGCAGGCGTTCGTGATGTGCATCGATTATAGGTGCCCGGGCCGGATCCGTCCCGCCGACCCAACCGGTGGCTTCACATTTGCGGCCCGGGGGGCCTGGCCGGGCCCCGCAAAGGCCCGCGCGGGCTGGATTTCCGACCCCCGGCAGGGCGCTTGCCCGGCAGCGCCGCGCGGCGACCTGCCACGACCGCCGACAGGCAGGTGCGGTAACATTGCCGCACAGACATTCATCGTTGCGCGCTCCCGGCGCCAGCGCATCATCTCGGAAGCACCTATGGCCCGCGGCATCAACAAAGTCATCCTCGTCGGCAACCTCGGCAACGATCCCGACACCAAGTACACCCAGGCCGGCATGGCCATCACCCGCGTGAGCCTCGCCACCACCAGCGTGCGCAAGGACCGCGACGGCAACAACCAGGAACGCACCGAGTGGCACCGTGTGGTCTTTTTTGGAAAGCTGGGTGAAATCGCCGGCGAGTACCTGCGCAAGGGCTCGCAGGTATATGTCGAAGGCGAACTGCGCTACGACAAGTACACCGGGCAGGACGGCGTGGAAAAGTACAGCACCGACATCGTCGCCAACGAGATGCAGATGCTCGGCGGCCGTGGTGAAGGTGGCGGTGGTGGCATGGGCGGAGATCGTCCGCAGCGCTCGCAGGCCCCGCGTCAGCAGCAAGGCGGCGGTGGCGGGCAGGGCGGTGGCGGATACGGCGGCGGTCAGGGCGGCGGGCAGGATTACGCGCCGCGTCGTCAGCAGCCGGCCCAGCAGCAATCGGCGCCGCCGATGGACGATTTCGCGGACGACGACATCCCGTTCTGAGCCGCGCTGTCGCCCTCGTCATCCGGAAGGCCCGCCATGTGCGGGTCTTCTGCATTCAGTGTCTTCGGGAACCAGGCGTCACCGGCTGGCGGGACGGTTCGCTGTCCAGCAGCGGCTGACGCCGTCGGCGAGGCGGCGACCGGACTGGCGCCTGATTACGCCGATGTGCGATCCCGCCCGCTTTGCTTGGCACGGTAGAGCGCCGAATCGGCGTCGTGCACGATGGCGTCCGGCGTCTGCGGTGTTTCGCCCGGTTCGAAGGTTGCGGCGCCCACGCTGACGGTGACATGCGCGCTGGTCGGGCTGGACAGATGCATCAGGCCCAGACCGGCCACGGCGCTGCGCACGGCATCGGCCAGGCGCAACGCGCCGGCGGCATCGGTATGCGGCAGGATCATGCCGAACTCTTCGCCACCGTAGCGGGCCGCCACGTCTTCACTGCGGCGCGAGCAGGCCGCGATGGCGCCGGCAATCAGGCGCAGGCAGGCATCGCCATTCACATGGCCATAGGTGTCGTTGTAGAGCTTGAAGTGGTCCACATCGATCATCAGCACCGATAACGGTGACTGCTGGTGCACTGCTTCGCGCAATGCTTGCGACAGGCGGTAGTCGAACGCGCGCCGGTTGGCGATGCCGGTCAGTGCATCCACCCAGGCTTCGGAGCTGAGCTTGGCCTCGTTGCGATGCATGCGGCGCAGTTGCAGGTCCAGCCAGATGCCCACGCCCAGCAGCACGATGCAGCCGAGTGCGGCAATCACGATCCGCTGGGTTGCTGCCTGCCGCCAATTGGCCAGCGCATCGTCCACCGACACACCCGTCAGCACGGTCAACGGATATGGGCGCGCCGGAGCGAAACTGGAGATGCGCTCCACGCCGTCGATCGGCGAACGATAGGTCGCAGTGCCGTGCTTGCGCGCGCGCATGGTGACGTAGATCGAGGTGCCCGCGATCGAGGTGCCGATGACGTCGTGTTTGTCGGGCCGGCGTACCAGCACGATGCCATCGTCGTTGGTCATGCCGATGGTGCCGTTCGGGCCGACTTCGAAGGTGCTGTAGTAATTCTGGAAATACTTCAGCTGCAGCGTCACCAGCACCACACCGGCAAATTCGCCATCGCTGTCGTTGAGCCGGCGACTGAGGGTCATCACCCAGCTGCCATCGGAACGGCTCCGCACGGGTGGGCCCACCAGCGACAATGCATCGCGGTGGTCGCGGTGATATCTGAAATAGGCGCGGTCGGCGTTGTTGTGGGTGCGGGGCGTGCTGTCCAGCGATGAGCTGACCCAGCTGCCGTCGGCCGCATAGATGAAGATGCCATGCAGGCGGTCCGAGCGCCTGGCCTCACGGACCAGAAACTCGTGCATCGCCGAGTGCGCGCCGTTGTTGCCTTGATCGTGTTCGACCCGCGAGACCAGGCCCGACAGCACCGCGTCGGCGATGGACAGGGTGTCGCTGGCATGCTGAGCCAGCGAATTGGCCAGATTCAACGACTGCGCCTCGGCGCTGCGCAGGGCGCTCGCGCGCTCCTCGTGGATGGACCAGTACTCCGAACCGAGCAGCAGTAGCCACGAAATGGTCAACACGAAGTGCAACGCGATGCGTTGTGCACGTTGGCGCCACCGCTTGGTTGTTGACGTCACTGTGGCTACCTGTATGGACACCAGGGCGATGCAACCGGTGTGCCAGCCTACGCGTGGCCGCAGTGGCAACCGTGTGCAGTCGCGCAACCACAGCGCCGATCTGTGATTGGCAGCGCACTGCTGCGCTGCAGTCCGCTTGCCACGTGTGGCCGTCACTCGGTGGTGCGCATCAGCATCCGGCGTGACCGCCGTTGCAATGCAAGCCAGCTCGACTGCATCCGCATCACGGTGCGCGTGGTATTCCGGGAGTCGATTCGTTATCCGAGGAGCTCTCATGCGCGCCATTCGTCTCTCGCAACCCGGCGGTCTGGATGCATTGCAGTCGGTCGATGTGCCCGACCCGGGGCAGCCCGCACGCGGACAGATCCGTGTGCGTCTGCATGCCAGTTCGCTTAACTTCCACGATCTGGGCATCGTGCTTGGCCAGATGCCGACGGCGGACGGACGCATCCCCATGTCCGATGGCGCCGGCGTGATCGAAGCGGTCGGCCCGGACGTCAGCGAGTTCGCAGTGGGCGACCACGTGGTGTCCACCTTCTTCCCGTCCTGGCTGGACGGCGAGCCGCTGCATGCGGGCTTCGCCACCACTCCGGGCGACGGGGTCGATGGATACGCGCGCTCGGCGGTGGTCACCGCTGCGCACGCGTTCACCCATGCACCGGCCGGCTACAGTCATGCCGAAGCCGCCACCCTGACCACGGCCGGCGTCACCGCCTGGCGGGCCCTGGTAGCCAATGGTGGCCTGAAGGCAGGCGACACGGTGCTGGTGCTCGGCACCGGCGGCGTATCGATCTTTGCGCTGCAGTTCGCCAAGGCAATGGGCGCGACCGTGATCGCCACCTCGTCGTCGGACGAGAAGCTGGACAAGGTACGGGCGCTGGGCGCCGACCACCTGATCAATTACCGCCAGCATGCCGAATGGTCGAAGCAGGTGCTGGAGATCACCGACGGGCGTGGTGTGGACCATGTGGTCGAGGTCGGTGGGCCTGGCACGCTCGCGCAGTCGATCCGCGCGGCGCGTGTGGGCGGGCACATCGCCTTGATCGGTGTATTGACCGGCGCCGCCGGGCCGGTGCCGACAGCGGAGATGATGGGCCGCCAGCAGCGTCTGCAGGGGCTGGTCGTGGGCAGCCGCCGGCATCAGCAGGCACTGGTGCGGGCGCTCGACAGCTTGCCGCTGCGTCCGGTGATCGACCGGGCCTACGCACTCGACGACATCGGCGAAGCATTCGCCTTGCAGAAGTCCGGAGGCCATCTGGGCAAGATCGTGCTGGAGTTCTGACGACGTGGCCCACCCGGCGATGCCGGCTCACTGACAGCGGAGCCGGCACGCTGATAAACGCACACTGCGCATTGCATCACAGCATCAGGACCGCGAGGCGCAGCGAAGATTGTCTGCAGTGCTGCAGCGGCCCGCGTCGATGGCTCCAACGCCGTCGACGCTAAATGACGCGGCTTCATCGTTGCATGCAAGGCGCAGCGCCCGCGCATGCGCTGGCGCTGCGCCGTGATGAGCACGTTCCATGGATGCATGCAGACGCCAACATCGCTACAGGTTGTACAGGCGGCACTGGACTGATCGTTCTCTGGAGTATGTGTAACAGGCGTCGGTACTCACGCGCTTGTGACCGGCGGCGCTGCACATTGATAAAGAACTGAATTAGCCAGCATTGTTGGAGATGCCAGCCATGAGAGATATCAAGATGACCCGTCGCGAGGTACTGATCGCTGGCACGGCGTCGGCAGCCAGCGTTGCCGCAACCCAATCGATGGCTGCGACCGCTGCCACTGCCATGTCGCAGCGGCAGGCAGTCGAGCCGGCCAACGCCTCCAGCCAGGTTGCCTTCGAAGTCAACGGCAAGCCGGTGACGCTGACCCTGGACAACCGCACCACGTTGCTGGACGCACTGCGTGAGCATCTGCAGCTGACCGGCACCAAGAAAGGCTGCGATCACGGCCAGTGCGGCGCCTGCACGGTCATCGTCGATGGGCAGCGCATAAATTCCTGCCTGTCGCTGGCGGTGATGCATCAGGGCGCCAAGGTCACCACCATCGAAGGCCTGGGCACACCGGACAAGCTGCATCCGATGCAGGCGGCCTTCGTCAAGCACGACGGCTACCAATGCGGCTATTGCACACCCGGCCAGATCTGTTCGGCAGTGGCCGTGCTCGACGAAGTGAAGCGCGGCATCCCCAGCCATGTGACCGAAGACCTCACCGCCAGGACCCGGCTGACCACGCCGGAACTGCAGGAACGCATGAGCGGCAACATCTGCCGCTGCGGTGCGTATTCCAACATCGTCGATGCGATCAACGATGTTGCAGGAGACCGCGCATGAAGGCTTTCAGTTACGAGCGCGCCACCTCGCCTGCGGATGCGGCCGCCAAGGCGGCGCGGCAGCCCGGTGCGAAGTTCATCGCCGGCGGCACCAATCTGCTGGACCTGATGAAGTTGCAGATCGAAACCCCGTCGCATCTGATCGATGTCAACGGCTTGAGCTTGGACACCATCGAGGCCACGCCCGATGGCGGCTTGCGCATCGGCGCCCTGGTGCGCAATACCGACCTGGCCGCCGATGCACGTGTGCGCCGCGATTACGCGGTGTTGTCGCGTGCGTTGCTGGCAGGCGCGTCGGGCCAGCTGCGCAATCGCGCCACCACCGCAGGCAACCTGTTGCAGCGCACGCGCTGCCCGTATTTCTACGACACCAATCAACCGTGCAACAAGCGGCTGCCCGGCAGCGGGTGCGCGGCTATCGGTGGCTTCAACCGGCAGTTGGCCGTGATCGGCGCCAGCGAGGCCTGCATCGCCACCCATCCCAGCGATATGGCCATTGCCATGCGCGTACTGGACGCGGTGGTGGAGACGGTCCGTCCGGATGGACAGACGCGCGCGCTGCCGCTGGCCGATTTCTATCGCGCCCCGGGCACCACACCGCATCTGGAAACCGTCCTGGAGCGCGGCGAACTGATCACCGCGGTGACCCTGCCCAAGCCGCTGGGTGGAACGCATGTGTATCGCAAGGTGCGTGACCGCGCCTCGTATGCATTCGCGCTGGTTTCGGTGGCCGCCGTCGTGCAGCGCGACGGCAGCGCCCGCGTTGGCGTGGGCGGCGTGGCGCACAAACCCTGGCGCAGCGAAGCGGCCGAGGCGCAGTCGCGGCAGGGCGCACGTGCCATCGCCGCTGTGCTGCTGGACGGCGCACAGCCCACCGAACACAACGCCTTCAAGGTGCCGCTGGTCGAGCGCACCCTGACCGCGATCCTGGCCGACACGAGGGCCTGATATGAAATTTGACACTCCCGCCGGTACCAACCCCATCGATCAACTCAAGCTCGTCGGCACGCCCGTCGACCGCATCGACGGGCCACTCAAGACCACCGGCCAGGCGCCGTATGCGTACGAGCACCACGACCTGCCCGGACATGCCGCCTACGGGCACGTGGTGGGCGCCGGAATTGCCAAGGGCACCATCCGCAGCATCGATCTGAGCGCTGCACGGGCGGCCCCGGGCGTGCTTGGCATCATTACTGCGCAGAACGCCGGCAAGCTGCAGAAGGGCAAGCGCAACACGGCCAAGCTGCTGGGTGGGCCGGAGATTCAGCACTACCACCAGGCGATTGCAGTGGTGGTGGCGGAAACCTTCGAGCAGGCACGCGCCGCCGGCCAGCTGATCAAGGTGGACTACGGCCGCCATGTCGGTGTGTACGATCTGGACAAGGCACGCGACAGCGCAAAGGTCACCAAGGCCGGCGGCGCGCCGAACAGCGATGTCGGCGACTTCAACGGCGCGTTCGCCGCTGCGCCGGTGCAACTGGATGCCGAATACACCACGCCGGATCACTCGCACGCGATGATGGAACCGCACGCCTCGATCGCGATGTGGGAAGGCGACAAGCTCAGCGTGTGGACCTCCAACCAGATGATCAACTGGGGCGCCGGCGATCTGGCCACCACGCTCGGTATCCCGCGGGAAAACGTGCGCATCATGTCGCCGTATGTCGGCGGCGGCTTTGGCGGCAAGTTGTTCCTGCGCGCCGACGCATTGCTGGCATCGCTGGCGGCCCGCAAGGTCGGCCGCCCGGTCAAGGTGATGCTGCCGCGGCCGTTGATCGCCAACAACACGACCCATCGCCCGGCCACGGTGCAGCGCATCCGCATCGGCGCCGAGCGCAACGGCAAGATTACTGCAATCGGCCACGACAGCTGGTCTGGCGACCTGCCCGATGGCGAGCCGGAAATCGCCGCTGCGCAGACGCAGCTGCTGTACGCAGGTGCCAATCGCCTGATCACCACCCGGCTGGCGGTGCTCGACCTGCCCGAAGGCAACGCGATGCGTGCCCCTGGCGAGGCGCCTGGCTTGATGGCGCTGGAAATTGCCATGGATGAAATGGCCGAGAAGCTGGAGATGGACCCGGTTACCTTCCGCGTCGTCAACGACACCCAGGTGGACCCGGAAAATCCGCAGCGCCCGTTCTCGCAGCGGCAGCTGGTGAAGTGCCTGGAGGACGGTGCCAAGCGGTTCGATTGGTCAAGGCGCAAGGCCAAACCGGCTGCTACCCGTGACGGGCGCTGGTTGGTCGGCATGGGCGTTGCCGCGGCGTTTCGCAACGCGCCGGTCATGACCTCGGGCGCGCGCATGCGGCTGGAGCAGGGCGGCCGCGTGGTGGTGGAAACCGACATGACCGATATCGGTACAGGCTCCTACACCATCATTGCGCAGACCGCCGCCGAAATGCTCGGCGTGCCGCTGAACTGGGTGGACGTGCGCTTGGGCGATTCCAGCTTCCCGGCATCGGCCGGTTCCGGCGGCCAGTGGGGCGCAAACAGTTCCACCGCCGGCGTCTATGCGGCCGCCGTCAAGCTGCGCGAGGCCATCGCCGCGCGACTGGGCCTGGACCCGGCCAAGGCCGAGTTTGCCGATGGTCACGTGCGTGCCGGCGGCAAGCGCATCGCGCTTGGCGATGCTGCTGCCAACGGTGCGTTGGTGGTGGAGGACAAGATCGAGTTCGGCGACCTGGCCAAGCAGCAGCAGCTGTCGACCTTCGGCGCGCACTTTGTCGAGGTGGGCGTGGATGTCGCCACCGCCGAGGTGCGCATCCGGCGCATGCTCGCGGTATGCGCAGCCGGACGCATCCTCAATCCCAAGTCTGCGCGCAGCCAGGTGATCGGCGGCATGACCATGGGCGCGGGTGCGGCATTGATGGAAGAACTGGCGGTGGACAAGCGCTTCGGCTTCTTCGTCAACCACGACCTGGCCGGCTATGAAGTCCCGGTGCATGCGGACATCCCGCATCAGGATGTGGTGTTCCTGGAAGAGAGCGACCCGATGTCGTCACCCATGAAGGCCAAGGGCGTGGGCGAGCTGGGGATCTGCGGCGTGGCAGCGGCGATCGTTAACGCGGTCTACAACGCCACCGGCGTGCGGGTGCGCGATTACCCGGTCACGCTGGAAAAGTTGCTGCCGCATCTGCCCGCGTTGCTGCGCGCGTGAGCGCAGTCGTCGCTCCGGCCACGCATGTCACGCCGGCCGAATCGGCGTGGCCAGCATGGCCGAGCTATGCACTGCACGACGATCTCCTGCCAGTGTTGACCGCGTGGCATCGCGCCGGGCAGCGCGTGGCGATCGCCACGCTGATCGACGTGCAAGGCTCCTCGCCGCGCCCGCTGGGCAGCGAGATGGCGATCGGTGCCGATGGCCGGGTTGCCGGGTATGTGTCGGGTGGATGCGTGGAGGCGGCAGTGGCGCACGAGGCGATGGCGGCCCTGCGCGACGGGCAGCCACGCTGGCTGGATTATGGCGAGGGCAGTGAGGTGCTGGACATCCAGCTCAGCTGCGGTGGCCGTATCGGTGTACTGGTCTGGCCGGTGCCCGATCTGGCCGAGCATCTGGCGCGCTGGCGTAACGCGCGTCAGCATCGTCGGGCATTCCATGTCGCGCTGGATCGCACCAGCGGGGCAGTGCGCTATCCCGCCACTGCGCACGAGGTACGTCCCGGCGAGTTCCTGCGCATGCATCGCCCGCCGTTACGGCTGGTGGTGGTCGGTGCGGATCCGGCCTTGCTGGTGTTGATAACGCTGGCCAGCCAGATGGGTATCGAGCTGCATGTGCTGCGACCGCACGGCCCGGGCGAGCCGCCCCCCGGCCTGGCGGCCGAGCACTACGACCGCCGTGCGCTCGGCGATGCCTTGAACGACGTCCAGCTGGATGCAAGCACTGCCTTGTACAGCCTTGCGCACGACAGCGCGATCGATGTGCAGGTGGCCAGCCGTGGCCTGGCATCGGAGGTGGCGTGCATCGGCATCCTGGGCAGTCGACATAAACGCGAACAGCGTCTGCAGGCATTGCGCGCACTTGGGCACGACGATGCGGCGCTGGCACGCCTGCGCCTGCCTGCTGGCTGGCGCATGGGTCGCTCCTCGCCGCACACCATTGCGCTGGGCATCATTGCCGAGGCCACGCAGGCGGTGGCGGATGTGCAGGCGAATGTGGTGGCGGGGTAACTTGTTGCGCTTCGACGCGTCGGGCAACCGGGCCTGGCGGCCAACCGTGGTTGTGCACGATCCATGGATCACACGTCCCGCTGTTGCCGATCCTGCACCTGGCGGATGAGCGCTCCTCGATCCCATCACCGGCGATCGCCTGAACACCACGCGCGTTCGATCAGCCAGGCACGACCTGCGTCGATGCGTGGTGCAATCGACGCGGCCAATGCGGCAGCAAACAGCGCGCACACAGCACGCAGTCACTTCGCACGCACGGTCCGGCTTCTACGCTGAGGTCGTCTCCACTCCGTACGACGTCGCCATGTCACCAGCTCCTCGTTATGACGACACATTGCGCAACAGGGTCGATGCCACATCGTTCCAGGCGCCGAATGCCCACGCCTCCCGCGCATGCGCACGCGCCGCCGCGTCGCTCACCCAGGTGCAAGCACGTCCATCTCGCGGGTCGTACGCGACACCGAGCGTGAGCCCATGAGCGGCGATCACGCCGCATTGGTATTGGCGGCCGGGGCGGGCAGCAGGCTGGGACGATCCAAGCAGTTGCTGCGGCGCGATGGCGAACCGTTGCTGCGTCGCGCCGCACGCATGGCGCTGCAGACCGCGCCACGCCGCTGCGTGGTGGTGTTGGGTGCGGATGCGGAAGCACTTGCTGATGTGCTGCAGGGGCTGGAGGTGGACGTGCTGGTGCACGCCGGGTGGGCCGCCGGCATGGGTTCCAGCCTGGCGGCGCTGCGCCAGCATGTGCAGGGCGACCCCGACGTGCGCCGCAGCCTGATTCTGGGGTGCGATCAACCGGCGCTGGACGCACCGCACCTGCGCGCGTTGCTGGAAGAGGCCAACCGAGCGACCTCGGGCTGCGCCACCAGTGGCTACGCCGGCGTGCGCGGCATCCCTGCGGTGGTGACCCACGCGGCCTGGGCCGATGTGGCACTGCAGGCCGACACCGGCTTGCGCGGCCTGTTTGCGGGTCTGGATGCGCAAGCGCTTGGCTGCGTCAGCGCCCCGGCGCTGGCGCTGGATGTGGACGCCCCGGCCGATCTGGTCGCCGCACAGCAACGGGGTTGGATCGACCGGGAGTGAGACGCGATGACGGGTATCGCCTGGCGCGATCGGTCAGCCTGCGACGCACCGGCCAGATGGTCGTCGCCGCCTCAGGACCACAGCACCAACGCTTCCCTGATCACCAGGACATAGCCCAGCACCATCGCGGTCTTGACCGGAAACTGAAATTTTCTGAGCAGATACATGCCAACCCCTTCCCCAAGGATGTGTCCAAGCGCCCCTGCAACTCATGCTGCATCGCCCGCGCCCTGGTGGCGGCAGCTGTGACGATGTCCTCACTGCGTTTGGCGGAATGTAGCGGCGGGCGTCAGCGGTGTCACGTGAGAATTTTCCTACCCAGGTGCCAGTGTCCGCCTGACAGTGCCGTCATTCCCAAACCTGCATGCTGCCTATGCCAAACGCGGGGCCCTCGGCCACTCTCCCGCGGCCCCTTGAGTAAGGGCATGTTGGCGTGATTGCAGGCGTACGACATCCCCGATGCCGGTGCCGGGCGCCTTGATGCGCTGCAGTGCACCACTGTTCCAGCGCAGCACCTACCGGCCGGAGGCCACATGGACGAGTCCCGTTATGTCGTACGCATTCATCCCGAGCAGGGCGGTTGGTGGGTCACCCGCCCGCAGTGGTCGCCGCTGCGCTACCTGCGCGAGCAGGGCGCGCTGGAAAACGCCGAACTGATGGCCAAACTGCATTGCCTGACCACCGGCCAGCCGAGCGGCGTGGTGCTGAATACGGCCGACGGCGAGCGCCTGGTGCGACGTTACGGCTGAGGTTCCAACCGCAGGTCTGCAGCGCTTGTCGCTGCCGGCCTGTTCGCCAGGCGCCATCCGCGGCAGTTGCAGTGGGTCGCCACCGCGATTGCCGCCAGAGCCGGTGGTGGCCGCCGTCGGCGATGGCGTCGCCGGTGTGCTGATCAACGTCGTTGCGGATCCCAGCGCTGCCGCGGTGGAGCACCTGCCGCGATGACCGCCACGGACCGCACGGCTGATCACTGCGGTCATGCGCCCGACCTGACCCACGGGGTTTGCGCGGCCGGCATGGTCGGCTAGATTCGTCGTCATCGGCCGCTCCCGGTTCGATCCGCATTGGCGGCCCTTGTCCGGATACCTGCCCGCGGTGACTGCGCCTGCTTCTGCCCTGATTCAAAACGATATCGTCGTCTTTGGCTTGATCGCCGCCACGCTTGGCGCGGTGTTCTGGACGTCGTCGCGCGAGCAGGGCCCGTGGCGACGGGTTTATTCCGTCGTACCGGCGTTGTTGCTGTGCTATCTGCTACCCGGCATCTACAACACCGTAGGCCTGATCGACGGCGCCACGACTCGGCTCTACAACCCCATCGCCCGTGACGTGTTGCTGCCGGCGGCGTTGATCCTGCTCACCTTGAGCATCGACCTGCGCGCGATCCTGGGGCTGGGGCCCAAGCTGGTCGCCATGTATCTGGGTGCGTCGCTGAGCATCATGCTGGGCGCAGTGGTGGCGTTCTGGGTCATGGGCTGGCTGCACCCGGCCACCGTGGCCGGCGATACCTGGGCGGGCATGGCGGCGCTGGCCGGCAGCTGGATCGGCGGGGGCGCCAACATGCTGGCGATGCGGGAAGTGTTCAACGTGGACGCCACCACCTTCGGCCAGTTTGCGGTGGTCGATGTCGGTGTCGGGTATGTCTGGATGGCGGCGCTGATCTTCCTGGCCGGGCGCGCCCGGACCATCGATGCGCGTAGTGGGGCGGACACCCGTGCGCTGGATGCCTTGCAGGAACGCATGGCGCGCTTTCAGGCCGAGCATGCGCGTATTCCCAGCCTGACCGACCTGATGGTGATCGTGGCGGTGGCGTTCGGTGGGGTCGGCCTGGCGCATGCGCTCGCCAACCCGCTGGCAGCGTGGTGCAAGGCGCACCTGAGTTGGGCCAGCCAGTTCAGTCTGGACACGCCCTTTGTCTGGGTGGTGGTTCTGGCCACCAGTGTGGGGTTGTCGTTGAGCTTTACCCGCGCACGCAACCTGGAGGGCGCCGGTGCGTCAAAGATTGGTTCGCTGCTGCTGTATTTCCTGATCGCCTGCATCGGCATGCAGATGGATCTGCTGGCGCTACTGGATCGCCCCTGGCTGTTCCTGCTCGGCCTGATCTGGATCGCCGTCCACATCGCATTGCTGTGGGGCCTGGGCCGCTGGCTGCGGGTGCCGTTCTTTTATTTTGCGATCGGTTCGCAGTCCAACATCGGCGGTCCGGCTTCGGCGCCGGTGGTGGCCGCCGCCTTCCATCCCGCGCTGGCGCCGGTGGGCGTCTTGCTGGGCACGATGGGCTACGCCACCGGCACTTACCTGGCGTACCTGGTCGGCATCACGCTGCGTGCGATGGCCGGGGCAGGGTAGCGGGGGATCGGCCGATGGTCCGGCCGGCCCAGCGCGGCAGGGTCAGCACATGCGGCATGAAGATCTCTCTGCATGCCACTGCCGTTGTCTGCACCGCAGGCGGCGGCGTGCCGCCTGCGGTGAGACGGGGCGCCGATTACTGCTGAATGACGCGGCGCTGTTCTTCCTGCTGTTGCGCAGGCGGGTGGGCGTGTTGCTGGTTTTGCTGCTGCAGCTGACTGACATTGCCGTGCGCGGGTTCGTGTGCGGCCGAGGCGGTCTGGACATGGCTACGCAAATGCGTCGGGTCGTCCATGCGCCCCTGCACCGCGATCAGGCTATCGCCATTGCGGTTGGGCACCAGATGGTCGATGCGCTGCAGGCCGTCGCTGCCTGCGCGTGCAGCCACACTGGCGGCCGTGTTGATAAACGCCGTGTCATCGCGCAGCCCCAGCCGGTCGCGTTGGCCATCCAGCTGCACCACCGCGTCGTTGAACAGCTGACTGCCGGGCTGCAGCGGTGCGGCCCGCGCCTGGTCGGGCGCCTGCATGTCCTGGGCCTTGATCACCGAGTCCATGCCGTGCAGATCCAGGCGATGCTTGAGCATCAAGCCGGGCACCAGACGCTGGCCGAACGATAGCGGGTCCGGTTCCGGCAACTCGATCTGGTGGCCGGCCGCGTCGGGCATCGTCCACTTCAGCGGAATGCTGTCTTCCTGCAGGTGGGTCAGGATTTCGTTCTTGACGTGGTAGCCGCGGATCAATTCGCTGCTGGCGTAATCTTTGGCTGCCGATGCATCCAGGCCCGCGCGTTCGAGCGTGCGGTCGTTGACGCCGGCGGCGTTGTACGTCACTGCCGGGATGTCGTTGACCATGGCCGACGCCGCGGCCAGTCCGCCGCCCAGCGAATGCCCCGCGATGACCACCTGGTCGCCGAATGCCTGCCTGGCCTGGCTGCCCAGCTGGATCGCCGACGCATATTGCGCATCGTCAAAGCCCAGGCCCTGGCCGATGTTGTGCTTCCAGTCCTTGCCTTCGTCGGTGCCGCAAAAGCCGAGCACGACCTGGCCTTGATCGTTGCGATAGAACGCGGCATCGAAGCCGCTCTTGGCATCGTGCAGCAGTGCCGGGTCGATACCGGCCTGCTGCAGCGCGCTGTCGTCCATGCGCGACCAGCCATTGGCCAGCGGGGCGAAGGTTTCGGCGCCGCCTTCGCGGCGCTGATTGGCGGTGCTGTAGAGATCTTGCAGCAGCTCCGGAAACTGGCGGTCTTGCGGTTGCGGTTGTTGACCGCGCATCGACTCTGCGAAGGGAGTGGTTGCAGCGGTGGAAGATGTGGATTCTGACGGGCTCATGCGCGGCTCCTTGCGTTCGTCGTACGGAAAGCGCGCTTAGCGGCTGCTTTCCACGGGAATGTTGTGGGCGCTCAACCACGCGCGCACGTCCGATCTGACCTGTTGGCCGCTGGCATTGAGCAAACGATCCGGCGTGGTGAAAAAATAGGCCTGGAAGGTTTTCTGCTGTGCATTGCGCAGCGTGGGGTCCACGCCGGCCTTGAGCAGCTGCAGCACGGCCGGGCTGGCGCCGCCGCTCTGGGCGGCCAGGTGCAGCAGGCTATTGCCGGTATGGTCGACGCGCTGGACGTCGGCGTCGGCGTCCAGCAGCAGGCCGATCTGCGCATCGCGCTTGCTCTGCACCGCACGGAACAGCGGCGTCCAGCCGGCACGTGCACTGACCACATCGATCGGTGCCTTGTGCTGCAGCAGAATCTTCAGATAGTCCGGGTCCTTGGCCATGGCAGCCATGTGCACGACCGTTTCCTGGTCCATGCCCGGCAGCGATGGGTCCGCGCCTGCGTCGAGCAGGGCCTGCAGTGCGCGCGGTTGTTCGTTCCAGATCGCCCATTCCAGCAGGGTCACCTGCTGATCGCCGTGTGCGGCCAGATCGACGGTGGGGGCGAGTGCCTTGATACGAGCGACGTCGCCCTGCGCGATGGCGTTGGCGATGTCGGTCAGGGCTGGGTCGCGGAAGGCGATGGTATGGTCCTGCAGCGTAGCTGACATGGTGGTTTGCTCCTTGGCACCGGGTGAGGCGGTGCATGAGACCGCGAAAAACGAGGTCGCAAGAACGAGCAGGGTGGGGAATCGCGTCTTCATCGAAATCTCCTTGTCCTGATCGCATTCCTGGTGGCGCCGCAGCACGTCCCGCTGCAGCGGGGCCGATCCTACCAGCTGCAAAAATCAGGCGCGGTAAGATTTCGTGACATGGCTAAGGCCGTGCATGGGTGGTCCAGCCTGCTTGCTCATCCGTTTGCCTCTGTCGCAGTCGTGCGATAGCTGCCGTCACATGCACGTGCGTGGCACCACAGCCGGCGGTCACGCCACGGCCCGCATAATGGCGCTTTGCGAGCAGATGGGTGCAATGGTCTACGAGCTACTGATCAGTGATTGCGATGGGGTTCTTGTCGACAGCGAGATACTGGCCGACCGGGTGATGCGCGAGGCGCTGGCAGCATTCGTGCCGGCCGAGCCGCTGGAACATCTGCTGGAAAGCACGTTCGGGCAAACCACGCGCGAGGTATTGCGGCGCGTGGAAGAACGCTTTGCGCTGCAGTTGCCGGAGACCTTGCTGGCGCAGATCCAGGCGCGCAGCGAGGCACTGATCCAGGCGGAAGTGCAGCCGATACCCGGTGTGCGCGAGGCGCTGGAACAGATTCCGCTGCCGTTGGCAGTAGCGTCCAACAGCCGCCGCCACAACGTGATCGCATCGGTGGAACGGGCCGGGCTGACCGCGCGTGCGGCGGGGCGCGTGTTCAGTGCCGACATGGTGGAGCGGCCCAAGCCGGCACCGGATGTCTATCTGCTGGCAGCACGCACGGCAGGAGTGGCGCCGGAGCGCTGCCTGGTGATCGAAGACAGCCCCACCGGTACCACGGCCGCCGTGGCGGCAGGCATGCAGGTACTGGGGTTTATCGGTGCCAGCCACATTCCGCCTGGCCACGGTGACACCCTGCGCCGCCTCGGTGTGCTTGAAGTGTTCGACGAAATGCGTCGTTTGCCTGCGTTGTTCGCACGGCTGGCGCAACGGCGCGCTGGTTGAGTGAAAGGCTCGGTGAGTAGGGCGCAGGCAACGCGCAACGCTGCACTCTGCAGCTGACCTGCTGCTCTGTGGCTGATCTGCCAGTATCGAGCAATCAGGTCAAGACTCCTGCACTGTGCGCATTGCGATCACCTGGCTGTCTTCACGTCTGGTCGAGGGCGCGGCGCCCTCACCGCTCGCGGGGCACGCCGTCAACCCGTCCATGGGGGCTCGATGCGGCATCCATGCCGCCACACGGTCCCGCAATCGGCGAGGACACCACGCCAGACAGTTGGTCGGTGGTTTTGTTGAAAAGCAAAGACACCGCGTCGCAGCTTGCGAGTCGCTGTTGAAATCCATGCAGACCGACCATCTCGACTGGTCCTTGCCCGCCCACCGTCGCGGGACCCTTGGCGGC
>NZ_JBEGFC010000019.1:0-32046 GCF_040202405.1 Xanthomonas sp. WHRI 6106 | reverse complement strand
CATGGATGCCGCCACCGAGCCCCCATGGACGGGTTGACGGCGTGTCCCGCGAGCGGTGAGGGCACCGCGCCCTCGACCCACCACGCTTTAAGAGTATCCGAGCAGAAAGAGCATCCGAGCAGAAAGAGCCACGCCACACCCGCATGCAATTGTGTAACCACCCTGGGCTCTATACGCTGCGCCCATGCTGCTGCGTCGCGCCCGCCTGTTGCACCCCTTGCTGCGCCT
Source organism: Xanthomonas sp. WHRI 6106 (assembly GCF_040202405.1). Taxonomy (NCBI): domain Bacteria; kingdom Pseudomonadati; phylum Pseudomonadota; class Gammaproteobacteria; order Lysobacterales; family Lysobacteraceae; genus Xanthomonas; species Xanthomonas sp. WHRI 6106. Next base: position 31,818 of record NZ_JBEGFC010000019.1, on the reverse strand, counting down.
GATGGCGCTGGCAGTGCTGGCGCTGGGCGTGCTGGTGGCGCCGGTGGCCTGCGCCTTGGGCGATGTGCATGCGTTGGCGCACGACCAGATGCATCTGGAAGACACCGCACCGCATGGCCATGACGGCGCCGACGAAGGCGATGCCGGCGAGCGCGATGGGGCCGGCCTGATGCACGCCCTGATGCATAGCGGCTACTGCCACGGCCAGAATCCGGCCGTCTTGCCGGCGCTGGCCTGGCTGCCGTTGTCCACGCACGCGCATGCCCGGCCCGTGGCCGTGTTTGCGCACTACCGCTCGCACCTGAGCGAGACCGGATTGCGTCCCCCGATCGCGGCCTGATGCCTCGCCGGCAGCTGCCGGCCTGTCCATCGATCCCGATTCCGGAGACACCCTCATGTGGTTGCGACTGACGGCGATTGCCGTCTTCGCGGTCGTGCCGTGCGCCATGGCGCAGGACGCATCGCCCAAACCCGTGCTGACCCTGGACGACGCCATCGTGCGCGTCGCCCTGCAGCACCCCGACCTGCGCCTGTCCGATGGCCAGCGTGCCGTCCTCACCGCCGACGCCGAACGCGAGGCACTGCGTCCGCCGTTGCGCATCGGTGCCGAACTGGAAAACGTGTTCGGCAGCGGCCCGACCCGCGCGCTGGACCAAGCCGAACTCACCGTCACCCTGGCCGGCGTGCTGGAACGCGGCGGCAAGCTGGATGCGCGGCGCACGCTGGCCCAGGCCCGTATCGATGCGCTGGCACCGCAACGGGCGATCGCGCGGCTGGACGTGCTGGCCGAGGTGGCGCGGCGTTACCTGGCCATCACCGCCGCCCGCCAGCGCCGCACCGTCGCGCTGGAGACCCTGGCGCAACGCCAGCGCACCGTGGCCGCCGCGCGTCAGCGGCTGCAGGCCGGCGCCTCGCCGGAGTCGGTGGTGTTGACCGCGCAGGCCTTGCAGGCACGTGCGGAGCTCGATCGCGACCGCGCGCAACTGGAAGAGACGGCCGCACGCCGCCAGCTGGCGGTGTTGTGGGGGCAGCGTGCGCCGGACTTCGGCGATGTCACTGGCGACCCATTGCAGCTGCCGGCGATTCCCGAGTTCGAGGTGCTGGTGCAGCTGCTCGATGCCACCCCCGAACTGGCGCGCTTGAACGGCGAGCAGCGCGTGCGCGAGGCGCGGGTGCGGCTGGCACGCAGCCAGGCGCGCCCGGACCTGGACTGGCAGGTGGGCGTGCGCCGGCTCGAAGCCAACGACGCCACCGCGCTGCTGGGCAGCGTCTCGCTGGCGCTGGGCAGCGCCGCGCGCGCGCAACCGGACATCCGCGCCGCCGAAGCGGAGCTGTCGTTGCTGGACATCGAACGCCAATCGCAGGCATTGCTGCTGTACGCCACGCTGGCCGACGCGCATGGCCGCTACCGCGCCGCGCAGCTGGAAGTGGCGCGCATGCGCAGCGATGTGCTGCCCGCACTTGCGCGCGCCGATGCCGCGGCCGAGCGCGCGTACCGTGCCGGCGCCACCAGTTATCTGGATTGGGCGCAGCTGCAGGCGCAACGCAGCGATGCACGTCAGCAGCAACTGGCCGCCGCACTGGACGCGCAGACCGCGTTGATCGAGATCCAGCGCCTGACCGGGCAGCCGTTCGTGGTCGATGGCGCCGCGCAGGTGGGGCCATGAGCGCTGACGCCTTCTCATCTTTTCGCGCGGACTGCGTACGCACGGTTGCATCTGCTGCAACTGCAACTGCAGTCGCAACTGCATCATCCAGCGGCCGCGAAGCACCGCCCATGCCTGGCGCGCGTCCAGCGCAAGCCATCTCCATTCGTTCGCCCGATGCACTGCATCGGCGCCAACCAGGACCCATTTCGATGACACGCTTTTTGATGGCGCCGCTTCTGTTGGCGCTGCTGCTGAGCGGCTGCGGCCGCAGTAGCGAAGAGTCGCACGACGACCACGCAGGGCATGCTGCCGAAGCTGATGCCGATGCTGACGCACATGGCGAAGACGCACAAAAAGGCGCACACGGCGGGCGCCTGCTCAGCCAGGACGGCGACAGCGTGGAGCTGGCGATCGCCGAAGACGGTACACCGCCCACCTACCAGGCCTGGCTGTACCGCGATGGAAAACCGTTGCCGGCCACTGCGGGCAACGTGGAAGTGCATTTGAAGCGGCTTGGCGGCGTCGATGAAGTGCATCGGTTGCGGCCACGCGACGACGGCAGCCTGCTGGCCGACAGCACCGTGGGCGAACCGCATTCGTTCGATGTGGACGTGCGCGCCACCGTGCAGGGCAAGCCGCATCGCTGGCGCTATGCCAGCTACGAAGGCCGCACCACCATCGCTGCCAGGATCGCCCAGGACGCCGGTATCCGCGTGGCGCCGGTGGGCGCCGGCAGCATTGCCGATCAACACGAGGTGCAGGGCCTGCTCACGCCCGCAGAAGGCGCGCAGGCGCAGGCCACCGCGCGTTTCCCCGGCCCGGTGCGCAGCCTGCGCGTCAATGTCGGCGACCAGGTGCGCGCAGGCCAGGTGCTGGCCACGGTGGAGAGCAATCTGAGCCTGACCACCTATTCGGTGAGCGCACCGATCGGTGGCACCGTGCTCGCCCGCAATGCCAGCCTGGGCAGCAACGCGGGCGAAGGCCAGACGCTGTTCGAAATCGCCGACCTGTCCACCTTGTGGGTGGATCTGCACATCTTCGGCGCCGACGCCGGCCACATCACCGCCGGTGCGCCGGTGACGGTCACGCGCATCAGCGATGGCGTGGTGGCGCAGACCACGCTGGAGCGCGTGTTGCCAGGCACCGCCACGGCCAGCCAGAGCACGGTGGCGCGCGCGTTGCTGCGCAACAGCGATGGCTTGTGGCGGCCGGGCTCGGCGGTCAAGGCACGGGTGACGGTGGCGCAGCAACCGGCGGCGATGGTGGTGCCGACCGGTGCGTTGCAGCGGTTCCGCGATTGGGATGTGGTGTTTGTGCGGGTGGGCGATGTGTACGAAGCGCGGCCGGTGAAGCTGGGCGCGCGCGATGCGCAGCAGGTGGAAGTGGTGTCCGGCGTGGCGCCGGGCGACACGGTGGTGGTGGAGCAGAGCTACCTGGTGAAGGCCGACATCGAAAAGTCGGGGGCCTCGCATGATCATTGATCGCTGCGTTTCCGGTTTGCTGCTTCCTCGGCCGCACGCAGGTGTGTGCGAACAGCGCTTCCGTGCTTCAGCGACAGGTCCTTTCGGTCATCGACGCGGTCGCGGCGCAGGCACGCACGCGCTGATCGGTGTGGCTGGGCACGCAGTTGCGCCGAGTGTGCGCGGAGGTGCGCGTCATGCTCACTAACATCATCCGGTTCGCGATCGCGCAGCGCTGGTTGATGCTGGCCTTGACGGGCGTGTTGATTGCGATCGGCGCGTGGAGTTTTTCGCGCTTGCCGATCGATGCGACACCCGACATCACCAACGTGCAGGTGCAGGTCAACACCGCGGCGCCGGGTTATTCGCCGCTGGAATCCGAGCAGCGGGTGACGTTTCCGTTGGAGACGGTACTGGCGGGACTGCCGGGGCTGGAATCCACCCGCTCGTTGTCGCGCTATGGCTTGTCGCAGGTGACGGCAGTGTTTGCCGATGGCACCGACTTGTATTTCGCGCGGCAGCAGGTGGCCGAGCGCTTACAGCAGGTCAAGTCGCAACTGCCGGCCGAGCTGGAGCCGCAACTGGGGCCGATCGCCACCGGGCTGGGCGAGATCTTCATGTATACGGTCGAAGCCAGGCCGAATGCGCGCAAGCCCGATGGCAGTGCGTGGACCGCGACCGATCTGCGCACCCTGCAGGATTGGGTGGTGCGCCCGCAGCTGCGCAATGTGCCGGGCGTGACCGAGGTCAACACCATCGGCGGCTATGCGCGGCAGATCCATATCACCCCTGACCCGGCGCGCCTGGTGGCGCTGGGCTTTACCCTGGATGACGTCGCGCAGGCGGTCGAGGCCAACAACCGCAACATCGGCGCCGGCTATATCGAACGGAATGGTCAGCAGTTTCTGGTGCGCGTGCCGGGGCAGGTGGACGACATCGCGCAGATTGGCGCGATCGTGCTGGACCGACGCGAAGGCGTGCCGATCCGCGTGCGCGATGTGGCGCAGGTGGGCGAAGGACGCGAGCTACGCACCGGCGCCGCCACCCAGGACGGCAACGAAGTGGTGCTCGGCACGGTGTTCATGCTGGTCGGCGCCAACAGCCGCAGCGTGGCGCAAGCCGCCGCACAGCGCCTGGACGTGGCCAACGCCAGCCTGCCGGCCGGCGTGCAGGCGGTGCCGGTGTACGACCGCACCGCACTAGTGGACCGCACCATCGTCACCGTCGCCAAGAACCTGATCGAAGGCGCGTTGCTGGTGATCGTGGTGTTGTTCCTGTTGCTGGGCAATGTCCGCGCAGCCCTGATCACGGCCGCAGTGATTCCACTGGCGATGTTGTTCACGCTCACCGGCATGGTGCGCGGTGGCGTGTCCGGCAACCTGATGAGCCTGGGCGCGCTGGATTTCGGTTTGATCGTCGATGGCGCGGTGATCATCGTGGAGAACTGCCTGCGCCGTTTCGGTGACGCGCAATTGCGCCTGGGGCGTGTGCTCGAGCGCGACGAGCGTTTCGAGCTCACCGCCGAGGCCACCGCCGAGGTGATCCGCCCCAGCCTGTTCGGCCTGGGCATTATCACCGCGGTGTATCTGCCGGTATTCGCGCTCACCGGCATCGAAGGCAAGATGTTCCACCCGATGGCGATCACCGTGGTGCTGGCACTGACCGGCGCGATGCTGCTGTCGTTGACCTTCGTGCCGGCAGCGATTGCGTTGCTGCTGGGCGGCAAGGTGGCCGAGCATGAAAACCGCGCAATGCGCTGGGCGCGCGGCGTGTATGCGCCATTGCTGGATCGCACGCTGCGGCACGGGCGCTGGGTGGGCATCGCGGCGCTGGCAACGGTAGCGGCGTGCGCGGTGCTCGCCACGCGCCTGGGCAGCGAATTCATTCCGAACCTGGATGAAGGCGATGTCGCGCTGCATGCCCTGCGTATTCCCGGCACCAGCCTGGAACAGGCCATCACCATGCAATCCACCCTGGAAAAACGCATCAAGCAGTTTCCCGAAGTGGCGCATGTGTTCGGCAAGCTCGGTACCGCCGAAGTGGCGACCGACCCGATGCCGCCGTCGGTCGCCGATACGTTCTTGATCATGCATCCGCGCGATCGATGGCCGGACCCGCGCAAGCCCAAGGCGCAGTTGCTGGCCGAGATCGAGCAGGCGGTCAAGCAATTGCCCGGCAACAACTACGAGTTCACCCAGCCGATCCAGATGCGCATGAACGAGCTCATTTCCGGCGTGCGTGCAGATGTGGCGATCAAGGTCTATGGCGACGATCTGGAGACATTGGTCAGGCTCGGGCAACGCGTGCAGGAAGTGGCCAGCGCGGTGCCGGGCGCGGCCGATGTGAGCCTGGAGCAGGCCACCGGATTGCCGATGCTGGCGGTGGTGCCCGACCGCGCCGCGCTGGCCGGCTACGGGCTCAATCCCGGCGTGGTGCAGGACACCGTCGCGGCAGCCGTGGGCGGCCAGGCGGCCGGGCAGTTGTTCGAGGGCGACCGCCGCTTCGACATCGTGGTGCGCCTGCCCGAAGGCCTGCGGCAGGACCCCACCGCGTTGGCGGACCTGCCGATTCCGTTGCGCGGCGATGGCGAGCGCGCCGATGCCGACGAATCCAGCCGCGCCGCCGGCTGGCGCAGTGGCGAACCGACCACGGTGCCGCTGCGCGAGGTGGCCAGGATCGAGACCGTCCTCGGCCCCAACCAGATCAATCGCGAAGACGGCAAACGCCGCATCGTGATCACCGCCAACGTGCGCGATCGCGACCTGGGCGGTTTTGTCGCCGAGGTGCAGCAGCGCGTGCGGGCGCAGGTCAAGCTGCCCACCGGCTACTGGATCGGCTACGGCGGCACCTTCGAGCAGCTGATCTCCGCCGGCCAGCGCCTGGCCTGGGTGGTGCCGGGCACCTTGCTGCTGATCTTCGCGCTGCTGTACTGGTCGTTCGGCTCGCTGCGCGATGCGCTGGTGGTGTTCAGCGGCGTGCCGCTGGCACTGACCGGCGGCGTGGTGGCATTGGCGCTGCGCGGGCTGGCGTTGTCGATTTCCGCCGGTGTCGGCTTTATCGCATTGTCGGGCGTGGCGGTGCTCAATGGCTTGGTGATGATCGCCTTCGTGCGCAGCCTGCGTGCCGAAGGCATGTCGCTGGAGCAGGCCCTGCGCGAAGGCGCGCTGTCGCGTTTGCGCCCGGTGTTGATGACCGCGCTGGTGGCTGCGCTGGGCTTCGTGCCGATGGCCTTCAACGTGGGTGCCGGTGCCGAAGTGCAGCGCCCGCTGGCCACGGTGGTGATCGGCGGCATCGTCTCGTCCACCCTGCTGACGTTGCTGGTGTTGCCGGTGCTGTATCGCTGGCTGCATCGGGACAAGGCCGGGCGTGCGGTGCAAGCGGATGCCGCGGTGCCGCAGCGGGGCGGGGCGTGAGCGTGCCCTGCTCGCGCCGGGGCACCTCGGCGGCGCAGGGTGTGACCGGGCGGCGATGAGCGCGGCCGGGCGCGTGCCAATGCTGGTTCGGGGCCTGTCCCGGGAGTGCCACGGCGTTTTCTGCTGCGGCCCGGACGCGCGCAAGCAGCCGGTACATTGCTCGTTGCGTCTGCAGGAGAGGGCTGGCGACGACGACGACAAGCGATGCGGCAGGCAGGCCGCATCGCAGGCACCGTGCGCAAGGGTGCCCGCCGCACGTCACCGGCGCCTGGCCTAAGTGCTTGCAGCACAAGGGATTGCCGTGCATAATGCGCGGCTCGCTGTGCCCGGATCGTTCCGGACGGCGGCACCCAGCGCGATGTGGTGCCGGCCTCTTCCCAGCGTTAAGTGATTGATTCCCAATGTTGCGTGGCAGCCAAGCGGCTGTCGGGGCCGCCGTTTTCCTGGCTAAGGAAGACACCAAACTTTATCGAGGTGCGTAATGTCCCGCGTATGCCAAGTGTCCGGCAAGCGTGTGCAGACGGGTAACAACGTCTCCCACGCAAACAACAGAACCCGTCGTCGCTTCCTGCCCAACCTGCACGAGCGTCGCTTCTGGGTTGCCAGCGAAAACCGCTGGGTGAAGCTCCGTGTCTCCGCGCATGCATTGCGCACCATCGACAAGAACGGGATTGATGCCGTTCTGAAAGAGCTGCGTGCGCGCGGCGAAAAGGTCTGAGGAGTAAGCAGTCATGGCAAAAGGCAAGCGTGACAAGATCCGTATGATTTCCTCGGCCGCTACCGGCCACTTCTACACCACGGACAAGAACAAGAAGAACACTCCGGGGAAGATGGAAATGATGAAGTACGACCCGGTCGTGCGTAAGCACGTCATGTACAAGGAAGGCAAGATCAAGTAATCCACCGATTACACGATCTGCATCCAAGCAAACACCCGCCGAAAGGCGGGTGTTTGCGTTTGGGGATTTTGAGCGCGGGTCATGTTTATCGCTGTTGCCCACACGTTACGGCTATCGAGCCCCTCTCCCACCGGGAGAGGGGTTGGGGTGAGGGTACGGGCGAAGCCGCGCATTACTGGCCAAGCAGTGTCCGTAGTTCTTTGCGAGCGCAATGCGTGTTACTGGAGCATGCATGAGGCTTCGCACGTACCCTCATCCGCCCTACGGGCACCTTCTCCCAATGGGAGAAGGGAGCAATACGGCACGCGCGCCGTGCAACGCCGCAGTCAAAGCCCACGCGCCCGCAATTGCGTATCCAGCCGTGGGTACACCCGCCGCGCATTGCCTTCGAACACCTTGTGCTTGTCGGCTGCGGAAATTGCCAATGCATCGATGTAGCGTTTGGTGTCGTCGAAATAGTGGCCGGTCTGCGGGTCGATGCCGCGCACCGCGCCGACCATTTCCGAGCCGAACAGGATGTTGTCGATGTCGATGACCTCGAACAGCAGGTCGATGCCGGGCTGGTGATAAACACACGTGTCGAAGAACACATTGCGCATCACATGCGTGGACAGCGGTGGCTTGCCGAGCATGTCGGCCAGTCCGCGGAAGCGTCCCCAGTGATAGGGCACCGCGCCACCGCCATGCGGGATGATGAAGCGCAAATCCGGGAAGTCGGTGAACAGGTCGCCTTGCAGAAACTGCATGAAGGCGGTGGTGTCGGCGTTGAGATAGTGCGCGCCGGTGGCGTGGAAATTGGCGTTGCAGCTGCCCGACACGTGCACCATTGCCGGCACGTCGAGCTCGACCATTTTCTCGAAGAATGGATACCAGGCGCGGTCGGTCAGGGGCAGTCCGGTCCAGTGGCCGCCGGAAGGATCGGGATTGAGATTGCAGCCGACAAACCCGAGCTCGGTGACACAGCGTTCCAGCTCGGCGATCGAGTGGGCGATCGACACTCCCGGCGACTGCGGCAACTGGCACACGCCGATGAAGGTGTGGGGATACAGCTGCACCACGCGGGCGATGAGGTCGTTGCAGTGGCGTGTCCACACCTGGCTCACCGCCTCGTCGCCGACGTGATGTGCCATGGTGCTGGCACGTGGCGAAAAGATCGTCATGTCTGCGCCGCGTTCACGGAGCAGGCGCAACTGATGTTGCTCGACGCTCTCGCGCAGCGCGTCATCGGAGATGGCCGGGTACACCGGCGCGGGCGCGCTGGCGTCGGTGTAGTGCGCAATCTGCGCCTTGCGAAACGCATCGTGCGCAGCGGGCGCGGTGGTGTAGTGGCCGTGGCAGTCGATGATCATGGCAATGCTCGTCGCGATGCGGAGAGAGGTAGTGGCACGCAGTCAACTGCCGGCGCGCAGGGCAGGTCGGTGAGGTTCACGCAAACAATTCACCATCGAACAGTTTGCGCGCAGTCCTGATCACCGCCGCGCGCACCACCGCGCCCTGTGCGTCGCACTCGATGAGGCAGTTGCTCATGCCACTGGGATGCTCCACCCCCACCTGCTGGCTGTCGCCGCCGGGCAGCTGCGCCAGCGCATGCGCAGGCGTGTCCGGCAGCAGGCAGGCGGTGGCGACGCTGACCGCGCCGAGCACGCCGATCGAGGCGTGGCAGCGGTGCGGAATGAACGAGCGCACGCAGATCGCGCCGCCGTCGCGCGGCGCGGCCACCAGCATCATCTTCGGCACCGTTGCAGCGCTGACATCGCCCAGCCGCATCAACGGGCCAGCCTGCAGGCGAATGGACTCCAACCGCGCCTTGAGCGACGCATCGGCATCCAGGGTGGCGCGGTCTTCGTAGCCGCTGATGCCCACATCGCTGGCGCGCAACACCACGCAGGGCATGCCATTGTCGATCAGTGTGACCTCCACGCCGTCGATCGTGTCCAGCACTCGCCCGCTGGGCAGCAGGGCGCCGCAGGAGGAGCCGGCGATGTCGGCAAATGCCAGTGCAATCGGCGCGGCGGTGCCGGGAACGCCATCAATGCGCGCATCGCCCGCATAGCTGACCCGGCCGCCGGGCGTCTGTACGGTGGCCGTGGCCAGGGTGCCGGTGTTGCGCATGAAGATGCGCACCTCGGTTTCGCCATCGCGCGCCGGCAGCAGGCCGCGTTCCAGCGCGAATGGCGCGACACCGGCCAGCATGTTGCCGCAGTTCTGTGCGTCGCTGATCTGTGCCTGGTCCACGGCCACCTGCAGGAACAGATAGTCCACGTCGGCATCGGCGCGGGCCGAACGCGACACCACGGCGACCTTGGACGTCAGCGGGTCGGCGCCGCCCATGCCGTCGATCTGGCGCAGGTCCGGCGAGCCGTAGGCGCGCAGCAGGAAGGCATCGCGCGCGGCGCTGTCGGCAGGCAGGTCATCGGCGAGAAAGAAGCCACCCTTGGAGGTGCCGCCGCGCATCCAAATCGCGCGCACCCGCTCAGACATAGCGCAACCCCTTGGCCGCCAGGCGCTCGCGCATGGCGTAGATGTCCAGCCCCAGCTCGCCGCGCGCCAGGCGCTCGCGCTTGAGCAGTTCGCGCGCTTCGCGGGCCTGCGCTTCGGCCAGCACCTCGGCGGCGCGTTCGCGCGGCACCACGCACACGCCGTCATCGTCGGCCACCACCACATCGCCCGGCTGCACCAAGGCCCCGGCGCACACCAGGGGCACGTTGACCGATCCCAGCGTCTCCTTGATGGTGCCCTGCGCGCAGATGGCGCGGCTCCAGGCCGGGAACTGCATGGCGGTGAGGTCGCGCACGTCACGCACGCCGGCATCGATGATCAGCCCGCGGCAGCCGCGCGCCTGGGCCGAGGTCGCCAGCAGATCGCCGAAATAGCCGTCGCAGCAGTCGCTGGTGGGCGCCACCACCAGCACATCGCCTGACTGCAGCTGTTCGATGGCCACATGCATCATCCAGTTGTCGCCGGGCGGCACCGACACGGTGACCGCGGTACCGGCGATGCGGCAGCCGCCGTAGATCGGGCGCAGCCGGTGATGCAGCAGGCCGGTGCGGCCTTGCGCCTCATGCACGGTGGCCACGCCGGCCTGCGCCAGCCCGTCCACGACGGCGATCGGGGTGCGCGCGATCTGGGTGACGACCTGGCTCATCCATCCATCCTCGTTAGTGCTGTGCCGAGTCTGAGTGGCGAGAGCGAGACAGCTCAAGATTCATTTGAGGTATGCGTATTGGTTTTGCTTATAGTTAGAGCATGCCGCCGCTGCCCGAGCCGAACCTTCGCCATCTCCACGCCCTGGTCGTGGTGCATCGGCTGGGCAGCATCAGCGCGGCCGCCCCGCAGGTGAACCTGTCGCAGCCCGCCCTGACCCAGGCGGTGGCACGGCTGGAGCAGCAGCTGGGGGTGCGGTTGTTCGACCGCCAGCCTGGCGGGATGGTGGCCACCGAGGCCACCCAGCTGGTGGTGCCGCGGGTCGAGCGTGCGCTGGCGCATCTTGGCCGCGGCATCCGGGTGGCGCGGCGTGCGCTGCGCTTGCCCGCCCGCCCGGGGCTGGAGCGGCGCGTGTCGCTGGGGCAGTTGCAGGCGTTGGTCGCGGTGGATGTGGCGGGCAGCTACTCGCTGGCGGCCGTGCAGGTGGGGGTGTCGCAACCGGCGGTGTATCGGGCGGTGCAGTCGCTGGCCGATGTGATCGAGGTGCCGCTGACCATGCGCCGCGGCAAGGCGATGCAGCCCACGCCGGTGGCCGAGCGGCTGCTGCGGCAGGTGCGGCTGGCGCTGGCCGAGGTACGCGCCGCGCTCGACGAGGTGGCGGCGCTGCGCTCGCAGCATGCCGGCCGGGTGGTGGTGGGGGTGATGCCGCTGGCACGGGCGATCCTGTTGCCGCAGGCGCTGGCGCGGTTTGCGCGCGCGCACCCGGCCGCGCGCATCAGCGTGGTCGAAGGGCCGTATGCAGAATTGCTGGCACATCTGCGCGATGGCGGGCTGGATCTGCTGATCGGCGCGCTGCGCGAGCGGCTACCGGTCCGTGACGTGCTGCAGGAGCCGCTGTTTGACGACGAGCCGGTGATCGTGGCGCGCAGCGGGCACCCGCTGGGCGGGCAGTCGTATGCGTTTGCGCAGCTGCTCGACTACCCCTGGGTGATCGCCGCCGCCGGCACGCCGGTGCGCCAGCGTTGGGAGCGCATGTTCCGCGACCGCCAGCTGGAGCCGCCGGCGCTGCGTATCGAGTGCGGCGCGGAGCTGACCGTGCGCGGGCTGTTGCTGGAAGACGACTGGCTGACCCTGATGTCGCGCGACCAGTTCCTGTTCGAGCGCCGCGCCGGCCTGCTGGCCGAGATCGGCCGCGCCGGGCCGCAACTGCGCCGGCAGATCGGCATCACCACGCGCAGCGACTGGCACCCCACCCGCGCGCAGACCGCCTTCGTGCAGACGCTGCGGCAGGTCTGCGCCGAGCGTGTGCGGCCGGCAGCCTCGGAAGCGGGGCCCTTTCGCCATTGCGGACAGGCCGGTAGTAGCACGCCGTTGCGTTCACGTCCGGCCCGGTCAGAATCGGCTTCCTCATGAGAACGGAGCGCTGATGCTGCCCGACTGGTTGCAAGGGACCTGGCTGCTGGCGCTGGACTGGGTGATCCGGCTGGCCGCCCTGCTGTGGATTCCTGCCCGCACCACGCCGGGCGCGGCGCGCAGCTGGTTGCTGTTGATCGGTTTCGTGCCGGTAGTCGGCCTGCCGCTGTACCTGCTGTTCGGCCACCCGTGGCTGTCGCGCCTGCGCGTGGAACGGCAGGCCACCGCCTCGCAGGTGATCCGCGAACAGCAACTGCCATTGCACGCATTGCGCTGGACACCGCAGGCGGACACCAGCAGTGCCGAGGTGGTGCCGCTGATCGAACGCCAGGGCGATTTCATGCCGACCCTGGGCAACGCGGTGGAGTTGCTGGACGACTACGCGCAGTCGCTGCAGGCGCTGATCGACGCGATCGATGCAGCAGAAAAGCGCGTGCATCTGCTGTATTACCTCATGTTCGACGATGCCGTGGGCGAGGCGGTGGTGGCCGCGCTGGAGCGCGCCAGTGCGCGCGGCGTGCGCTGTCGCGTGCTGCTCGATGCGGTGGGCGCCAAGCGCGGCCTGCGCCGCTATCGCAAGCGTCTGCTGGCTGGCGGCATCGACGTGCTGGCGGTGCTGCCCGGTGGGCTGCGCTGGCGCCGCAGCGGGCGCATGGATCTGCGCAACCACCGCAAGATCGCGGTGATCGACAATCAGGTGGGTTTTGTGGGCTCGCAGAATCTGGCCGATGCCGGCTTCGTCCACGGCGTGCCCAATCGCGAACTGGTGGCGCGCGTGCGCGGGCCGGTGGTCAACCATCTGGAAGCGGTCTTCGCCAGCGACTGGTTCACCGAAACCGGGCAGCGCCTGGATGTGTGGCCGGATGCGCCGGTGTGCCAGGCCAACATCGCCACCCAGCTGCTGCCCAGCGGGCCGGCGTATCCGTTCGAGAACGCGCGCGATGCCATCAACGCGGTGATCCACCTGGCGCGGCGCAAGGTGGTGCTGGTGACGCCGTATTTCGTGCCGGACGAAGCCTTGCTGAGCGCCTTGCGCATCGCCGCGGTATCGGGCGTGGACGTGCAACTGATCCTGTCGCAGAGCAACAACCAGCGTCTGGCGGCCTGGGCACAGGAAGCCTACTTCGACGAGCTGCTGCGTTGCGGGGTGAAGATTGCGCTGTATCGCCCGCACTTTCTGCATGCCAAGCACCTGAGCATGGACGACGACATCGCGCTGGTCGGTTCGATCAACCTGGACATCCGCTCGTTTGCGCTCAACGCCGAGATCGGCATGCTCTGCTACGACCGCACCGTGGTGCAGCGGCTGCGCGAGATCGAACAGGACTATCTGGCCCACGCGCGCCAGCTGGAGCTGGAGCAGTGGCGCCGTCGCCCGGCCTGGCGCCGCAGCCGCGAAGGCATTGCGCGGCTGGCCGATGCGTTGATGTGAGGCGGGCGCGGGCGCTGCGGGCTATGCGCGACAGGGGCGATCGGCGGCGGGCCGTGGTCTTCCTGCATCTGCGGGCAGTAGCGGCGCGTGCCGGGTCTGGAGCGTGGCCAGGCGCGTGCCCGGCGGATGCGTCAGGCAGCAGGCGTGGCTGCGGCGGCCGGGCATAGGTCGGGCCGGGTCGCGCAGCGGTCATCGGCGCGACGCAGGCATCGCCTACAATTGCCGGATGACTGAACTGCACAATCCCGGCGATGCGGTGATCGCCATCGTCGGTGGTGGCGCATCCGGTGTGCTGGTGGCAGTGCAGCTGTTGCAGCAGGCGACCACACCGATGCAGATCGTGTTGATCGAGCCGCATGCGGTGCTGGGCGAAGGCGTGGCGTATTCCACCACGCGCCCCGAACACCTGTTGAACGTGCCGGCCGGCCGTATGAGTGCGCTGGCCGACGTGCCGCAGGATTTCGTCGACTACCTGCGCGCGCAGGGATGTTGCGCGGCGCTGGACGCTGCGCAGCTGCCGCAGCAATTTGTCGGGCGCAGGCATTACGCACCGTATCTGCGCGACCGCCTGCAGGCAGCGCGTGCCGCCAGCCCAGCCACCCTGCGCGTGCACGCCGCACGCGTGCAGACCCTGCAACCCAGCGCCACCGGTGCGCTGTTGCAGCTGGACGACGGGCACACGGTACTGGCCGCTGCGGTGGTGCTGGCAGTGGGCAATGCGCTGCGTCCCTTGCCGCTGCGTGGCGCTACCGGCCTGTCGGCGGCGCAGCGGGTGGAAGCCTGGGATACCGGGGCGGTGGCTGCACTGCCGCAGGATGCGGCCGTGTGCATCGTCGGCTCCGGGCTGAGCATGGCCGACACGGTGGTGACGCTGGCCGCACAGGCGCATCGCGGTGCAGTGCACGTGGTGTCGCGGCATGGCCTGTTGCCGCTGCCGCAGGCGCATGGCGCGGCGGCCGACTTCGACCCGCAGCCGCTGCTGGCACTGCCGTTGCGCGCGCGGCTGCACCGGCTGCGGCAGCATGCGCGTGACGCACTGGCGCAGGGGCGGCCGTGGCAGAGCGTGATGGAGCGGATTCGCCCGTTGAGCCAGGCCTTGTGGCAGACGCTGTCGGTGGCCGATCAACGCCGTTTCCTGCGCCATGTGGTGCGCTACTGGGACGTGCATCGTCACCGCATCGCCGCGCCGGTGCATGCGCAGCTGCAGGCCATGCGCGCGCGCGGGCAATTGCAGCTGCATCGCGCGCGGCTGGATGTGGCCTTCGAAGTGGGTGCCTGCGTGCGCGTGAGTGCCGGCGCCGCCAGTGCCGGGCACGCATTGCAGCTGGATGTGCAAACGCTGGTCAATGCCACCGGTGTGGAAATGCGCGTGCAGGCCATGCGCAACCCCTTGCTGCAGCAATTGCTGGGGCAGGGCATTGCCGTGGCCGGCCCGCACGGGATCGGCGTGGATACCGCCGCCGATGGCAGCCTGATCGACGCCGACAGGCAGGCCAACCCACGGCTGCGGGTGATCGGCAGCCTGCGCATCGGCTCGCTGTGGGAGAGCCTGGCGGTGCCGGAGTTGCGCGAGCAGGCAGCGGCGATTGCGCGGGATGTGTTGGTAATGCTGGGCACTGTTCCCTTCTCCCCTCGGGAGAAGGTGCCCCAAAGGGGCGGATGAGGGTACGTGCGAAGCCTCGCAATCCCAACCGCTTCATCGCAATCTCAGCCGCAGCGACGCCACAACCGGTAAAATACCGCGGTGGATGTCTCTCATTTGCTCGATCATTTAAACCCCGCCCAGCGCGAGGCCGTTTCCGCGCCGCCGGGGCATTACCTCGTGCTGGCCGGCGCCGGCTCCGGCAAGACGCGCGTGCTGATCCATCGCATCGCCTGGCTCAACGAAGTCCAGGGCGTGCCGAATCACGGCATCTTTGCGGTGACCTTCACCAACAAGGCCGCCGGCGAAATGCGCCACCGCACCGACCTGCAGCTGCGCAACGGCAGCCGCGGGATGTGGATCGGCACCTTCCACGGGCTGGCGCATCGCCTGCTGCGCCTGCACTGGCAGGACGCGCGCCTGCCGGAAGGGTTCCAGGTCATGGACAGCGACGACCAGCTGCGGCTGGTCAAGCGCGTGGTGCAGTCGCTGGAACTGGACGAAGGCAAATATCCGCCCAAGCAACTGAGCTGGTGGATCAACGAGCAGAAGGACGAGGGACGCCGTCCGCAGCATATCCAGCCCGAGCCCAACGACGATTGGACCGAGGTGCGCCGGCAGGTGTATGCGGCCTACCAGGAACGTTGCGACCGCTCCGGCCTGCTGGATTTTGCCGAGTTGCTGCTGCGCGCGCATGAGTTGCTGCGCGACACGCCGGCTCTGCTGGCGCACTACCGCGCGCGCTTTCGCGAGATTCTGGTCGACGAATTCCAGGACACCAACGCCATCCAGTACGCCTTCGTGCGGGTGCTGGCCGGCGAGTCCGGCAACGTGTTCGTGGTCGGCGACGACGACCAGGCCATCTATGGCTGGCGCGGTGCCAAGGTCGAAAACGTGCAGCGGTTCCTGAAGGATTTCCCCGGCGCGCAGACCGTGCGCCTGGAGCAGAACTATCGCTCCAGCGCCAATATCCTGGGCGCGGCCAATGCAGTGATCGCGCACAACCCCGACCGTATCGGCAAGCAGCTGTGGACCGACTCGGGCGATGGCGACCCGATCGATCTGTATGCGGCCTACAACGAAGTGGACGAAGCGCGCTATGTGGTCGAGCGCGCCCGGCAGTGGGTGCGCGATGGCGGCAGCTACGGCGAGGTGGCGGTGCTCTACCGCAGCAACGCGCAATCGCGCGCGCTGGAAGAGGCGCTGATTTCCGAACAGCTGCCCTACCGCGTGTATGGCGGCATGCGCTTCTTCGAACGTGCGGAAATCAAGGACGCGCTGGCTTACTTGCGCCTGCTCACCAATCGCAGCGACGATGCCGCGTTCGAACGCGCAGTCAACACGCCCACGCGTGGCATTGGCGACCGCACGCTGGATGAAGTGCGCCGGCTGGCGCGCGCCAACGCCTTGTCGTTGTGGGAAGCGGCAATGCTGGCCACGCAGGAAAACAGCCTGGCCGCGCGTGCGCGCAATGCCTTGGCCACGTTCCTGAGCCTGGTCGGCCAGCTGCATGCCGAAACCGGGCAGATGGAATTGGCCGAACGCATCGACCACGTGCTGATGCGCTCGGGCCTGCGCGAGCACTGGGCCAAGGAAAGCCGCGGCGGGTTGGATTCGGAATCGCGCACCGAGAACCTGGACGAACTGGTTTCGGTGGCTTCGCGCTTCACCCGCCCCGACGACGAAGACAGCCAGGGCATGACCGAGCTGGTCGCGTTCCTGGCCTATGCCTCGCTGGAGGCCGGCGAAGGCCAGGCGCAGGCCGGCGAAGAAGGCGTGCAGCTGATGACGCTGCACTCGGCCAAGGGCCTGGAATTTCCGATCGTCTTCCTGGTCGGGCTGGAAGATGGCCTGTTTCCAAGCGCGCGCTCGCTCGAAGAGACCGGCCGGCTGGAAGAAGAGCGCCGGCTGGCCTACGTTGGCATCACCCGCGCGCGGCAGAAGCTGGTGCTGTGCTACGCCGAATCGCGCCGCATCCACGGCCAGGACAACTACAACGTGCCCTCGCGCTTCCTGCGCGAGATTCCACGCGATCTGTTGAACGAAGTGCGCCCGAAGGTGCAGGTCTCGCGCACCGCCTCGCTGGGCGCGGCGCGGGGCGGCCCGGTGCACGGCATTGTGGAGACGGCGCCGATCAAGCTCGGCGCCAACGTCGAGCACCCCAAGTTCGGCGGCGGTGTGGTCATCGATTACGAAGGGGCCGGCGCGCACGCCCGCGTGCAGGTGCAGTTCGACGAAGTCGGCGCCAAATGGCTGGTAATGGCGTACGCCAATTTGACGGTGGTGTAATCGGGTTACGTCCATCGGCGCTGCACCGTCCTTGAGGATGGCCGCCGGTTGCGCTGGAACACGCTGTAGCGGTCCTCGCACCGGCAGCGTAACGGCGCCGTTGTTGATGCGCTGCCAGCCGGCCGCTGCCATCTCCCACCTTCGTCGTGCCCCCCTCTCGTCCCCCTCCCGCAGGCGCGGAGAGGGAGGGCCTGCACGCGCGTGCGAGTTCCCGTGCACGCCGAGACGTCAGTGCGGGCAAACGCCCCGCATGGCTCCCTTCCCCCGCAGGCGGGGGAAGCTGCCCGAAGGGCGGATGGGGGCAGCCGATCAGCCCCGCCAGGGCTTCCCGCATCCGTCGCCGGTAATGGCGGAGAAAGAGCGCTCAGCACGTCCCTGCGCATCGATGATGTCGTTGCGACGCGACAGCAAAACCCGGGCGTCGCCGTTGGTGGGTCTGGAACCATTGGTGCATCGCTCGATGCATTCGCCGTGGCGCCCATGCCACCCTGCAAGCCGACATCACGACCGGGGACGCCAAGCCATGCGGACCGAAAAACAGAAGATGCTGGCAGGCGAACTGTACAGCGCCACCGATGCGCAGCTGCAGGCCGATCAAGCGGCCGCGGCCGCGTGGATGCTGCGCTATAACGCGGCTGCAGTGCAGACGGCAGCACAGCGCCACGCACTGTTGCGCGAACGCCTTGCCGACGTAGGCGACGGCGCCGTGATTCGTGCGCCGTTTCATTGCGATTACGGCTACAACATCCGCCTGGGCGCCGGGGTGTTCCTCAACTTCAACTGCGTGATCCTGGATATTTGCGAGGTGCACATCGGCGACGGCACGCAGATCGGCCCCGGCGTGCAGATCTACGCTGCCGATCACCCGCGCGATGCCGCCGGGCGTGCCAGCGGCCTGGAGTTCGGGCGGCCGATCCGCATCGGGCGCAATGTGTGGATCGGCGGCGGAGCGATCATCCTGCCCGGCGTGACCATCGGCGACGATGCGTTGATCGGCGCCGGTGCGGTGGTCACGCGCGACGTGCCGGCAGGGGCGACCGCGGTCGGCAATCCGGCACGCCTGCGCGAGGTGCGCCCGGACCCGGATGCGGTTGCCACCGATTGAGCGCAGCGCGTGCCGAGTCGTGGTCTTCGTCGTCGATCACACAGGCGCTGCGCGGCCTGCACCATGGAGACAGGAACAGCGGAGGCAAGGCGCTGGCGGCAACAGCGGCATGGCAACTGCAAGCTCGCAAGCATCCAGCCACCGCCCGCACGGCAACGCAATCGAAGCATCACTCTCGGCAGCATCAACGCGCCCCAACACAGCCAGCAGCATCGCCGCACTGATCCGCATCAAGGCCCGTTCCACCCGCACATGCCACCGTGCGTTCACGCCCATCGGCAGCACTGCCACCCTTGCAGGAGGTCACCATGTACAAACGTATTCTCATCGCCATCGATGCATCCGAGCTGTCCCACCGTGGCTTGTTTCAAGGGTTGGAACTGGCCAAGGCCACCGGCGCCAAGGTCGACATCGTCACCGTGTCCGAGCCGTGGGCGATGGGCATGTACGATGCGATGGGCTGGAGCGTGGGTTACGAAGCAAGCCCGGAGTACCGCACCGAACGCGAAGCGGCGGCCGAGAAGATCCTGCGCCCGGCACTGGAACTGGCAGCGGCTGCCAACATCAAGGCGACCTCGCGACATGTGCTGGATCGCTTCGCCGCCGAAGGCATCGTGCAGACCGCCGAGGAATGCAAAAGCGACCTGATCATCATGACGTCGCACGGACGCCGCGGCATGCGCCGCATGCTGCTCGGCAGCCAGACAGTGGAAGTGCTCACGCACAGCACGATTCCGGTACTGGTGATTCGCTGAGGCATCGACGTGCTGCACTGCTGCACGCAACGCGCCCAGCGGCTGTGCCAGCAAGACGTGGTTTGCATCTTGGTGCAACGCCATGTCCCGAGCTGTCACGCACAGGTTTCTCGTTCCACCGTAGGAGCGCACCCGGGCGCGAATGCTTATCCAGCAAGAACCCTCGCGCACAATCCCACGCCTGCGGGCGGCAGCTCACGCGTCACAAGGCTCGCGCTGCACTGTGGCGCCGGTTGTCGGCCGCGTCAGGCGACGCAGCGCCTCGGCGTGCATCAGCGGTGCGCCATGCGCACCTGGCATGCGGCTGCGTAATGCGCTGACGGGCGGCGGTTGCAGGTCCTGGCTCAGTTCACGCATGAAGCGCCACATCGGCATGCAGTGGCCGCGGCGCGGTGCCGGTGCATGCGGCGTGGCGCGGCACAGGCGGCGCCACTGCATCGGCGGCATGCCGAAGCGTTGCTGGAACGCGCGCTGGAACTGTCGCTCCGAGGCAAAGCCCATCTCGTACAGCAGCCAGGTCAGGCTGCACTCCGGGTACGCCTGAAGATAGCGATATGCGGTACGCAGGCGTTGCTCGCGGATATAGCTGGCCACCCCGCCGCGTGGTTGGAACAACCGGTACAACGCTGCACGCGACAGCGCGAACGCCTGTTGCAATGCCCCGGTACCAAGCTCCGCCTCGCCAATGTGCTGCTCGATGTAGGCCAACAGATCGATCATCAGTGGCGCGTGCGCCTTCGTGGCTGCGGGCGCTTGCGGAACGATGGCGCGGTAGTAACTGATGCTCATGCGGTGCTGCCTGCGGCCCACTCCCCGGGGCCTGTCCCTGGATCAACCGAGAAAAGCATCGCCAACCCATCACGCGCCGTTCGTGAATCCGGCGCTGCGTCACGCATCGGTGCCATCGACCCCGAATCGGGTGGCCCTCGCCTCGACGCATCGCGACGCTGGCGAGCCCACTGAAGCCGGCCTGCGTGTTGGCCAGCCGCTGATGCAAGGTGTGCACCGCATCGAGACCGGCGCTGGTAACAGCCAGCACGTTCCTGTGCGAGGTCGCTGATTCACCGAAGCAGAGGACGAGTCCTGCAGCAGACGCCGTCCGCCAGATGATGCCGAACTCACCAAGGCCCACCCGCTTGTGGCAAAAGCGATCGGACATCACAGGATCGACGTCGCCACTCCAGATCAGGTCAAGCACAACAAACCGCTGGAGGGCAGGGCGATTCCCAGCCGACTGGTGATGCCGGGAATCTGTGCAAGGGCTGGTGCCACAACCCGAAATCTGGCAAATCCTGCAACTGCCAAGATCAGACGTGGGGGCGGCTGGCGATTGAACGCCGGAGCCTGCGTGACCGTCATTTGTCAGGACCGACCTGGAAGCCGGCACTTTGCTGACCGCCTGATTGGGCGTCCGAACGTCTATGTGCCAGGAACGGCGCAAGCGAACCAAACCGTTCGGGGTTGAAGCGCCCGGCCGCTCGCCAATGCGGGATACTGCGCGTCCACGCAGGCGAGATGGACTTCGATGCCCGAGCTGCCGATCACCGAGTTGTTGCAGGCCTGGCAGCACGACGAGCCCGGAGCGGGCGACGCCTTGGCGCGGCAGGTCTATGAGGTGTTGCGGGCGACCGCCTTGCGCGAGCTGCGGCGCAAGGCGCGTGCCGGGTTGCAGGCCACCGAGCTGGTGCATGAGGCCTGGCTGCGGCTGGAACAAGGCCAGCAGGCGTTCCGTTCGCGCACGCACTTCTATGCAGTGGCGGCCTTGCAGATGCGGCACCTGCTGGTGGATCTGGCGCGCCAGCAGGCCAGCGCCAAGAGGCTGGGGCAGGCCGTGACGCTGACCATCAGCCTGTCCGATGGCGCGGCGCGGCCGGAAGCGCTGATGCTGGTGGCCGACGCCTTCGACAAGCTGGCGCAGGTGGACGAGCGCAAGGCCCGCGCGTTCGCGTTGACCGAGCTGGTGGGGTTCAGCGTGGCCGAAGCGGCCGATCAGCTAGAGGTGTCGGTGCCCACGCTGGAGCGCGATCTGCGCTTTGCGCGGGTGTGGCTGGCGGCGCAGCTGTGAGCGTGGCGGCCACCACCTGGCAACGGCTGGAGACCTTGTTTCATCAGGCCTGCCTGTTGCCGGCCGCAGAGCGTGACGCCTTCGCGCGCGCGCAGGCTGGCGACGCGCCCGTGTTGCGCGACGAGTTGCTGGCGATGCTGGCGGTGGAATCGCAGGCCACCTTGCGTGTGCGCGCACCGCTCAAGCAGGCGGCTGCGGCCTTGCACGCACCATTGCCGGAACTACCGGCGGGCACGCGTTTCGGCGCGTGGGCGATCGACCGCCTGCTCGGTGCAGGCGGCATGGGCCAGGTGTACCTGGGCCACCGCGCTGACGGTGCCTACGAGCGCGAGGTGGCGATCAAGCTGGTGGCCGCCGACGCGCTGGATGCGCAGGGCCGGGCCCTGTTCGAATTCGAATGCCGCTTGCTGGCGCAGATGGTGCACCCGGCCATCGCGCAGATCCACGATGTGGGTACCGATGCGCAGGGCCGTCCGTATCTGGTGATGGAGTACCTGCGTGGCGAGCCCATCACCTGGTGGTGCGACGAACATCGGCTATCGCTGCACGCACGCGTGCTGCTGATGCTGCGGGTGAGCGAGGCCGTGCAGCACGCGCACCAGAAGGGCGTGATCCATCGCGACCTCAAGCCCGGCAACGTGCTGGTGGGCGAGATCGACGGCCGGCCGATGCCGGGCGTGATCGACTTCGGCATCGCCATCGATGCGACCAACCCCGGCATTACGTCCGCGCATGGCCGCGGCACGCCCGGCTACATGAGCCCGGAGCAGGCGCGTGGTGTGCAGGACGTGGATGCGCGCAGCGATATCTACGCGCTGGGCGCGATGTTCTACGAGCTGAGCTGCGGGCTGGCGCCGGTTGCCGACAGCGACGGCGTGCCGCAGCCACCCTCGCAACGGGTGGCGGCCGTGCCGGCCGATGCGCGTGCACGCATCTGCGCAGCACGCGCGACCACCCACGCGCAGCTACAGCAGCAGCTGCGCGATGGCCTGGATGCGATCGTGCTGCGTGCCCTGGCGCCGCAACCGGTGGCGCGCTATGCCTCGGTATCGGCGCTGCTGGACGATCTGCACCGCTGGCTCGACGGCTACCCGCCGCGCGCCTTGCAGGCCGGCCGCTGGGTGCGGCTGCGCAAGTTCATTCAGCGCCATCGCAGCGGCGTGCTGGCCGGCGGCCTGGTGGCGGTCGCCTCGCTCGCCGGCCTCGGCGCCACGCTATGGTCGTTGCAGCAGGCCGCGCGCGATGCGCAACGCGCGCGCGTCACCGGCGATTTCATGAGTTCGGTGTTGTCCAGCGTGGACCCCGGCGTGGCGCAGGATCTGGACAAGACGCTGATGCTGCGCGTGCTGGAGCAGGCCTCGCAGCGCGCCGCGCGCGAGCTGGCCAGCCAGCCGGATGCGCGCACCGATGTGGAGCTGACCTTGGGCCGCACCTTGATTGCACTGGCCAAGTACCCGCAGGCGGTGGAGCACCTGCGCACTGCGCAGACGCTGGCGCAGCAGAGCACCGGGGAGAGCAGCATGCCGGCATTGCAGGCGGCCTCCATGCTGGGCCAGGCGCTACGCGGTGCCGGTCAGCGCGAGGACGCCGCGCAGCTGCTGCGCCAGGGCATTGCGCAGGCGCAGCGTGGCGACGCGCAGCAGCAGACCATGGCCAACGACATGCGCGGATGGCTGGCCTGGACGCTGCGCGACCAGGGCCGCATTGCCGAGGCCATGACCGAAAGCCGGCATGCCTACGTGGCGGCGCTGGCCAACCCTGCCACGCGCCCGGGGCAGCGCATCAACGCGGGCAATGTCTATGCCGCCATGCTGGCCGAGGTCGGGCAACTGGCGTCGGCGATCACCCTGCAGCGCGCCCTGCTGCGCGAGCGCATCGCGCTCGACGGGTCCGAGCATCCATTCACGCTGTCGATGCGCAACAGTCTGTCGATGTATCTGCTGATGCAGCGCGACTACGCCGGTGCAGAGGCCGAGCTGGCGCCGCTGCTGCAGGTCAGCCGCAAGCGCTATGGCGACAACGCCATCGACACGCTGACGGTGGAAGGCAACCCGGCCGGCGCGCGTGAAGGACACAGCCATGGCCACGATGCTGCGGGCGCACTGCGCCTGCAACAGGCGCAACGCTGACGCGCAGCACGCACTGACCGGTCATGCCGCGCATCGTCGAACCGCACCCGCACTGCAGTAGCTCCGTCGTCATCTTGCCGCCCCTTCGAGAGCCCCGATGCACACTGCCACCCGCCCGCCTCCGGACACCTTGCAACAGGCCATCGACGCGAACCGTAGCGGCCAGTTCGACAACAACTGGACGTGGGCCAAGACTGCCAACGTCGGATTGGACGCGTCGCATCAGTTGCGCATCATCGATCTCGATGGGATGGCAACGACGAGATCATGACTGGTCGACAGTCCATGACTTGGCGAACATCGACTGGGTGTTGATCGGCAGGAAATAGCGTCGCCTGACATCATGCCGCCACCTGAACAGGGGTGGCGAGCATGGGTCAGCCTCTCCATGGCTGCCAGCGCCTGGACTGACCGGCGGTGCGCAGCCTCCCTGAGGCGGCCGCATCAGCGCATCTGGCCTTTGTAGCCGGCAGGTGCGACGAGCGGTAAGCGTGCGGGCTGCGTCCGCGCCGGTTTCTGTGGGGGTTGTGCATGCCAGTTGTCCTTGTCGCAGATGGCGACGAAGGGGTGTCTGCAGCGCTTGGGCGAGCAAGCCGGATCCTGTCGCAAGACTGTCCCACTCGCAGCGTTGCAATGGAGGGTGAGAGCACGTGGTGTCGGGCATCGTCATGGCAAGCCCCGCTAAAAAGGCGCAAGGCTCAGTCAGGCAATTGTTTGACGAATTCAATGAACGCGCGCAGCGCGGGCGGGGTGAGATTGCGGTTGGGGTAATACAGATAGGGGCCGGGAAACGGTTGCCACCAGGGGCGCAGCACCGGTTCGAGTGCGCCGGATGCCAGGTGCGGCGCAAGCCATTGCTCGAACAGGTGAATGACCCCGTTTCCGGCGATCGCCGACTGGATCGCAAGGTCGAGGCCTCCGCCGATCTCCACCAGGAGCTGCCCACGCGGAAGGATGGTGACGATCTCTGCCTCGCGCTCGAACTCCCACTCGGCAATCACGCCGCTGGGAAAACGACCACGGATGCAGTCGTGGTCGATCAGTTCGCGTGGGTGGGTGGGGCGGCCACGCCGATCCAGGTAGCCGGGAGATGCCGCGGTTGCGCTGCGTTGCACACGCGGGCCGATCGGAATCGCCACCATGTCCTGCTGCAGCCGCTCACCGTAGCGGATTCCCGCATCGCACCCGGCGGCGATCACGTCGACGAAGCTCTCTTCAGTCAGCACCTCCACGGTGATGTCCGGGTAGGCCGCCAGAAACGGCGGCAAGATGCGCGGCAACACCAGCCGCGCCGCACTGACCGGCACATTGAGGCGCAGCGTACCGGCCGGCCTGTCGCGAAACGCGCTGACCACCTCCTTGGCGGCCTCCAACTCGATCAATGCTGGCTCGACGCGGGCCAACAGCGCCTTCCCCGCATCGGTCAGCACCACGCTGCGCGTGGTGCGATTGAACAGCCGCACGCCCAGCCAGGCCTCCATGCGCTTGATCGCATCGCTGAAGTTGGACGCGCTCTGGCCCGCGCTCTTGGCCGCTTCCCGAAACCCGCCGGCGCGCGCCACCCGCACGAACGCCTCCATGTCGCCCAGGCGATTGCTCATCGTTCGAAAATCCGTACGGCCCGTTCAATTTATACCTAATTGTTGCACAGAGGTCGCGGACGTAAATTGCAGCGGCACTAACGAAGTGAAGCGTTTCCCTGCTGCAGGCGCCACCCCACACAGCTCATCCCCAACGAGCGTGCGCCGTGCCCGCAACGGCCGCTCCCACCCAATCGCAGACGCCGTACCGCTCACCCATCCAAGGACATCTCATGACCAACACTCAACTCGGTGGCACCTTCACCCTGCCCGGCACCACCCTGCAGCTCAGGCGCATGGGCTACGGCACCATGCAATTGCCCGGCTCCCACGTGTGGGGACCGCCGCGCGACAAGGCCTCCGCGCTGGCGGTCCTGCGCCAGGCCGTCGCACTGGGCGCCAACCATATCGACACCGCCGAGTTCTACGGCCCGCACGTCTCCAATGCGCTCATTCGCGAAGCGCTGCATCCCTACCGCGATGATGTGGTGATCGTCACCAAGATCGGCATCGGCCGCGGCAGCGACAGTTCCTGGCATATCGATCTGTCGCCGGACAGCCTGCGGCGGCAGGTGCACGCCAACCTGACGAGCCTGGGCCTGGAGACGCTGGATGTGGTCAACCTGCGGCTGGGCGCTCTGGCCGACACCGACGACAGCGCGATCGCCGAGCCGGTGGCCTGCCTGGCCGAGTTGCAGCGCGAAGGCCTGGTGCGCCATATCGGCTTGAGCAATGTCACGGCGCGACAGCTGGAGCAGGCGCAGTCGCTGGCCAGGATCGTGTGCGTGCAAAACCACTACAACCTGGTCAAGCGCGACGACGACGCCTTCATCGACGCGCTCGCGCAGCAAGGCATCGCCTATGTGCCGTTCTTCCCGCTCGGCGGCTTTTCGCCGTTGCAGTCGGACCTACTCTCCGGCGTCGCCAGCGCGGTGGGTGCTACGCCACGGCAGGTGGCGCTGGCGTGGTTGCTGCAGCGCTCGCCCAACCTGCTGGTGATCGCCGGCACATCCTCGCCAGCGCATCTGGCCGAGAATTTCGCCGCCTGCGACCTGGTGCTGTCCGCAGACCAGCTTGCAACCCTGGACGGCATCGCCGCCCACTCCCGCCCCGCACACGAGGCACACGCATGAACACCCTCGAACAACGACTGCAGCGGCTGGAAGACGAGAGCGCCATCCGCGCGTTGGTGGCTCGCTTTGCCGACACCTGCATCCGCGCCGACCACGATGGCTTCAAGGCCTTGTGGACGGACGATGGCATCTGGGAGATCGGGGCGCCATTCAACGTCAGCGCGAAGGCATCGAAGCCATTGCGGCATTGCTCCATCAACTACGCGATGAGCGCAACTTCTTCACCCAGCTGGTACCGACCGGGGTGATCGTGATCGAGGACGATCGTGCGGCGGCGCGTTGGCCGGTCCGGGAGCTGGCCAACGGTCCGGCAGATCACTACTACGACAATGTGGCGATGTATTCGGACACTTTCATAAGGACCGCAAGCGGCTGGCGCTTTTCCAGCCGTTCCTACATCTATATGTGGTTGAATACCGAGCCGTTCGGCGGCCAGTCCTTCGGCACGCCACAGCTTCCCTGACCGCTGGCGCCTGATCCGGCAAAGCGCAGGCGCGGACGGCTTGTGCGGTGCTAAGCAGGTGCTCGGCAGGGTGTACACCGATACGTATCCGGCGCACACGCGACTACGCGCGCTGCGAGCCTTCCAGCCCGGTACCGATGCTGCTGCGCCTGGTGGGCTGCGACTTCCTGGCCTTGATGAAGAAGGAACTGGCCCCGGCCGGCATCGACGACCTGCAACGCGTCACCGGCCCGCAGGACAACGGCTGAGCCTTGCGCCCAGCGGCGTCAGATACCGCAGACCCGCATCAGCGTTAGCCGCCACTGAGGTGCTCCGGTTACCGGAACCGGACCACCATCGCCGACACCAGCGGCCGGTAAAGCCGCCGTGCTTACGCTCTACGAATCCCGAATCCCGAATCCCGAATCACCAGCTGTACAGCTGCCAGTACACCTTGTTGACCTTGTCCTTCTCCGCGTCGGTATGCCCGTCGTGGTCGCGGTCGTACAGGAAATAGGGCGCGCCGCGCGCCGGGGTCACGCGCACCATTTCCAGCCGGCCGTTGACGCGGTATTCGTCCACCTTGTCGCCATTGCCCATGGTCTTGCTGGTGACATCGGCACCGGCCGGGATCCCGTCACCGCCAGCGCCGCCGGAGGTGGTGGCGCAGCCGCCAAGCAGCAGCAACGGCAGCAGCAAAAGACGTGCTCTCTTCATCGTTGTCATCCGTTCTAGGTCGCCGGCCAGTATGCGCTGGCACGGTGTGGCGTGGGCGTGCAGCGTAGAATCACTGCATGAGCAGATTAGTCCTGATCGACGGGTCCAGTTACCTGTATCGCGCGTTCCACGCGCTTCCGCCGCTGACCAATGCCCAGGGCGAGCCCACTGGCGCCTTGTTCGGCGTGGTCAACATGCTGCGCGCCACCTTGAAGGAGCGCCCGGCCTACGTCGCGTTCGTGGTGGATGCGCCCGGCAAGACATTTCGTGATGACTTGTATGCCGACTACAAGGCCAACCGCCCGTCGATGCCCGACGACCTACGCGCGCAGGTGCAGCCGATGTGCGACATCGTGCATGCGCTGGGCATCGACATCCTGCGCATCGACGGGGTGGAAGCGGACGATGTAATCGGTACGCTGGCGCTGCAGGGCGCGGCCGACGGCTTGAGCGTCACCATCTCCACCGGCGACAAGGACTTTGCCCAGCTGGTGCGCCCGGGCATCGAACTGGTCAACACCATGAGCGGCAGCCGCATGGATTCGGACGAGGCGGTGATCGCCAAGTTCGGCGTGCGGCCCGACCAGATCGTCGATCTGCTCGCGCTGATGGGCGATGCCATCGACAACGTGCCGGGCGTGGACAAGTGCGGCCCCAAGACCGCCGCCAAATGGCTGGCCGAATACGACTCGCTCGATGGCGTCATCGCCAACGCCGACAAGATCAAGGGCAAGATCGGCGACAACCTGCGCGCCGCACTGCCGCGGCTACCGCTCAACCGTGCGCTGGTCACCATCAAGACCGATGTGGTGCTGGCCAGCGGCCCGCGTGCGCTGGACCTGCGTGAGCCCAATGCCGAAGCCTTGGCTGTGCTGTACGCCCGCTACGGTTTCAGCCAGGCCTTACGCGAACTGGGCGGCGCGGCCGCAGCCGGGGCGCAGACCGAAGCGATGGCGGTGGCCCGCACCGAGCCCGGCCGCGCCCGTGGCACCGGGTTCGTGTCCGGCCCGGCCAGTGCGCCGGTGGACCTGGACCCGGCGCTGTCCGCCCCCGGCCAGTACGAGACCATCCTCACCCAGGAACAGCTCGACAGCTGGGTCGCGCGCCTGCGCACGGCCGGGCAGTTTGCCTTCGACACCGAAACCGACAGCCTGGACCCGCTGCAGGCCGACCTGATCGGGCTGAGTGTGGCCGCCGAGCCCGGCCAGGCGGCCTATCTGCCGTTCGGCCACAACTTCCCCGGTGCCCCGGCCCAGCTCGACCGCGTCCAGGCGCTCGCCCAACTGGCTCCGCTGCTGACCGACCCTGCCGTGCGCAAGCTCGGCCAGCACGGCAAGTACGACCTGCACGTGATGCGCCGCCATGGCGTCGACCTGGCCGGCTATGCCGATGACACCCTGCTGGAAAGCTTCGTGCTCAATTCCGGCAGCGCCCGCCACGACATGGACAGCCTGGCCAAGCGCTACCTGGGCTACGACACCGTCAAGTACGAAGACGTCTGCGGCAAGGGCGCCAAGCAGATTCCCTTCGCCCATGTCAGCCTGGAAGATGCCACCCGCTACGCCGCCGAAGACGCTGACATCACCCTGCGCCTGCACCAGGTGCTGGGCAAGCGCCTGGCCGCCGAGCCCAGCCTCGAGCGCGTCTATCGCGAGATCGAGATGCCGCTGGTAGGCGTGCTGGCACGGATCGAAGCCAACGGCGTGTGCGTGGACGCGGCCGAGCTGCGTCGCCAGAGCGCGGACCTGTCCAAGCGCATGCTCGCCGCCCAGCAGAAAGCCACCGAACTGGCCGGGCGCACCTTCAATCTGGATTCGCCCAAGCAGCTGCAGGCGCTGCTGTTCGACGAGCTCAAGCTTCCTGCGGTGGTCAAGACGCCCAAGGGCCAGCCCTCGACGAATGAAGAAGCGCTGGAAGCCATCGCCGACCAGCACGAGCTGCCGCGGGTGATCCTGGAATACCGCGGCCTGACCAAGCTGCGCAGCACCTACACCGACAAGCTGCCGGAGATGATCCACCCGCAGTCCGGGCGCGTGCACACCAGCTACCACCAGGCCGGCGCCGCTACCGGGCGGCTGTCCTCGTCCGACCCCAACCTGCAGAACATCCCGATCCGCACCGAGGACGGCCGCCGCATCCGCCGCGCCTTCGTCGCGCCGGCCGGGCGCAAGCTGATCGCCTGTGACTACTCGCAGATCGAACTGCGCATCATGGCGCACCTGTCCGGCGACCCCGGCCTGGTGGGCGCGTTCGAGTCCGGTGCCGACGTGCACCGCGCCACCGCCGCCGAGGTGTTCGGCCGCACCATCGACACCGTCAGCGGGGATGAGCGCCGCGCCGCCAAGGCGATCAACTTCGGCCTGATGTACGGCATGAGCGCGTTCGGCCTGGCCCGCCAGCTCGGCATCGGCCGCGGCGAAGCGCAGGACTACATCGCGCTGTACTTCAGCCGCTACCCGGGCGTGCGCGACTTCATGGAAACCACCCGCCAGCAGGCCCGCGACAAGGGCTACGTGGAAACCGTGTTCGGCCGCCGGCTGTATCTGGACTTCATCAACGCCGGCAGCCAGGGCCAGCGCGCCGGCGCCGAGCGCGCCGCCATCAACGCGCCGATGCAGGGCACCGCCGCAGACATCATCAAGCGCGCCATGGTCAGCGTGGACGGCTGGATCGCCGACCACGCGCAGCGCGCGCTGATGATCCTGCAGGTGCACGACGAACTGGTGTTCGAGGCAGATGCCGATTTCGTGGACACGCTGCTGCGCGAAGTCACCACGCGCATGGCCGCAGCGGCCGAGCTACGCGTGCCGCTGGTGGTGGATTCGGGTGTTGGCGATAACTGGGATGAGGCGCACTGACGCGTCATAAGACGCTGATATGCTGAACGCACAGACCAGACATAAGCCGGTCAAACATAATGCGAATTCAGCAAGTTTGAGGGAATGAATAACCGCTAAATTCTACATTTTTTTAACAGTTATCTTCACGATCCATCAATGTAGAAAATGGTGTTATATCCCTCGACGGGCGCAACGCCTGTCGGCAGATCTCTCCCATCCCCTGGAGCAGATCTCGGAGCGGAAACTCCTCCCCAAGTTTCCGTTCCCTGGCCCCGCCGACCTCCCCCTGGTCTGCGGGGCTTTTTTATGTCCTGTGCTCAAGAGCTCTCTAGCGCATAGCGCATCGCATCACACGAATAAAGTTCGGTGTCGAGGTGCGAGCAATTACAAATATAAATAGGCGCGATTAACTCGATTAATCAACACAGTGTTTCATTCTCCCAATTCAGGTTTGCATGAATTGGGATTCTGAATACGCCACTGAGTGGCGCTTGATTGGGTGATGGCGATAAGGCGCTGACGTCTCACTCCCTTTGGATCAGGATGTCAGCGCGTCCGTTAAACGCCGAGGCAGATAGTTGGCCGCTGACATGGCGGCCATCAGCCCAGCCAGTCGCGCGGGACCAGATAATCCAGCAGCCGTGCCTCGGCGCTGCCGGGCTCTGCGGTGTAGCCATACTCCCAGCGCACCCGGGGCGGCAGGCTCATCAGGATGCTTTCGGCACGCCCGCCGCTCTGCAGTCCGAACAGGGTGCCGCGATCGTAGACGAGGTTGAATTCCACGTAGCGGCCGCGGCGGTACAGCTGGAATTCGCGCTCGCGCTCGCCGAACGGCTCATCCTTGCGGCGCTGCACGATCGGCATGTAGGCATCCAGGAAGCCGTTGCCGACCGCTTGCTGGTACGCAAAGTCGCGCTCGAAGTCCTGACCCAGGTCGTCGAAGAACAGCCCGCCGACGCCGCGTGTCTCGTTGCGGTGGCGCAGGAAGAAGTACTCGTCGCACCAGCGCTTGTGCGCGGCATAGCGTTCCTCGCCGAAGGGGGCGCACAGCGCCTGGGCGACGCGGTGCCAGTGCTGCACGTCTTCGTCCACCGGGTAGAACGGGGTCAGGTCGAAGCCGCCGCCAAACCAGGCGGCGACCACCTCACCATCGCGTTCGGCGCGGAAATAGCGGACGTTGGCATGCGTGGTGGGCACATGCGGGTTGTGCGGATGAAACACCAGCGACACGCCGCAGGCGCGCCAGGTGGCGCCGGCCAGTTCGGGGCGGTGCGCACTGGCCGAGGGCGGCAGGCGGGTACCCGAAACGTCGGAAAAGCCGATGCCGGCCTGCTCGAACACCGCGCCATCGCGCAGGATGCGGGTACGCCCGCCGCCGCCTTCCTCGCGTTGCCAGAGATCTTCGGAGAACCGCGCTCGCCCATCGGCTACTTCCACAGCAGCGCAGATACGGTCCTGCAGGTCGGTCAGATAATCGCGTACACGGTCGAATTCGTTCATGACGCAATTCTAAGCGGTGCATCGCGGCCGGTGCGCGCACCCGAACGCGCCAGTTTGTCGCAGGGCGATGTGGAGGGTGGATGCTTGGCGAGCGGAAGAGCGGAAGAGCGGAAGAGCAACTGATCTGCAGGTTGGCTGCAGGGCCCTTGCCCGCCCACCATCGCAGGACACGCTGCAAGTACGTCCATGTAGCTCCGTGGCGGCATCCATG
>NZ_JBEGFC010000018.1:0-44341 GCF_040202405.1 Xanthomonas sp. WHRI 6106 | reverse complement strand
CTTCTTCACGTCCAATCTCCTTCGGTTAGGGAATTGGACTCCAAACTGGCGTGCTACTCAAAATTGGGGGGACGTCGGGTAGAGCGAGATTATTGTTGAGATCGGTAATCTCTGGCGCGTTGCTTTCGGTCACCACACGCACCTGCGCGGTTTTTAGATTTGCCGCGTTGGTTAGTGGCAGGCGTACCTGGGCAGTGATTGGCTGCAGATTGCGTGGTGCGGCAAGCGCCGGAAACGCGCCCCGCGCCAGCTCCTTGCCACGCGCATCCTCCAGCACCACAAACCCAGCCGGCGCATCGGCGTGGCCGAGGCTGTGCACGGTCACTTCAATGGCATCGGCAGTCACGCGCACATCGCCATTGCCGATGCCCAGGTCCGGGCGTAGTTCGACCGGGGTGGTAGCTGCAATGCGTTCGAGTTGCAGAACGGTGGTGCGGCCTGCGGGGAAGTCGATGTCGATGGCCGCGCTTTTTTCGAAAGCGAGCTCTTGCGTTTTGGCGGTGCTGTCGAGCTTGCCGTCATTGGCTTTGCTCACGCCCTGGGTGATGCGCCACTGGCCTGGGGCGACGTTCCAGCCGGTCATGCTGGCGCGCTGCGCCTTGCTGGAGGTGTTGTAGGCGATGACGGTGAAGCGGTCTTGCCGGGGTGCGGGGATGGCGATGGCCACTTGCGTGGCAGCCTCTGGATCGGCGAAGCGCCAGCTGACGGTGTGGCCGGGGTAGGTCTGGTTGCGCTTGAGGGCCACGCCGCCTAAGCGTGCGCGTTGCAGGTTGACTGTGGGGGACTCCACGCGGTCGCTCCACCAGTGGCCTTCGGTGTTCATGTAGAAGTTCTGCAGTTTCTCGCGTGCCTCGCTGCGGTAAATGGCGGCGAGATACTCGAGATTGCCGGTCTGCTCCCAGGCCACATGGTGCGGGAAGTCCGGGGCGCTGCCGTCGTCCTTGTTTGCGGCGTCGATGAGCTTGCCGCTCCAGTCGCTGCGCTTGCCCATGATGTCGAGGAAGTTTTCGTTGAGCAGCGAGAGGCCATTGGGGCCGCTGTTGGCGACGCGGTAGTTAATCGGCTTGAGATAGCGATCTTCGCCGGTGAAGCGGTAGGCGGCCCAGAAGGTGTGCAAGGTGTCGGCGCCGCCGCTGCCTTCGAACAGTTCGCCGCCGCGGGTTTTGCCGGTTTGCCAGTTGATCTCGTTGGGCAGGGCCCAGTTGCCCTTGGCGTTGGTGTAGGCGTGGGCGAGATAGCCATCTGCCAGACCGGTGACGATGCGGCGGCTGTTGGGGTCGGCGTTATAGCCGCCCAGCAGGATGGCCGGGTGCACGATGGGGAAGGAGTAGGGTTTTTGCCATTGCCAATTGGGCTCGCGGTAGACCTTGCGGCCACCGAACCAGTTGCTGGCGAACAGCAGGTGGCCTTGCGGGTTGACCTGGATGATGGTGTCGAAGGCTTTCACCGTTTCCATCAGGCGCTCGACGGTGCGCGGGTCGCCCCAGTTGAGGTACAGCAGGGCGCTGTTGAGGTTGATGCCCTCCTCGTAGGAATGCAGCTCGTCGGTTTCGATGGTGGACAGGCCGTTGGTGAACATGCCGTTGCGGTAGTTGGCATCGGACAGCGCGAGCATGGAGGCGTTGAGCATGTCCGGGTCCACGCCCATCAGCGCGACGCCGGGCCATTGCTGCACCAGGTCCGAATCATCCGAGATGCCGCCACCGAAATCGCCGTAGGCCACCTGGCGCTGCTCGATCCACCAGCGGATGTAGCGGCGGGTGGCGCTGAGGTCCTGCAGCTGCCAGAACGCCCAGGCCGGCACGCCCTTGGGCACGGTGGGCAGTTCGACAGGCAACTCGCCCTGGTTGGCGTAGCTGATGTCGTTCCAGTACTGGCGGCCGAGGGCGTGGTCCGGGTCGACGCGCAGCAGGTCGGTGATGTCGGCGTCCAGGCGCTTGTAGAGCAGCTGGCGCTTGGAGGTGGTGTGCTCTTCCACCAGAAAGCCCCAGTTGTCCTTGACCTGATTGAAGCGGTCGGCCACGTGCTCTTTGATGGCCTCGTTGCGCGGTTTGAACACCAGTTGCAGCTGGGTGCCGTCGAGCGCGTTGGCGTTGAAGCCGGGCGCGGCGGCGGCGATGCTGAGCATCAGGCTGTCGTTGCTGAGGATGCGGTCGCGCAGGTCCAGCCACAGCGTGCGCGGCTGGCCGGGGGTGACGGCGACCGAGACGTCGATCATGTCGCGTGCGGGCCAGATGGGGTCCTTGATGCGGATGTTGAGCGGGATGCTGCCGCTGTGGGTGGCCGGCAGGGTGAGCGCCGGCAGCGT
Source organism: Xanthomonas sp. WHRI 6106 (assembly GCF_040202405.1). NCBI lineage: Bacteria > Pseudomonadati > Pseudomonadota > Gammaproteobacteria > Lysobacterales > Lysobacteraceae > Xanthomonas > Xanthomonas sp. WHRI 6106. The sequence goes on along the minus strand of NZ_JBEGFC010000018.1, from coordinate 42,033 downwards.
GATGGCGATGCCGTCCAGGCCGTCGTGCATGTTTTCCCAGCCGTAGGACCAGCTGCGCATCAGCGCCTGGTCCGGCGGCGGGTTGCCCAGGCTGGATGGCACCAGGATGTGCACGATGGGCTGCTGCGCGCTTGCTGCGGCCTTGTCGCTGGGGCGCTTGCGCGCCGGTGCCTTGGTGGGCAGCGCGATCACGGTCTGGCGCTCGCCCGGCGGGTAGCGTCCGGCGATGACATCGCGCAAGGGGGCGAGGTTGTCGTAGTCGGGCTGGATGTCGCTGCGCACGGTGTAGCTGAGTTGCGCGCTGCCTTTGGGCACATCGCCCGGTTGCACGTTGTAGGCCCAGATTTCCTGGATGGGGGTTTCCTGCGCGGTGTTGGCAAAGCGCAGGGTGCCGCCACGGCGCTCGGGGAACTGGTCCACGCTGCGCACCACGCCTTGTGCGCGTGCGAACAGCGGTTGCGCCTGCGCAGTGGTGGCACCAGCGGCAGCGGGCGCGGTGTAGCTGGCCTGGCCATAGGCGGCGCCGCGCAGCTCGATGCGGTTGACCGGCTCGTCCGGCAGGGTGAGGTCCAGCGCCTTGCCGCCTTCGACGTAGGTGTTCCAGTCCGGCAGCTGGAAGTAATCGTTGCGGCCGGGCAGGCGCGAGCGGTTGTAGACGCCGGGCCAGGTGGTTTCGGCAATGCCGTCGGTGGCCTTCCACATCCATTGCTTGAGATCGCGCGCGTCGGTGAATTCCACCTTGCGGATGCGGGTGACCGGTGCGGTGAGTGCGGGCGGTGCGTGGCCGTTGTCCCAGCCGTAGCGGTGCAGGAAGGCGGTGTGCTGCGTGTTGCCTGTGGGTGCCTCGGCGCTTGTGGGTTCCTGCAGGCGGGCGAGCGCGCTGGCGCCTGCGCCGTCGAGCATGCGGTCGTAGATGCGAATCTCGTCGAAGTCGCTGCCGCGCAGGAAGTTGTAGCGGCTCTGCACCTGGTGCGGCGACATCACGCGGCCGGCCAAGCCGAACTGGTCCAGCGCGGCGTCGTAATCGAGCGCGCCGCCGTTGGCGCAGGGTGCGCCGCAGTCCACGCGTGCGGCTTCCTTGCCGTCCACATACAGGCGCACGCCCTGGGTTTCGTCCCAGCCAAACGCAATGTGGGTCCAGTCGCTGGCGCTGGGGAGTTTGTCGAGCTTGAACGAGACGCGGGTGCGCGCGAGGTTGGCATCGGTGACAAAGGCATCGAAGCCGTGGCCGTTCCAGTCGATGCGCAGCCAGGCCATGTCCCAGCTGGTGTGGTCGGCGTAGCCGACGCGGAAGATCACGAACGGTGCTTCGCCCACCGGGTAGCGCGAACGCCAGAAGAAGCCGAGCGTGCCGCGCTGGGTGTAGAGGTTGCCGGGCGCATTCCACGACAGCACGCCGTCGTCGGCCCATTCGATGGCGTTGCCGCGCTTGCCGGTGGGCACCAGGGCGATCTTGTCGCGGAAGTTGGGCACGCCATCGCCGCGGGCGACATCCGCGTCCAGGCTGCGATCGGCGGACACGCGAAACAGCAGTTCCGGTGCCGCAACGGAGGCCGCGCTTGCCGGCAACGCGATCAGACACACCACACCCATCAAAAGCTTCAGCACGCTTACCTCACTTCAAAAGACGTCGCCGCGCGGGGGTGCCGCGCGGCGGGATTTCCTCACAGACCGTTGGCAGTACGCCACTTCGGGATGTCTTCCTTCAACAGCTTGTCTGGCCAGGTGCCGTGCCAGGCGTAGCCGACGCGGCGTTCGTTGGGCACTTTCATGTAGTCGGTCAATGCAACGCCGTCGCGGTTGGCATAGAGCGGGCGTTGATTCTGCAGGTCGTAGAAGCGTGCCCACAAGGACGCACCCGGTTGCGCGACCAGGATCACGTCCTTGCCGGTTTCCTGGGTGGGGTCGTCGATCTTCTTGGTGGCCAGGTCGCGCATGCGATGGGTGTCGAACCAGACAGCGGCCGCTTGCACCGCCGTCTTGATCTTGGCCGAGGGGTTGGGCTGGCGCATCAGAAAGCGCACGATGCTGACCGATTCGCTGGACGACAACGAGGCCAGCTCATACGCGCGCGCCTTGGCCGGCTTGAGGGTGACCTCATCGTATTGCGCGCCCCAGATGGTGAGCGTGCCGCCGATCTTGACCTGGGTGGCGAGCACGCATTCCAGGCCCTTGGCCACCGCCTGGGTGGACTTGGCGCCATGGCTGCTGCGTAGTTGCGCGCCGGTGTCGCCCTTGCCTTCTCCGATGTCCTGCAACAGGTTGAGCACACGCACCATGGCGTCGTCGTTGTAGGTGATCTGGTGGTGGTAGGACGACAGGTCCGGGTAGAACTGCGGCCAGCCGCCATTGGCGTATTGCGCCTTGAGCAGGTAGTCAACGCCGCGGCGGGCGGCGGCGATGTACTTGGCGTTCTTCTCGTTCTTGAAGGCAGTGGCCAGGTACGCGATTTCGTACGTGGTGGCCTTGTTGTCGATGGTGGCATCGTCTTTGCGGCCGGGCTGCTGCAGTTCGGCAATTTCTGCGGCGGTGAAGGTGCGCGTGTAATCCACCGCCACGCCCTTGTACTGCTTGGACCAGCCACCGGAGGCGGTCTGCAGCAGCAGCATGTTGTCGGCGATGGTGTCGGCCATGGCCGAGAGCGGGGCCAGCAGCAGCGCGCCGGTCAACGCGAAGGTTGAGAGCTTGATCATCAGAACGGCCTCCAGGTGCCGAGGATGGCGGTGCGGTCTTGCGCGGCGGCCTGCGCAGCGGTGAGCTGGCGCGACCATTTCACGCGGCGCGACGGGTTGGCGCCGGCACCGCTGCTCTGGTATTCGCTGTAGCGGGCGGTGGCCTCGTTGGCGGCGTTGCCCCAGTTGTTCCAGCCTTCGGGCAGGATGTGCGCGCCGAGCTGGCTGCTGATGAAGCTGACGCTGGCATAGGGGCGCCACGGGCGGCCCAGGTGCACGCGGCTCACGCCGCTGGCAGCGGTGACGCGGGCATTGCGGAACACGAAGCCGCGTGCGGCTTCCTGCGGGGTGGAGGCGGCGGTGAGATAGCCATCGCCCAGCGAATGCAGCTGCACGTTTTCGAACAAGGCGGTGCCGGCGCCGAACACGAAGTCCACGGTGCCTTCGACGTAGCAATCGAGGAAATACGACAGCTTGGCGCCACGCAAATAGAGCGTGTCTTGGTAACCGAGGAAACGCACGTTGCGGAACGCGGCGCGGTCGCCATCCACGCGCACTGCCACCGCCTGGCCAACCGGGCCGGCGTGATTGCCGAAGGCCAGTTTTTCCGCAGTGAAGTCGTTGCCGGCAATGATGACGCTGGACGAGCCGGAGGTGCCGTATTCGGTGCCGGTGGCCGGATTGATGCGCGAAGCGTAGTTGTCGTAGGTGATGACGGTTTGGGTGGCACCGGCGCCGGTGAGCTTGAGCGCCGGTGCGTTGGACGGCACCACGATCAGTTCCTGGTAGGTACCGGCGCCGATGTTGATCTGCGCGCGCTTGCCGCCCTGTACGGCGGCGTCGATGGCGGCCTGCACGGTGCGGTAGCCGGCGCTGCCCTGCTTGGCCACGGTGTAGACCGGGTCGGCGGCAAAGGCAGCATTGCTGCCCAGCGAGAGCCCGGCCAGCACGGCGGTGGCGACGAAGGTGCGTAACACGTTCCTGCGATGCGGTTGCATGCGTTGCTCCTGTCAGAACTTGTAGCGCGCGCCGACGTAGTACTGACGCCCGGTGACGGTGTACTTGTCGGGCAGTTCCAGCGTGGAATCGACGTAGCGGCGGTCGGGGGTGTCGAGCAGGTTGATGGCCTCGAAGGTCAGCGACAGCTGGTCGTTGAGCTTGTAGGACATGTTGAAATCCACGTTTTCCACGCTGTATTTGCCGGTCACGTCGGCCGTGGCCAGGCGCTTGCCGTCCAGGTCGTAGACGTCTTCCTGGGCGAGGATGTTGTTGATGTAGCCATCGCGATAACTGGTGGACACGCGCGCACTGAAGCGGCCGTCGTCGTAATAGACGGTGGCGTTGTAGGACTGCGGCGAGAGGTTGAGCAGGTCGCGCTCGGTGGCGGTGGTGGTGATGCTGGTGTTGCTGTTGCCGGCGGTACTGAACAGGTAATTGATCTTGGAATCGACCTGGGTGTAGTTGAGCTGGATGCCGAAGTTGCGCCAGAAGCCGGGCAGGAAGTCGAAGGCCTGCTGGTAGGTCAGCTCGAAGCCCTTGAGCGGGCCGCCGGGGGTGTTGAAGTAGCTCTGCACATTGAAGATGGTGTCCGGCGTAAAACCTGCCGGGAGCAGGTCCAGCGAATAGCCCATCGCTTCCCAGGTGCTGAGCACGCGGGTGCGCTGCACGTAGCTGTCGATGTCCTTGTAGAACACCGCCGCCGACAGCAGCGAGCCTTCGCGGAAATACCACTCGGCGCTGAGGTCGTAGTTGGTGGAGCGGAACGGGTCGAGCTTGGGGTTACCCAGGTTGATCGAGAAGAAGCGCCCATCGTCGAAGAACTGGGTGGGGCCGCCGCTGACGCTGGGCGACAGGTAGGCCAGCGTGGGGCGTGCCATGGTCTTGGCCGCACCGAAGCGCAGCACCACTTCATCGCTGACGTCCCACGAGAGATTCAACGAGGGCAGGATGTCGCGGTAGTTGTGGTTGACGGTGGTGGGCACCAGCAGGCGCTCGCCGGGGCTGGCGGTGGCGCTGGCCACGCCGAAGAACGCTTCGCAGTTGGGCGAGATGGCGCCGGCGGCAGTCGCCGTGCACGGTGCATAGCCGCTGGCGGCGATCTGCGTCTGCACATAGCGCACGCCCAGGTTGCCGCGCAGCGCGCGGCCCCACAGGTCCGTGTTGAAGTCCAGCTGCAGGTAGGTGCCCAGGCTCTTTTCGTTGACGGCGAAGTTGTTGTTGGACGAGCCGAAGTGGCCGACATCGGCCAGGCGGTAGTCGCCACCGGGCACGCCGGTGTCGCAGTTGCAATTGATGTTGAGCAGGTCGGCGACCTTCTGGAAATCCGGAATCACCCAGGTGGTGGGGAAGCTGCCGTTCAAGCTGCGGCCGAAGCCATCCAGGTTGGTGCTCAGGTCACCCACGCCCACGCCGGCGGGCAAGGCCTGCGCCAGGCGGCCGTAGGAGATGTTGCGCGACTCCGACGTGTCCATGTCGTAGTTCTTGTAGGCCAGCCCGGTGCGGAAGGTGAAGGTGGGGCTGATGTTGAATTCCAGGTCCACCTTGGCGGTGTCGAAGGTGTTGTCCACCGACTGCGGGTTGAGCCGCACCTCGCTGATGTTGGTGCCGCGCGCGGTGCCGTTGCTGTTGACCGGCACCGCGCCATAGCCCAGCCACTGCCAGTTGTTGGGGTTACCCGCGTCGAACGGGAAGCTCATGCTCGGGTAATCGCCGCCACCGCGGCGGTCGAGCACAAAGCCGTCCAGATTGGTGTTGTCGAAACTCACCATCGAAAACTCGGGGCGTTCGTAGTCCGAGGTCGAGTGGCCGACCAAGGCATTGAGGCGCACCTGGTCGTTGAAGCGGTGCGCCAGGTCCAGGCTGAACTGCTTGAACTCGGTGGATTCTTCGATGTTGCTGGATTCGGTGCGGAAGTCGACGTTGTCGAACACGCCATAGGTGAGGCGGTTCTGGTCGTCCACCTGCGCCTCGCGCACGGCAATCTGGGTCTTGCCGCCGAAGTTGGCGGTGCGGTGCAGGTTGGCACCGACCGAGTCTTCGCGCTGGTCCTTGTCCAGCTTGGAATACAGCATGTCGAAGTTCAGCAGGGTGTCGTCGCTGACCTTGAACTGCAGCGCGCCGGTGACGCCCAGGCGCTTGATCTCGTGATCGGTGCGGATGTAGCGCGGGTAGCGCGGAATCCAGGCGTTGGTAGCGGTTTCGTAGGCCTGGATGTTCTCCGGCGTATTGGCCGGGCGCGCGATGCCGGTGCCGCAGTTGGCGGCGCTGATGCCGTAGCTGCCCCAGCCGTTGTTGCGGTCCTGGTTGGCCTGCGAGCCGACCCCGGCAGGGGTTTCATTGGCCAGCGGGTTGCGCGGGGTCTGCGGGTTGTAGCCCACCGGCGAACAGAAGCCGTAGGTGCCGTTGTTGGTGGCGGTGCTCTGGTTGGAGTTGCGGTAGTTGCCGTGCTCCCAGCGCACCGGGTTGTAGCCTTCTTCGCGCAGGTGGCGCTCGCTGTAGGACACCGACATCAGCGCGCCGACGCGGCCATCGGCCCAGATGTTGCTGATCAGGCCGGAAAAACGCGGATCCTTTTCGCGCGAGAGATCGTTGTAGCCGTACTGCGTGGACGCGGCCGCTTCGAAGCCGTCGAAGTCGAACGGGCGCGAGCCGCGCAGGTCGACCGTGGCGCCCAATGAGCCTTCGTCCATCTGCGCCGACTGGGTCTTGCTGATGGTGACGCGGCTGAAGAGTTCGGAAGCAAAGGTGTTGAAGTCGAAACCGCGGCTGCGGTTGACGCCATCGCTGCCACTGCCGGCGGTGGCCAGGGCTTCCAGCCCGTTGATGCGCACGCGGGTGAAGTCCGAACCCAGGCCGCGCACGGAGATCTGCTTGCCCTCGCCGCCTTCGCGGTCGATGGACACGCCGGCGATGCGCTGCATCGATTCGGCCAGGTTCAGATCGGGAAACTTGCCGATGTCTTCGGCGTAGATGGCGTCCACCTGCTCCACGCTGTAGCGCTTGGCGTCCAGCGATTGCTGCAGGCTTTCGCGGTAGGTGGCCTTGACCTGCACGCGGTCCAAGTCCACCGCGTCGGTGGTTGGCGCGGGGGCGGTCTGCGCCACGGCTGCGGCTGCGTGCAGTGCCAGGACAATGGCCACCGACAGACGCGCGGTGGGCAGGCGGGCGGCCGCCAATGCGGCGGTACGACGCGAACGGACTTGCATGATGCACTCACTCCGGTGGCACTGCTGCAAAGACGCATGCAGCCTCCCCACAGGCCCGCGGCGTCGAATCGAGATGCGCCACCGGCAACACGGCAGGCCTCATGCGATGGCGTGCGCGGTGGTGCGGCAGCGGCTAGAAACAGCACGCCCACCGCGTTGCAGACGCCCACCTCGGGTGGGCGCAGACGCAAGCGCGATCAGGCGTTGGAAGAAGGCCCGCTGCGCATGTGCGCAGCGGGCGGGCGACACTTAGAACTTGTAGCGCAGGCCCAGCAGGTACTGCCGGCCGGTTTCGGCGTATTGCAGCGGCAACTGGCCGGTGCGCGGCGACGACACCCACTCGTCGGAGGCTTCGTTGGTGAGGTTGATGCCTTCCAGGCTCAGCTCCAGCTGCTTGCTGATCTTGTAGCGCAGCGAGGCGTCGAGCATGGTGGTGCCGGTCATGCCGTGCACGCCATCGACGTTGAAGCCGGCTTCCGCACCCGGTGCCTGGGTGAGGTAGTCGTCGCGGTTGGTGGCCGAGACGCGGCCGGCGAACATGTCGCCTTCGTAGAACAGCGTGGCGTTCCACGACGAGCGCGACAGGCCGAGCAGGTCGTTCTTCATCACCGGCGCGCCGCTGCTGGCCAGGTACTGGATCTGCGAATCGACCCAGGTGTAGTTGAGCTGCACGCCCAGGTTGGCCCACTTGCCCGGCAGGAAGGTGAAGGGCTGGGTGTAGTTGGCTTCCACGCCCTTCAGTTCGCCGCCCGGGGTGTTGAGCGGGATGCTGAAGGCGAAGTCGTCGTTGACGGTGGCGCCGGTGCCTTCCAGCAATTCGGCCGGCAGGCCGCTGCTGGAATACGGGCGCACTTCGCGCGCGGTCTGGATGAAGCTCTCGATGTCCTTGTAGAACACGCCGACACCGAGCATGGCACCTTCGTTGAAGTACCACTCCAGGCCGAGGTCGACGTTGGTGGCTTCGATCGGGTCCAGGTCCGGGTTGCCGCCGGCCACGGTGCGCGCACCGCCGGCCACCGCCACGGTCACGCCGGGGGTGAGGCTGCCCAGGCCGGGACGCGACATCACCTTGGCCGCGCCAAGCCGCAGCAGCAGGTCCGGGGCCAGCTCGGCCACCAGGTTGAACGAGGGCAGTGTGTTGCTGTACTTGCGGCCCACCGTGGTCAGCGCCGGTGCGTTGTTGATCAGCGCGTAGCCAGTGGATTCCTGCTCGGTCTCCACGTAGCGCACACCGAAATTACCCGACAGCGGGATGGAGCCCAGGTCGGTGGAGAACTCGCCCATCAACCACACGCCGCGGTCCTTTTCTTCCACGCTGCGGCTGTTGTTGACGCGCGGGGCCACGGCGAAGGTGCCGCTGTTGCTGTAGATGCCGAACTGGTTGGCTACCGCATCCAGGTTGGGCACCACCCACGCCGCCGGGCTGCCGTTGATGCCCTTGAGCCCGGCCTGTTCGTTGAGGTCGGCCGGCACGATGCGCGTGCCATTGGCGAAGGTGGGCACGGCCAGTTCGTTGGCGCGGCGCAGTTCGACGGTGCTGAAACTGTAGTTCTTGGCCAGCACGCCGCCCTTGAGGCGGAAGCCGGGGCTGATGTTCCAGTTGAAGTCGATCTGGCCGGTGTCGAAGTCGTTGTCCACCGACTGCGGACGCAGGCGGATTTCGGCCAGCTCCCAGCCATTGGGATTGGTCGGGTCGATGCCGTAGTTCAGCACCGGCGCGCGGCTGTTGCCACGGTAGTCGTAGCTGTACCCGTCGACGTCGTACTTGTCCATGATGATGGTGGTCTGCACCGGGTTCTCGTGCGCAGAGCGCGAGGTACCAACGCGGGCATTGACGCTGAAGGCATCGTTGAAGCGGTGCTCCACATCGAAGCTGATCTGCTTGAACTCGGTGTTCCACTCGTCGTGGCGGTTTTCCGAGCGGATGTCGACGTTGTCGAATTCGCCGTAGACCAGTGCGTTGTTGCGGATCTCGCCGTTGCGCACGACGGTGGCCGGCTTGCCGACGAGCACGGGGCGCGCATTGCCGCCGCGGCTGAAGGAAATCGCCTCGATGTAGTGCTCGTCGCGCTTGGCGTCGATCTTGGAATACAGCGCATCCAGCGACAGCGTGGTGCGATCGGTGGGCTTCCACTGCAGCGAGCCGGTGACGCCCAGACGCTGCTGGTCGTGGATCTGCTGGGTGTAGCGCGGGAAGCGCGGGTGGTAGACATCGGCCGAGCGCGCGGCGGCGAACGGCGAGGTGGCGCTGAAGCCGCCATTGCTGGGGCCATTGGCCCAGCGGCCGGTGTTGGCGCCTTCTTCCAGCACTTCGCGCTCGGTGTAGGCCACCGACAGCAAGGCGCCGAAGGTGTTGTCGGCCCAGGTGTTGGCGATCAACCCGGCCACGCGCGGGTTGGCCTTCTCGGCCATGGCGTTATAGGCCGCCTGGCTGCTGGCGGCGAAGGTGAAGCCGTTGTAGTCGAACGGACGCGCGGTGCGCAGGTCGACGGTGGCGCCCAGCGAGCCTTCTTCCACGTCGGCCGAGGCGGTCTTGCGCGCGATCAGCTGCGAGAACAGGTCCGAGGCGAACACGTTGAAGTCGAAGCCGCGGCCGCGGTTGGTGCCGCCGCTCTGGTCGCCGGCGCCCACGGTGGTGAGCGCTTCCATGCCGTTGATGCGCACGCGGGTGAACTCCGGGCCCAGGCCACGCACCGAAATGGCGCGGCCTTCGCCGGCCTCACGGGTGATCACCACGCCGGGGATGCGCTGCAGCGACTCGGCCAGGTTGAGGTCGGGGAACTTGCCGATGTCCTCGGCGACGATGGCATCGACCACGCCGGCTTCGCCACGCTTGATGTCCAGGGCCTTTTCCACGCTGGCGCGGTAGCCGGTCACCGTGACGGTGTCCAGGTCCACGGCGGGCTCGGCAGGTGGGGTGGCGGCGTCTTGCGCGGCGGCGTGGCCGCTCAGCGCCAGGCCGATCGACAATGCCAGCAAGGTAACCGGTGTCTTCCGGCTGGTGGTCCGAAATTGCATGTCCTCCCCTCCCAAGGGTCCATGAACAATGTGAAATGCGGGGGTGTGAGCGGCAATGACACCGCTGGTCAAAACGACGTTACCAGCTGAATCGTCGTTCAACATCTTGCAGCGCAGCAGAAATGCGTCCGGATTTCGCCTAAATGGGGCGCAAGCCGTCACGCCGTGTCGCATAGTGGGTCTCACCCGCCGTGTTCCGGGAGGGCTAGAATGACACCGATGGTCATCGTAACGCGCTGCGGGTTCCCCACCCCGTGACGCACCACACAGCCGAGGTATTGCCGCATGAGTCGAACCCGCATCCTGTGTTTTGGAGAGTTGTTGCTGCGCCTGGGGGCGCCTGGTCACGCGCTGCTGCTGCAGCAGCCCCGGCTGGACGTGCACTGCGGTGGTGCGGAGGCCAATGTCGGCGTCTCGCTGGCGCATTTTGGCCATGACGTGGCCTTGGTCAGCACGGTGGCGGACAACCCGCTGGGCGCGGCGGTGCTGGGCGAGCTGCGCCGCCACGACGTGGACACGCGCCACGTGCGGCGGGTGGACGGCCGCATGGGCTTGTACTTCCTGACCACCGGCGCGATCCACCGCCCCAGCGAAGTGGTCTACGACCGCGCCGATTCGGCGTTTGCGCTGGCGCCGGCCGATGCCTACGACTGGCCTGCGCTGCTGCAGGGCGTGCAGTGGCTGCACCTGTCCGGGGTGAGCCCGGCGCTGGGCGCGGACGTGGCGCAGGCCACGCTGGCGGCGGCGCGTGCCGCACGTGCGGCCGGGGTCAAGGTGTCGTTCGACGGCAATTACCGGCCCAAGCTGTGGCAGCGCTGGCAGGGCGATGCGCGCGGCATCCTGCACCAGCTCTTCGCATGTGCGGATGTGGTGTTTGCCGACTACCGCGACATCGGCGTGGTGCTGGGCGGCGAGTTCCCGCAGGACACCCTGGAGGCGCGCGTGGAAGCGGCCGCGCAACAGGCATTTGCCGCATTCCCACAGCTGCAGTTGATGGCCTGCACCCAGCGCGTGGCGCACAACGTGGACCACCACAGCCTGGGCGCGATGCTGGTGCCGCGCGAAGGCGCGGTGGCGCGTGCGCCCAGCGAGGAACTGACCCCCATCATCGACCGCATCGGCGGTGGCGACGCGTTTGCGGCCGGCGTGCTGCACGGTTTGATCGAAGGCTGGCCGCTGGAGGACACGGTGCGCTTCGGCTTGGCCGCCGGTTGTTTGAAGCATTCGATCCCCGGCGATTTCAATCCGTTGTCGGTGGCCGATGTGCAGGCGTGCGTGGGGGATGCGCGGTTTGATGTGCGGCGCTGATGCGCCGGGAATCGGGAATCGGGAATCGGAAAGCGGCGCGTGCTGCGCGTGTTTCTCCCTTCTCCCCCTCGGGACATTGTCCCCCTTTATGGGGGAGAAGCTGCCCGAAGGGCGGATGAGGGTACGGCCGCTCGACGTTGCGCCATCTGCCGCGTTGACCCCATGCCGGCGTTACAGGTTCGTCGACCAACTCACCGGACGCCGCGACGCAAACACTGCAGCAGCGCCTCATATCAGCGCGCGTCGATACCACATCGCGCCGCGGAGCCGACCACCACTGCCGGCCCCAATAAAAAACAGCCGACATCACTGCCGGCCGTTTTTCATCTCGCTATGCGCCGGGAAACTCAAAGAATCAGGGAACCACGCTCTTGCGATTCCCGATTCCCGATTCCCGATTTCCGATTTCCGATTCCCGATTCCTCACCCCAACTCGATGCAATCGAAGGTGACATCCGTCGCCACATCGGCGTCGTAGTCCACGTCGTCGCGCTCGAAGCCGAACAGCTTGAGGAACTCGTGCTTGTAACCGGCGTAGTCGGTGAGCTGGAACAGGTTCTCGGTGGTGACCTGCGGCCACAGCGCCTTGCAGGCGTCCTGCACGTCGTCGCGCAGTTCCCAGTCGTCCAGGCGCAGGCGGTTTTCGTCGTCCACCTCGGCCGGCCGGCCGTCTTCGCGGTACAGGCGCTCGCGGAACAGGCGGTCGAGCTGTTCGATGGTGCCTTCGTGCAGGCCCTTTTCCTTCATGATCTTGTAGACCATGGAGATGTACAGCGGCATCACCGGGATCGCCGCGCTGGCCTGGGTGACCACCGACTTGAGCACCGCCACATTGGCGCCGCCACCACGCTGGGCCAGGCGCGCGTTCAAGCGCTGCGCGGTGTGGTCCAGATCCACCTTGGCCTTGCCGAGTGCGCCATGCCAGTAGATCGGCCAGGTGATCTCGGTGCCGATATAGCTGAAGGCCACGCTGCGTGCGCCGTCGGCGAGCACGCCGGCGCCGTCCAGCGCGTCGATCCACAGTTCCCAATCCTGCCCACCCATCACGGTGATGGTGTCTTCGATCTCCTGCGCGCTGGCCGGCTCGATCGAGGCCTGGATGATGCTGTCCTTGTTGGTGTCGATGGCGGTGGCGGTATAGGTCTGGCCGATCGGCTTGAGCGCCGAGCGCTTGACTTCGCCGCTGCCCGGCAGCTTGCGCACCGGCGAGGCCAGCGAATACACCACCAGATCGACCTGGCCGCCCATTTCGGTCTTGATCAGTTCGATCACCTGCGCGCGCGCCGCGTCGGAAAACGCATCGCCATTGATCGACTTGCTATACAGCCCGGCGGCCTTGGCATGCTTGTCGAACGCGGCCGAGTTGTACCAGCCGGCGGTACCGGCCTTGGTGGCGGTGCCGGGCTTTTCGAAGAACACGCCCAGCGTGTCGGCGCCGAAGCCGAACGCGGCGGTGATGCGCGAGGCCAGGCCGTAACCGCTGGACGCGCCGATCACCAGCACCTTCTTTGGGCCGTCGTGACGCACGCCGCGCGCGCGCGTGGCGGCGATCTGCTCGAGCACATTGCGCTCGCAGCCAAGCGGATGCGTGGTGGTGCAGATGAAACCGCGCACTTTGGGATGGATGATCAACGTGGACTCCTGGTCAGCAAGATGCTGGCGGCATCTTAGTGCGTGTGACGCGCGCGAAACAGCCTGATGCACAACACACGCTGCTGTATGGAGACGCACCTGGCGCCGATGCCAGCGGCTTCTGGCCATTTGCACCGACCGCGCTGCACCGGCGGCGCGCTGCGTGCCCACAGAGTGCATAAAGCGCGACGTTGGGCAATTGCGACCGTCATGGCTGTGGTATTTTCGGCCCTGCCGTGCCGTGCCTGGCCGCGCCTGTTGGCGATCGTCAAGGCCCCTTCCAGTTGTGCGACCGGTGTCCGAGTGCATGTCCCTTCGTAGCGAGCGCGTCACGCAGCTGGGCTCCGTTCCGCGGTTCCGCCTGGGCCCGTTGCTTATCGAACCCGAGCGCCTGGCGCTGATCGACGACGGCCGGACCATCACGCTGGAACCGCGCATGATGGAAGTGCTGATCGCGCTGGCCGAGCGCGCCGGCGAGGTGGTCAGTGCCGAGCAGTTGCTGATCGAGGTGTGGCACGGCAGCTTCTACGGCGACAACCCGGTGCACAAGACCATCGCCCAGCTGCGCCGCAAGCTGGGCGACGACAGCCGCCAGCCGCGTTTTATCGAAACCATCCGCAAACGCGGCTATCGCCTGCTGCCCACGGTGGTGTTTCCGCAGGATTATCGCGGCGCAGTGCTGGGCAGCCAGCACTGGGCCCACGGCAGCCCGTACGTAGGGCTGCAGGCCTTCGACCCGGCACATGCGCAGGTGTTTTTCGGGCGTAGCCATGCCATTGCGCAGGTGGCGGCCGCGGTGCGCGCGCAATTGCACAGCCGGCGCGGGCTGGTGCTGGTGAGCGGCGCCAGCGGCTGCGGCAAGACCTCGTTGCTGCGGGCAGGCGTGGTGCCGTTGCTGTGCCAGCCCGGCGGGCTGGATGGGCTGGAAGCGGTGGCGGTGGCGTATTGCAACCTGGCGCAGTGCCGCGGCGGCGACGTGCTGGACACGCTCGCGCGCGCACTGGGCGAATGGGCGCCGGGCGACCGTGCGGTGTTTTCGCCGGCGCAGGTGGCACACCTGCCCGGGTGGCTGCAGCAGCCCGCCCCGTTGCATGCGGCCATCGAGGAGGCCATGCGCCACTGCGCCCCGGCGCGCGACAGCCTGCCGAGCCAGCGGCATCTGCTGCTGGTGATCGACCACGCTGAAGCGATGGTGGCCACACCCGGCATCACCGACGCCGATCGTGCTGCGCTGGCCATGGCCTTGCAGGCACTGTGCGCCAGTGTGCACGTGGCCGTGCTGATGGGCACCCGCAGCGATTTCTATCCGCGCCTGATCGATGCATTGCCGGACATCGTCGAGCTCAAACGCGGCGACGGGCATGTGGATCTGTTGCCGCCGCGCGACGGCGAGATCGGCCAGATCATCCGCGTGCCGGCCGCGATGGCGGGGCTGCGCTTCGAAGAAGACCACGACAGTGCCAGCCACCTGGACGATGTGCTGCGCGATGCCACCGCGCGCCAGCCCGATGCCTTGCCACTGCTGCAACACCTGCTGCAGGCCTTGCACGCGCAACGCAGCGCCGATGGCCTGCTGACCTTTGCGGCGTACCGCGCCCTGGGCGGACTGGAAGGCGCGCTGGCGCATCATGCCGAACACACCTTCGGCGCACTGCCGGCCGATGCGCAGGCCGCGCTCAGCGAAGTGCTGACGTTGCTGAGCGTGATCCACCCCGACAGCGATGCGGTGACCGCGCGGCGTGCACTGTGGGCCGCATTGCCTCACGGCAGCGGCGCACGCGTGTTGGTCGATGCGTTCGTGCATGCGCGGCTGTTCGTCAGCGAACTGGTGGCCGGCGAGCCGGGCTTTGCGGTGGCGCACGAAGCGCTGTTGCGGCAATGGCCGCGCGCGGCCGAGTGGACCCATGAAAACCGCCGCCTGCTGCAGGCACGCAAACGCCTGCAGCAGGCGGCGCAACGCTGGGCTGCCGAGGGCCGGCGCACCGATCACCTACTCAACAGCGGCCGCCCATTGAGCGAGGCGCGCGAAGCGGCGCGGCGCATGCCGCAGGACCTGGATGTGTCGGAGCTGGCGTTTCTGCGCGCCTGCGAACGCTCGCAACGCCAGCGCCGCGGCCTGTACGCCGCCGCCGCCGCATTGCTGGTGATGCTAGCCAGCGCCTCGCTGCTGCTCGGCTGGCAGGCACGCCAGGCCCAGCAGGTGGCCGAACAGCGCCGCGACCAGGCGCAGCAGCTGGTGGGCTACATGCTGGGCGACCTGGCCGAGCAGTTGCGCACCGTGGGCAACCTGACATTGCTCGATAGCGTGGGCAGCCGTTCGCTGCAGTATCTGGAAGGTTTGCCTAGCGCGAGCATGCACACCGGCGACCTGATCAACCACGCCCGCGCCCTGCGCACCACCGGCGAGGTGTTGATGAATCAGGGCAAGCTGAAAGAGGCGCACGCCGCTTTCACGCGTGCCGCCGCCACCGCCGAACAGGCGCGTCTGCATGCGCCCGACGTGCTGGAGGCACGTGCGGAAATGGGGCAGGCGGCGTTCTGGCTGGGGAGCATGGCCTATCGCAGCAAGCAGTTTTCGTTGGCCAGGACGCATTGGTCGCGCTATCTGGCCGCCAGTGAATGGCTGGTGCGCACCGCCCCGGATGACGCTCGCTGGCAGCTGGAGCTGTCGTACGCACTCAACAATCTCGGCATGCTTGCCATGGCACAGGGCGATTCCCGGACGGCAATCGGTTTTTTTGCGCGCGACATTGCGCTCAAGCGTGTGCTGATCGCACGGAGTCCGGACAACGCATCGCTGCGCTACGAGTTGATCGACAGTTTGTCGGGGCTGAGCCTGGCGCAGGAGAACCAAGGCTTGTTGGCGCCTGCCGAGCAGGGCTACCGCGACCAGATCGCGATGCTACGCGTGTTGGTGGAGACAGATCCGGATGCCCATGCCTGGCAACGGCGTCTGGCGGTGTCGCTGATCCGCGTCTCCAACCTGGCATTGGTACAAGGCCACCTGCGACAGGCGCAGCGCGACGCACAGGACAGCGTGCGCATGCTGCAGCCGTTGGTCGCACTGCAGCCGGACAACCAGACCTGGCGCAGCGATCTGGGGCATGCCTACGCGCAGGCCGGCTGGATCGCGGCGCTGGACGGGCATTCCGAGCAAGCCAGGCAGCAACTTGGCCAGGCGCACTACACCATGACCCGCCTGCTGCAACAGTCGCAGCCGCTGCCCGACTGGCAGTTGCTGGACGCCATCGTCGAGATGCGCCTGCACCGCATTCACGCTGCCAACGCAGGCGATCTCGATCGAATCGTTGCGCGTGTGGATGCGTTGCATCACGCCAAGCCCGACGATCTGTCGGCCATCTCGACGTTGGCCCTGGCACTGGTCTGGCAGGGCGAACATCGCGCGGCAACCGGCAATCACGAGGGCGCGCGTGCAGCGTGGCAGCACGTGGTGACGCTGCTCGGCAAGGATGGCGGCAACAGCCGCGACAAGAACCTGCTCGACCCCTGGATTCGCGCCCACGTGCATCTGGGCCAGCGCTCTGCCGTTACGCAACAGCTCGGATGGCTGTACCAGGCGGGCTACCACCACCCGGGGTTTGTCTCCTTCTATGGCCCGCCTCTCAAGGAACAGGACAAGTCATGACGGATTTCAGCATCAAGCTCACGGTGGCGCGGGTGGGATTTGGAGGAAATACAGGCGCCGGCGAATATTTCTACAGCTTTGCTCCGGACCTGCTGATTGTCGACAAGGACGACGGTGTCTCGACGTTGACGTATCACTTCGAAGAAGACGTGGTCCCCAAGCATTTCATCATCAAGAGCCTGCTGACGACCGATGCATTCAAACAAATCGGTGACCCCGTCATTGCCCCTGACGGCCGCAGCGTCGAAGTCGTCAACGCCAACAGCGTCCCTACCCTGATTTTTCTGACCATCATCGTCGAAGACCCAACCCGCACGGACAAGAAGGGCAACAAAGTCTGGTTCAGTTGTGATCCCCAGGTGGGTAACGACCCGAAGATCAACCCGCAGGAAGTACCGCCAATCAACAAGAGCAGATAACAAGCGACTGCGCTCATCGTCAGGCGGGCGCGGCCGGCGCCCGGTACGGCATGCACCACGCGTCCATTGCGATGCCTGTGCGCCGGCCGCACTCACCTGACGACTGCTCACCAGGTTTTGGTCATCGCTCCAGATGTCCCCGGCAATGCTGGCACTGCTGCCGCCTGCGGATACGTGCTCGCCCGAGCGGGACGGTCACAGCCAGTCCGCAGGCGCATCGGGGCCGGGCGAGACGCATGGATGCCGATCGCATGTACGGGCAGCGGCGCGTTGTAGCTGCGGCGCGCCGGGCCGGACAACCCTCCTCAGCACAGGGTCAACGGCCGACGGCTCGGCCAGCAACGCGGCCTGGACCCAGGGCGCAGGCAGTTCGGCCTGGGTGGGACCCGCCCAGACCACCATGGCGAGCAGAACGGCGCGCAGGACAATGGGATGGGAGTGGCGCATGAGGGGCTCCGCAGCAGACCGGAGCGCGGCGCGTTTCCGGACGGCTTTCGAGCCGCCGGGCGACCTTCGTGCGCGGCGTCGCGTCTGACCTGACGGCAACCTTACGGTTGCTGGTCATGAATGACGGATGCGCGAAATCCTTTACAGAACAGGTGCATAGACTTGGTGCACAGGCGAGCTTCGTTTGCTGGCTAAACCCCGAGTGGCTTCGCCCGTCCCCTCACCCCAACCCCCGCTCCGCGCCCCAGCCCGCGCTAGCAGCGCGGGCGCTCCAAGGCACGCGCGCCAGTGGCGCGCAAGCGGTGCCTTCTCGCCACGCCGGGAGAGGGGCTTTCTGGCGCGCCCTGACCGATCCAGACGACCACAGCTGTTCCTTCTCCCTTCGGGAGAAGGTGCCCCGTAGGGGCGGATGAGGGTACGGGCGAAGCATTCGTGTCATCTGAGTCGACGTATGGCGTCGCCCCGTACCCTCACCCCAACCCCTCTCCCGCAGGAGAGGGGCTTTGGCTCGTCTCGACTCCCGAATCCCGAATCCCGAATCCCGGCAATCAAATCACCCGCAACGTAATCGCCTTCAACACTGCGCGCGTGCGGTCGCGGGTGCCGAGTTTTTCCAGGATGGTGGAGACGTAGTTCTTCACCGTGCCTTCGGCCAGGAACAGGGTGCGGGCGATCTCCTTGTTGGAGTAGCCGCCGGCCAGCAGGCGCAGGATGGCCACCTCGCGTTCGCTGAAGGTTTCGCGCGGGGCCTGCTGGTCGCGGAACTGGTAGCGGGCGCGCACCGGGTCGGTGCTGACCGGCTGCAGCAGGGTGTCGCCGGCGGCCACTCGCTCGATCGCGTCGCGCAGGTCTTCCGGGGCGGCGTCCTTGAGCAGGAAACCTTGTGCGCCGGCGTCGCTGGCGCGCAGCAGCAGGTCGCTGTCGTCGAAGGTGGTGAGCAGCAGCACGGGGGTGCGGTCGCCGCGGGCGCGCAGCTGCTCCAGCGCCTGGATGCCATCGATGCCAGGCATGCGGATGTCGCTGAGCACCACGTCCACCGTGTAGGTGGCCAGCGCATCCAGCAGGCCCTGCCCGTCGTCGGCCTCGCAGACCACGGCCACGCCCTGCTGTTGCAACAGCGCGCGCAGGCCGGCGCGGACCAGGACCTGGTCGTCGGCCAGGGCGATTCGAAGTGAACTCATTGCGGAAGTCTCGCGGTCAGGTGCATGCCGCCATTGGGGGTGCGGCCAAGGTCGAGATGGCCGTGCAGGGCGGCCAGTCGCTCGCGCATGCCGGTGATGCCATTGCCTTCGCGGATGCGCTCGGCGCGGCGGCCGTCGTCGCAGATGTCCACGTGCAGCTGGGCATCCCGATAGTGCAGATGCACGGCCACCTCGTCGGCATCGGCATGCCGCACGGCATTGGTCAGCGCCTCCTGCACCAGCCGCAGCAGCAGCTCGGCCACGCGCGCGTCGGTGATGCGCACGTCGGCATCGATCTGCAGCCGCAGCGCCGGACGCGGGAACGGGGCGGCCAGCGCGCGTAGCGCGGTCTGCAGGTCCAGGCCCTGGTCGTCGCGCATGGACTGCACGACGTTGCGGATGTCCGCCAGCAGTTCCGCCGAGAGCTGTTCCAGCACCCGGATGTCGTCGCGCTGCCCCAAGGCCGGGTCGGCACCGAGCAGGCGCAGGTTGATGCGCATGGCGGTGAGCTTGTGCCCGGCCACGTCGTGCAGCTCGCGCGCCAGGCGCAGGCGCTCGGCATCGCGGGCGCTGTCGGCCAGCAGCGCGCGGGTGGCCAGCAGGTCGGCATTGACGTAGGCCAGCGCGTCGCGTGCGCGCTCGGCACTGCGCGCATAGTGCGCAGTGAGCGCGGCAAAGGCCTGGAAGCCGGCGTAGATGCTGACGATCAACAACGCCCGCTCGAACCCGGCCTGCACCAACACTGCATACATGCCCGCGTTCAACACCAGTGCCAGCAGCAGCACGCGCAACGGCGGCCAGGCCATCCCTGCCTGCGCCACCAGCATCACCAGCAATACCGGCGCCGTGCCGGCACGCGGCTCCATCCAGACCAGCAACAATGCCAGGACCGCCTGCAACAGCGTTGCCACAGTCCGTAACGCAAGCGCCTGCGGCAGCACGGTATGCAATACAAACAACGCGGTGAAGCCGGCCAGCAGGCCCCAACGCCAGACGCCGTGGGGCGAGGCGTCGGGCATGAACGACAGCGCCACTGCGGCAATGGTGAACCCACCGGCCAGACGCAGGGGGTGCAATAGATGGGAGAAGGACGAATGCATGCGGCGATGCTGACCGCCCTGCGGCCGCTCGGCAATGCTGTGCCTGCAGAAAGTGACTTCCGGCAGGTGGGATCGATGACCTGCGGCCCCTGTCGTCGATGCGGCGCGTGCGCACACTGGCATCACCAACCACCCCATCGCCACGGAGTTACGCCATGTCTGCTTCCAGTCTGTTTCTCGTCCTCAACCTGGCCTGGGGCGGCTATGAGCTGCTGCTCAGCCGTCGCCGCCGCGCCAACGATGGTGGCGCGCACGACCAGGGCACCTTGAAGCATCTATGGCGGGTGCTGTCTGCGGCGGTGGCGGTTGCAGTGGCGCTGGCCTACAGCGGCCTGGCGCATTGGCCGCAGGGCTGGGATGCCTCGCTGCAATGGGCCGGCTGCGCCTTGATCGGCAGCGGGCTGGCGTTGCGCGTGTGGGCCATCCAGGTGCTGGCACGCTGGTTCACGGTGGATGTGACCATCCAGCCGGATCACCAGTTGGTGCGCCGCGGCCCGTATCGCTGGCTCCGGCATCCGTCCTACACCGGCGCACTGCTGGCCTTTTACGGGCTGGCCCTGGGCATGGGCAACGCGTTGTCGGTGGCGGCGATCGTGGTGCCGGTGACCCTGGTCTTCCTGCACCGCATCCGCATCGAAGAAGCCGCGTTGCAGCGCGCGTTTCCGGTGGCCTACCCGGCGTATGCGGCGCAGAGCCGGCGATTGCTGCCGCTGGTGTGGTGAGCGGAACGCTGGCGTGCAGCGATCACATGCTGCTTGCCAGACGGCTCGCAACCCTCGTCCTTGCGCCGGCCACTCCTGCAGCCCCGTCCCTGCGCCGCACCGATCGCCTTACACTCCGGGGCTCCCCCGCCGCCGCTGTCCGTCCGATGATCATTTCCGCCGCTTCCGACTACCGTGCCGCCGCGCAGGCGCGTTTGCCGCCCTTCCTGTTCCATTACATCGATGGTGGGGCGTACGCCGAGCACACGCTGCGGCGCAATGTCTCCGACCTGGCCGATATCGCGCTGCGCCAGCGGGTGCTGCGCAATATGTCGGACCTGAGCCTGAGCACCGAGCTGTTCGGCGAAACCCTGGCCATGCCGGTGGCGCTGGCACCGGTGGGGCTGACCGGCATGTACGCGCGGCGCGGCGAAGTGCAGGCCGCGCGCGCCGCGGCGGCGCGCGGGATTCCGTTTACCTTGTCCACGGTGTCGGTGTGCCCGATCGAAGAAGTGGCGCCGGCCATCAGCCGGCCGATGTGGTTCCAGCTGTACGTGCTCAAGGACCGCGGCTTCATGCGCAATGCGCTGGAGCGCGCCAAGGCCGCCGGGGTGACCACGCTGGTGTTCACCGTGGACATGCCCACGCCGGGCGCGCGCTACCGCGATGCGCACTCTGGCATGAGCGGGCCCAATGCGTCGCTGCGGCGCATGCTGCAGGCGGTGACGCACCCGCGCTGGGCGTGGGATGTGGGCCTGCTCGGCAAGCCGCATGATTTAGGCAATATTTCCGCCTACCGCGGCAGCCCGACCGGCCTGCAGGACTACATCGGCTGGCTGGCGGCCAATTTCGACCCCTCCATCTCGTGGAAGGACCTGGAATGGATCCGCGAGTTCTGGACCGGGCCGATGGTGATCAAGGGCATCCTGGACCCGGACGATGCGCGCGATGCGGTGCGCTTCGGCGCCGACGGCATCGTGGTCTCCAACCATGGCGGGCGCCAGCTGGACGGTGTGCTGTCCAGCGCGCGCGCGTTGCCGGCGATTGCCGATGCAGTGAAGGGGCAGCTCAAGATCCTGGCCGACTCGGGTATCCGCAGCGGGCTGGACGTGGTGCGCATGCTCGCGCTTGGTGCCGATGCAGTGTTGCTGGGGCGCGCGTTCGTCTATGCGCTGGCGGCCGGTGGCCAGGCTGGCGTGGAAAACCTGCTGAGCTTGATCGAAAAGGAAATGCGCGTGGCGATGACGCTGACCGGCACCCATTCGATTGCCGAAATCAGCGGCGATGCGTTGAGCCGGGTGACGCGGGAGAACGTGGTCTCGCCTTGACGGGATTCGGGATTCGGGATTCGTTGGTAGCAGAGCGGACGATCTGCGGCTTTGCTGCAGGGCCCTCGCCCGCCTGGTGGCTGCGCAGTCGTCCCGTCGCCTGCTCTTAGTGGTTGTCGTCGGCGGTGGGCAAGTATTGCTGCAACGCCAGCACCGATTGCCAAGGATCTGCGCGTTGACGCTTGGCGCGCTGCATGGCCTTGTCCATCGGGAAGGCATCCGGGCCGCTGATCTTGCCGAGCTCTTCCCAGCGCAGCGGTACCGCGACGGTGGCCTTTTCGCGCGCGCGCAGCGACCACGAACACACGCTGGTATTGCCGCGCCCGTTGCGTAACCAATCCACAAAGATCACGCCGTGGCGCTTGGCCTTGCTCATGGTGGCCACGTAGCGCTCCGGTGCCTGCGTGGCCAGGGCCTGCGCGAACGCCTCGCAGAAGTCGCGCGCCCGGTCCCAGCTCGCGTCGGGCACGATGGGCACCACCACATGCAGCCCCTTGCCGCCGGACAGCCGCACCGCGCTTTCCAGCCCCACGGCGCGTAGCTTGGCGCGGATCTCGCGAGCGGCGGCCACCACCTCCGGCCAGGCGACGGCATCGCCCGGATCCAGATCGAACACCAGGCGGTCCGGGTGCTCCGGGTCGTCGACCCGTGCGCCCCAGGGGTGCAGCTCCAGGGTATTCATCTGCACCAGCTCGAGCAGCCCGGCGGCGTCTTCGATATACAGGTAGTCCTCGGTGCCACTCTTCTGTTCGAGCGGAATCGCCTTGATGTGTGCGCCCAACTGGCGGCCCTGGTGCTTCTGGAAGAAGCAGTCGCCGCCCACGCCGTCCGGGCAGCGCAACAACGACAGCGGACGACGCGCCACCTCCGGCACCACCAGCGACACCACCGCACGGCAGTACGCCGCCACATCGCCCTTGCTGATGCCCGATGCGGGAAAGACCACGCGCTCGGGATGGGTGATGCTCACCGCGTCCACGGACAGGGTGGCCGATGCGGTGGACACCGCAGACGCAGCCACGGTTGAAGACTTCGCGCCAGCTGCCGCAGCGCGCTTGCCCGCGCGTTTTTGTGCGGTCCTGGTGGCCACCTTGCTCACCGTCTTTGCAACCGTCTTGGTCACGGTCTTGCGGGTGGCAGTGCGTGTTTTTGCCGGGGTCACGCGCTTGCCGGCCGCAGGCGTGCCGGGCGCTGCGCGGTCGCCGCCCAGATCGGTCATCGGTTTGTCCTCGCGTAGACGCTTGAAGGCGGCCTGCCGCAGCAAGCCCTGCTTGGCCCAGCCGCGGAATGCGATCTCGGCGATCAGCTGCGGGCGCACCCAATGCACATCGCGCGGGCGGCCGGGGATATGCGCAGGCAGCTCCAGCGTGGCGGTGTCGCTCTGCAAGGCCTGCAGCTGCGCGGCAATCTGCCCAAGCAGCGCGCCGTCGAAACCGGTGCCCACCCGGCCGACGTAGCGCAACGTGTCGCCGTCCGGCTGCGCCAGCAGCAAGGCACCAAAGCCGCTGCGTGCGCCCTTGGGGTCGGTGTACCCCACCACCACAAAGTCGTCGCTGTCTTCGTGCTTGGTCTTGACCCAGTCGGCACTGCGCCCGCCGCGGTACACAGCGTCGGCACGCTTGCTCACGATGCCCTCCCAGCCCTTGCCCGCGCTTGCCGCAAACACTTCGGGGCCGCGCCCGATGACATGCTCGCTGTAGGCCAGCGTGCCCGGCTTCTCACCGAGCAGCGCGCGCAGCAGCTGCTTGCGTTGCAGCAGTGGCGTGTCGCGCAGGTCCACCCCGGCCACGCCGAGCAGGTCGAACGCGAGATAGCGCAGCGGTTGGCGGGCACTGCCATCGATGGCCCGCTGCAGTGCAGAGAAATCGGTGCGCCCGTGCGCGTCCAGCACCACCAGCTCGCCATCCAGCCGCGCGTCGCGCACCGGCAGCGCCTGCAATGCGGCGACCACGTCGGGAAAGCGCTCCGTCCACGCCTGGTCGTTGCGCGAGCGCAGCTGCGCGCTGCCGTCGACCAGATCGGCAAGCAGTCGGTAGCCGTCCCATTTGATCTCGTGCAGCCAGGCCTCGCCATCCGGCGCCTGGTCGCGCAGCAAGGTCAGCTGCGCGCGCAGGCCGATGGGGCACGCGCCATCACGTGCGCCATCCAGCGCCAGCGCGCGGCGGCGCCATGCGGCATCGGCCTCCGCGCCAGCGCGCGGCGCGGGTGCCTGCTTGCGTGCGGGCCTGGGTGCTTGCTGTGCCACCGCCCTGGCCGGCTGCCGCTGTGCACGGCTGGGCCTGTCGCGCCTGCCAGGTACTGCGGCAGCACTGTCGCCAGTCCGTTCCACGATGGCATCGGCATCCAGGTCTGCCGCAAACACATCGGTGCGTTTGAACAACAGCCACTGCGGCTTGCCGCCGCGCATGCGGGTGCGCACCAGCGCAAAACCGCCCTGCAGGTGCTCGCCCTGCAAGGTGAATTCCAGCTTGCCTGCGTCCAGTGCAGCGAGCACGTCGCCATCGCAGTGCCAGTGGCCGTGGTCGAAGATCTGCACATGCCCGCCGCCGTACTGGCCTTGCGGGATGTCGCCTTCGAAGCCGGCGTAGGACAACGGGTGATCTTCCACCTGCACGGCCAGGCGCTTTTCTCCGGCCCGCAGCGACGGCCCCCTGGGTACGGCCCAGCTCTTGAGCACGCCATCGGCTTCCAGACGGAAATCGTAGTGGCGCGCACTGGCATGGTGGAGCTGCACCACAAAGACCGGCTGGGCGCTGGCAGGCACCGGCGCATCTGCCGCCGGCTCTGGGGTCTGGTCGAAGCGGCGCTTGGCCGTGTAATCGCGCAGGCCCATCGCTTAGCCGGCCTTGCGCCGCGGCGCAGCCTTGGCGGCGGTCTTCTTGGTGGCCTTTGCCGCGGTTTTCTTGGCGGCCTTCTTGGCCACTTTCTTGGTGGCGGCCTTCTTGGCCGGCGGCTGCTCCGCCGCTGCCGCGCCGGTCTTCTTTGCCGGCGTGCGCGTGTTGGCCTGCAGGCTCTTCTGCAGCAAGGACATGAAATCCACCACGTTGGTGGTGGCGTCTTCATGCTGGGTGGGCTCGATGTCCACCTGCGTGGTGCCGGCCTTCTCTTTGATTCGTTTGCGCAGGATCTGCTCGAGCTTGCCGCGGAACTCGTCGTGATAGTCCTCCGGCTGCCAGGTGCCAGACATCGACTCGATCAGCTGCCTGGCCATCTCCTGCTCCTTGGGCGTAATGCGGTACTCGCCCACCGCGCCGGCCGGCAGCTTGAAGTCCTGCGGGTCCACCACCTCCTGCTGGTAGCGCAGCAGCAACAGGATCAATGCATCGCCCTGCGGCATGACGGCGGCCAGATATTCGCGGGTGCGGATGACCACCTTGGCGATGCCGACCTTGCCAGTGTCGCGCAAGGTTTCCCGCAGCAGCACATAGCCCTTTTCCGCCTTCTTGCCCGGCACCAGGATGTAGGGCTTTTCGAAATACCGCGGGTCGATATCGGCCGCGTCGACGAAGGTTTCCACCTCCACGGTCTCGTGGCTTTCCGGCGCGGCCGAGCGGATGTCCTGCTCTTCGACAATGACGTAGCTGCCCTTGTCGTACTCGAATGCCTTGACGATCTCCTTCCACGGCACTTCATCGCCGGTGTCGGCATTGACACGCTCGAAGCGGATCGGCTTCTTGTCGCGCGAATCGAGCATGCGAAAGTGCAGGTCCACCTTGCGCTCGCCCGACATCAGCGACACCGGCACATTGAGCAGGCCAAACGATAATGTTCCGGTCCAGATCGGTCGGGCCATCAGTGCGCCACTCCATGGACGGCAGCATCGGGAATGTGGTCCAGCGCCAACCACGCGTCTTCGACGATGGCGCGCACGTGCGGCCAGTCCAGACGCGATCCGCCGCGCATGCTGTCCCAGTGCGCAGCCAATGCCTGCTCGCACTGCGCATCGGCGCCACGCGGCCAGTCTGCGGCGTGGGTGACGCGCGCAAACGCGTAGGCCGGCGCGAGATCGCCCCAGGTCGGCCCGCCGCGTCGGCGACGACGGTGATAATCGGCACGGCTGTAACACCGGAAGTCCTGCGCCACGCCATCGGCGTCCACCCCAGCCCGTGTGCGATGCGTTCGCTTGGGCAACGTGGGGTCGGCAGGCGCACTGAACAGGCGACGATCGGGACGACGGTCCAGGGGGCGCATGGTCTGCTCCACGGTGCGGCATTGGGGGGTCACATCAGTAACGCCGCTGACGTGATCCATGCGTGAGAAATCCGCATGGTCTGCGATTTGCGTGACCTTCACTGCGCGCGCGGTGAACTGGCGCCCCTCATCGAAACAGGAGCCCTGCATGTCCCGTGACCCCTTGCGCGACCAACCCGCTCACCCGGGCGAACAGCACGGCAAGCGCGATGCCGAGCATCACGAAGACCGCGGCGCCGGCGACGCGCCAGAGACGCTGATTCCGGCCGACGACACCACCCCGGCCAAGAAACCCGGCACTGCGCCGTAACCGCTCGCCGTCATGGCCGGGTGTGTGCGCCCGGCATGCGCAGCACCGGCCGTGGCGCGGGGCATCGAGGCGCGGGGCGCGCGTGACATGGCGCAACCTGGCGCTGGCATCCCCTGAGTTGACGCGCCACCTGTCCGTGGCAGCGCAACGCGCCCAGTGCTGCCGGCTTTCTCTCATCTGCAGGTGCGGTAACAGGCGTTCGTCGAAACATCGGCGGCCATGACCGCCGGACCGTCACATCAAGACCGTGGTGACGATCCACACGCCTAACCTCACACGCGCCCGGCCGCCTGCAGCTGCGCCATCTCCTCATCGCTGAACAGACGCGACCGCACCAGGAAGCGCACTCCCTCGCCGTTCTCCAGCGAAAACATGCCGCCGCGTCCTGGCACCACATCGATGATCAGCTGGGTGTGCTTCCAGTAGGCGAATTGCGGCGCGCTGATATAGAACGGTGCGCCGGCAATTTCGCCCAGCAGGACATCGCGGTCGCCCACGATGAATTCGCCCACCGCAAAGCACATCGGCGAAGACCCATCGCAGCAGCCACCGGACTGATGGAACAGCACATCGCCGTGCCGCGCGCGCAGCGTGTCGATCAACTGCGACGCCGCCAGGGTGGCCATTACCTGTGGCGGCACCTCAACGCGCGGAGTGGTGTGGTGCATCGGCTGTCTCCTGCGGCCACCTCAGGCCGCCATGTCGAGCACGATACGCCCCTCGATCGTCCCTGCGTGCATGCGCGCGAAGACAGCGTTGATGTTCTCCAGCCGGTCGGTCGACACCGTGGCCGCCACCTTGCCGTGCGCCGCAAACTCCAGCGATTCCTGCAGGTCCAGGCGCGTGCCGACGATGGAGCCCCGCACGGTGATGCCATTGAGCACCATGCCGAAGATATCCAGCGGAAAGTCGCCCGGCGGCAAGCCGTTGAGCGCGACCGTACCGCCGCGCCGCACCATGCCGATGGCCTGCTCGAACGCTTTGGGCGAGACCGCAGTGACCAGCGCGCCATGGGCGCCGCCGATGTGCTGTTTCACGAACGCCACCGGGTCGGTGGTGCGCGCATTGACCGTCACCGTCGCGCCAAGACGTCGTGCCAGCGCCAGCTTGGCATCGTCCACATCCACCGCGGCCACCTGCAGGCCCATTGCACAGGCGTACTGCACCGCCAGGTGGCCCAGCCCGCCAATGCCGGAAATCACCACCCACTGTCCCGGCTTGGTATCGGTCATCTTCAGTCCCTTGTACACGGTGACTCCCGCACACAGGATCGGCGCAACCTCGACAAAGCCCAGCTCGGCGGGCAGGTGCCCGACATACTCGGCATTGGCAAGGGCGTAGCCGGCAAAGCCGCCGTTGACCGAATAGCCGCTGTTCTGCTGCGCCTCGCACAGCGTCTCCCAGCCACCCAGGCAATGCGTGCAATGCCCGCACGCCGAATACAGCCACGGAATGCCGACCCGGTCGCCCTCCTTGATGTGACGCACGCCCGCGCCCACCGCAGCCACGTACCCCACCCCCTCGTGGCCGGGAATGAACGGCGGATTCGGCTTCACCGGCCAGTCGCCCTGCGCGGCATGCAGATCGGTATGGCAGACCCCGCAGGCCTGGATCTTCACCAGCAGATCGCCGGCCTGCGGCCGCGGCACCGCCACCTCCTCGATCACCAACGGCGCCCCGAACTGCCGCACCACCGCCGCCTGCATTGTCATGTCCATCGCCACGCTCCGCACCGAGATTGCAGCCACCTTAGGCGCCTCGCCCAGGCGTGGCCTTGATCGAAGTCAAATGGCCCGACCCGCACGCGCTCCATCGAGGGCGCAAGCGCCCCCCACGCGGGCAATGTGCACGGACCGCCGCTACCGCACCGGCGCTTGCCGGGTGACGCGGCGGGATGCGATCAGAAGAACCCCAGCGCCTTTGGCGAATAACTCACCAGCAGGTTCTTGGTCTGCTGGTAGTGGTCGAGCATCATCTTGTGGTTTTCGCGCCCGATGCCCGACTGCTTGTAGCCGCCGAACGCAGCGTGCGCCGGATAGGCGTGATAGCAGTTGGTCCACACGCGGCCGGCCTGGATTGCGCGGCCCATGCGGTACAGCCGCGAGGCATCGCGGCTCCACACACCGGCGCCCAGGCCGTACAGCGTGTCGTTGGCGATCGCCAGCGCCTCGGCTTCATCCTTGAAGGTGGTGACCGACACCACCGGCCCGAAGATTTCCTCCTGGAACACGCGCATCGCGTTGTGACCCTTGAACACGGTGGGCTTGACGTAGAAGCCCTCGGCCAACTCGCCATCGAGCGTGTTGCGCTCGCCACCGATCAACACGTCGGCGCCTTCCTGCTTGCCGATGTCGATGTAGGACAAAATCTTTTCCAGCTGCTCGCTGGACGCCTGCGCACCCACCATGGTGTTGGGGTCGAGCGGGTTGCCCTGCGTGATCGCGGCCACCCGCTTGAGCGCCTTTTCCATGAACTTGTCGTAGATGGATTCCTGGATCAGCGCGCGCGACGGGCAGGTGCACACTTCGCCCTGGTTGAAGGCGAACATGACAAAGCCTTCCACCGCCTTGTCGAGAAAATCGTCGTCTTCGGCCATGACATCGGCAAAAAAGATGTTGGGCGATTTGCCGCCCAGCTCCAGCGTTACCGGGATCAGATTCTGGCTGGCGTATTGCATGATCAACCGGCCGGTGGTGGTTTCGCCGGTGAAGGCAATCTTGGCGATGCGCGGGTTGCTGGCCAGCGGCTTGCCGGCTTCCAGACCAAAGCCGTTGACCACGTTGAGCACGCCGGGCGGCAGCAGGTCGCCGATGACTTCCATCAACACCAGGATCGAGGCCGGTGTCTGCTCGGCCGGCTTCATCACCACGCAGTTGCCGGCGGCCAGAGCCGGTGCGAGTTTCCAGCAGGCCATCAACAGCGGGAAATTCCACGGAATGATCTGCCCCACCACGCCCAGCGGCTCGTGGAAATGGTAGGCAATGGTGTCGCTGTCGATCTCGGAAATGCCGCCTTCCTGCGCGCGGATGGCACCGGCAAAATACCGGAAGTGGTCCACGCACAGCGGCACGTCGGCATTGAGCGTTTCGCGCACCGGCTTGCCGTTGTCCCAGGTCTCGGCGTAGGCGAGCAGTTCCAGATTCTGCTCGATGCGGTCGGCGATCTTGAGCAATACGTTGGAACGCTCGGTAGTGGATGTCTTGCCCCACGCGTCCTTGGCCGCGTGCGCGGCGTCGAGTGCGGCTTCGATATCCGGCGCGGTGGAACGCGCAATGGAGGTAAACACCTTGCCATTGATCGGCGTGGTGTTGTCGAAGTACTGACCATTGTTCGGCGCAACCCACTTGCCACCGATGAAGTTGTCGTAACGCGGCTTGAAGATCGATTGGGGGTCGGTGTTGAGCGGCTTGGTGACGGGTTGCGCGTTCATCATGGTCTCCGGCAGGAAAGGCGAAGCCACGTGTATACCCAGCCAGGTGCCAGTGCAATCCCCGCGCGCGGGCTGTTGCGCTGCGTCACCACGCAGCCGGCGCAGAGCGGGGTGCGGTCACCCGAATGCGCTGCAGCGCGTCATCGCGCCGATGCGTGGGCAACGCGACGACGCCGCAACGATGCGATGGCTATGACGCAATCGGTCCAAGCCCGTCACCGCCGGTACGCGGCGGTGACGGGCGCACGATCACGGTGCAGCGGCATGTGCCGTGGCCGGCGCTGCATCCGGCGATGCCTTGCAATCGGCCACGGTTTTTTGCTGATAGGAGCGCAACTGCCACGCAGTGGTGGCAGCGGTCTTTGCCCACACGTAGACCCAGTGGTACTGCTGATCGCCATTGCAGGCGTCGATGGTGATCTCGTCGCGCGGTTGGCCACGCACCGGCAGCGGGGCCGCGTCACTCGCGGTGTCGGCGCGCGTGCTCAGCGGACGATTGAACAGGGCGGTGCTGATGCGTACAGGCCCCAGCGCGGCGGCATCGGCCGGCGGCGGTGTCTGCCTGGGCTGCGTGCTCAGCCCGGATTGCTGTTGCAGCCAGGCGTGTATGTTTGCGATGGCGGGGGAGCCGGCTGGATAGTCACGCACGATGCGCATATCCACGTGGTCTGCCCACGCTGCGCTGCACAGCAGAAGGCCGGCGACCATTGCCGACACGTTCACCATTCGCTTCCAGGTCATCATCAGTGCACTCCATGCCGAGAATGAGTGGCAGAGGCTAGCACGCGCTCTGGCATCGCTGGACTCGCTGCGGATCGACTCGGACCGGAACAGGATGATCTCCAGCAGCGCAGAGCGATGCGCGCCCGGGGGCGCTCCTACAACAGCAGGGTGCGTGTTGTCGTGCGGGGCGTCGGTTGTTTGCTCACCCACCAAAATCCCACTGCAGTCCCACCGTATAGGTGCGGTCAGGACCTGGCTCGTAATAGCGCCCATTGCCGTCGTTGACGATCACCGAGCCGACGTACTGGCGTTCCAGCGCGTTGTCGATGCGCGCGAAGATGCGCAGTGCGCCCAGCGAGGTAATCCAGCGCCGCGAGGCTTCCAGATTGACCAGGGCATAGCCGGGTGCGCGTTCGGTGGCCAGGTCGTTGACCACGGTGGCGCCGGAGGCCACCGTTTCGGCGGCGAACTGCCACTGCATCGGCTGCCACTGCCAACGCGCAAACAGCTGCTGCCGCGGCACGCCCGGCAGGCGCGACCCGCTGGCCACCGGCGCGGTGGGCACCGCGCAGCCGCTGCTGGCGCAGGTGAGGTAGCCATCGCGCACTGTGGCGTCGACAAAGGTGTAGGCCAGCTGCAGCTGCTGGGTGGCGCCCACCGGCTGCTGCCAGCTCAGTTCCGCGCCCTGGCGGCGGGTCGCGCCGATATTGCGGAAGGTGCTGCGGCCATTGGTGTTGCTGGCCACTGCCAGTTCGTTGTCGGTGTCGGCGCGGAACAGTGCCACCTGCAACGCCGCGCCGCTTTGCGCGCGCCACTTGCTGCCGATCTCATAATTGCGGCTGGTCGCCGCACCCAGGTCCAGCGCCAGGCCGGCGCCGCCGTCGTTGCGGTAGCCCAGCTCGTTGAAGGTGGGCGTTTCGAAGCCGCGCCCGGCCGAGGCGTAAAAGCGCAGATCGTCGGTGGCACGGAACACGATGCCGGCCACCGGTGTGGTGGCCGAATAATCGCGTTGGCCGCTGTCGTCGGGATTGCGCCCGACGATGTAGTGGTCGTCCGAATCGAAGCGCACCTGGCTATGGCGCACGCCCAGCAGCGCGGACCAGCGCTCGCTCCACTGCCACCACGCCTGCGCGAACTGGTCGATGTTTTCCACCTGGTCACGCTGGTTGCGGCGCAACGCGCCCTTGACGCCCAGCGTATCGCCGACGAAGTTCTCGTAGCCGGTGCGGTGCTGCCGCTGGCGATCGACGTTGGCGCCCACGGTGAGCTGCAGGGGCCGGCCGAGCGCCTGCCCCTGCCAGGCCCAGCGCGCGTCGGCACCTTCATAATTGCTGTCCAGATCGATTACCCCACCAGCGTGCAGCGGGTTGCGCTGCACCGCCACCGGCACCGACAGGAATTGCTCCACGCTGCGCGTGCCGCCATAGGCCATCAGCCGCAGCGTCTGGCTGTCGACCTGCTGGGTGAAGATGGCCCCGGCCTGGCTCTGGCGTACCGACTTGCGGGTGTT
This sequence comes from Xanthomonas sp. WHRI 6106, assembly GCF_040202405.1. Lineage (NCBI taxonomy): Bacteria > Pseudomonadati > Pseudomonadota > Gammaproteobacteria > Lysobacterales > Lysobacteraceae > Xanthomonas > Xanthomonas sp. WHRI 6106. The sequence goes on along the minus strand of NZ_JBEGFC010000018.1, from coordinate 10,212 downwards.
GAACTGGGTGGCCACCGCCGTGGCCTGGCGCGGGTCGGCGTTGAACTGGTCGCGGCTCAGGCCCAGCGGATCCTGCGCGTCGGGCGCATCCAGATAGTTGAGCACCAGATCCAGCCGGCGGCCGGGCGCCAGGTCGAAACCCAGCTTGGCGTTCACCGAATCGCGCTTTGCGCGGCTATGGGAGCGGAAGCCGTCGGTGTCGAAATGATTGGCCGCCAGGTTGTAGTGCACCGCGCCCTGCTGGCCGAGCAATTGCGCGCCCACATTGACGGTGGCATTGCTGCCATAGGTGGCGCGCAGCCGCCACGGGTCGTTTGGGGCGCCGTCAGCGCTCCACAGCTGCAGCACGCCGCCGGAGGAGTTGCCGTACAACGCCGAAAACGGCCCGCGCAGCACTTCCACACGCTGCGCGCCCAGCACGTTGAAGTGCGAGAGCTGGCCCTGCCCGTCGGGCATGCTGGCCGGGATGCCATCCACCAGCAGCCGCACGCCGCGCACGCCGAAGGTGGAGCGCGCGCCGAAGCCGCGGATCGACAGCTGGGTGTCCTGCGCGTAGTTCTGGCGGTCGCGCGCCACCAGCCCGGGGATGCCGTCCAGCAGCTCGGACACCTGCGCGCCGCGGCGGTTGTCGTCGTCGGCCGACACCACGGTGAACGAGGCCGGCAGGTCGAAGTCGTCCACCCCGTGCACGCGGGCGGCGTCCACCTGCACGGTGGGAAGGACCTGCAAAGGCGCCGGATCGGCGGCCAGGACGAGCGGCGTGGCGCTCGTGGCGAACAGGCCGCAGGCGGCGGCCAACAGGGTGAGTCTGGGCATGGGGATAGTGTCCCTTATCCGTACTGTGGCCGCATCGTTGCGTACGGAACGAAGCATGCTACGCCCGCCATGGGCTGCTACGATGAAGTGGTTTGGCCCAGCCGCGGCCGAGCACCCCGGAAGTACCCCACTCTTTCGTCCTTCAGCGAGTCATGCCGTGTCCTTCTTTGCAAACGTGGAACAGGTTCCAGGCGACCCCATCCTGGGCCTGACCGAGGCCTACAACGCCGACAGCCGCCCCACCAAGGTCAACCTGGGCGTGGGCATCTATTACGACGAAAACGGACGCATCCCGCTGTTGCGCGCCGTGCACAAGATCGAGCAGCAGCTTGCGCAGGAGGCCAAACCGCGTGGCTACCTGCCCATCGACGGCCTGGCCGCCTACGACAAGGCCACCCAGGAACTGCTGTTCGGCGCCGAGTCGGCGCTGGTGGCGTCCGGGCGCGTGGCGACCTCGCAGACCGTCGGCGGCAGCGGCGCATTGCGCGTTGGCGCAGACCTGCTCAAGAAGCTGCTGCCCACGGCCACCATCGCCATCAGCAACCCCAGCTGGGAAAACCACCGCGCGGTGTTCGGCGCGGCCGGCTTCGAGGTGGTGGACTACACCTATTTCGATGCCGCCAGCCATGGCCTGAACTTCGACGGCATGCTCGCCGACCTGGCCAAGTTGGAGCCGGGCACGGTGGTGCTGCTGCACGCCTGCTGCCACAACCCCACCGGCGCCGACCTGACCCGCGAGCAGTGGAAGCAGGTGGCCGGGCTGTTGAAGGAACGCAACCTGTTCCCGTTCGTCGACATTGCCTACCAGGGCTTCGACAAGGGCATCGAGGCCGATGCGTATGCGGTACGTCTGCTGGCCGCCGAAGGCATCGACAGCTACGTGGTCGCCAGCTCGTATTCCAAGTCGTTCTCGCTGTATGGCGAGCGCGTGGGCGCGCTGTCGGTGGTCTCGGCCACCGCCGCCGAAGCCAAGGCCGTGCAGTCGCAGGTCAAGCGCATCATCCGCACGATCTACTCCAGCCCGTCCACGCACGGCGCCGCACTCGTCGCCGGCGTGCTGACCAGCCCGGAGCTGCGCGATCTGTGGGAGCAGGAACTCACCGAAATGCGTGAACGCATCCACGCCCTGCGCGCAGGGCTGGTGGACAAACTCGCCACGCTGGGCGCGCCGGAGTTCGACTTCATCCAGCGCCAGGCCGGCATGTTCTCGTACTCGGGCCTGACCAAGACCCAGGTGGACCGCCTGCGCGACGAGTTTGCGATCTACGCCGTGGGCACTGGCCGCATCTGCGTGGCCGCCCTGAGCCAGCGCAACCTGGACTACGTGGCCCAGGCCGTGGCGACCGTCAGCCGGGTGTAAGCGGCGCCGACGCGGCGCGCAGCCGCATCGACGTACTGCAGACCGGGAGCGCGCCAGCCTCCCGGTTTTCTTATGCCCGCAGACGCCGCTCCCTTCCCCCGCCCGCGGGGGAAGGTGCCCGAAGGGCGGATGAGGGCAAGCATCGCCATCACCGGCGCCATTCGCACAAATTCGATCAGCCACGCTACAAACCGCGCAGCAAGTGATCGAAATCTAACGGCGCAATGGCGACAATGGCGGCCCACTTCCTACAACAGGCTGCCCGCTCCATGTCGCGTCCCTCGCTGACCCGCTTCCTGATCGAAGAGCAACATGCCGGCCGTATCGATGCGGAACTGCGCCAGCTCATCACCATCGTCTCGCGCGCCTGCAAGCGCATCTCCATTGCCGTGAGCAAGGGCGCCCTGGGCGGCGTGCTCGGCGATGCCGGCACCGGCAACGTGCAGGGCGAGGCGCAGAAAAAGCTCGATGTGCTGAGCAACGACATCCTGCTCGAAGCCAATGCCTGGGGCGGCCATCTGGCCGCGTGCGCCTCCGAAGAAATGGACCACAGCCAGCCGGTGCCCGACCAGTACCCCAGCGGCGATTTCCTGCTGCTGTTCGACCCGCTGGATGGCAGCTCCAACATCGACGTCAACGTTTCAGTCGGCACCATCTTCTCGGTACTGCGTGCGCCCAAGGGCACCGAAAAGCCCGGCGACGAACACTTCCTGCAGCCCGGCACCCAACAGGTCGCCGCCGGCTACTGCATCTATGGCCCCAGCACCATGCTGGTGCTTACGCTCGGCCACGGTACCCACGCCTTCACCCTGGAGCGCGAGGAAGGCAGCTTCTTGCTGACCCAGGCCAACATGCGCGTGCCCGACGACACCGCCGAATACGCCATCAACATGTCCAACCAGCGGCACTGGGAACCGGCGATGCAGGCCTATGTGGGCGACCTGCTGGCCGGCAAGGACGGCGCGCGCGGCAAGGACTTCAACATGCGCTGGATCGCCAGCATGGTGGCCGACGTGCACCGCATCCTCACTCGCGGCGGCATCTTCATCTACCCGTGGGACAAGAAGGACGCGTCCAAGCCCGGCAAGCTGCGCCTGATGTACGAAGCCAACCCGATGAGCATGCTGGTGGAACAGGCCGGCGGCGCCGCAACCACCGGGCGCGAGCGCATCCTGGATATTCAACCGACGCAGCTGCATCAGCGCGTGCCGGTATTTTTGGGCTCGAAGAATGAGGTGGCTGAGGCGACGCGATATCACCTGGAGGCGGATAAGGCGTAAGACTGATTTTCGGCGCAAGCCACACGCAGCACTGATTCACCCAGGACACCCGCCCAGTGCGGGTGTCTTTATGTGTGGCAATCACCGACGGCGCAGCACACGATGACGTGGCGACCGGAGAGCATCGCGCCAACCGTCATTTCTTGCCCTCAATTGACTCCGCTCCGGGCAGAGATGTATACCGCGCTCAGGCCGGAGTGGGACGGTCTACGGGAAGTTGATCTACTCATAGTGCCTTGCAACCAGTCGCATGACTGCCCGCAGGGATCACTTATCGATCAGGGAGTTCACATGAAGACCGCATGCGTCGCACTGGTGGCTGCCGTCATGTTGCAAGCCACACCCGCCTTCTCCGCATCAACCGCGCCATCGCCACTGGTCGGAACCTGGCTGCTGGATACCACCAGCCTACCGATGCCGGCGGCGGTACGCCCCAAACGTGTCGTCCTGGAGTTCAAACAGGTTCCAGGCAACAAGTGGGCAACCAGCGCCGAGATCACCGAACACGACAACAAGAGGCTAGAGGCACACTCCACGCTGTTGCTGGACGGTACGCCGGGTGAGGCCTCGGGTACATACCTGGTCGATCGTGCCGCCGTCAAAATGCCTGAGCCCGGCGTGCTGGTGATGCAGTTGATGTATCAAGGCGTCCCGGCATCCACACGCACCTATACGGTCAGCGCCGATGGCAAGGTCATGACCGAGATTGAAGCCTACTTCAAGGACGGCAACCCGATGATGCGCACGGCGTACTTCAAGCGCGCGCAACGTCAAACCAAGTAAGCGACGTCGAGCCGCGCCACATTACGGCGCGGCTCGACGTGTCTGTGGAGCAGCAGCGGCTTGAAGGCAAGGAGCCTGTATGCGACATCTTTTATCGATCGATATTTCAGCCACATTACGGCGCAGCAAGCCAGTCGAGCAGTTCCTCGGGAGACGTCCAGTCGACCCGACGTACATTCGCCATATCGAGTTACGACCAGCAAACGATTCGATCGAGCTGTGGATTCATGGCGTTGAGGACGTTGGCAGCGAAGGCTACTTCGATCTGTATGATTTCCCGCATTCGAACCGGATGAGCAGCATGCCCCTGCTGCCGTTGTTCCGGACGCAGCCGCCGCCGTCGCGTATGCCCGTACACACCTGGCGGCGTATCCCGATCGCTGGACCAACGTCGGAATTGCCGAGTCCGACTACCTTGACTACATTCAGGCAGGCAGGCCTTCCTGTTGGCCCGTTGTCAGCTGATGCTCAATCTCGATGCCGGCCGGGCAAGCGTTCGGGTTCAACAGCACGGATCCGCCTGAGCTTGCTGTGTCGTAACGTCAATCGCCCGGATACGTAGTTGAGCAGACCAGAGTGCCCATGACCGACATCAAATTCACCGAAGGCGAGCGGGCGGCGATCACGCGCAAGATCCAACGGTATTTCAGTGAGGAACTGAAGCAGCAGATCGGCCGCTTCGATGCGGAGTTTCTGCTGGATTTCTTCGCCGAGGAGGTGGGAGCCTATTTCTAAAATCGGGGCGTCTACGATGCGCAGGCTATCGTTGCCAGCAAGCTGGACGACCTGGGTGAGGCGATCTACCAACTGGAACGTCCTACCGACTTCAGAAAGTAATCAGCCACCTCACGATGCCACAGCACTGGGAAGTTCCACTTCTCCGCTGCGAGTAAGGACAACATGCGCATGTCCGCTACCCGCCGAATACGCCATCAAGTTGCGTTGTTCCGTTGCGTTGTTCAAGGATTCCTGCAAGTGAAGGGTATCACTGCGCAGTTCCGGTCTCCAGCTGGCCAGCATCCTTGAGAAGTGCAAGCGCCCACTCCACGCGGGCCGATGCGGTGGCGATCAGGTCGTCCGGGTGCTCGCCCAGCAGCGCGCGCAGTTGATGCGGGGCAAAGACCAGGTCGACGAAGTGGCTTGCCAACGCAGACGGATTGGCCGGTTGATCCGGGCCGTCCAGGATCGTCAGCTGCACGCGCCGCAGCCCGCCTTCCCAGCCGATGCGGTTGACTTCAGCGGCAAGCGCTGGCGCACGAATGGAGGTGCCGACGACCAGGCGCATCATGGCCACCGTCTGGGGCTGTAATGCATGCGCAAGCATCGCCTGTCCTGCGTGTCTCAGGCGCCCCTCCAGATCCATGGGGACGTTGGCTGCAGCAGGCAGCGGCTGGGTGTCGACATCACGACGGACCACCGCCTCAAAAATGGCGTCTTTGTTGCCATAGCGCGCGTAAAGGCTTGCCTTGCCCGCGCCTGCCAGCCGCGCGATGTCCTCGCACGAGGTGTTCTCGAACCCGCGTTCCAGGAAAAGTTGCAGTGCCGCATCGAGTAAGCGGCGTTCGACATCACCCACCTTATCGAGTGGCGGCCGTCCGCCTTTTGATTTTTGCTTGCCCGCTTTCATGCGCGAAAAGTTACACGCCGCTTGCATCCCCATCAACTGAACGTTATCGTTCAGTTATTCGCTGCATGGTCTGCCAAGCCGGCGAATGACCTGGATGCTGCGTGACAGACAGTTTGCATCTTCTGTTGCAGCTCCCGTTGCCGTCGTTGGCGCAAAAGACCCAAGCGAGAGGTAAGTCGTGACGCCAGATGTGAGATCCCAAATCGTCGTTGCAGGCGCCACCGGCGACCTGGGTGGCCGGATCGCCTTTGCGCTGAAGGACCAGGGAGCCGCTGTCGTTGCCCTTGTTCGCCAAGGCGCCGGGAAGGACCGTGTTGCGGCCTTGCAACGCAGGAAGATCGAGGTTCACTACGTCGAGATGGAAGACGCCAAATCATTGCGTGAAGCGGTCGAGAATGCGGCATGTGTCGTGTCTGCGCTCAACGGTTTGGAAAACGTCATGCTGGGTCAACAGGGAAAGCTGTTGCATGCAGCGGTCAGCGCCGGCGTGCCTCGCTTCATCCCGTCTGATTTCTCTCTGGACTATACGAAGACACGGCCGGGCGACAATCGAAACCTGGATCTCCGGCGCTGGTTCAGAGATCAACTGGATACCGCGCCGATCGCGGCCACCTCGGTTCTGTGCGGTGGTTTTCTGGAGCTTCTTGAGGGCAGTGCGCGCCTCGTGGTGCCGGGCCGTCGTGTCATGCATTTTGGCGACGCACACCAGCGGCTCGATTTCACCGCCAAAGATGACGTTGCCCGCTACACGGCGGCGGCCGCACTGGATTCCAAGGCCCCAAGGGACCTGCGCATTGCCGGCAACAGCATTTCACCCAACGACATCGCGCAACTGCTCACCCAACTCACCGGGCAGCGCTATCGCACGCTCAGGCCCGGCGGGCTCGGGACGATGTCGGCAATCATCAGTGCGGTACGTGCACTCACGCCCGCAAGCGATGATCCCTTCCCTCCCTGGCAGGGCATGCAATATCTGCGCGACATGATGAGCGGGCGCGGCAAACTGGCCCCACTGGATAACGATCGCTACGGTGCGCGCTCCTGGCAAACAGCCCGCCAGACACTGGCCAACACGTATGCACGGGAGTCTTGAGATGCGCGATGGCATTGCAGCGTTCCACATCCAGGTTGCACAAGCGGAGCTGGATGACCTCGCACAACGGCTTGGGCAAACCCGTTGGCCGAGTAGGGAAACCGTGGAGGACCACAGCCAAGGCCCGCAGAGCGAGCGCATCCGGCGCCTGGTGGACCGCTGGCAATCTGGCTACGACTGGCGTGCGACCGAGCGGTTGTTGAATGGCTGGAACAGCAGTCGCACCACGATCGATGGACTGAAAATCCAGTTCCTGCATGTACGCTCGCCGGAGCCCGATGCGCTTCCTTTACTGCTGACGCACGGGTGGCCCGGATCAGTGCTCGAATTCCGCGAGGTGATCGGCCCGTTGAGCGACCCGGTGGCCCATGGCGGGCAGGCGTCGGACGCGTTTCATCTCATCATCCCATCCTTGCCTGGTTTTGGCTTCTCTGCAAAGCCAACCGCCCGTGGCTGGGGCGTCGGGCGCACGGCTGCCGCATGGGTCGAACTGATGCGCCGCTTGGGGTATGGCGAGCGTTGGGCCGCACAGGGCGGCGATTGGGGCAGTGCGATCACCACCGCGCTTGGATTCATGCAGCCACCGGGCCTGGTGGGCATCCATCTGAACATGGTGATGTTCGAACCCACCACGCAGGAAATCGCCGAAGCCACACCGACCGAGCAGAAGATGCTGGAAGACGCCCAGCGCTACCACACCGAATTTTCCGGCTATATGAAGCTGCAAAGCACACGTCCGCAGTCGGTGGGCTTCAGTTTGGCTGACTCCCCGGTGGGCCTGGCTGCATGGATCTATGCACTCTTTCAGGATGTCTCACAAAGCGACGGCGACCCGGAGAACGTGTTCGCCTTGGACCACCTCATCGATGACATCATGCTGTACTGGCTCACGAACGCAGGGCCCAGCTCTGCACGCCTGTACTGGGAAGCCGCGCATGAGGCCAAGGCGGAGCTGCCTTCGCATCCAATGCCCACGCCAACCGGCATTAGCATGTTTCCTGGGGAGCAGGTGCGCGTTTCCCAGCGCTGGGCACAACGACGCTTCGCCGACCTCCGCTTTTTCGGCGAAGCGGAGCGGGGTGGACATTTTGCGGCGATGGAGAACCCGTCGGTCTTTGTGGATCATCTGCGAGCGACCTTTCGGTCTCTTCGGTGACGGCGATCGAGCCTGGCATGCCCGCATTGCCTTCGGGCCACGGCCCTGCCGACGGCGCCAACGTCTCCGCATTGCAGGTGGAGCTGCCGGACGCCAAGCCGGCATTGCCCCCTTGACCGCCGTCGCCTGCACGGGCCAGTCTCGGGGGCTGGCGCGGCGGGGAGTCGTGCCGCTGGCCTTCAACGGAGAACCGCCGTGGACCGTCGTACCTTCCTCACCCTGTCCGGCATCGGTGCTGCCGGGCTGCTGCTGCCGCATACGCGCCTGATCGCTGCCGAGCAGCTGCTGGCGCCGAACGATGCGGCCCGCAACCGGCGCTTGTCCGACACCGCGCTCACCACCGCCAAGGCCGCCGGTGCCAGCTACTGCGATGTGCGCGTGGGGCGCTATCTGCGCCAGTTCGTGATCACACGTGAGGCGCAGGTGGAGAACGTGGTCAATGCCGAATCCAGTGGCGTGGGCGTGCGCGTGCTGGCCGATGGCGCCTGGGGCTTCGCGGCCACCAACACGTTGACCAGCGACGGCGTGGCCACGGCTACGCGGCAGGCGGTGGCCATCGCCAAGGCGAATGCGCGCTTGGGCGGCACGCCGGTGCAACTGGCGCCGGTGACGCCGGCCGGGCAGGTCAGCTGGAAGACGCCGATCCGGAAGAACGCCATGGAAGTGCCGCTGCAGGACAAGGTGGCGCTGTTGATGGACGTCAATGCCGCGGCGCTCAACGCTGGTGCCACCTTTGTGGCCTCGCGCATGTTTGCGATTAACGAGCAAAAATATTTTGCCAGCAGCGATGGCTCCTACATCGATCAGGACGTGCATCGTTTGTGGCTCCCTTTCACTGTTACCGCAGTGGACAAGGCCAGCGGCACCTTCCGCACCCGCGACGGGCTGTCTTCGCCGATGGGCATGGGTTACGAATACCTTGATGGCGATGCCAGCCAGAAGCATCACCTGCCAGGTGGGCTGATCGGCTACGGCCACAGCTACGACGCGCGCGAAGATGCGATTGCCGCGGCCAGGCAGGCGCGCGCCAAACTCACCGCGCCGTCGGTGAAAGCCGGCAAGTACGATCTGGTGATCGACCCGAGCAATCTGTTCCTCACCATCCACGAATCGGTTGGCCACCCACTGGAGCTCGACCGCGTGCTGGGTTACGAGGCCAATTACGCCGGCACCAGCTTCGCTACGCTGGACAAGCGCGATGCCAAGTTCCGTTGGGGCAGCGACGCGGTGACCTTCGTCGCCGACCGCACCCAGCCGGGTAGCCTGGGCGCGGTGGGGTACGACGATGAAGGCGTCAAGACCAAACAGTGGGATCTGGTGCGCGACGGTATCCTGGTCGACTACCAATGCACGCGCGATCAGGCGCACCTGCTCGGCAAGACGGCCTCCGATGGCTGCAGTTACGCCGACTCGTGGTCCAACGTGCAATTCCAGCGCATGCCCAATGTCGCGCTGGCGGCAGGCAAGCAACCGCTTGGTGTTGCCGAGATGATCAAGAACGTCGAGCGCGGCTTGTACATTCACGGGCGCGGTTCGTACTCGATCGATCAGCAGCGCTACAACGCGCAGTTCGGCGGGCAACTGTTCTACGAAATCGAAAATGGCCAGGTCACGCGGTTGGTGGAAGACGGTGCCTACCAGATTCGCACGCCGGAGTTCTGGAATGCCTGCAGTGCGGTGTGCGACCAACGCGATTTCCGCCTGGGCGGCTCGTTCTTCGATGGCAAGGGCCAACCGAGCCAGGTCTCGGCAGTCTCGCATGGATCGTCCACCGCACGCTTCGATGGCATCAACGTGATCAATACCGCGCGTTCGTTGGGGTGAGGGCTGCGAGCAAACGGGTGGCAGTGTCTTTGCTAAGGCAGTCTTACGTGGAAGTAGGTGGGGCGCTACTATCAACGAGTGTCGGCTGGTGGTTTTGTTGAAAAAAATGTCGCGTCGACAGCTTGCAGACTGCTTGTTGAAACCTGCGCGCACCGACCATCTCCACTGGCCCTTGCCCGCCCACCGTCGCGGGACTCTTGGCGGCATGGATGCCGCCACGGAGCTACATGGACGTACTTGCAGCGTGTCCCGCGATGGTGGGCGGGCAAGGGC
>NZ_JBEGFC010000017.1:0-78808 GCF_040202405.1 Xanthomonas sp. WHRI 6106 | reverse complement strand
CCGCCACCTATGGATGAACACGTCTGAAGGAAACCGATCAGAGCTCGCGGATCGAGATCCTGATCAACACAGTTGCTCCAGGGACGGATTCACGGCGTGTCCTGCGATGGTGGGCGGGCAAGGGCCCTGCAGCAGACTCGCAGCAGTAACGTTTTTCTCGGCGACACGGTTTTCAAACCAGCCGCATGGAGCTCAGAGAACTACGGCGACGTAAAAGTGATAACCATCGTCGCCATCAACCGCCACCGATTCATTGCAGCCAATCAAGACGCCGGCGGATACAACGGCGCCAGCACCTCGGGCTCCGCCGCGCTCGCATGCCGCCAGCGGGGGCCCTTGGCAAATGCGTCGCGCAGCGCGGCGCGTGCCCCTGCCACATCCCCGCCGCCACCCCAGCGCGCGCGTTGCATTCGCGCCACGGCGTCGCGCTGGGCGGGATCGGCCAAGGCGGCCAATACGCTGTCGATATCGGCCACACCGGCCATGCCGCAGAGCACGTTTGCCACATCGTCCATGCCCCCGCTGTCCAGCGCGCGGCGCAGCTCGGCTACGCCATGGGTTGCACGCTTGCCGGGCGTGGGCGCGTTGCCGACGGTGGCCTCGGCAGCACTGCGTGCCGCGCCGCGCCGGCGCCGCAACGCCCATACCAACGTCACCACCCACAACACCGCAAAGCCTGCGGCGGCGGCCATCCATCCCCATGGCCGTTGCGTAGCTGGCGACGGCTGCTGCTGCAACGTCAGCGCACTGGCTGTTGGCGCAGGCGCCGCGTCGTTGCTTGCCGGGCTGCCTGTGGGCGCAGGTGCCGGGGCCGGTGCCGCAAAGGCCCCGCTGCCCGCCGCAACATCCAATGTCAGATCCGGCACCGCTGCAGTCTTGGCCGCGCCTGCGCCGACATCCCACCAGGCCACCTGCAGCCCCGGCACGACCAGCGGGCCGGCGCGGTTGGGCACGATCGAATAGCGGCGCGTCAGGCGCAGCTGCGGTGAGCCGTCCACAAAGCGTTCTTCGTATTGCGGCGGCTCGGCGAACACCTGCGCATCGGGCACGCTTGGCGTGGGCAGCTCGGGGAACTGCGCCTGGGTGGCGCCGCGCGCGCTGGCTTCCACCACGAACTGCGTCGCCTCCCCGGCAGTGGCGCGTTGCGGCGTGGCCGTGTAGCGCAACTGCAGGCTGCGCAGCGGCAGCCAGGGCTGCGGCGCGTTGGCCGGCTGGGCACGCACCTGCAGGGGAATGCTGGCACTGCGCGCGCTCAGCTCACCGTTGCCGCGACCGAAATAATCGTCGAAGAACCCGCCGACCGATCGCCCGTTGAATCGCGCCGGGGGCAGCACCAGCCGGCCGCTGCGCTCGGGCACCAGCAGATAGCGCCGCTCCACCACGTTGTACTGGCGGCCGTTGACCAGCTTGACCGAACTGACGTCATCGCCGATGCGTTGCAGCGACGCGCCATCGGGCGCTTCCAGATCCAGCTCGCCCGATGCCAATTGATTGGCAAAGTACAAGCGCACCACCACCCCCACGCTCTGCTGCACATAGGGCTGCGGGTCGTCCACCCGGGTCTCGACGAAAGCCTCTTCATTGCCCTGCGCCGCACTCGGCCCGCCGGCAGCGCCGCTGGAACTGCTGGCGGCATCGTTCGCCGCTCCAACCACCTGCAGGCGCAGCGGCTCGGTGCGCTCATTGCCAACCCGTATCGCCGGCACGATCAGTTCACCACTCTTGCGCGGCGTCAGCACCACACCGAACAGGGCACGCACCGTCACCGAACCGTTGGTCACCTGCATCTGCTGATTGGCGCTCTTGGCGCCCAGCGAAAAATCGGTGCGCAGCGGCGTGTAGTCCGGATCGACGCCGCGTTGGACGGTTTCGATGTTCAACATCACCACGTCGCCGGGATTAGCGCTGTCGCGATCCAGCCACGCGCGCGTGACCGCACCCGCTGGTGCGTCAACCAGCAGCATCATGCAGGCCAGCATGCCGATCGCCGCGCGGCGCAAGTGGTGTCTGCCGATCATCGTCCGTCCCGTTGCCTGCGTTCGTATTCCAGCCTGAATTTGGTCCGCAGCAAGCTACCCGGATCGTCCGGTACTCGCCGCAACCAGGCATCCACCGCCTGGCGTTGCTCGCGTTGCTGCGGCGTCTCGCTTGCGGCGGCGGGCTCCTGCTTGCCGCCTGCGTCGGTCTGTTTGTCGCCCGCCTGCGCCATGGCTTGTTGCATCTTGCGACGCTGCGCCTCATCGGCCTGCTGCTGCGCCCTGGCATCGGCAGACTGCGGTGGCGTGTCCTGCCTGCTCTGCTCGCCTTGCCCGTTTTTGGACTGCGCATCCTGCGACTTGCCGTTTTGCGGGGTCTGCGCATCGGAGGGTTGCTGCTTGCCGTCCTGCGGCTTCTGCCCAGCCTGGCCGGACTGCGCGTCCTGCTGATTCTGGCCCGTCTGCTGTTGCCCGTTTCCATCCTGGCCGGATTGTTTCTGATCCTTGGACTGGCTCTTGCCGTCCCGACCTTTGCCGTCCTTGTTGTCCTGCTGCTGACGCTTGCGCGCCGCGTCGACTGCCGCGCGATTGGCGATCGCATCCTGCTGGTTGGGATGTTGCTTGAGCGCGCGATCGTAGGCTGCAATTGCCTCGTCGTAGCGGCCCTGGCGCGCCAGCGCATTGCCCAGGTTGTACAAGCCCTCGTCGGTCGGCACCGCTTCGAACGCCTTCTGCGCAGCGGCAAAGTCCCCTTTGCGATACGCCTGCACCCCGGCATCCAGACGCTGTTGCTGCACCTGATCGGAACGCTGCCACAAGGTGCCTTCCGCTGCCCGTGCAGGCTGCGCCAGCGGCAACATGCACACCAGCGCTAGCACCGCCACAACCGCGCGCCGGCGAAACGCCAGCAGCGCCAGCAGCATCACCGGCATCACCAGCCAGTAACCCTCATCGAGCCAGGTCTTGCCGCCACCGGCTTCGGCCGCCTCATCGGCAAGCGGCTGCTGGGCGGGATCGAGCACGCCCAGCGCCTGCAGATCCGAGTCGTCCGGGGCAATGCGCGCATAACGCCCGCCACCCTGACCGGCGAGATCGCGCAGGCTGCCCTCGTCGAGTCTTGCCTGGGCGATCTCGCCGCTGCCGGTGCGGTAAGCGGCACCACGCACACTGCCGATGCCCAGCGCGGAGACATGGAATCCGCGTGCGCGTGCGGTGCGGGCAGCGCTTTCTGCCGACCCATCGGCACTGTCGCTGACCACCAGGATGTCGCCCTGTTTGAAGCCGGCCTGCTGCAGCAAGCGGCTCGCCGCCGTGATCGCCCGATCGGCGCGTTTGCCATCGACCGGCATCACCGACGGCGACAGCGCATCCAGAAACACGGCCACGTTGGCGGCGTCCTGCGTCAGGGGCGCGACGGTGAAACTTTCGCCGGCATAGACCAGCAACGCCACATCGCCGCCGGCGCGCTGGCGCAGCAACGTGGCCAGCTTCGCGCGCGCCTGGAGCAGGCGCGAGGGCGGCAGGTCGGTGGCGAGGCTGCTGGAGGACAGATCCAGCACCACCACCAACGGCATGCTGGATTGAAACACCGGGCGCTCGGTCTGCCGCCAGCTCGGCCCGCTCATCGCCACCACCGCCAGCGCATAGGTCAGCGCGGCCAGCACGAAACCCAGCCATCCGCGCCGCCCGCCGGCCACCAGCAAGGCCGGCAACAGGTGCGCGTCCACGCTGTGACGCCACACATCGGCACTGCGCCGGCGTACGTGCCACAGCAGCGCCGCCGGCACGATCGCCAGCAACGCCCACAGCCAGTCGAGGCGCAACAGATGCAACGCTGCCAGCAGTTCGGTGGGCGCGCTCATCGCCATCTCCGCGGCAACACGTACGCCAGCAACGCGATCACCATGGCTGCGCCCAACGGCCAGTAGTAGCGTTCGACCCGCGGCTGCACCGACGGACCCAAGGCCTTCACCGGCTCCAGGCGATCGAGTTCGGCGTAGATGCCCGCCAGCTCTTCGGTATCGCGGGCACGGAAAAAACGTCCGCCAGTTTGCTCGGCAATCTTGCGCAGCCCATCCTCGTCGATATCGTCGTTGCCGCCAGCCGGAATCGGCACGCCGAACAGCGAGTAGCCGCCACTGCCTCCGAAAGCGATGGTGTGCACACGCACGCCCTCGGCCTTGGCCAGTTCGGCCGCCTTCAATGGATTGAGCACCCCGGCGGTGTTGACGCCATCGGTGAGCAGGACCACCACCCGCTGGCCCTGCTTCTGCTCGCGCAGCCGCTTCACCGACAACGCGATCGCATCGCCGATCGCAGTCTCGCGCCCGGCCAGCCCCACCACGCTGTCGGCCAACTGGTCGCGTACGGAGGTCAGATCCGCAGTCAGCGGGGTCAGTGCATACGCGCGCTGGCCGAACACCAGCAAGCCGACGCGATCGCCGTCGCGCCGATCCAGAAAGTCCGACAACACGGCCTTGGCGGCGGTGAGGCGATCGACCACGTTGCCGCCGAGCACCATGTCCGGTTCGCTCATGCTGCCGGACAGATCCACCGCCAGCATCATCTGCCGTGCTTCGCGCGGCGGCTGGATCACCTCGCCCAGCTGCTGCGGACGCGCCAGCGCGGCGCACAACAAGAACCAGCCCACCCACGCCAGCCAGCGCGGCATGCGCAACGACGGCGCGCGTTGCGCCTGGGCCACCGCAAGCAGCTGATCGGCATACGGCACACGCAGCGCCGCAGACTCCTGGCCGCGCTGCGGCCAGAACCACATCAGCAGCGGCAGCGGCATCAACCACCACGCCCATGGCCAGGCGCAATGCGCCAGCGCGTCCTGCCACTGCGACCACTGCAGCCAGTTCATCGCTGGCCCCGCATCAGACCCAGAAACCGGGCGCGCGCCAGTGCCTGCACCGCGTCCAGGTCGGCCACCGCCGGGGCGCGCTGAAAGCCGCCGTCGAGCAGCGCGCGACCCGGCCCTTCCGAAAATGCGCGCGTCTTGCTGTTGCGGCCATCCAGAAACTGCAGCCAGGCATCGCCCTGCAACCGATCGGCCTGCGCATCGACGCTCCGCGCAGCGCGGCGCAGCAGCGCCGACAGTGCTGCCAGACGCTGCGCAGGCGTTGCGGCCCGCCGCAGCTCTGCATCGAACGCCGCCAGCCAGCGACGTTGCCGTTGGCGGCGACGCCACCACCAGAACCACACACCGGCCAGCACCAGCACGACTGCTGCGATCAGCAGCCACCAGCCCGGCGCCAGCGGCCACCACGGCGGCGACGGCGGCAGATGAACATCGCGCAGCGGCAGGGCCTGCGGGCTCATCGTCATGCGCCCCGCACGAGGGTGCTGCCGCCCAGCCACGCGTCGCTGGCATCGTCGGTGGACAGGCGATGCACGCGTACGCCGCGCGATTGCAGCAGTATGGCCAGCTGCTCCAGCGGCGCGACGAACTCGGCCTGCCAGCGCGCGCGCGCAGCCTGGCTGGCAAGATCCACAGCAACGCGCTCACCGCGCACATCGAAACTCAGGGCGCGGGCTGGCGGCGACAGCTCCAGCGGGTCGACCAGCACGATCACCACCACCTCGTGATGCAACGCCAGGCCGGACCAGCGCGTTGCGGAAATCCGGCTTGCACTGCGCGCATCGGCCAGCACGGTCAGGCGCGCGCCTGGCCGCAGGAGCCGCGCCGCATGATCCAGGGCAACCTCCAACCCGGCGTCGCCAGCAGGCGGCTGCGCATACCAGCGCGCCAGGGCATCGAGCACCGGCAGCACACCGCGCTGCCCCGACCGCGGCGCGATCGGCGCCTCGCTGGCGGTGCCGCGCAAGGCCGCGACACGGTCGCCCTGCCGCTGCGCCAGCCATGCCGCCACGGCGCCGGCACGGGCGGCCTGCACCGACTTGTAACGCACGCGGGTGCCGAAGAAGAGTGCGGGCGAGGTGTCTGCCACGATCAGGCTCAAGCGCTCGCGCTCGGCCTGAAACAGCTTGGTATGCGCCCGCCCGGTGCGCGCGGTGACGCGCCAATCGATATGCCGCGCATCGTCACCGGCCACGTACTCGCGCGACTCGGCATATTCCATCCCACGCCCGCGCGTGGCGGCCGGCACCGGCCCCACCAGCCCATGCCGGCCACGCCCCGGTTGCCCGCGGTGCTGCACGGTGCCGCGCAACGCGATCAACTCGGCAAGGCTGGGGCGCAGGCCGTCACCGGCCACGGCTGCCGGTGGGTTCGCTGGGAGGAAGGACGGAATCGAAGACATCGGGCTCGGGCGGGAAGGCGGCATACCTCGGTAGCACGCTGCCCGATCAGGGCAGCGGAATCTTGTCCAGCAACGCGGTGACCAGGCGCTCGCCATCCCACCCTTCGGCGGTGGCTTCGTAGCTGGGCAATACGCGGTGGCGCAGCACATCCGGCGCAATGGCCCGGATGTCGTCGGGGGTGACGTAGTCGCGCCCGGCCAGCCACGCACGCGCACGCGCGCACCGCTCCAGGGCGATCGAACCGCGTGGGCTCGCGCCCCAGGCGATGCGCCTCGCCAATGCCGGGTCGTAGCGCTGCGGATCGCGCGAGGCCAGCACGATCTCGATCAGGTACCGCTCAAGCTGCGGCGCCAGGTGCACATCCAGCACCACGCGGCGTGCGGCGAAGACGTCGTCCAACGGAATCCTGTCGGGGACGGTCTCGTGCTTTTCCAGGGTGTCGCGGGCCGCCTCGCGCGCCAGACGCAGGATTTCCGCCTCGGCATCGGCCTGCGGATAGCCAATGCGCACATGCATCAGGAAGCGGTCCAACTGCGCTTCGGGCAGCGGGAACGTGCCCTCCTGCTCGATCGGATTCTGTGTCGCCATCACCAGGAACAGCTGCGGCAGCGCGTACGTATGCCGGCCAACGGTCACCTGACGTTCGCCCATCGCCTCCAGCAGCGCCGACTGCACCTTGGCCGGCGCACGATTGATCTCGTCGGCCAGCAGGATGGGATGGAAGATCGGCCCCGGCATGAACTCGAACCGGCTGTCCTGCGGCCGCCAGATCTCGGTACCGGTCAGATCGGCGGGCAACAGATCCGGGGTGAACTGCACCCGCGCAAAATCCGCTTCCAGCCGCGAGGCCAGCGCGCGGATCGCGGTGGTCTTGGCCAGGCCCGGCGCGCCCTCCACCAGCAGATGGCCATCGGCCAGCAGGGCGATCAACAACCGTTCCACAAGCGCGGACTGGCCGACGATGCGCTGCGCCAGCGACTCGCGCAGCGAGGTGAATTGACGATGCAGCCGGTCCTCGGCGGGCGCGGCGGCGGCTTCTGGCGGGAGGAGCGGCGGTGCGTTCATAGGCCCAGTGTGACCGATTCGAACGCGATTGGTTCACCGCAGGGCTTTAAGAGGTTCAGGGAGTGACGGGGGTCAAGCTCACCTCGGGCCAGCCAAGCTACCTTTGATCGGCGGGGACCACATCGCAGCCGTCTTCGATCACGCATGGCGGATAGCCCATCAATCCGGCATGCATTGCGAGCTTCTGCGTTTGCGTCGGACTTTGCGCACAAGAAGTGAAAAAAAGAAGGCCGCTTGCGCGGCCCTCCTGTCGGTGTCCAGTGCCGTTACCGCGCTGCGCTTGCGACCCGCAGCACTTTCGGGGTAACAAAGACCAGCAACTCGGCCTTTTCCTTGCTGCGGCCGCGCTTCTTGAACAGATTACCCAAGAACGGGATGTCGCCCAGGAACGGCACCTTCGACACGCTCTCGCGGTCCGTGAATTCGTAAACGCCACCGATCACAACCGTTTCGCCATCGGCCACAAGCACAGCCGTATTGACTTCGCGACGGTTGATTTCCGGCACAGTCCCGTATTGCGGCAGATCGATAAAACGAGCGACTTCGTCCTTCTTCACATTCATGTTGAGAAAGACCCGATTGTCGTTGGTAATCGTCGGCGTCACTTTCAGCTCGAGCAGGACTTCCTTGAACTGCACGTTGGCTTGCGAACCGCCGCCGGCGACACCGGCACCGCTGATGGTTACATAGCCGATCTCCCGGCCCTGCTTGATTACGCCTTCACGCTGATTGGCCGTCACGATGCGCGGATTCGAAACGACCTCACCGCGACCTTCCTCCTGCATCGCCGACAGCTCGATGTCCAGGTTGAAATGTGAGCCCAACAGCGTGTAAGCAAGACCCGCGGCGCCGCTGTTCGTGAAACCACCAGCTCCAAGATCAACGTTCAGGCCGGACGGAAACAGATGAGCTGGCAACGTTGTCTGCGTACCACCATTGGCGATTTCCAGACCAGCTTGCGCAGAGGTATTGAGGTAGTTGACATTGCTTTCCAGCGAACCGCTCAAGATGCCCCGACCCGTTGCACCGGTGACACCAAAGCGCGCGCCTAGGTCGCGCGCAAACGTATCGGTCGCAATCACGATGCGGCTTTCAATCAACACCTGATCCACCGGGCGATCAATATGCGAAATCAACTCGCGCATCTGCGCGACCTTTTTCGGAATGTCGCTGATCATCAAAGTGTTGGTGCGTTCATCAGCAACCAAACGTCCGCGTGGCGACAAAAAGCCATTATCTTGCTGACCGGCACCACCTTGTCCGCCTTGCCCACCACCGCCACCACCGCCAATCCCCTTCGCCTCTGTCAGCGCCTTAAAGATCACCGCCGCATTGTGGTAATTGATCTGCACGTAATCGGTGATCAGGTCCTCGCGGTTCTCGATCGCGATACGGGCGTCTTCCTTGTCCTGCTCGAACTTGGCCAGCTCCGGCTGCGGGGCAACCCAGACCACGCCGCCATCGCGGCGCTTGTCCAGGCCCTTGGCGCGCAGCACGATGTCCAGCGCCTGGTCCCACGGCACGTTCATCAGGCGCAGGGTAACGTTGCCCTGCACGGTGTCGGAGGCGACGATGTTGAGGTTGGACTCTTCGGCGATCAGCTGCAGCACGGTGCGCACCGGCACGTCCTGGAAGTTGAACGTCACCGGGCGACCACTGTAGCCGCGCGCGGCGATCTGCGCCGCTGCCTGGGTGACGGCTGCGGCGCTGACGCCACCGACCGCGGGCTGGCCCTTGCGCGGAGTGATTTCCACCACGTATTCGTTGCCGGTCTGATAGGCCAGCGAATCGAAGGCGCCCTTGGTCGACAGCACCAGCTGCGAGCCGGAACCGGACGGCTTGACCTCCACCCGCTGCACCGGCGTGGCGAAGTCGGTGACGTTGAGCGGGCGCTGCAGCTCGGGCGGCAGCCTGGCGTTGCTGATGTCCACCAGCACGTTGTCGCCCTGCGTGCGCAGATCGGGACTGGCGCCCTGCCCGTCGAACTTCAGGATCAGGCGGCCCGCACCATCGTCACCGCGTTTGAAATCGATCTTGGACACCGCCAGGCTCGCCGGAGCGGTCTTGGCAGGGTCCTGCGCGGGCTGTGTCAGCGCGGCGGCGGCAAACGCGCTGCCGCCGGCCAGCGCCAGCGCGCATCCCAACGCGCAGGCCTGGAGCATCGCGTGGCGTCGAACCGGACGCAGCCGCTGGGCATTGGAAAACGTCATCGTGCTATCCCCTATCACTTTATTGATCATCCAATGCGAGCGCGGCCGGCCGTTCAAGCCATCCACCCGCACCGTCCGGCACAAGTTCAATCAGCTCGATGCGGTCTTCGTAGACCCCGGTCACCCGGCCATCGCTCTGTCCCAGATACACACCCGGCCGCACGCGGTAGGTCACCTTGTCCGGTGCCATCACCAGCGCGATCAGACCCGAGCCGCCCCCAATGGTCCCCACCATGTCGAGCGCGTCGAGCGGAAAGGCCTCCAACGGCTCCTTGCGCCGGTTCGGATCCGGACGCGTGCCGTTGCCGCCTTCCGCACTGACCCAGGCATCGCTGAACGGGTCGCGCATCACCTGCGCGGCATATTCGAACGTCTCGAACTGCTGCATCACCGGCAACGGCTCCAGCGGCGGCGCAGGGCGCGCGCGCACTTCGGCCACCCAGGCTTCCAGATTCGGCGCATCGCCCGGGGTGCTGGTCACCCCGCGCGTGCACGCCGGCAATACAGCAATTAGCGCCACGCAGGACAGGATCTTGAGCAGTTTCATGGTCATTGGCCGCCCTTCTTCGCCGCGTCGGCCGCCGCCTTCTCCTGCTCGGCCATTTCCTCATCGTCCAGATAACGATAGGTCTTGACCGTGCCGGATAGCTCGAGCGCGCCGCGCGGTGTGATGCCAGCCTTGGCATCCTTGGGCTTGAGGTTGATGTCGTGCATGGTCAGGATCACCACGCGCGGCAGCGATGCCACGCCGCTGACGAAGGCGCCGAACTGGTGGTAGCTGCCCACCATGCGCAGGGCGATCGGCTTCTCGGCGTAGAACTCCTTCGGCGATTCCGGTCCCGGCTGGAACAGCTCGTTGGACAGGCCGCTGGACAACGCAGTCTGCGAGATATCGATGATCAGATCCGGCATTTCGGTCTTGCTGGGCAGCTGACGCAGCATCTGCTGCAGCACCTGCTCCATCTGCGCGAGCTGCTGCTTGAGCGGCTCCAGATTCACCGCACGGCCCTGCTGGGTCTCGAACTCGGCGCGCAGCTGGGATTCGGTGCCTTCCAGCCCTTCCAGCTCATCGCGCTTGCCGCTGATCAACAAGAACCAGGCCAGCACCAGGATGAACAGGCCAACCACCACGCAGAACACGATGCGTGCCTGCTGCGGCCAACCACCGATGTTGTTGAAATCCAGATCGCTGAGCTTGAATGATTTCTTACTCATGACGCCGCCCCCTCCTGCGGCCGGTTGGCGGGCGCCGGTGCTGCCTGCGTCGGTGCAGGCGCCGCGGCCGGCGACGTTGCGGGCGCAGGCGCCGCTGCCGGAGCAGCAGGCGCGGCACCGGCAGGTGCTGCACCCGGCGCGGCCGGATCCACCACGCCCGGCGTAGTGCCGTTCTTGTCAGCTTCGTTCGGGTTGGCCAGCTTGACCTTGAGCGTGAACACGTACGGCAGCGTGTTGGTGTCCATCGACGAGGTGGCAGGCTGCCCGGCCTTGTCCTGGCTCTTGGCCTCGATGATCGACAGGTCCGGATTGGTCATCCAGCCCGAACCTTCGAGGTTGCGCATGTAGGCACTGACGCGGGCGTTGGATTGCGAGCGGCCTTCCAGCGTCAGGATGTCGCCGTCCTGCTTGATGTTGGTCAGCGCCACACCGTCGGGAATGGTGCGCACCAGCGAATCGAACAGGTGCACCATCTGCGAGCGGTTGGCCTGCAGCTCCTCGATCACCTTCTTGCGCGCAAGCAGGCGGTCCTTCTTCTTGTCGAGTTCCTTGATCTCTTCGTTCTGCGCCTTGACCTTGTCGATTTCGGCGGTCAGGAACGCATTGCGCTCGGTCTGGCCGGTGATCTGCGCGTCGTAGTAGAACCAGATCAAGGCCGACAACAGCACGCCGCCCAATGCGGCGAAGCCCAGCATCGAATAGAACTCGCGCTCGCGCGCCTTCCGGCGCTCGGCGCGCCAGGGCAATAGATTGATTCTTGCCATCAGTCAAAGCTCCTCAGGGCCAGGCCGGTGGCGATCATTAAAGCGGGCGCATCCAGCGCCAGCGCATGGGCCTGAACCTTCGGGCCCAGCGTCATCTGTGCGAGTGGGTTGGCGACCACGGTGGTCACGCCCAGCTGCTCTTCCACCATCTCCGGCAGGCGTGACAGAGCGGCGCACCCGCCGGCCAGCACGATGCAGTCGACGCGGTTGAATTCGCTGCCGGCATAGAAGAACTGCAGCAAACGGCTGATCTGCTGCACCGTCGCTTCCTTGAACGGCTCCAGCACTTCGACCTCGTAGCTCTCCGGCAGCCCGCCCTGGCGCTTGGCCAGCCCGGCTTCTTCGTAGGTCAGGCCATAACGGCGCATCACTTCGTCGGTGAGCTGCTTGCCGCCGAACACCTGTTCGCGGCTGTACAGGCTGCGCCCGGAGCGCAGCACGCTGAGCGTGGTCATGGTGGCGCCGATGTCGACCAGCGCCACCACCGCATCGGCGGCGACCGGCAGTTCACTGGCGACCAGGGCGAACGCGTTTTCGACCGCGAAGGCCTCCACGTCCATCACCTTGGCGGTCAGGCCACCCAGTTCCAGCGCCGACTGGCGCAGTTCCACGTTTTCCGAGCGCGAGGCGGCCAGCAGCACCTGGACCATGTCCGGGCTGTTGGGCATCGGGCCCAGCACCTCGAAGTCGAGATTCACTTCCTCGATCGGGTACGGAATGTAATTGGTGGCTTCCAGTTCGACCTGGGCCTCCATGTCGCTGTCGTCCAGATCGGCCGGCATCGGGATCAACTTGGTGATCACCGCCGAGCCAGCCACGGCAGCTGCCGCGTTCTTGGCCTTGCTGCCGGAACGGTTGATGGCGCGGCGAATGGCTTCGCCGACCGCCTCCACTTCGACGATGTTCTTTTCCACCACCGCATTGGGCGGCAACGGTTCAACCGCGTAGTGCTCCACGCGGAAACGATTCCCGCTGCGCGACAGCTGCAACAGCTTGACCGCAGTGGAACTGATATCGACACCAATCAGTGGCGACTGACTCTTGGGTAAAAGCCCCACGGTAACTCCCCTGCCGACGGGCACTTGGACGCATGTCTGCGCCCTCGTATTAATAATCAAATTTTAACAGTTGACAAGCCCTTCACGCGCAAGGCAATGACCTCGCGACCGTGACCCCCTTGCTGTCTTCTGCGATCCCCAGAGTCCGGCCCCAGCCAAACCCGGCGTCATCTATACTCTGTGACCAAGAAATCTGCAATCGGAATCTCTCTTACATGCCCCGTATTCGCCGTTGGCTGGGCTGGATCCTGGCCGCGCTCGTCGTGCTCGCACTGCTTGGCGCTATCGCTGCCGGCGGCCTGTATTACGCCATTTCCTCGAAGTTGCCCGATGTACAGTCGCTCAAGCAGGTCGAGCTGCAGGAGCCGATGTACGTGTATGCCAGCGATGGCCGCCTGATGGCCGTGTATGGCGAGACCCGGCGCTATCCGATCCAGATGAAGGACGTGCCGCTGCGCCTGAAGCAGGCCTTCCTGGCAACCGAGGACGCGCGTTTCTACGAGCACGGGGGCGTGGACTACAAGGGCATCGGCCGTGCGGTGTGGCTGCTGGCCACCACCGACGCCAAGCGCGTGCCGGGCGGCTCGACCATCACCCAGCAGGTGGCGCGGCAGTTCTTCCTCAGTTCCGAGTACAGCTACACCCGCAAGCTCGCCGAGATCCTGCTGGCACGCAAGATCGAGAGTGAGCTGAGCAAGGACGAGATCTTCGAGCTCTATCTCAACAAGAGCTTTTTCGGCAATCGCGCCTACGGCGTGGGTGCGGCCGCCGAGTACTACTTCGGCAAGAAGATGAGTGAGCTGAGCCTGGACGAGATGGCTTCGCTGGCCGGCATTCCCAAGTTCCCGTCCAGCGGCAACCCGATCAGCAACCCGGAACGCGCCCGCGAACGGCGCGACTACTACGTGCTGCAGCGCATGGCCGACCTGGGTTTCGTCAGCCAGGCCGAAGCCGATGCCGCCAAGGCGGTGCCGATGCATGCCAAGCCGCACGAGCCGCCGGTCGAGGTCTACGCGCCGTACGTGGCCGAACTGGTCCGCCAGGAGATGATCGCCAAGTACGGTGGCGATGTGCTCAACAAGGGCTACCACGTCACCACCACCATCGATGCCACGCTGCAGACGGGCGCGGACGCCGCCATCAACGACGGCCTGCGCCTGTACGACCATCGTCATGGCTGGCATGGCGTGGAGCAGCACGTCGACGTGGCCGCAGATGCCGACACGCCGGCACTGGCCAAGCATCTGTCCGGGGTGTTCACCCAGGGCGGGCTGCGCCCGGTGATCGTGGCACGCAGCAACCCTGACGGCGGCGTCACCGTCGTGCAGCACGACAAGACCGAACTCACCCTGCCTGCCTCGGCCAGCCGCTGGACCGGCAAGACGCCCGCCAAGCTGCTGACACGCGGCGACCTGACCCGCATCCGGGCGGGCGAAAAGGACGGTGAGTGGATCATCGACCAGCTGCCGCGTGGCCAGGCGGCCCTGGTGTCGCTGGACGCCAACAGCGGCGCGCTGCGCGCACTGGTCGGCGGGTTCAGCTTTGCCGGCAACAAGTTCAATCGCGCCACCCAGGCACGCCGCCAGCCAGGCTCGAGTTTCAAGCCCTTCGTGTACGCGGCGGCCTTCGAAAAGGGCTTCAACCCGGCCTCGATCGTGCTGGATGCGCCGGTGGTGTTCCGCGACCGTCGCGGCAAGACCTGGTCGCCGCAGAACGATGGCGGCGGATTCCGCGGCCCGATGCGCCTGCGAGAGGCGCTGGTGCAGTCACGCAACCTGGTGTCGGTACGGCTGCTGGACGCGATCGGCGTCGATTTCGCACGCAAATACATCAGCCAGTTCGGCTTCCAGGAAGCGGAGCTGCCGCCCAACCTGTCGATGTCGCTGGGCACCGCGTCGCTGACCCCGCTCTCGGTGGCACGCGGCTATGCGGTGTTCGCCAACGGCGGCTCACGCGTGGACACCTGGATCGTGGATGAGATCAAGGACCGCGATGGCAATGTCATCTTCAAGGAAGTG
Organism: Xanthomonas sp. WHRI 6106; assembly: GCF_040202405.1. Classification (NCBI taxonomy): domain Bacteria; kingdom Pseudomonadati; phylum Pseudomonadota; class Gammaproteobacteria; order Lysobacterales; family Lysobacteraceae; genus Xanthomonas; species Xanthomonas sp. WHRI 6106. The sequence goes on along the minus strand of NZ_JBEGFC010000017.1, from coordinate 64,236 downwards.
CCTGCCGTGGCCTGCCGCACCTGCGCGCTGCAGGGCGGCAATGTCGCCCCGGTCAGCCAGGTGGTGGACGGTTTCAACTTCGGCGCGCAGGCACCGGCAACACCGCCGGCACCGGTAGCCGATGCCGCACCCACGCCGGCAGACGCCGCGCCGGCACCGATTGCCGAAACCAAGATCGCCCCGCGCGCCATCGACGAGCGCACCGCCTACCAGTTGGTGTCGATGATGCGCGACGTGGTCCAGCGCGGTACCGGCACCGCGGCCAAGGTGCTCGGCCGCGAGGACGTCGGCGGCAAGACCGGTTCCACCAACGACCACCGCGATGCCTGGTTCTCCGGCTTCGGTGGCCCCTACGCCACCACCGTGTGGGTGGGCCGCGACGACTTCCGCTCGCTGGGCTATCGCGAATATGGCGGCAAGGCCGCCCTGCCGATCTGGATCGACTACATGCGCGTGGCACTCAAGGACAAGCCGATCGCCGCCAATGACCCGCCCGATGGCATGACCCAGGCCACCATCAATGGCGCGGTCGAATGGGTCAAGAACGAGGACCTGGATCGCCTGCAGGATTACGACTACGGCCTGCAGGAGCAGCAGGACGAGAAGGCCTTCGATATTTTTTAAGGGCCGGGATTCGGGATTCGGGAATGGGGAATCGGAACAGCGGGGCTGCTCCGGTTCCCCTTTTTCTTGGGCGGGTGAGGCAGTTGCAGTGACGCGAACAGGCAGCTGCCGTTCGTGGCTGATTGCCTGATTGAGCGAAGTCGGCAGTACGACGCGGTTCGTGCTCGACATGGCGCGACGCATTCGCCATGTCTTCATGCAGCTGTTGTAGAGTCGAGCCCAGGTTCATCAGGGGAGCCAGGTCATGCAACACGCACGCGAGCACGCCGATACACGCACCCGGGAGCGTCGCCATCGTCTGGCGCATGAGGCCGCCCGCCTGATGGCCGAGGGCGGGATTCGCGATTTTCATCAGGCCAAGCTCAAGGCCGCCAGCCGGCTCGGCATTCATGACGATGCCTCGTTGCCGCGCAACCGCGAGATCGAAGATGCATTGCGCGAATACCAACGCTTGTTCGCCGGACCCGAGCATGGCGTGCGTCTACGCCAACGCCGCGAAGCGGCCGTGCGTGCACTGGAATTTCTCAGCCCGTTTCAGCCGCGACTGACCGGCCCGGTGCTGGACGGCACTGCCGATGCGAACGCGCCGGTGCAATTGCAGCTGCATAGCGACGATACGGATGCAGTGCAGCGGTTTCTGGAAGACCACCGCATTCCGGCCGAGGCGCGCACCCGTCGTCTGCGCCTGGATCGCGACCGCACTGGCGACTTCCCCGTGTGGCTGTTCAGTGCCGAGGAGCTCACCTTCGACCTGACCGTGCTGCCCTACGACGCATTGCGGCAGGCACCGCTGTCGCAGCTGGACGAAAAACCGATGCCGCGCGCCTCGGCGGCACAGGTGCGGCAACTGCTGGCCGATGACGAGCGCCAGGGTTACGTACAGCAGCTGCCCTGAGCCGTACCGAGCGCGTGGCGCCACGGACTAAGGCGTGGAGGTCCAATCACTCATCCGGCAGACCGCAAGCCACAACGCAAAACGCCCCGCGGTGCGGGGCGTTTTGCTCACGCAGACAACCTGAAACCGCTTAGCGCTTGGCGCTGTCGGTGTAGTCGCGCTTGTCGTAGCCGGTGTAGATCTGGCGCGGACGGCCGATCTTCATTTCCGGGTCGACCTGCTGTTCCAGCCAATGCGACACCCAGCCGGCGGTGCGCGCGATGGCGAACATCACGGTGAACATCTCCACCGGGATATTGAGCGCCTTGTAGATCAGGCCCGAGTAGAAGTCGACGTTGGGGTACAGCTTGCGCTGCACGAAGTAGTCGTCCTTCAGCGCGGCTTCTTCCAGCTTCAACGCCACTTCCAGCAACGGGTCGTTGACGCCCAGCTCGCCCAGCACCTTGTGGGTCATCTCGCGGATGATCTTGGCGCGCGGGTCGAAGTTCTTGTAGACGCGGTGACCGAAGCCCATCAGACGGAACGAGGAGTTCTTGTCCTTGGCCTTGGCCACGGCGGACTCGACGTTATCGGCGGTGCCGATCTCTTCCAGCATCTTCAGCACCGCTTCGTTGGCGCCGCCGTGTGCCGGGCCCCACAGTGCGGTGATGCCAGCAGCCACCGACGCGTACGGGTTGGCACCGGTCGAACCGACCAGGCGCACCGTCGAGGTGGAGGCGTTCTGTTCGTGGTCGGCGTGCAGGATGAACAGCAGATCCAGCGCCTTGGCCACGACCGGGTTGATCTCCAGCGGCTCGCTCGGCACTTCGAACATCATGTGCAGGAAGCGGTCGACGTAGTTCAGGTTGTTGCGCGGGTAGCGGATCGGCCAGCCGATCGAATAACGATACGCAGCAGCTGCCAGGGTCGGCACCTTGGCGATCAGACGGATGGCGGCCTGACGGCGCTGCTCCGGATCGTTGAGGTCCAGGGTGTCGTGGTAGAACGCCGACAGCGAAGCGACCGAGCCGGCCAGCATGGCCATCGGGTGCGCGTCGTGGCGGAAACCGCCGAGGAAGTTCTTCAGCGACTCATGCATCATCGTGTGATGCGTCACTTCGTGGTCGAACTTCTTGAATTCGTCCGCCGTCGGCAGTTCGCCGTTCATCAGCAGGTACGAAACTTCCAGGAAGCTGGACTTCTCGGCCAACTGTTCGATCGGGTAGCCGCGGTACAACAGCACGCCATTGTCGCCATCGATGTAGGTGATGGCCGACTTGCAGCTGGCAGTGGCGGTGAAGCCCGAGTCGTAGGTGAACAGACCGGTTTCTTTGGTCAGCTTGGAAATATCGACGCAGTCATTGCCCAGCGTGGGCTTGAGAACCGGCAGAACGACCGACTTGTCGCCGGCGTTGAGCGTGACCTGATCAAGATCGGACACTGTGTACGCTCCTTCAGTGGAAGGCGCCTGATCCCACATGGGCAGGCACGTGATGGAAGTCCAAGGCGTCGCCTCGGATCACGTCATTATCGCACAGCAGCATTTTGGCCGTCGCTTGGACAGAAGTCGTAGACGCACTGGCCGGGGGCACGCAAACGAAGCGCGGGCGACCCAAAAAACAACGGCCGCGCAATGCGCGGCCGCTGCCGGTACAGCCCGTCCTGCAAGTTCAGCGCGCGTAGCGCTTCTGGAACTTGTCGATACGGCCGCCGGTGTCGATCACCTTGTGCTTGCCGGTATAGAACGGGTGCGACGCCGAGGAAATTTCCACCTTGACCAGCGGATATTCCTGGCCGTCTTCCCACTTCACGGTCTCTTTCGAGCTCATGGTGGAACGGGTCAGAATCTTGAAATCGGACGTCACGTCGTGAAAGACGACGTCTTTGTAGTTGGGATGCACGTTATCTTTCATGGACTTGGCGCCGGGCTGCCTGGATAAGCCGGGTATTATAGCGGCCCCCACTCGCCCGGCGCAAGGCGGGCCCTAACTGGCGGCCAGGGCGGCCCCGACCAGGCCGTAGAACTGCTGAAGGTCATAGGCCAGCAGCAGGTTGGCGTTGTCGGGCGCCCCACCCTGGCGGTTCCAGTCCACCAGGGTCATGCCGCGGGTATGCGTGCCGGACAGCTCGATGTGCACCGGGCGCTGCTCCAGCTTCTGCGAGCCTTCCGGATGCAGGGCGAACGCCATGGCCAGCGCATCGGCCGCATACCAGTACTCGCCGCGACTGTCTTCGGACCACAGCCGGGTCTTGCGCGAGATTTCCTCGTAGAAGCGGGCGCGGGGGGTATCGGCGGCCAGCCACTGCTCCACGTCCCGGTGCAACAGGCCGTGCGCGATGGTGGCCTCCCAGTCGGCGACGTCGAACTGCGGGAAGCCGCGGAACACGATGTGCGCCGCCTCCGGGTCGAAGCCGATGTTGAACTCGGCCGCCGCGGTGATGTTGCCGTGCCCGGTCAGCGCTCCGCCCATCACCACCAGCCGTGCCACGCGCTGCGGCAGGGTCGGATCCAGGGTGAGCGCCAGCGCAAGGTTGGTCAGCGGGCCAAGCGCGACCAGCAGCAGCTCGCCGGCGTGTTCGTGCGACAGCCGCAGGATGGCGAGCGCCGCATGCTCGGCCTCGGCAGTGCGCTTGGCCGGTGCCAGACCCACGTCGCCGAAGCCATCGATGCCGTGCACGTGCGCCGCATCCACCGAGGGGTGCAGCAGCGGCTGCGGGCAGCCAGCGTAGACCGGCACATCGGTGCGCCCGGCGATCTCGCACACCTTCAAGGCGTTGCGCACGGTGTGATCCAGGCCGACGTTACCGGCGGCGATGGTCAGCCCGACCACCTCGTGGCGGGTGTCGTTGAAGGCCATCAGCAGCGCCAGCGCGTCATCCACGCCCGGGTCGGTATCGATCAGCAGCGGTATTGTTTTTGTCATGGGATTCGGGATCGGGCATTCGGGATTCGTTGCGGCATCTTCGCAAGGATCGGCGAGCCGCGCGAATTCCGGACACGTGCAGGTCGCAGCAACGCCGCCTTGACGAATCCCCAATCCCGACTCCCGATTCCCGGCCGCTCAAGCGGCCGCATACCGCACCGCGCCACCGATCCAGCGCGCGACGACGCGGTCGGCGATTTCCGGCGCGTCGGCGAGCAGCCGTTCGGCCAGCACCTGCACGCGCGGCAGCAAGCCGGCGTCACGCGCCAGGTCGGCGATGCGGAAGCTGGCCAGGCCGGTCTGCCGGGTGCCGAGCAATTCACCGGGGCCGCGCAATTCCAGGTCCTTCTCCGCGATCACGAAGCCGTCGTTGGTCTGGCGCATGGTTTCCAGACGCTGCCGCGCCATCATCGACAACGGGCCCTGGTACAGCAGCACGCAACTGGAAGCGGCCGCGCCGCGCCCGACCCGGCCGCGCAGCTGGTGCAACTGTGCCAGGCCCAGGCGCTCGGCATTTTCGATGATCATCAGCGAGGCATTGGGCACGTCCACGCCGACTTCGATCACGGTGGTGGCGACCAGCAGATCGCTGCGACCCTGCTTGAAATCGAGCATGGCCTTTTGTTTCTCAGCCGGCTTCATGCGGCCATGCACGAGTGCGACGCGCACGCCGGGCAGTTGCGCCGACAAGGCGTCGAAGGTGACTTCTGCGGCCTGCGCTTCGATGCGTGGCGGCCCGTTTGGCGCGCCCTTGCCAGGGTCTTCGCTTTCTTCGATCAGTGTGCACACCCAGTACGCCTGCCGTCCTTCGGCGCAGGCGGCGCGGATGCGTTCGACCAACTCGGGGCGGCGTTCTGCGCTCAGCACGATGGTCTGCACCGGCGTGCGGCCGGGCGGTAGTTCGTCGATGGACGAGACGTCCAGATCGGCGTAGGTCGACATCGCCAGTGTGCGCGGGATGGGCGTGGCGGTCATCACCAGCTGATGCGGCACGCTGCCGGCGCCTGCGCCCTTGTCGCGCAATGCCAGGCGCTGGTGCACGCCGAAGCGGTGCTGCTCATCGATGATGGCCAACGCCAGGTCATGGAAGACCACCGCCTCCTGCATCAGTGCGTGCGTGCCCACCACCACCTGCGCCTGGCCGGAGGCAACCTCGGCCATCGCCGCGGCGCGCGCCTTGCCGGTGACCTTGCCGGCCAGCCAGACGATGCGCACGCCCAACGGCTCCAGCCAGCCGCGCAGATTGGTCAGATGCTGCTCGGCCAGCAGTTCGGTGGGCGCGGCGAGTGCGACCTGCTTGCCCTGCTCCACCGCCAGCATCGCCGCCAGCGCAGCGACCACGGTCTTGCCGCTGCCGACATCGCCCTGCACCAGCCGCAGCATCGGCGATGGCTGGGCAAGGTCGTGCGCGATCTGTTCGAACACGCGTTGTTGCGCGTCGGTGAGCTGGAACGGCAATACGCTGCGCAATTGCTGCACCAAGGTGCCATTGCCGGGCAACACCGGCGCATGAAACCGCTGCAGCGCGATGCGCTGGCGACGCAGGCTGAGTTGATGCGCCAGCAATTCTTCGATGGCCAGGCGTTGCTGGGCCGGATGCCCGCCGGCGAGCAACTGCTGCGGGTCGGTATTCACCGGCGGCCGATGCATGGTCAGCAATGCCGTCCGCAGCGATGGCAGGCGCTCGTCCTGCAGCCAGCGCGGCGGCAGTAGCTCCAGTGCCGCCTCCGGTGGCAAGCGCTCCAGCGCCTGGCCGATGAGCTTGCGCAATGTCGCCGGACCAACGCCTTCGAGCACCGGATAGACCGGGTCCAGGCTGTCGCCCAGGCCGGCATCCTCGCCCGGGGCGAGCACGCGATAACTGGGGTGCACGATTTCCCAGCCCTGCTGGCCGGGCTTGGGGGTGCCGAACACGCGCACGCGCGTGCCGACCGCAAACTGCGCCACCTGTGCGGCACGGAAATGGAAGAAGCGCAGGACCACGCTGCCGTGCGAGTCGTCCGAGACCGCCACGCGCAGCACCGGGCGGAAGCGGAAGCCGCGTTCCACCGCATCGACCCGCCCTTCGATCTGCGCCGGCACGCCGCTCTGCAGCTGCGCGATCGTGGTCAGGCGGGTGCGGTCTTCATAGCGTAGCGGCAGATGCAGCCACAGGTCCTGCACGCTCAGGATGCCGCGCGCAGCAAATTTCTCGGCGACTTTCGGGCCGACCCCGGGCAGGCTGGCGAGCGAGGCCTGGCCGGCGACGGCCAGGGCCGGGGTAGCGGGACGCGCGCGCGGCACGACGGATCGATCGGCTCAGTTACGCACGGTCACTCGAGCACCATCACCGCATCGACTTCGAAGCCGGCGCCCTTGGGCAGCCCGGACACTTCGATGGTGGAGCGCGCGGGGAACGGGGCCTGGAAATAGTCCTGCATCACCGCATTGACGGCGGCGAACTGGCCGAGGTCGGTGAGGTACAGGCCCAGGCGCACGATCTTGTCGAGCGAGCCGCCGGCCGCTTCGGCCACCGCCTTAAGGTTGTCGAACGCGCGACGAGCCTGCGCACCGATGTCGCCCGGCACGATGTCGCCGGTGGCCGGGTCCAACGGAATCTGGCCGGAGAAATACACGGTGTTGCCGGCACGCACGGCCTGCGAATACGGGCCGATGGCGGCGGGCGCCTGGTCGGTATGGATGATCTGGGACATGGCGACTCCGTCAACGCTGAAAACGAACGCGCATTGTATCGGCGCATGCGGTTGACGGGCGAATGGGGAATGGGGGATGGCTGCGCGCGGGCGGTCGCTGGCGGACTAGCGGCGCGTTGCTCGGTGGACTGGGCGTCTTGCCGTGGTATTGGTTGCGGCTGGCTTTCGCTTGCGCGCGCCATGGTTTCAGTGAGGCTATAGGTGTGCGCTGCTGGACGCTTGTGACGTAGTGCGTGAGGCTGCGCACGTACCCTCATCCGCCCCTTCGGGGCACCTTCTCCCCCATGAAGGGGACAATGCCCCGACGGGAGAAGGGAGGCGCGCCTTCTCCCGCGAGAGGGCCAGGACTAGGTAATCGGCGCCGGATTGAACAGCGCCAGGTCGTTGTGCAGGCGGTGGTGCTCGGTCCAGGTGCGCTGGCCGCTGGCCACATCCAGATAGCGCTGGAACACCTCCCAACCCAGCTGCTCCAGCGTCTTGGTGCCGGTGGCCACGCCGCCGGCATCGATGTCCATCAGGTCGGACCAGCGTTGCGCCAGTTCGCTGCGGGTGGCGACCTTGATCACCGGGACCATGCCCAGGCCGTAAGGCGTGCCACGCCCGGTGGTGAACACATGCAGGTTCATGCCGGCCGCCACCTGCAGCGTGCCGCAGACAAAATCGCTGGCCGGGGTGGCGCAGTACTGCAGGCCGCGCCCTCTGACGCGCTCGCCCGGCGGGACCACGCCGTTGATCGGGGAGGAGCCGGACTTGGCGATCGAGCCCATCGCCTTTTCCACGATATTGGCCAGCCCGCCCTTCTTGTTGCCCGGTGTCGTGTTGGCGCTGCGGTCGGCCTGGCCGCGTGCCAGGTAGGCGTCGTACCAGGCCATTTCGCGCACCAGTGCCTTGGCCACATCGGCATTGGCCGCGCGCGGCACCAGCAGGTGGATGCCGTCGCGCACTTCGGTGTTTTCGGAGAACATCACCGTGGCGCCGGCACGCACCAGCAAGTCGGCGGCCACGCCCAGACCCGGATTGGCGGTGACGCCGGAAAACGCATCGCTGCCGCCGCACTGCATGCCCACCACCAGCTCGCTGGCCGGCACGGTTTCGCGGCGGCGGGTATCCAGATGGCGCAGCCGTTCTTCGGCCATGGTCATGATCGAGCCGACCATGTCGGCAAAGCCCAGGCTGGCTTCCTGCAGGCGGTAGACGCCGCTGTCGTCGACGCTGGCGTCGTCCGGCAGCAGCCGTTCGGGGGCAAGCTTTTCGCAGCCCAGTCCCACGATCAGCGCTTGTCCGCCGAAGTTGGGGCTACGCGCGATATTGCGCAGCGTGCGGATGGGAATGATCGCCTCCGGGGCGGTGATCGCCACGCCGCAGCCGTAGACGTGATTGATCGCCACCACGTCATCGACATTGGGATACCTGGGCAGCAGCTCGGTGCGGATGCGCTCTACCGCATGGCCGAGCACGCCGACCACGCATTGCACGCTGGTCATGATGCCCAGGATGTTGCGCGTGCCCACGCTGCCATCGCGATTGCGGTAGCCCTGAAAGGTATAACCGTGCAGCGGCTCGGGCTCCGGCGCGGGGTGCAGCGCCAGATCCAGTGCAGCCAGCTCGGGTGCCTCGGGCATCGCCAGCAACTGCTCGCTGACCCACGCGCCGCGCGCGATGTCGGCGTTGGCGGTACCGATCACCGCGCCCAGGCGGATCACCGCCGCGCCTGCGGGCAGGTCCACCAGCGCGATCTTGTGGCCTTGCGGAATGTGCTCGATGGCGGTCAGGCCATCGGCGAAGGTGGCGCCGGCCGGCGCGCCATCATCGTTGACGACGATGGCGACGTTGTCGCGCGCATGAGCACGGATGCTGAGCCAACGGGTGGATTGCTGGGTTGCGGACATCGGGGGGCTACCTTGCAAGACGTGGGGTGGACTGCATTACCGGTCGGGGCTGTCGAACTGGCGCCGGTATTGCAGGATCAGACGGTTTTCATCGACATTGCGCTGGTAATTGGAGCGGAAGGTGCCGTTGAACCAGATGACGCTCACATGCTTGAAACGCTCGCCCTGGAATTGATACGTGGTCAACACATCGCGCGCCCATTCGCGGCCTTCGCCCGCATAGGTTGCCGGGCGTGCACTGTCGCCGCTGATGTAGCGCGCCATGATGCTGAGCCCGGGGATGCCGATGCGCTTGCCATCGATGCTGTAGCGCAGCTGCCAGCTGCGTTCGCCGCGTTCGAGAAAATCGTTGATGAAGGTCCAGTTGAACACGTTGCCGTCGGTGCCGCCCGGCCACGGCATGGCGCTGGGCCCGGTCAGCTTCTGATAGCCGGCGCCGAATTCCTGCCCGCCCGTGCGCCAGGACAGCATGCTGCTGAACATGCGGTTGTCGATGAGGCCGGCACGTGATTGACCGATGTCGTCGGTGCGGAAATAGCGTAGGTCGACGCGGAGCTGGTCCTTGCCAAACGTGTGCGTCTGGATCAGGTTGTAGAGCTGCTGGCGGTAGATGTCTTCCATCACCGCGCCCTGATAGCGCAGCTGCGTTCCGGGCGCCAGCGTGTAGGTGGCCGATACCAGGTTGAGCGCATCCGAATCCGGCGTGCCCAGAAAGCGCCGGTTCTTGTTGGTCAAGGTGATCGGCACGCGCGAATCGCCATCGCGATACCAGGCGCTGGTGAAGCGGGCAAGCAGCAGGTCGAGCTTGGGGATGTCCTTGGATTCCAGCGTCACGCCCTGGAACGTCTCCGGCATGATGCGGGTGATGCTGGCGCGTACCAGCGGCTCGTTGGGAATGAAGCTGCCCCATTTCAGCTCGGTCTGCGAGGCGCGCAACTTGAGCGTGGGTGCCACGCGCACCAACGCATGTTGCGCGGTCCCGTCGTCATTGTTGGGCAGCAACCCGGTGCCGCCTTCGGCACGCACGCCATCGAGCTTGAAGTCGCCGATGCCGAGCAGATCCAGCCCGGCACCGATCGGGCCGCGCGTGTAACCGCTCTTGGCATCCACCACGAAGCCCTGTGCCCATTCGGCGCGCTTGCCCTGCCCGTCGCCGCTGCGGAAATCGCGGTTGTAGTAGAAGTTGAGCGCGGTGACTTCGGCCGTTGCGCCATTCCAGAATCCCGCGTCCGGTTCCTGCGCCCGCGCACGGCCGCCCGCACCGACCGCCAGCAGCGCCGCGCCGCTGAGTGCCATCATGCTTTTCATTGCTCGGTTCTCCACCTGCGTTGACCACGCGGTCAGGCGCTGCTGCCCGGGCGCGGGCAGCCAGCATCGGCACGCTTCAGCGCACCAGGCACGGCCGCTTGTTGTCGAAGGTCCAGTCGGGAATCAGCGCCTGCATGGCGGCCGCGTCATCGCGCGCGCCCAGGCCCAGGCTTTGATAGGTGCGATGCGCCGCGTCCAGTGCATCCAGGTCCAGTTCCACGCCCAGGCCGGGCTTGGCCGGCACCTGAATCTGGCCGCCTGCAATCTGCAACGGGTTGCGCGTCAACCGTTGGCCGTCCTGCCAGATCCAGTGCGTATCGATCGCCGTCACCTGCCCCGGCGCGGCAGCGGCCACGTGGGTGAACATCGCCAGCGAAATATCGAAATGGTTGTTGGAATGCGAGCCCCAGGTCAGACCCCAGTCGCGGCACAGTTGCGCTACGCGCACCGAGCCCTGCAGCGTCCAGAAATGCGGATCTGCCAGCGGGATGTCCACCGACTGCAGCTGGATGGCGTGCCCCATCTGCCGCCAGTCGGTGGCGATCATGTTGGTGGCGGTGGGCAGGCCGGTGGCGCGGCGGAATTCGGCCATGACTTCGCGACCGGAATAGCCTTGCTCGGCCCCGCACGGGTCTTCCGCATACGCCATGACCCCGTGCATGTCGCGGCACAGCGCGATGGCCTGCTGCAACGACCATGCGCCGTTGGGATCGAGCGTAATGCGCGCCTGCGGAAAACGCGCATGCAAGGCGTGGATGGCCTCGATCTCGTCTTCTCCGCGCAGCACGCCGCCCTTGAGCTTGAAATCGCGGAAACCGTATTTTTCATAGGCTGCTTCGGCCAGCCGCACCACCGCTGCCGGCGTCAAGGCTTCCCGGTCGCGCACCGCTTCCCAGGCATCGCTTGCATCGCTGCCGTCGCGGTAATCGAGCCCGGTCTTGCGGCGGTCGCCAATGAAGAACAGGTAGCCCAATACGTCCACTGCGTCGCGCTGCTGGCCTTCGCCGAGTAGCGCAGCCACCGGTTGATCCAGGAACTGCCCCAGCAGATCCAGCAATGCCGCTTCGATCGCGGTCACTGCGTGGATGGTGATGCGCAGGTCGAAGGTCTGCAGCCCGCGCCCGGCGCTGTCGCGGTCGGCGAAGGCGGTGCGTACCTGGTTGAGAATGCGCTGGTACTCGGCGATGGAGCGGCCACGCATGAGTACGGCCGCTTCGTTCAACAACCCGGCGATGGCAGCGCCGCCAGGCACCTCGCCCACGCCGGTGCGCCCGGACGAATCGCGCAGCACCAGCACGTTGCGGGTGAAGTACGGCGCATGCGCGCCACTGAGATTGAGCAGCATGCTGTCCTGCCCGGCGACCGGCACCACGCGCACGTCGGTGATGCGCGGCGTGGTACCGATGGCTGCAGGTGATGTGTGGATGGTCATGAGGATTCTCCGAGGATGGTCACAGCGGTGCGGGCACGGGCATGGACGGGCCGCCGGGGGGCGCCTTGAGTTCCACGCGCTTGATGTCGCCCACGATCACCAGATAGGACACCACCGCCAGCAATGCGTTGAGCCCGACGAACACCAGGGCCCACTCGAAGCTGCCGGTGGTGGAAACGATGTAGCCAATGACGATCGGCGTGGTGATGCCGGCGATGTTGCCGAAGGTGTTGAACAGGCCGCCGGACAAGCCGGCGATCTCCTTGGGCGAGGTGTCGGCCACCACCGCCCAGCCCAGCGCGCCGATCCCCTTGCCGAAGAACGCCAGCGCCATCAGCCCGACCACCATCCATTCGGCCTGCACGTAGTTGCAGCCGATCATCGTCACCGACATCAGCATGCCGATCACGATCGGCGTCTTGCGCGAGACGGTGAGCGAATAGCCGCGCCGCACCATGCAGTCGGACACATAGCCGCCCAGCACGCCACCGATGAAGCCGCACACCGCCGGCAGCGAGGCCACGAAGCCCGCTTCCAGGATCGACATGCCGCGCTCCTTGACCAGGTACACCGGGAACCAGGTCAGGAAGAAATACGTCAGCGTGGTGATGCAGTACTGGCCGATATACACGCCCAGCAACATGCGGTTGCACAGCAGCTGCTTGGCGTAATGCCACTGGGTGCCTTTGGGCTGAGTGCCGGGCTTGTTGCCCTGCTCCATGTCCACCAGTGCGCCGTTGCGCTGGATGTAGTGCAGCTCCTGTGCGCTCAGGCGCGGATGTTCGCGCGGTGCGTAGATGGTCTTGCGCCATAGCGCTGCCAGCAACACGCCCGCGCCACCCATCACCAGGAACACGTGTTCCCAACCCCAGGCATGCACCAGCCAGCCCATCAGCGGCGCAAATGCCACCGTGGCGAAGTACTGCGCGGAATTGAAGATGGACGCGGCCAGGCCGCGTTCGGCGGTGGGAAACCAGGCCGCCACGATACGGCTATTACCCGGGAACGACGGCGCTTCGGCAATGCCGACCAGAAAGCGCAGCACGAACAACGTGGTGACCGCCCAGGCCACCGGCACCCAGCCGATGAAGCCCTGCAACGCCGTGAAGACCGACCAGATCAGCAGCGACAGGCCATACACACGGCGCGAGCCGAAGCGGTCGAGCAGCCAGCCACCGGGAATCTGCCCGGCCACATACGCCCAACCGAACGCAGAGAAGATGAAGCCCATCTGCAGCGCGTCGATGCCCAGCGCATCCTGGACCGCGGAACCTGCGATGGACAAGGTGGCGCGATCGGCATAGTTGATCGTGGTCACCACGAACAACATCAGCAGGATCAAATAGCGCCTGCGCGGAACTGTCGTCGAACCGACGGTCGTTGAATCGGTAGCCATCATCGTTCCTCACCTATGACGATGGAAGCGCAGTGCGCTTCGGTACTCCAAATGGCGCCTGCAGCTGGCATGCCGGACCCTCCTCCGGCACGCCTCAGGCATGGTTGCCGCCGGTGCTGTCAGTCGTGCCCCAGTGCGCCGTCGACGCGTCGCCACACGCCGAGCGGATTGCCGTGCGCCACCGCCGCAGGCAGCAACGCGGCGGGCAGGTCCTGGTAGCAGACCGGCCGCAGGAAGCGATTGATCGCCAGCGTGCCCACCGAGGTGCTACGGCTGTCGGAGGTGGCCGGGGACGGGCCACCGTGCACCATGGCGTGACAGACCTCCACGCCGGTCGGCCAATCGTTGACCAGGATGCGGCCGGCCTTGCGCTCCAGCACCGGCAGCAGCGTGGCAGCCAGCGCGGTGTCGTCGGTATCCATGTGCAAGGTGGCGGTGAGCTGGCCTTCCAGGTGCTCGCTCAGCGCGCGCAGCTGATCGATATCCCTGCAGCGGACCAGCAACGACGAGGCACCGAACACTTCGGCTTGCAGTGCCTCGTCGGCCAGAAATGCATCGGCATCGGTGCCGAACAACGCAGCAGGGCAGCGCCCGGATTCCGCCGCAGCGCCGCGCGCCAGCGTGGCGACCTGTGGATGTGCCGCCAGGCGTTGGACGCCTTGCGCAAAGGCATCGCCGATGCCTGCGGTCAGCATCGCCGCCGGCGAAACGTCCTGCAGCGCCTGTGTCGCAGACGCGATGAAGGCATCCACCGCCGGAGAATCGACGGCCAGCAGCAAGCCGGGATTGGTGCAGAACTGCCCGGCCCCCAGGGTCAGCGAACCGACGAAGGCCTTGCCCAGGGCCGGCGCGCGCGCCTGCAATGCCTGCGGCAACAGGTACACCGGGTTGATCGCACTCATTTCCGCGTACACCGGGATCGGCTCGCGGCGGGCGGCAGCGATCTTGACCAGCGCCAGGCCGCCAGCGCGCGAGCCGGTGAAGCCCACCGCCTTGATGCGCGAATCGGCCACCAGCTGCGTACCGATCTCGATGCCTGCGTCGAAGAGCAGCGAGAACACGCCCTCGGGCAGGCCGCATTGCGCCACGGCCGCCTGGATCGCACGGCCCACCAGTTCGGAGGTGCCCGGATGCGCGCCATGCGCCTTGACCACCACCGGGCACCCGGCTGCCAGCGCCGACACCGTATCGCCGCCAGCCACCGAAAACGCCAGCGGGAAATTGCTGGCGCCGAACACTGCCACCGGCCCCAGCGCGATATGCCGCTGGCGCAGATCCGCACGCGGCAACGGTGCGCGCTGCGGCAGTGCCGGGTCGATGCGCGCCTGCAACCAGCTGCCTTCGCGCACCACGGTGGCGAACAGGCGCAGCTGCCCGACCGTGCGACCGCGCTCGCCTTCGAGCCGGGCGCGCGGCAGCCCGCTTTCGCGCATGGCGCGCTCGATCAAGGCATCGCCCAGCGCCAGGATCTGCTCGGCAATGGTTTCCAGAAAGACCGCGCGTGCTTCCAGCGTGGTTTCGCGGTAAGTGTCGAAGGCCGACTGCGCCAATGCGCAAGCCTGCTCCAGCTCCTGCGCGCTCACCGAGCCGAAGGCCGGCTGCAGCGATTCGCCGCTGGCTGCATCCACGCCATGAAAGTGCGCGCCGCTGCCTTGCACGCAGCGCTGCCCGATCAGCGATTGACCTGTGATGGCATGCATCAGCGGCGCCCTCCGATCAGTTGCTTGAGCAGCGCGAATTCTTCATCGGTCAGGTCCGCCAACGGCGTGCGCACCGGCCCGGCCGGGCGGCCGACCGCGCGCATGCCGGCCTTGACGATGGACACCGCATAGCCGGCGCGGCGATTACGCAGCACCGTGTACGGCAACACGAAGTCGTTGAGCTCGCGGTAGATGGTGGCGTGGTCGCGCGCGCGCACGGCTGCGTAGAAGTCCAACGCCCATTCGGGGAGGAAATTGAAGATGGCCGACGAATACGTGGTGACGCCCATTTCCAGATACGGCAGCGCGAAGGTTTCGGCAGTGGGTAGGCCGCCCACGTACAGCAAGCGGTCGCCCAGGCGCGCGTAGATACGGGTCATGCGATCCACATCGCCGATGCCGTCCTTGTAGCCCACCAGGTTGGGGCAACGCTCGGCCACGCGCGCCAGGGTCACATCGTCGAGCTTGGCGTTGGCGCGGCCGTAGACGATCACGCCCAGCGAGGTCGCCTTGCACACGCGCTCGACATGCTCGGCCACGCCGTCGGCATCGCACTCGGTCAGGTACGGCGGAAACAGCAGGATGCCATCGGCGTTGTTGCGCTCGGCGGCCTGCGCCATCTCGATCGCGATCGAAGTGCCGTAGCCGGCCGGCGCAATCACCGGCATGCGCCCGGCGGTCTGGGTCACGGCGGCACGCACCGCGCGGTTCACTTCGTCCAGGGTCAGGGAAAACAGCTCGCCAGTGCCGCCGGCGGCAAACAGGCCGGCAGCTGGATGCGAGGACAGCCAGTCCAGGTTGCTGCGGTAGGCGGGCTCGTCGAAGGCCAGGTCGGTATCGAAATGGGTGACCGGAAATGACAGCAACCCGGCGCCAAGCGCCTGGGCCATTTCGGTCGGTGTGTATCTGCTGCTCATTGGGCAAACGCTCCTGGACGGGGGATGCGATTGATCCTGGGACGGGAGATCGTTGCTGGTCCAAACCAAAGGACGTATTGTTTGATACATCAATTAAATCAATCGCCTCACCAGCCGCTGCAATGACCCGCAAATGCCTGCTTTACAACGGTTTTCTTGAGCCTGTGTAATTACCAATGGTTGCGCTCGTCAGCCACGCCACGTCCGCCTACGCGCCCATTCATCGGCGCTGGCGATGCACAGATGTTGCGGGTGCAGCATCCAATTCCAGCATGTCGCCAGCCAAGACCTTCGCCATGTTCGATCTGCAGCAACTGCGTTGCTTTGTGGCCGTCGCCGACGAGCTGCACTTTCGGCGCGCGGCCGAGCGCCTGAACATGACCCAGCCGCCGCTGAGCCGGCAGATCCAGCTACTGGAGCACAGCGTTGGCACCGCGCTGCTGGAGCGCAATAGCCGCCATGTGCGACTGACCCAGGCCGGGCGCAGCCTGCTGGCCGAAGCGCGCGCGATCCTGCGCATGGCCGAGAACGCCGGCCTGCGTGCGCGGCGGATCGGCACCGGCGATGCCGGCAGCGTATCGGTGGGCTTTACCGCCGGCGCCAGCTATCGCTTCCTGCCCGAGGCAATTGCGCGCTGGCGCAGCGAAGCGCCGGATGTGGACCTGCAACTCAAGGAAATGGTCAGCCTGGCGCAGCTGGATGCGCTGGATGCCGGCCGCTTGGATATTGGCCTGCTGCGTCCGCCGATCCAGCGCCAGGGCCTGCACAGCCGCTGCGTGGCCCGCGAACCGCTGATCGCCGCGCTGCCGGAAGACTCGCCGCTGGCGCAACACGACAGTCTGCGCCTGCAGGATTTCGACGGCCAGCCACTGGTCAATTACGCGCCAGACGAAGCGCGCTATTTCTACGACCTGCTGGCGCAGCTGTTCGGCGCACGCGGCATCGCACCGCGCTCGGTGCAGTACGTCAGCCAGATCCATTCGGTGTTGGCGCTGGTACGCGGCGGCATGGGCATGGCCTTGGTACCGGAAGGCGCCAGCGGCCTGCGCTACGCCGGCATCGTCTACCTGCCGCTGCGCGATGAAACGCCGGCCACGCCGGTGGAATTGCATCTGGTGTGGAAGCAGGACAACGACAACCCCGCACTGCGCCGGTTGATTGCCTGAGCGCAACGATTGAAGCGCATGTTCACCGCCAGCAACGTCGAGCGGCAGGCACAACGACGGCGCTCACCGGCAGGCTAGCGGGGGCGATACCCCGGCCGCATGTGCCACGCGTGCACGGCAGTTGCTGCCTATCGTTCGTGACTCACTTCGTCCGCGACTCACTGACGACGGCCAGCTCTCACTGCCGCCCCACGCTCTGCACCACGTGCAGGCGGCGCAGCCGGCGCATCACTTCGGCCAGATGGCGGCGGTCGCGCACCTGGATATTGAAGCGCAGCACGGCCGCATTGAAGTCGCGGTCCAGGTAATCCACGCGTTCGATATTGGACTGGCTCTGCGCAATGGCCGCGGCCAACTGCGCCAGCACGCCGGTGCGGTTTTCCACTTCCACCACCAGCGCGGTGTCGTAGTCCCCGGTCACGCTGGAATCCCAGTCGATCGGCACCCAGCGCTCGGGCGACTTGCGCAACTCGGCCAGGTTCGGGCAATCCAGCCGGTGCACCACGATGCCCTTGCCGGCGGTGTGGTAGCCCATGATCTCGTCGCCGGGAATCGGCTGGCAACAGTTGGCGAAACTGATCACGCCGCGTTCGCTGCCGTCGATCAGGATCTTTTCGTGCGAATGCTTGGAATGGCCGCCACCACGCAATTCCGCGTAAGCCATCAACGCCTGCGCGGCCTGGGTCGGCATCCAGTTGCCCAGTGCCACATCGGCTAGCAAGGCTTCCAGGCGTGGGTAGCGGTGCTCGTTGAGGAAGGCGTCCAGACGACCCTTGGGCAGCCGCTCCAGCGAGGAGTCCATCGCCTCCAGCGCACGATCGAGCATGCGGTGGCCCAGCTGCACGGCATCTTCGTGCTCGAGCTGCTTGAGCTGGTGGCGGATGGCGGTGCGCGCCTTGCTGCTGACCACAAATTCCAGCCACTGCGGCTTGGGCGTAGCCGAGCGCGCGGTGATGATTTCCACCGCCTGCCCGCTGACCAGCTTGGTGCGCAGCGGTACCAGTTTCTTGTCCACGCGCGAGGCCACCGCACGGTTGCCCACGTCGGTGTGCACCGCGTAGGCGAAATCCAGCGCGGTGGAATTGCGCGGCAACGCCAGGATCTTGCCCTTGGGCGTGAACAGATAGACCTCGTCCGGGAACAGGTCCACCTTGACGTTGTCCAGGAACTCCAGCGACGAGCCGGCGGCGCGCTGCGAATCGATCAGCTCCACGATCCAATCGTGCGCGCGGCTCTGCGCGCTATTGGGCGAGGCCGAGCCGACCTTGTAGGTCCAATGCGCGGCCACGCCGCGTTCGGCGATCAGGTCCATTTCTTCGGTGCGGATCTGCACTTCGATCGGCGAGCCGTAGGGGCCGAACAACACGGTGTGCAACGACTGGTAGCCATTGGCCTTCGGGATCGCGATGAAATCGCGGAAGCGCCCGTCCAGCGG
Source organism: Xanthomonas sp. WHRI 6106 (assembly GCF_040202405.1). Lineage (NCBI taxonomy): Bacteria > Pseudomonadati > Pseudomonadota > Gammaproteobacteria > Lysobacterales > Lysobacteraceae > Xanthomonas > Xanthomonas sp. WHRI 6106. Next base: position 45,878 of record NZ_JBEGFC010000017.1, on the reverse strand, counting down.
CTTGAAGGTGGCATGCACCGCGCCGAGGGCGTGGTAACAGTCGGCCACCGAGCGCACCACCAGACGGAAGCCGAACACGTCCATCACCTGGTCGAAGGACTTGTTCTCTTCGTGCATCTTGGAATAGATGCTCCAGGGCGTCTTGATGCGGCTGACCAGCCGATGTTCCAGCCCTTCCTTGGCCAGGCGTTGGCTTAGCTGCACTTCCACCTGCGCCATCGATTCGCGCCGCACCACCGGCTGGCTGCGGATGTGTTTCTCGATGATGGCGTGGCGCCACGGGTACAACGCGCGGAAGCCCAGGTTCTGCAGCTCGGACTTGATCAGGCTCATGCCCAGGCGCTGGGCGATGGGTGCGTAGATCTCCAGTGTCTCGCGGGCGATACGGCCGCGCGCCTCGGTGCTCTGCGCGCCAAGCGTGCGCATGTTGTGCAGGCGGTCGGCCAGCTTGATCATGATCACGCGCAGGTCGCGCGACATCGCCAGCAGCATCTTGCGGAAACTTTCTGCCGCCGCTTCCTGGCGGTCGCGGAACTTGAGCTTGTCCAGCTTGGTGACGCCATCGACCAGCTCGGCCACCGCTTCGCCGAATTCGGACGCCAGCTCCTCGCGGGTCAGCGGCGTGTCTTCGATGGTGTCGTGCAGGATCGCGGCGATCAGCGACTCCATGTCCAGGCCCAGCTCGGCCAGCACGCCGGCCACGGCCACCGGATGGGTGATGTAAGGCTCGCCGGATTTACGGGTCTGGCCAGCATGCGCGGTGGCGCCGACCTCCCAGGCACGGCGCAGAATCGGCAGCTGCTCGCTGGGCAGGTAGCTGGCGGCGCGTTCGAAGTGCAGGACGTAGTCGGGAATGGCCTGGTCGGAAGACGGAGACGTCACGACGGTCGCCTGGGCAGTGGGGCCTGGGTTCATGGCGGAAGACTATGCCAGCGGCGCAGTGACGGCAAACGTTTGCACACGCCGGCGTACTGCCGGGCCCCAAAACGAAAACAGCCCGCGTGGATGCGGGCTGTTCGAATTGATCGCCGTGACGCGGGCAATCAATCGTCGTTCTTGGACATGTCTTCGTCGGCGACCACTTCGGCGGCGGCCCATTCCAGTGCTTCGCGCTCGGCACGCTCGCGCTCGGCTTTCTCGACTTCATCGATCAGCGCGTTGTCGATCCGGCGCGCGGCGATCTCGCGCAGTGCCATCACGGTGGGCTTGTCGCTGGCGTCGGCATTTTCGATCAGCGGCTGCACGCCGTTGGCGAGCTGACGGGCGCGCTTGGAGGCCATCATGACCAGCTCGAAACGGTTGTTCACGACTTCCAGGCAATCTTCTACGGTAATGCGGGCCATGCGGGCTCCCGGCGACCAGCAACGGCCGCGCATCGAATGAGGGAAAGGGGGCGGAGTGTACGCCTGTGCAGTTGAATGGGCAACCGATGGCCATTTAGTTACCTTTGGAATCAGCGACTTGGACCCGTGCGCCCGGCCAAGGGATCGTTGCCGGTGCGCAGACCCGGGCCCCTGCCCACCCGCTGAGCGCGTCCACTGCACCCGAATGCGAACCGCCTGGCGCCCTGTCGCATGGCCGGATCAGTGCCCGTCACGCCACCCGCGCTGCGGGCGACGTTCACGCATGCGCTCTCAGTCCAGCAAGGCCTGGATCAGCCCGGCATGCCGCTGCTGCTGGGCCTGCCGGCGCAGCCGGCTGGCGGTGAAGATGGCGCACATCTCCGACACGGCGGTGTCGAAGGTTTCGTTGATGATCACGTAGTCGAACTCTTCGAAATGCAGCATCTCCTCGCGCGCGGCAGCCAGACGCTGTGCCATCACGTCCTCACTGTCCTGCCCGCGCTTGCGCATGCGCTCGTCCAGCGCCTGGCGCGACGGCGGCAGGATGAACACGCTCACCGCATCGGGCACCTTCTGGCGCACCTGGCGCGCGCCCTGCCAGTCGATCTCCAGCAACACGTCGTGCCCGGCGGCCAGCTGCGGCTCCACCGACTGCCGCGCAGTGCCCTTCCAGTCGCCATGCACCAGCGCGTACTCGAAAAAGTCGCCCGCCTCGATCATGCCCTGGAATTCGTCGGCAGAGACGAAATGGTAGTGCTCGGCATGCCGCTCGCCCGGCCGCGGCGCGCGCGAGGTGAACGAGATCGACAGGGCGATCTTGGGATCACGCGCCAGGGTAGCGTTGACGATGCTGCTCTTGCCGGCGCCCGAGGGGGCCGCAACGATATAGAGGGTGCCGCGCATAGGATCAGGGATTCGGGATTGGGGAGTCGGGATTCGCGAACAGGCTGCGGACCGGTACCACCGGGGTCGACATGCTACCGGGATTGGCCGCGGCCCGCAGACATCGGGAACCGGCAACTGCCCCATCCCGAATCTCGAATCCCGAATCCCGGCTACTCGATGTTCTGCACCTGCTCGCGGATCTGGTCGATCAACACCTTCAGATCCACGGCGGCGTTGGAGGTGCGGCTGTCCACCGACTTGGAGCCCAGTGTGTTGGCTTCGCGGTTGAACTCCTGCAGCAGGAAGTCCAGGCGGCGGCCCACCGGCTCGCGCTGCTTGAGCACGCGACGGATCTCGGCGATGTGGCTGGAGAGGCGGTCGAGCTCCTCGTCCACGTCCAGCTTCTGCAGCCACAGCACCAGTTCCTGCTCGGTGCGGCCCGGGTCCACCGGATGCGGCAGATCGGCCAGGCGTGCGGCCAGCTTGACGCGCTGCCCTTCGCGAATTGCCGGAATCAGCGTGCGCACCTCGGCGGCGATACGTTCGATCGCATCCACCCGCTCGCTGATCGCCGCGGCCAGCTTGCTGCCTTCACGCTCGCGCGCAGCAACAAAGCTGTCGACCACCTCGTCCAGCAAGGCCAGCGCCTGCGCCTGCAGCGCGGGTGCATCCACGTCCTGCACCTGCAGCACGCCGGGCAGCTGCAGCAGGTCGGTGAAGCCCACCTGCAGCTTGGGGAAGACGCCATCCAGCCGCGCGGCAAGCGCGCCCAGTTCCTGCAGCAGTGCTTCGTTGACGGCCAGTGTCTGCGCGTTGTCCGGCGCGCGCAGGCGCAGCGTCAGGTCCAGCTTGCCGCGGCTGTTCTTGGCAGCCACGCGCTCGCGCAGCAGCGGCTCCAGCGCACGCAATTCTTCCGGCAGGCGCGTGCCCACTTCCAGAAAGCGGTGGTTGACCGAGCGCAGCTCGCAACCGAGCGTGCCCCAGGGCGTGATGCGTTCGCCGCCAGCAAACGCGGTCATGCTTCGGATCATCGTGAATCCCGTGCCGTCAAAGCGCGAATGGTACCCTAGCCGCCCTTGCCGGCTGCCTGCACGCCGCGCACTGACGCCCGACCCACCTCCCGACTTCCGGACTCATCGCATGACCTTTTCCCGTCCCAGCGGCCGCACGGCCGACCAGCTGCGCCCGGTGCGCATCGAACGCGCCTTCACCCGCCATGCCGAAGGCTCGGTGCTGGTGAGCTTCGGCGACACCCGCGTGCTGTGCACCGCCAGCGTGGAAAACCGCGTGCCGGGCTTCCTGCGCGGCAAGGGCGAAGGTTGGGTCACCGCCGAATACGGCATGTTGCCGCGCTCCACCCACACCCGTTCCGATCGCGAAGCCGCCCGTGGCAAGCAGGGCGGGCGCACGCTGGAAATCCAGCGATTGATCGGCCGCGCACTGCGCGCCTGCGTGGACCGCAACGCGCTGGGCGAGCGCACCATCACCCTGGACTGCGACGTGCTGCAGGCCGATGGCGGCACCCGCACCGCCGCCATCACCGGCGCCTACGTAGCGCTGGCCGATGCGGTGAACCTGCTGCTCAAGCGCGGCGACATCAAGAAGCATCCGTTGATCGGTGCGGTGGCTGCGGTGTCGGTCGGCATCTATCGCGGCGAGCCGGTGCTGGACCTGGATTACCCCGAAGACAGCGACTGCGATACCGACATGAATGTCGTGATGAACGATGGCGGCGGCTTCATCGAGCTGCAGGGCACGGCCGAAGGCCATGCCTTCCGCCGCGACGAACTCAACGCGCTGCTTGCCCTGGCCGAAAAGGGCATGGGCGAGCTGTTCGCGCTGCAACGCGCCGCACTGGCCGGATGAGCCGTCGCATCGCCCTGACCACCTTGCTGGTTGCCGACTACGATGCGGCGATTGCCTGGTACACCGGCGCGCTGGGCTTCCACGTGCTGGAAGATCGCGCACTGGGCGATGGCAAACGCTGGGTGGTGATCGGCCCGGGCGGCACGCAGGACGCCGGCCTGCTGCTCGCGCAGCCGGCCGACGCCGCGCAACGCGCGCGCATCGGCGATCAGACCGGTGGGCGCGTGGATCATTTTCTCTACACCGACGACTTCTGGCGCGACCATGCAGTCATGCAGGCCTTCGGCGTGGAATTCCTGGAAACCCCGCGCGAGGAGGCGTACGGCACGGTCGTGGTGTTCCGCGATCTGTACGGCACCAAGTGGGATCTGCTGGAGCCCAAGCAATGAAGCAACTGGTATTGGCCAGCGGCAACGCCGGCAAGCTGGAAGAACTGCGCGCCATGCTGGCGGCACTGCCGCTGCGCATCGTCGCGCAGGGCGAGCTGGGCGTGGAAGACGTGCCGGAAACCGGCCTGACCTTCGTGGAGAACGCGTTGATCAAGGCACGCCATGCCAGCGCAGTCACCGGCCTGCCGGCGCTGGCCGACGACTCCGGCCTGATCGTCCATGCGCTGGGCGGTGCGCCCGGTTTGTACAGCGCGCGCTACGCCGGCAGCCCGACCGATGCGCAGGCCAACAACGCCAAGTTGCTCGATGCCATGCGCGACGTGCCCGCCGAACGCCGCAGTGCGCGCTTTTACGCGGTGATCGTCCTGTTGCGTCACCCGGAAGATCCGCAGCCGCTGATCGCCGAAGGCAGTTGGGAGGGCGTGATCACCACGCAACCGCGTGGCGATGGCGGCTTCGGCTACAACCCGGTGTTTCTGGATCCGGTGCATGGCCTGACCGCGGCGGAAATGGACAGCGACATGAAAAACCGCCTGAGCCACCGCGCAGTGGCATTGGCAACGCTGCAGCACAAGCTGCACGCGCTCACGCTGTAACCGACGACCGCACGCAGTGCCCGCCCTGATCCCGCCCCCGCTCTCGCTCTACGTGCACCTGCCCTGGTGCGTGCGCAAATGCCCGTACTGCGATTTCAACTCGCATGCGGCCAAGGGCGTGCTGCCGTTCGAAGAATACGTCGATGCACTGATCCGCGACCTGGATGCAGACCTGCCACTGGTCTGGGGCCGGGTGGTGCATTCGGTGTTCTTCGGCGGTGGCACGCCCAGCCTGTTTCCGCCGCAGGCGATCGACCGATTCCTGCAGGCGGCTGCAGCGCGGCTGCGCTTTGCACCCAATCTTGAAATCACCCTGGAAACCAATCCGGGCACCGCCGAGCATGGCCGCTTCGAACACTACCGCGCCGCCGGCGTGAACCGCCTGAGCTTCGGCGTGCAGAGCTTCGACGATGTGGCATTGCAGCGGCTCGGGCGCATCCACGATAGCGCCGAGGCCGAGCGTGCGATCAAGCTGGCGCAGGATGCCGGCTACGAGAATGTCAATATCGACCTGATGTACGCGCTGCCCGAGCAGACCCTGGCACAGGCCGAGCGCGACCTCGAACGCGCCTTCGCGTTGCAGCCCACCCACATGTCGCATTACCAGCTCACGCTGGAGCCGAACACGGTGTTCTTCGCGCGGCCGCCCAAGGGCATCCCCGACGACGATGCGGCCTGGGATATCCAGGAACATTGCCAAGCGCTGCTCGCCGGGGCCGGCTATGCGCAGTACGAAGTCAGCGCCTATGCCAAGCCGGGCCGGCAGTGCGCGCACAACCTCAATTACTGGCGGTTTGGCGACTACCTGGGTATCGGCGCAGGTGCGCACGGCAAGATCAGTTCCGGCGCCGAACAACACGTGCTGCGGCGCTGGAAGCACAAGCATCCGCAGAGCTACCTGGCCAGCGCCGGCACGCCCGCATCGGTCGGCGGCGACGAGGTCGTGCCGCGCAAGCGGCTGCCGTTCGAATACATGCTCAACCTGCTGCGGCTGCACGAAGGCTTTCGCCTGGGCGATTTCGAAGCGTGCACCGGCCTGGCCGCGTCGGCCATCGCCGCACCGGTCGCGCGTGCGGTGGCGCAGGGCTGGCTGGTCGAACAGGACGGACGCGTGCTGCCCACCGAGCTGGGCCGCCGCTTCACCAACGACGTGGTCGAGCTGTTCTTGACCTGAGCACGCGCCACCTGCTTCGCCGGCAACATAGCGGTGCGGCGAACATGCCAACGTGGGCTCGTGCCCCATTGAGGCGGCGCGGCCGGCACCGGACTCCTGGCACCTCACATCGCGATGATCGCTGCGCCGCCGGAAAACATGCTACATAGCTCACGCTTCGCACCGAGCCCATCTCCCCGGATGTCCACGCCCCTGTCCTCCCTGCAGCCCACGCTCAGCGGCCCGATCGCCGACGCGCCCGTTTCCGCGCGCGGCCGGCGCCTGCTTGGCATGTTGCATGCGCAGTGGGTGCAGGCGCTCGGCGGCCCGCTGCGGCTGACCATCGTCGAGCTGGAACGCGCGCTGCTGCATCAGGCCGAGCACGCACGCAACAGCCAGATTCAGGCCGATACCTACGCGCAGATGCGCGGCTTGCGCGATCACATCGACCGCTTTCCGCAGCTGTTCCTGCAGCATCTGGCGCAGGACCTGGCGGCATTGCAGGAGCGCCCTGCGCTGATGCCGCCCGCCGATGCGTCCACGCCACCGCAGACGCTGACCTTGGTGGAAGACACCGATATCGATCGCGACATCGTGCTCAGCGACATCGCCCGCCGCGAGACCTCGCGGCGTGCCGATGCGCTGCAACTGCTGGCGCAACGTCTGGCGGTGATCGGCGCAGTGCCGGAATTCGAGCTCGACGCCCTGCCGCTCGGGCCCTATGCCCTGTGCCGGATCGTGCGTGAGTGCGGCCAGTGCCTGGGTCTCGGCCTGGATGGGCAGCTCGCGCTGTACAAGGTCTTCGAGCATCAGGTGATGGATCGCCTGGGCGATGTCTACGAGAGCGCCAATGCCACGCTCGCGCAGGAAGGCATCCTGCCCGGGCTGATCTATCACCCCTACCTGGTCAAGCCCACCCATGTGCAGACGCGCCGCACCGCGCCAGCGGGTGCGGCGACACCTGCAGGCAACGCCGCGGCAGGCACACACGGCAGCGCGCAGCGCCCCCCGCGGCCGGCCAACGGCTGGCACGGGCACGCCACTCCGAACGCCTGGCAGAGTGCCCTGCTCGATCCGCAAGGCCTGCCCCCTGCAGCGTCGGGTGCTACCAGCAGCATGCACGCGGCCTCGCCCGGGTTGAACGAGGCCGCACACGCACTTGGCGGCCTGATGTCCTCGGCACGCCACTGGCAGGCAGCCGGCACCGCTGGCGCGCACGGCACTACCGCCCCGGGCAGCTTGCTGCAGGCCGCCGCCCAGCCGGCTGCAGCGCCGGCAGCCAGCGCTGCGCCCAACGTGCCCAAGGCCGCGTTGGGCAAGGCACTGGCCAGCCTGCAGGGCGCGACGGGCGCACGCCCGGGTGCGTTGTCGCCGGCACCCGGTATCGATGCGGTGCAGCGCCAGGTGCTGGAGCTGCTGCGCGCCGAGCACGGCGCAGACGCCACGCTGTCGCCGCAGGACAACGACACCTTCGACCTGCTTGGCCTGCTTTACGCACAGATGCAACGCGAAGTGCGCGATCACACACCTGCGCAAGCCCTGCTCGCCAGGCTGCAGGTGCCGGTGGTACGTGCAGCCCTGGCCGACACGCATTTCTTCGTGCGCGACCAGCACCCGGTACGCGAGCTGCTCAACACCGTGGCCGAGTCCGGCGCGATGTGGCTGGGCGAGGACGATGTGGACCCGCAGCTGCTGCACAAGCTGGGCGCCGCGGTCGACACCATCGTCAACGATTACCAGGGCGACGAGGCGACCTTCGCCGCTGCCAACGATGACATCCAGGCGCATCTGCGCACCCTGGCGCGCAAGGCCGACGTGGCCGAACGCCGGCATGTGGATGCCGCGCGCGGCAAGGAACGGCTGGAAACTGCCAAACAGCAGGCGCAGGCGCGGATCGAGCAGGTGTGCGACAACAGCGCACCGCCGCGGTTCGTGCAATCGCTGCTGCGCCAGGCCTGGTCCGACGTGCTCACGCTCACCCTGCTGCGGCAAGGCGAGCAGTCGCCGGAGTGGGACGAGCGCCTGGCGCTGACCACGCGCATCGCCGAGGTCACCTGCCGCAACAAGGGCGAGCCCACAGACATTGCGCTCGGCACCGATGTCGAAACCGCGCTGCTGCAGGTGGGCTATCACCACGACGAAGCGGCCGCGATTGCGCGGCGCCTGTCCACGCCCGGCGGCGACGATGCGCTCGGCTCGCGCACCGAACTGGCCGCCAAGCTCAAGGCGCGCGCGCGCCTGGGCGAGCAGGCCGACAGTGCAGCGAACAAGCCCGCCGCCATACCGCGCACGCCGGCCGAAGATGCCTGCTACGCGCAGCTGCGCAGCCTGCCGTTCGGGACCTGGTTCGAATTCGTGATCAACCAGCAAGGCGACCTGCGCCGGCAACGCCTATCCTGGTACAGCCCGATGACCGGCCATGCATTGTTCGTCAATCAGCGCGGGCAAAAGATCGGCGAGCACTCGCTTGACGGGCTGGCGCGGCTGATGGCCGGCGGCCAGGCGCGCCTGCTGGTCGAAGAAAAATCCCGCCTGATCGACCGTGCCTGGCATGCCACCGTGCGTACGTTGCGCAGCCTGGCCGGCCACGCTCCCGCAGAGGCCTTGCCATGATCCAGGACACCCGCCGTGCGCCGCGCCGCCAACCAAACGACATGGTGCCGGTGATCGACATGCTCAGCGAAGCGCAGATCGGCCGGGTCGGCAATGTCTCGGAAACCGGCATGCTGCTGCTGGCCTCGGTTGCCCTGCATGACGACGCGCTGTACCAGCTGCGTTTCAGCCTGCCCGAACGCGTTGGCCGCGCCACCGCGATCGACGTCGGCGTGCACCTGCTGTGGTCGGAGGCGGCGCATGCGCCCGGGCAAGCCTGGGCCGGCTTCCGGTTCCTGAGCATGTCCGAGCCGCATCGCCAGCGCCTGCGCGCCTGGATCGCCGAAGAACACATGGTCGGCTGACGCAGCGCACTGCGATTGCGGCAAACTTGCGCATTGCTTCGCATTGCCGATCGAGTCCCGCATGACCCAGCCCTCCTTGAGCCACCTGTATTCCGACCACCTGCGCACGCTGACCGCGCGTGCCGACCAGGCGCTGCAACGCGGCGGCTTCGATCATCTGGTGGTCCCCAGCGGCAGCACGCACTACCAGGTGTTCGACGACCGCGATTACCCGTATGCAGTCAACCCGCAGTTCAAGACCTGGGTGCCGCTGACGCGGGTGCCCGACAGCTGGCTGGTCTACACCCCGGGCCAGCGGCCGACGGTGATCTTCCACCAACCATTCGACTACTGGCACGTGGTGCCCGACGCGCCCGGCGGCTGGTGGGTGGAGCACTGCGACATCCATATCATCCGCACCCCGGAACAGGCGCTGGCGCTGCTGCCCAGGCAGGTCGAGCGCTGCGCCATCCTCGGCGAGGCGCGCAGCGCACTCGGCGCCTACGTGCCGAACAACCCGCAGCCGGTGCTCGACTACCTGGACTATCAACGCGCCTTCAAGACCCCGTACGAGCTGGCGTTGATGCGCATCGCCCAGCAGCTGGCAGTGCGCGGCCATCGTGCCGCAGAAGCGGCGTTTCGCGCCGGCCAGAGCGAATTCGGCATCCATATGGCCTACTGCGCGGCGGTCGGCCAGGATGCCAACACGCTGCCATACGGCAACATCATCGCGCTCAACGAGCATGGCGCAGTGCTGCATTACACCGAGCTCGGCCAGCAGCCACCGCAGCCGCTGCGCAGCTTCCTGATCGATGCCGGCGCCTCGGCACATGGCTATGCCAGCGACATCACCCGCACCTACGCCGCCGATACCGGCAGCGAATTCCAGGCCCTGATCGATGCAGTCGACGCCGCGCAGACCCGCATGGGCCAGGCCGTGCGCGCCGGCGTGGACTACAAGCAGCTGCACATCGATGCGCATCTGGCGTTGATGGGCATCCTCCAGCAGTTCGGCATCATCACCGTGTCGCCGGAGGCCGCTCTGGCCACCGGCGTCAGTGCCGCGTTCTTCCCGCATGGCCTGGGCCACCTGATCGGCCTGCAGGTACACGATGTGGCCGGTTTTGCGGCAAGCGACCGCGGCGGTCGCATCGAACGCCCGGCAGGCCATCCCTACCTGCGCCTGACCCGCGTGCTGGAACCTGGCATGGTGGTGACCATCGAGCCGGGTGTGTACTTCATCGACATGCTGCTGGACGAAGTGAAGAAGAACGGCCACGCCGCCAGCATCGACTGGCAGCGCGTGGAGCAGTTCAAACCGTATGGCGGCATTCGCATCGAAGATGAAGTGGTGTGTACCGACGCCGCGCCGGAAAACCTGACCCGCCCGGTCTTCGCCGCCGCTTGAGCAGCAGGCGCGGCCGACCACACCACAGTGGGCAATGCCGGCCCACAATGGCGAAAGACCTGAAATGGGCGCCCAACCGCGCCATCCACCACCCGATCACGCCCCGCTACGTTGCAGCACCACCACACGGAACACTGCCATGAACGACCCACGCCAGAGCGCGCACCCGGACCACGCGATGTATCAGCAGATCGAACGCGGCGTGCATGCGATCGATGCGGCGCACGGTCGCACGCCCGATCAGACCAGCGCACGCCTCACCGCCGCCTTGTTGCCGCTGGCCAAGGAAGGCGGGCTGTCGCGCGTGGATCACGTGCTGATGAGCGAAGCAAACCATCGCGGCGTGCACGGCGGCGAGAACGTGTTCGTGGTGCAAGGCGACCCGTCCAATCCGGCGCACCTGCGTGCGCACATGAAAACCGAACAGGCGCTGGGCACACCGGAAGAACAATCGTTCGAGCGCGCGCATCAACTCGCCGGGCCGAGCGAGCCGGTGCAGCACCCCGAACGCACCCAGACGCCGCAGCTGGGCCAATGAACGCAGCCGACAAAGCGCCTGTGCGGTCGCCAGGCGGGCGCAGCTGGTGCCTGGGATCGGCGTAGCACGCGTCCATTGCGGCGACTGCGTTTTGCCTGCGCCTTCATGACGCTCGCTGCGGTGTGTTGGCCGCTGCGACCATCCCGCGCGCCGGCGGTTACGCGCTGCCGGCCATCACCGCTTCGATCTCGTCGGCGCTGCGTGCCAGTGCATCGGTCAGCACGCGGTGGCCATCGCCGGTGATCAGCACGTTGTCTTCGGTGCGGATGCCGATGCCGCGCCACCTGGGCTCCACCGTGGTGTCGTCGGCAGAGACATAGAGCCCCGGCTCGATGGTGAACACCATGCCGGGTTCCAGCAGGCGCGAGTCGCCGGCCAGCCGGTAATCACCGACATCGTGCACGTCCAGGCCCAGCCAGTGGCCGGTCTTGTGTCGATAGAAGCGCTTGTAATGCCCCTCGGCGATGTTGCGTTGCAGCTTGCCCTTGAGCAGGCCCAGGCATAGCAGGCCCTCGGTCAAGGTCTCCACCGCGGCCAGATGCCCCGCCTCATAGGCCACGCCGGGGCGCGCCTGCGCGAGCGCCGCCGCCTGCGCCGCACCCACCAGATCGTGCAGGGCGCGCTGTGCCGGCGTGAAGCGGCCGTTGACCGGGAACGTGCGGGTGATGTCGGCCGCATAGCCACGGTATTCGGCGCCGGCATCGATCAGCACCAGATCGCCGTCGCGGCTGCGCGCGTTGTTGGCGCGGTAATGCAGCACGCAGGCGTTGCTGCCGGTGCCGACGATGCTGCCGTAGGCCGGCCACCCATCGGCGGCGCGAAATTCGCGCTCCACTTCGGCCTGCAGTTCGTACTCGTGCACGCCCGGGCGTGCCAGCCTCATGGCGGCCAGGTGCGCACGCACGCTGATGTCGGCGGCCTGCTGCATCAAGGCGAGTTCATCGCGCGACTTGAACAGGCGCTGCTCGTGCAGCAGATGTCCCAGCTCCAGGAATTCATGCGGTGGCTGCGCGCCATGACGCACCTGCTCGCGCACCCGCTTGAGCCAGCCGATCAGCTTCAGATCGAAATCGACATCGCGGCCGAAGTGGTAATAGACCCGGCTGCGCCCTTCCAGCAGACCCGGCAGGATCTCGTCCACATCGTCGATGGGGTACGCATCGTCCATGCCGTAGCGTTCCACCGCCCCTTCCTGCCCCTCGCGCGGGCCGTCCCAGGCTTCGCGCTCGGCATCGCGCTCGCGGCAGAATAAGATGGCTTCGCCGTGCCGGCGCCCGGGCACCAGCACCAGCACCGCCTCGGGCTCGGGAAAGCCGCTCAGATACCAGAAGTCCGAATCCTGCCGGTACGGGTAATGGGTGTCGTGGCTGCGCACGCGCTCGGGAGCGGCGGGCAGGATCAGGATGGCGTGCTCGCCGGCCATCTGCATCAGTTGCTTGCGCCGGCGCGCATACTCGGCCGCGCCGATCCCGGTGAGCTTCTTCATGACGGGACGACGATCAGTTCAGACGTTGGCGAAAACGCGGCCCCATGACGCAGTCGCCGTGCAGCAACAGCACCGCCACGCGGACGAATTCCTCGATCTCGGCCAGGGCGGTGTCGTCTTCTTCGCCGGCATCGAAATCGTCGCTGGATGCCTGCGCCAGGCGGGCCAGATCCTGCAGCGCTTCTTCGCCTTCTTCGGTGAGCGCCGGGCGCTGCTGCGCGGCCAGCCCGAAGCCGCCCAGAAACGCGCGGCACCAATCGAACAGCGCATCGGTACGCGCCGGCAACGGGGCGCCATCTTCGACCAGCAGCAGGTCGAACGCGAAGTCGCGGTCTTCCAGCTGTGCCACGGTGGCCTGGCGCAGCCGATCCAGCGCGCCGCCCTGCTTGGGCGCCGCCTGGGCGTTGTCGGCCAGGATGCGGGCCAGCCAGTCGCCACTGTCGGCTCCACCACCGGACAACCACCCGCATAGCCCGCCGTGCAACTCCGCCGCAGAGGACGCCAGCCCGAGCTGACGGCTTTCAGTTTGCACAGCGGTTACGTCAGGCAGATCCATCGGGTCATCCAGGCTAGGAACAGAAGGCACCCGCGCGAGGCGGGCGACGAGACTTTCCAGTGTATCAAGGCCGCCCGTCCCAACCGCGATCCGGTCGCTTCATGCAGCGTTCCATGGGCAGCGCGCTGCAGCGGGCCAGGCCGGCGGCAGCCCTTGGCAGGCTTGGCTTCATGGCGCGTGACCGGCCCGTGAGCGGCGCTTGACCGTGACGCGCGCGCGCCCCTATCGTGAGCGCATGGACAACGCTGCCGCCCTCGCTCAGATCCGCGCACTCGCCGCCCGCGTGGAGGCGCTGGTAGAGCGGACGCAACGGTTGACCGACGAGAACCGCAGCCTGCGCCATCAGCAGGAACAATTGATCGGCGAGCGCTCGCAACTGCTGACCAAAAACGAGCAGGCACGCTCACGGGTGGAAGCCATGATCGTGCGGTTGAAGTCACTGGAGCAGCACACGTGAGCAGCAACGAACCGGTCAGCGTGCGCATTCTGGATCGTGAATACACGGTGGGCGTAACTGCCGACGAACGCGAGAGCCTTACGGCTGCAGCACGCCTGCTGGATTTGCGCATGCGCGAGATCCGTGGCAGCAACCGCATGGCAGCGGTCGACCGTGTGGCGGTGCTGGCTGCACTCAATCTTGCCCATGAGTTGCAGCAGTTGCGCGACCAACAGGCGCTCTACGATCGTGAATTGGCGAATACGCTGGACAGCTTGAACCGTCGCCTGGACGGCCTGGCCGACACGCCGCGTTGAGCGCGACGTCGCACTGCCGTCGCAAAGATGAATTTTTGCGACCGCGTGCCGACGAATGGGCTAGCCATCGCGCAGCAGAGGTCTATACTTCACCTGCGTTCTCTGCTGTAAACGACAGCGTGCAAAACATTCGCCTTGTCCCTTAATTACGACCACGGGGGCGCGACGAAGCCGGGTGTGCAAGTCCGCCTTGTAGCGGGAAGCCCGATGGCCTCACAACGTCCCCACTTGAACCCCGGGTTCAAGGTCGTTTCGCCCGCATCGTCACCGCGGAGAATGCAAATCTGAAACGGCGCCTTCGGGCGTCGTTTCTTTTTGTGTGTTTGGCGAAGCGTTTGGGCATGACGCCTGCCGCGCGCAGCGATGCAGCCTTTGTGTCCTGGGGCGCTGCTGCGGAAAAATTGGCCTGTCGATGATGCGACAACCTGGAGGGCAGCCTCGGGAGCGCACGTGCGCAGCATCATCGGACTGAACGCACGAAGACATGTCCTCTACGCCAAGCGCGTGAGCACCGCGCCCCGCCAACCGGTCACGAGGCGATTGCCCGGCGGCACATCCAGACCTGGCGCCCGACGTTCCGACCGGACGCCGGACGTTCGAACGGGATGTTGAACATTGCGGACATGGCGCTAGGCAGCTGGACGTGGGCCATCGACAATGTGCGCCTTCGACCGCTGCGAGACACCGATGACCCAGGACCGAGACGCGCTGCGTCGGCAGTTGCGTGCGCAACGCCGCAGCCTGCCGGCCACGCAGCGACTGGCCGCTGCCGATGCATTGGCCGAGCGCTTGCTGGCGCTGCCGTTCGCGCCGCAGGCCGGTGCGGTGGCCGGGTATTGGGCGACGGATGGCGAGATCGCGCTGCATCGCTGGCAGCTGAGTTTGCCGGCCAGCGTGCGCTACTGCCTGCCGGTGCTGGACGGACGCGTGCTGCGCTTTGCACCATGGCGACCGGGCCAGGGACTGGTCAGCAATCGCTACGGGATTCCCGAGCCGGACGTGGATCTGGCCGACACGCTGGCGCCACAGGACATGGCCTTGGTGGTGACACCGCTGACCGGTTTCGACGCGGCATGCCGGCGGCTGGGCATGGGGGGCGGCTGGTATGATCGCAGCTTCGCGTTCCGGCATCGCCAGGCGCCGCCGCCCTGGCTGGTGGGCGTCGGCTTTGCCGCGCAGCAGGTGCCTGCCTTGCCGACCGAATCCTGGGACGTGGGCGTGGACGCCATATGTACCGAACACGCCACTTTCCTGAAAGACGACAGCCTCTCTGCATGACTGCCCGCAAGCGCTACTGGTTGATGAAGTCCGAGCCGGACACGTTCTCCATCGATGATCTGGAACGCGTCGGCACCGAGCCGTGGAACGGCGTCCGCAACTACCAGGCGCGCAATTTCATGCGCGACGGCATGCAGGTGGGCGACGGGGTGTTCTTCTACCACTCCAACTGCAAGGTGCCCGGTATCGTCGGCATCGCCAAGGTCGCCAGCACTGCGTATCCAGACGACACCCAGTTCGACCCAAAATCCGACTACCACGACCCCAAGTCCACGCGCGAAGACCCACGCTGGATGCTGGTGGACGTGGCGTTCGAGCGCAAACTCAAGCGCACGATTGCGCTGGATGAAATCAAGCAACACGCCGATGCACTGGGCGAAGGCTTTCCGCTGATCGCGCGCGGCAATCGCCTGTCGATCCTGCCGGTGACCGCCGCGCAGTGGAAGCTGTTGCTGGCGATGGAGTAGCCGTGATTGGGGATTCGGCAGTGGGGATTCGTCCATCGCCGCCCCGTGTGACCTGCTCTTACGAATCCCAAATCCCCAATCACCAATCCCGAGCTCCCAAATGTCCGACGCAAAACGCCTGGCCGCCGAGAAGGCACTCGATTACGTGGAAGACGGCATGATCGTCGGTGTTGGTACCGGCTCGACGGTGGCCTACTTCATCGATGCGCTGGGCCGTATCGGCCACCGCATCAAGGGCGCGGTCTCCAGCTCCGAACAGAGCACCGCACGCCTGCGCCAGCACGGCATCGAGGTACTGGATCTCAACCACACCGGCAATCTGTCGGTATATGTGGACGGCGCCGACGAGTGCGACCCGAACCGCTGCCTGATCAAGGGCGGCGGTGCGGCACTGACGCGCGAGAAGATCGTTGCCGAGGCCAGCGAACGCTTCATCTGCATCGTCGACCCGAGCAAGCAAGTGCCGGTGCTGGGCAAGTTTCCGCTGCCGGTGGAGGTGATTCCGATGGCACGCAGCCTGGTCGCCCGCCAGATCCTGGCGTTGACCGGCGGCCAGCCGGTGTGGCGCGACGGCGTGGTGACCGACAACGGCAACGTGGTGCTGGACGTGCACAACCTGCAGATCATCGATCCGGTGGCGTTGGAGCGCAGCTTGAACCAGATTCCGGGTGTGGTCTGCGTGGGCCTGTTTGCGCGCCGCCCGGCCGATGTGGTGATCGTCGGCGGCACACCGCCGCGCGTGCTCTGAGGCACGACGCGGACGATTGTTCGTGCGCCCGACGGCGCGCAGACTTTCCGACACCGGGGCCGCGCCGGCAACGCGGCGTTGCAGGTGGTCTCTTCACAGCAGTGGCCAGTGCCACGACTCTCGAACGCTGCCCGCCCGGCGCAACTTGCTCGCTGTCTGCATACAGAAGTCCGCACGCGGCGCATCTGCAAGCGGAACGTGCCTCCCCGCTTTCAGGCAGATGCAGCGCGCTACCGTTGCGGAACGACCTTCCCGCATCCCGCGCGCTTGGCGGTACGGCACCGTGGCCGCGCGATGCGCAGCGGGCAATCGGCCCGTCCCGATGCCTTGCCCGGCACCGCACTGCATCGCCTGCTGCCGCGACTTGACGCACGCCGGGTGCATGGCAGAAGGTGCGCCATCCCCGCCTCATCGGTTTGCCGCATGCGCCCTGCCCGCTTCCTTGGTCTTGCCTGTCTGCTCCTGCTTGGCGGCTGCGCCAGCGGCGGCTCCTGGGTGGAACTGGCCGGTACGCGTTATCAGGTGGAACTGGCACAGAACGATGCCGACCGGACCAAGGGCCTGATGTTCCGCGACGCCATGGACGAAGACCGCGGCATGCTGTTCATCCACGACCGCCAGGAACCGATGGCGTACTGGATGAAGAACACCAAGATCGCGCTGGATATCCTGTATTTCGACAACCAGCGCCGGCTGGTGTCGCAACAGCGCGATGTGCCGCCGTGCTCGGCCGGCGACGCCTGCCCGCCCTACCCCAGCAAGGCGCCGGCCCGCTATGTGCTGGAGCTCAATGCCGGCCAGGCCGCCAGGCTCAACCTCCAGGACGGCGCCGAACTCACTTTCAGCCCGGATATTCCCAAGCTGAAGTGATTCACAGCGATGCGGTGTCTCCTGTCAGGAAGTACCGGACTTGAACCCCGCGCCGCTTGCCGACACTCTTGTCAGCATGGTCGACATGCTCCCACTTCCCCATTGGACCGCGCTCGCCAGCCTGGACGACGATGCGGTGCCACTGATGTCCACCGCGTTGCTGATCGCACGCGACGAGTATCCACAGCTGGATGCCGAGCTGTATGACACCCTGGTGCAGAGCCACGTCGAGCACCTGCGCCGCGAGGTGGAGGCGATCGATCTGTGGCCGCTGAAGATGGCGGCAGTCAACCGCTACCTGTTCGATGAACTGGGTTATTCGGGCAATCACGACGAGTACTACGACCCCCGCAACAGCTATCTGAACCAGGTGTTCGAGCGCCGGCTGGGCAATCCGATCTCGCTGGCGATGGTGCAGATCGAGGTGGCCCGGCGCCTGGGCATCCCGCTGGCGGGGGTGTCGTTTCCGGGACATTTCCTGGTGCGCCTGCCGGTCGACGACGGGGTCCTGGTGATGGACCCGTTCAACGGTGGTCGCCCGCTGGGCGTGGACGAGCTGCGCGAGCGCGCGCGCCCGCACCTGGGCGGCGAAATCCCCGACGACCGTGCGCTGGCGCAGATTCTCGACCCGGCACCGCACCGCGCGATCCTGATCCGCATTTTGCGCAACCTGCACGGCGTGTACGCCGATGCCGAGCACTGGGACCGCGCCGCACGCAGCGCCGACCGCATCCTGAAGCTGGTGCCCGACCAACCCGAGGCGCTGCGCGACCGTGGCATGGCCTATCTGCATCTGGGCCATCGCAATGGCGCCCGCCACGATCTCTCGCGCTACCTGTTACTCAACCCGAGCGCGCAGGACGCGGCCCATCTGCACGAGCACCTGGTGGAACTGAACAGCCAGCGCGCGCGGGCGCACTGAGCCCCCCGCGCACTTCTACTCGCTCAGCCGTCACGGCATGGCGCGGCAGGTGGTCGATGCCCAGTCCGAGCAGGCAAGCGGTCAGTCGACTTCCACCATTTCGAAGTCGTCCTTGGTGACGCCGCAATCGGGGCAGGTCCAGCTCTCGGGCACGTCCTGCCAAGAGGTACCGGGCGCGATGCCTTCTTCGGGAATGCCGTCCGCCTCGTGGTAGAGGAACCCGCAGACCACGCACATCCAGGTGCGGTAGGTGGTGGTGGATGTGTCGCTCATCGGATAATCGCGGTCACGCAACGGTGGGGCCAGCATTGTCCCATCCCATCCACCGCTTTCGGAAGCGCTGCCATGCCCCACCGCCTTGACGCCCGCGGCGTGTACCTGATCACCCCGGACGAGCCCAATACCCAGCGCCTGCTCCTGCGCACCGTGCCGTTATTGCCAGCAATCACCTGGCTGCAGTATCGCAACAAGCAGGCCGATGGGGCGCTGCGGTTGCGCCAGGCCAGCGCCCTGCGCGAGGCCTGCGCGGCGCACGGTGTGCCCTTGATCATCAACGACGATGCGCAACTGGCCGCGCAGGTCGGTGCACAGGGCGTGCATCTGGGCGAAGACGATGGCGAGGTGGCAGCCGCACGCGCGCGGCTGGGGCCGCAGGCGATCATCGGGGTGTCGTGCTACGACGAGATCGAGCGCGCGCGCGCCGCCGCCGTCGCGGGTGCCAGCTATGTCGCGTTCGGTGCGTTTTTCCCGACCACCACCAAGCAGACCACCCGGCGCGCGACGCCGGCGCTACTGCAGCAAGCGGCCGAGCTTGGTCTACCCCGGGTGGCGATCGGCGGCATCGCCGCTGCGCAGGTGCCCGCGCTGGTGACTGCAGGTGCCGACCTGATTGCCGTGGTCAGCGGCGTGTATGCGGCGCCAGATCCGGTCGCAGCAGTGCAGGCATATCGCGCAGGATTTGCGTGATAGTGCGGCAAGCGTTGAAGACGATTGATGCTGGCTGCGTCGTACGCCGTCGCGCAGGATTGATGCCTGCTTGCACCAGGTACACCGACCATCGTGACCGGCCTTGCCCGCTCACCGTCGCGGGACCCTTGGCGTCCCGCAATCGGTGAGGACACCGCATCACGCACCTGGCTGGTCGTTTTGTTGAAAAACGAAGATGCCGCGTCGCCAGCTTGCCGGCTGCTTGTTGAAACCTGTGCGCACCGACCATCTCCACTGGTCCTTGCCCGCCCACCGTCGCGGGACCTTGAGCGCGCGCCAAAGAGTACAGGGATGTACTTGCGGCATGTCCCGCGATGGTGGGCGGGCAAGGGCCCTGCAGCAATGGCGCAGACCGTACGCTCTGCGCCTGACCTGTCCGTAGCGAGCAATCAGATAGCAACGCCTGCATCGTGCGTATCGCGAGCGCTTGGCTGTCTTCGAGTCTGGCCGAGGGCGCGGTGCCCTCACCGCTCGCGGGACACGCCGCGAGTACGTCCCTGTAGGCTCGGTGGCGGCATCCATGCCGCCACACGGTCCCGCAATCGGTAAGGACACCACGCCAGACAGTTGGCTGGTGGTTTTGTTGAAAAGCTTTGTGGAAAAGCAAAGACATCGCGTCGCAGCTTGCTAGTCGCTGTTGAAATCCATGCAGGCCGACCAACTCGACTGGTCCTTGCCCGCCCACTGTCGCGGGACCCTTGGCGGCATGGATGCCGCCAAGGAGCTACATGGACGTACTTGCGGCGTGTCCCGCGATGGTGGGCGGGCAAGGGCCCTGCAGCAAAGGCGCAGATGATCCGCTCTCTGCCTGATCTACCAGAATTGAGCAATCAGGTAGCGACGACTGCATCGGACAATCTGCTTAGCCAAGCGATCACCCAGGCTGCCTGCCGTCACTCATCACGGCGACGTCAATTCGGCCGCCATCACCCAAAACAAAACAGCGACGCGTGCTTTCACGCGTCGCTGCCGGAACTGCCCTTGTCGCGTGATCCGATCAGAAATCGTAGCTCAACGTCACCCGGCCAGAGCGCGGTGCCTGGTAGGCCACCACCTGATTCCATAGCGGATTGATGGTGTTGTCGGGCAGCTGCGAGAACGGATAGATGTTCGTCGCGGTCTGCTCGTTGGTGATGTTGAACACGTCGAAGCGCAAGGCCAGCTTGCCGTCGGCAAAGGCCGGCTTGTAGGTCACGCCCATGTCGAGCTGGGCGATCCAGCCCAGGCGCCCCTGCGAGCCCGGAGGCGATGCCACGCCAGTGCCGGTTTCCGGGTTGTAGCAGTAGTGGTACGGACCGCCGGTGATGGCGCTACCGCCGTAGCCGGCCGGATCGCGGCCGCTGTATTCGGTGCCGTAGTAATTGCCCAGGCAGTTATGCGGCGCGCCGGAGATCAGGCTGAAATTGGCCGAGGCGCCCCATTGCGGGTTGAACTGGTAGAAGCCGAACAGCTTGAGCTGATGGCGATGATCGTTGGATTGATCGCCGTTGAAGTGCTCCATCAGCGCTGCATGGTCCCAGCTCTGCGTAGTCGAGACCGAGGCCTGGCCCTGATAGCTGCCGAGTGCGCCGCCGGTACGCCACAGGTCCGAGCGCACCTGGCCTTCGGTGGTGCCGTAGCTATGCGACCACACGTAGTTGACCTTGGCGTACCACTGGCCGTCGAACGGACGTTCCAGGTTGAATTCCACGGCCGAATAGTTGCGCTTGAACTTCGGGAAGCCCGCCGCTTCGCGGCTGACCGACACCTCGTGGAACTGGCCATCGGTGCCGATCACGCCCCAGGTGTTGGTCTGGCCGGGATTGATCAGCGAGGCGCCTGCAACTTGCGAGAAGTCGATGGTCACGCCCTGCGCGGCGGCCGCGTTGATCAGCGCAGTGTTGGAGACGTCGTAGTTCTGGTCGTCGATACCGGCGTTGAGACGCCGGTGGGTGCCGCGCACGCCGAGCACCCAACCGCTTTCGAGCTGCTTGGTGAAACCCAGGATGACTTCGTCCTGGTTCTCGCCTTCGATGTCCTTGGCCACTGCGGTGCGCACATCGGCGATGCGGCCGAAGCGCGAATTGGCCGACACGGCCGAGCCGAGCTGCTGCGCCAACACCGGTGTGCCGTCGGCATTGATGCCGCTGTAGGTGAAATAGGTATCGGTGGTGGTGGCCGGTGTGAACAAGCTGACGGCCGACAGCGGCAGACCGAGGTAATAGCGGCCAACGTTACCGAACACCTTCAGGCTGGAATCGCCATTGACGTCCCAGCTGAAGCCCAAGCGCGGCGCCCACGCGTTATCCACTTCAATGTACGGGTCGCCGAACGGGGTGTAGTTGGTGAACTCGTCCTTGCGCAGGCCGATGCTCAACAACAGGTTGTCGGTGATCTGCCACTTGTCTTCGATGTAATAGGCGCGTTGCTTGGCCTCGTAGGAGTACAGGCTGGTATTGATGTTGCGCACCACGTAGTAGCCGCTGGACCCGTTGACCGGATCGACCAGGCCCGGGCTTGGCGCGCCGATGCCGCCGGCTTCGTTGGCAGACTGGCTGACCAGCCCGCCGGTGGCCAACCCGTTGGGGTCGTTGGTCTGGCCGTAGGTCCAGGCGAAGCCCGGGCCGGACAGCACCGAGCCGACGTCGATGCCTTCGGACTTCTGGTTGTCGATACCGAAATTGAGCGTGTGGTGGCCGAGGCGCCACTCCAGATTCAGGCGCTGATTGTCTTTCTTGTATTCGCGGTCCGGCGAACTGACCGAGGTGACCAGCTGGTTACCGATACGTGGCGTGCCGCCGGTATAGGCCGGATTCTGCAATGCCGCGCTATTGATCACCGGTCCCCCGGCCGCGTTGTAGTTGAACGGGGTCAGCTCGTCGGGTGTGCGCATCTTTCCGTACAGCGCGGTCACGGTGAGGTTGTCACCCAGGTAGCCGGTGTACTTGCCGGTGAACAGGGTGGGGCCGGTCTTCCAGGTGGATTCGTCGGTGAAATAGCTGCCACGCGTGCGGTTGACATAGTCGTAGCGATAAATCGAACCGTTGGTCTCCGCCTCATCGCTGGCACCGGTCACCTCGATCAGGTGGTTGTCGGTGATGTTCCAGTCCACCTTGGCGTACCAGCGCTTCTGCTTGTAGTCGTAGTCGGTCAGGCCGCCGGTGCGGCCGTTGTCGGTGTCGCGATTGGTGCCCACGCGTACGCCGTCCGAATCCACCTGCTCTGCAGCCAGGAAGAAGAACAACTTGTCCTGGATGATCGGGCCACCGACGTAGGCGCTGTAAGTGGTCTGGTTGGCCTCGGCTTCGCTGGCCGGCTGGTACAGGCCATTGGCCGCACGCGCGTAGCGGTAGGCGGCGTTGTTGACGGTGCTGGCCTGGCTGTCCGGGCGCCAGTAGATGTCGCGCTGGTTGGCACGCAGGCCGTTCGGCTCCCAGATCACCGCCGCGCCGAACTTCCATTCGTTGGTGCCGCGCTTGCCGATCTGGTTGATCACACCGCCATTGGCGCGGCCGTACTGCGCGCCGTAGCCGCCGGTGAAGATTTCCTGCTGGTCGATGGCGCCGTACGGCAGGGTCAGGCCGCCGAGATTGTTGCTGATGGTGGTGGTGTTGAAACCGTTGAGGTAATACGCGTTTTCGCTGGCGGCCGAGCCGCCGAAGCTGGGCAGCGAGCCGCCGAGCGGGCCGTTGTCGAAACCGCCGCTATTGACCACCACGCCCGGCGCCAGCAGCGCGATCGCTTCGGCGGTACGGCCCAACGGCAGCTGCGCCAGCTGCTCGGCGGTGACCACGGTGCGGGTATCCACGCTGCTGACGTCGATGGTGGCCAGGCTGGCCGCGTTGACGGTGACGCTGTCCAGGGTCTGCACGCCGCTCCCCGCGGCGCTGGCGGCGAACGAGACGTCGGTGTTGGCGCCCACCGTGATGGCCACGTTCTCGCGGGTTTCCACTACCGCGCCGTCGCGCTTGACCGTCACCTTGTAGGTGCCCAACGGCAGATTGCCGGCGGTGTACCGGCCACGCGCGTCCACCGGCACTTCGCGGCTGAGGCCACTGTTGTTTTCCACCACCACGCTGGTGCCGCTGCCCTGCCCCACGCTGCCGACGATGCTGCCGGTGGTCGACTGCGCGTGTGCACCGCCGATGGCCACCACCAGGGCCAACGCCAGCGCACGCTTCTGGATACTACGGTTCATGCTTTCTCCCCAAGTCTGGAACGGTCGGCAAGGCGACTGGATGAACGGGGCCAACGGCCACCGGAATCACACTTTCTGAACATCTGCAGCGGGGCGCCAATGACCGCATGCCATCAGCTCATGCCCAATCGCCCGATCCCCCTTGTGTCCGATCATAGGCAGCCGGGTTGCCCTACCCGCCGGCTCCGACGGGTAGGCGGGCCTCTGCCGGGTAGGCGCGCGAGGCCGCAGGCCTGACAATGGCGAACGCGATGCCCGCTGCCGGGCATCGATGCCCCCACTGGTATTCCTCAAGGATCTGCGCGCATGAACCACACCCGCTCCCACGCCCTGTTCGCCGAGGCGCAGACGCTGCTGCCCGGCGGCGTCAACTCACCCGTGCGGGCGTTCAAGTCGGTGGGCGGCGAGCCGTTCTTCGTGGCCCGTGCCGACGGCCCGTACCTGTACGACGTCGACGACAACCGCTATATCGACTATGTGGGCTCATGGGGTCCGATGATTGCCGGGCACAACCACCCGACGGTGCGCGAGGCGGTGGAACGCGCGATCCGCGACGGGCTGTCGTTCGGCGCGCCGTGCGCGGCAGAAGTGACGATGGCGCAGACCATCACCCGGTTGGTGCCCTCGTGCGAGATGGTGCGCATGGTCAACTCCGGCACCGAGGCCACGCTGTCGGCGGTGCGCCTGGCGCGCGGCGCCACCGGGCGCAGCCGCATCATCAAGTTCGAAGGCTGCTACCACGGCCACGGCGACTCGTTCCTGGTCAAGGCCGGCAGCGGCATGCTGACCCTGGGCGTGCCCACCTCGCCGGGTGTGCCGGCCGGCTTGAGCGAGCTGACCGCCACGCTCAGCTTCAACGACTTCGAAGGCGCCACCGCATTGTTCGACGAGATCGGCGCCGACGTGGCGGCAGTGATCATCGAGCCGGTGGTGGGCAATGCCAACTGCATTCCGCCACTGGCGGGCTATCTGCAGCACCTGCGCACGTTGTGCACGCGGCATGGCGCGCTGCTGATCTTCGACGAAGTGATGACCGGCTTCCGCGTGGCGCTGGGTGGCGCGCAGGCGCTCTATGGCGTCACACCGGATCTGACCACCTTCGGCAAGATCATCGGCGGCGGCATGCCGGTGGGCGCGTACGGCGGCCGGCGCGAGCTGATGGAGCAGATCGCCCCGGCCGGGCCGATCTACCAGGCGGGCACCTTGTCGGGCAATCCGGTGGCCATGGCCGCCGGCCTGGCGATGCTGGAACTGGTGCAGGACCCGGGCTTCCACGCCCGCCTCAGCGAGGCGACCGCCGTGCTGTGCGAAGGCCTGGAAGATGCCGCGCGCGCGGCCGGCATTGCCGTCACCACCAACCAGGTGGGCGGCATGTTCGGGCTGTTCTTCAGCGACGAGATCGTGGAGAGCTACGCGCAGGCCACCGCCTGCGACACCACGACCTTCAACCGCTTCTTCCACGCGATGCTGCAGCGGGGCGTGTACCTGGCGCCGTCGGCGTACGAGGCCGGCTTCATGTCCAGCGCGCACGACGAGGCCGTGATCGAGGCCACGCTCGCCGCAGCACGCGAAGCGTTTGCAGACGTCGCACGCTGACGCGTCATTGGGTAAGACGGCGTCCGCGCCGCGCTTCGCCTTCAGCACGTGCCGAGGGCGCAGGTGCGGCGCTGAGACAGCCAGCCAAACCAGACGTCGGCAGCCGATAACGGCCGCCCCGATGGCGCCGGACGTGGATGCCGGCGCGGGCCCAGCGGGCCCCGGCATGTACCGCAGGGGCCGAAGTGAATGCGCACGCCGCGGACTGGGCGCGCCGGTCGGTGACGCCGGGTCAGACACACCTGTTCTGCGCACGCCGCTGGCGCGGGCAGACGCAACCACAACCCGATCCACCCGATGGCCCGCCTCGATCCTGGCGGCGATGGGGCGAAAACCGCTACACACTTTGCTTTTGTCGTGAGGCTGTCATACCTTTCTGAAAGGTGCTCAGGGACGGGCATGGGTGGGGACCCGCGAAGCAGCCGATCCGTCGTTGTCGCCGTCTCGGTGACCTGCGTGCCGTCGCCGCTGTTTCATCACGTTGTGCAGCGTGTCGAGCCGGCGCGCTGTTGACGCTTGCCACGGCCGCCCTCGCCTCATGCTCAAGCCTGTTGCGTTGCTCACTCCGCGCCCGTCACCGCCGCGCGCCCCCGCTCTTCCCGATTGGCTGCTTGCCAGCAAGCTGGAGCCGCCCGCGCCGCACCCGGGCGCGGTGGTGCGCGAGGCATTGCTGAGGGCACTGGATCAGGGCCAGATGCGCCCGTTGACCCTGCTACTGGCCCCGCCCGGGTTCGGCAAGACCACGCTGCTGGCGCAATGGCATGCGCAGCTGCGCGCGCGTGATGCGGCGTCGGTGGCCTGGCTGTCGCTGGACGAAGCCGATGCCGATGCCGCGCGCTTTGTGGGTCATCTCGCCCTGGCGCTGCAGGGTGCAGGCGCCGATGCCGCGCTGTGCACCAGCGTGATGCACCACTGCGAGCAGGACCCGCGCGATGCGGTCGCGGTGCTGATTCGCGCCCTGCGCGCGGCACCGCGGCGCATCAGCGTGATCGTCGACGACTACGACCGGCTCGGCAGCGGCCTGGTCGATGAGCTGGTGCTGCGCCTGGTGGAACACAGCGGCGGGCGCCTGCATCTGTTGCTTGCCACCCGTCGCGTGCCGGCGCTGCCGCTGGCGCGGCTGGAATTGCAGGCACAGCTCGGCCGCATCGGCAGCGCGCAACTGGCACTGGACACCGACGAAGCGCGCACGCTGCTGGGGCCGCAGGTCGCGGCGCCGGTGGTGGAGACCCTGCTGCACTACACCGAAGGTTGGCCGGTGGCGCTGCATCTGGCGCGGCTGTGGCTGGAGGGCGATGCACAACGTCAGCAGGAGGTGACCGCACGCTTCTCCGGGCGCAGCACGCAGATTGCCGCGTATCTGGCCGAGCAGGTGGTCAACGACCTGGATGCACCAACGCGCGACCTGCTGTTGCGTACCAGCCTGCTGGAACGCCTCAATGCCTCGCTGGCCGATGCGCTGCGCCAGCGCGACGACAGTGGCCGGCTACTCGCCCGGCTGGAGCATTTCCACGGCCTGCTGGTGCCGCTGGATGGCGAAGGCGAATGGTTCCGCTATCACCCCCTGTTTGCCGACTTCCTGCAGCAATTGCTCGATCGCGAGCACCCTGGCCAGGCCGTCCAGCTGCATCAGCGTGCAGCCCGCTGGTTTGGCGACCATCAGCACCTGGCCGACGCGGTACGACACGCCGCGCATGGCCAGTGCGGCGATCTGGCGGCCAGCTACATCGCGCGCGCCGGCACCTGGCAGTTGCTGCTGACGCACGGCCTGCACGAGGTGCGTGCATTGCTGCGCCATTTCGACCACCGCACCATCCGCGAGACGCCGGCGCTCAACCTCACCCAGGCGCATCTGCACATCAAGCTGGGCGAGTTCAGCCATGCGCGCCTGTTGCTGGAACGCTTTCGCGATTTCCCGGCGGCCCTGCGCGAACCCCTGCAGCGCGACTACACCGTGGTGGTGGCCGTGCTGCGCGACCGCCTGGACGAAATCTGCGGAAACCCCCATGGCCTGACCCAGATCGCGGCACAGGCGCGCGCGCTGGACGAGGACGACCAGCTTGGCCGCGGCATGCTGCTCTGCATCTGCGCCACCACCGCCATCGCACAGGGGGCGTTTGCAGTGGCAGAACGCTACGCACTGGCGGCACGCGAGGCGATGCAGCGCGGCGGCAGTGATGCGGGCGCCGGCCAGGCGCTACTGGCGCTGGGCCAGAGTTTTTTCTACCGTGGGCAGCTCGGCGACGCCGAGGCATGCTACCGGCAAGCGCTGCACGGGTGCGCGCGCACGCCACAGCCAGACCGCGTGCTGGAGGCGGCCGGCCGCTGCCTGCTCGCGCAGCTGCATTACGAGCGTGGCCACCACGACGATGCGGCGGACCTGCTGCACCCGGCACTGGAAACGCTCGAGCAACACGATGCCGGCGTGGATGTGCTGGCAGCCGCGTACGACACCGCATTGGGACTGGAGCGCGTGCGCGACCATAGCGGACGCAGCGCCCTGGCGGTGCTCGACCATATCGAGCAGATCGCCCACGGGCGCAAGCTGATGCGGCTGTCCGAGCTGGCGTCGGCGTGGCGCTTGATGCTGCTGCTGGAACATCCCGGCAACGCGGCCATCGATGTGCTGATCGCACGCACCGGCGGCGAATCCTCGCTGGCACACACATTGCGCGCGGCGCACCGGTGGCGCGATCGCGCGGCGATGGGGTTCGCACTGGCACGCTGGCACCGCCTGGCCGGACGCAGCAGCGCAGCGCTGGTCATCCTCGGCCAGATCGAGCAGGCCTGCCTGAGCAACGACAACCTGTGCCATCTCGCGCGCACCCGCGCCCGCATCGCGCTGGTGCTGCAGCAACGCGGCGAACTGCTCGCCGCCCTGCCCTACCTGTACAGCGCCCTGGACCACGTGGCGCTGACACAGAGCTGGCAGGCGATCGTCGAACTCGGCCTGCCCGCCAAGGCGATGCTGCGCTCGCTCCGGCAGCACGACCCGCACACCGTGGGCGGCACCACGCGTGCCTTGACCATCCAGGCCCTGCTCGAACGCCTCAGCGGCGACGACGATCCCTCCAGCGACGTGTTCAGCGAGCGCGAGCTGGAAGTGCTGGCACAGCTGGCGCGTGGCTATTCCAACAAGCAGATCGCCCGCCACCTGCACCTGTCGGAAAACACGGTCAAATTCCATCTCAAGAATCTGTACCGCAAGCTCGATGCACGCAGCCGCGAAGGCGCATTGGCGCAGGCGCTGCAACGCGGCGTGTTACGCGGCGGGGACGTCCAGCACGCAATGGACGCACCGCCACCGTGAGGGGCGTGCACGTCATGGCGCCTGCCTGGCGTGCCTCACATGGCGGGGAACGGCGCGCGACCACGTAGCGAGGCAGCAGCGTCGTTCACACGATGCCGGAGGCAGCCAACCGATACAGCGCGCCACAGGGACCGGCCCGGTGGCGCGCCGCGGTCATCCGAAACTCAGCGTGCCCTTCATCATCGCCCAGTGCCCGGGAAACGAGCAGAAGAACGTGTACGCGCCGCCCTTGGTCAATGCGCTGGTGGGAAAGCTGACGGTGGTGCTGTTGCCGCCGCCGATGACCTTGGTATGCGCAATCACGCGCGCATCGCCCTTGGGCAGGTAGCTGTCGGCAATGGTCGAGCGCACGCCGGCGTTGGCAACCGCCTGGAAATCGGCGGACTTGGTCAGCACCCAGTTGTGGCCCATCACCGTGGCGGCCATCTTGCCGGAGTGCTTGAGCGTCAGGTTCACCTGGGTGCAGTCGGGCGCCAGCTTGATGGCGCTCTGGTCGAACTTCATCTGGTCGTTGCCGGTGATGGTCACCGCACATGTCCGGGCCCAGGCCGAAGGTGCCATCAGCACCAGGCCGAGCACGGCAATCGTCGAAAACAGCTTCAAGGCACACTCCTGCGATAAGAAATACGCGATGCATCCAACCCCACCGACGCTCGCGCTGCGCCGGCCTTGCCAGGGTACCGCCTGGCCGCGATCTACAGAACCTCGGCTGCAGCTCGCCTGCGCGCAGCGAGCACCCGCAGCGAGCAGATCCACCGGGGCACCACGTGTTGCAGATCGCGCCTGCCACCGCGCACACCATGCCAGCGCGCAATCCCTGCCTCAGGCGTAATGGAAACAGCCATCCAGTGACGCATGCGCCGCGACCTGCGGCACTGGCAAGGGGCCGCGCTTGCCGGCCATCACCTGCACGAATGCCTGCTTGAAGCGTGCCATCTCCGCCTCGGTACCCACGGTGATCCGCGACCACGTGGGCCACACCGGCCAGCTGCGGCCGATGAAGACCCCATGCGTTGCCATGTCGTCCTTGAAACCTGCGGCCGGCCGCTTCACATCGACCATGAAGCAATTGCTTTCCGAGGCCGTGCAGGCATAGCCCTGCCGGACCAGGAAACCGATGACATCCTGCCGGGTGGCCGTGGTGCGTGCACGCCGCTGCGGCACCAGCGCCGGATCGCGCAGGCTGGCCAGGCCTGCGGCCGCCGCGGTCACCGGCAGGCTGTTGACGCTGTAGAACATCAGTTTGGCCAGCAGCTCCGGGCGTGCGGCCGCGTACCCCAAGCGGATGCCGGCCATGCCGTAGAGCTTGGAGAAGGTGCGCAGCACCACCACGTCCTCGCCGGCAGCGACCATGTCGACTACGCTGCGCGTGCTCTGTGCGAAGTGGATGTAGGCCTCGTCCACCACCAGCACGCTGCCCTTGGGCTTGTGCGCGAGCGCATAGTCCAGGTCCTTGCGCGCAGTGACCGAGCCGGTGGGATTGTTGGGGTTGCAGATGTAGATCACGCCTGCGTTGGGGTCGGCCGCGCACATGGCCTGCACGTCGTGCGAAAAATCCTTGCGCAACGGCACCTTGATCAGCCGCGCACCATTGCGGGTTGCCGCGCGCCAGCCCGATTCATAGGTCGGGTCGGCGGTGACCAACGCCGCACTCGGCGAAGTGAAGGCCAGCATCGTGTAGTCCAGCGGTTCGGTGGAGCCGGCGTAGGCCATCAAGTGGTCGACCGGCAGCGTGAGTTCCGCGGCCAGGGTGTTCATCAGTTCCATCTGCACATCGCGCAAATAACGCCCGCCCTGCGGTGCGATCTGCGCGATGGCCTTCACTGCGGCCGCCGACGGTCCGTCGGGGAATTCGTTGGAGCCGATCATCACCGGTGCCAGCGTGTTGGCCGCGGTCGGTGCAACGGCGACGGAACGTTCGGCGGCACTGGCCAGTAGCGGCACCGTGCCGGTACCCGCAGCACCGGCGAACAGGGCCGAGTCCCGCAGGAACATGCGGCGCGACATATCAGGTTTCATCACAACCTCCAGCAAGGCGCCGATACCGGCTCAGGGACGTACGGCGACCACTTCGATCTCCACGCGGTACAGCGGGTTGCCCAACGCCGCGATCTGGAACGCCGAGCGTGCCGGCAGGTTGGGCTGTTCCTTGGTCCCGAAGAACTGGCGATACCCTTCCATGAAACCGTTGAAGTCCATCTTCCCGCCCAGCGCGGGGTCGCCGACCAGAAAGACCTGCATCTTCACCACATCGCCCATGCCCAACCCGATCGCGGCCAGCTGTTGCTTGATCTGGTTCAACACGCTCACCGTCTGCGCCTTGGTGTCGCCATATGCGGCAGCGGAGTCCTTGGGCGCGCTGGCATCCACCACTGCCGGCACCTTTCCGCTGACGTACACCGTGGCCTTGCCGGCGGGGATTTCCACCGCCGCGGCAATGGGGAAATCGCTGTTGGGAATCTTGTGTCGAACCACCTCGGCCGCGTCGGCGGCGGCAACACCCGCAGAACAGATGAGGGTGGCGATGAGGGCGCGTGCGATGGGGCGGTACATGGCAACTCCTTGGCAGGGAAAGATCAATGGCGTAGCAGCTTGACGTCGTCGGCGGTAACACGTTCGCTGTGATCGTTGCCGAAATGCGTGCGCACATAGCTCACCACGTCGGCCACCTGGCGATCGTCGAGCATGTCACCGAAGCCGGGCATGCCGGCGTGGCCGTCGAGCACCATCATGGTCACATAGGGGCCGGCCGCCAGCTTGGGGTTGGCGGCAAGCGCGGGATACTCGCCCGCACCTTGCGCACCGTGCCCGGCCGGCATGTGGCAGCCCTGGCAGATGGCCTGGTACACCTCCTGTCCCGATGCCTTGGCAAAGCCCTGCTGCGGAAACAGCTGGGTGGCATCGGAACTTTGCGCCCGCGCATCGCGCAGACCCGGCGGCAACAGCAACGCGCCGATGAGCAGCGCGACGGCGGCGACCAGCGCGCGTGGCAACAGACTCATGCGCGGCCTCCTGCGGCAAGCACCCTGCGATGCAGACGGCCGACGACATCGTGCGCAGACAGGATCGCGCCCTCCTGCCAGGCCGGGATGTACGACACGTGCTCGCCGGCCAGCGCCAGGCGCCCGTCGATCTGGCACAGCGGTTCGTAATGCTCGGCGCGCGCCTGATCGCTCCACATGCCGAAGCAGCCATGCGTGAACGGCACGCGGTGCCAACCAACGGCGATGCCGTTTTCGAATTCGCTCGGATACTGCGGATGCAGCTGCGTACCGTATTCCACCGCCTTGCGCACGCGCTGCTCCGGCGTCATCGACGTGAACTGGTAGGCATCCAATCCCCAGACATAGGCACCGAGCAATACACCTTTGCCGGGGCTGTGATAGCCGGTGCTGGGGTAACTGATCAGGGTGATCGGCAGATCGGTGTAGCTGATGCCGCCGTAGATCGCTTCGTCCTCTTCCCAGAAACGGCGTTTGAATTGCAGCCCCACCTTCACCGATGCCGCGTACGGCACCTTGCCGATCGCGGTGGTCATCGCGTCGCTGGCGGTCACCGGAATGCGGCTGAGTACCGACAACGGAATCGTGCAGATGCACCACTCTGCGCTGGCGATACGTTCTTCGCCGCCATGCGCCGCATCCTGCCAGGACACGCGCACGCCGCTGCCGTCCTGGTCGATCCTGGTGACCTTGGCGTTGTAGGTGATGGCATCGCCGAGCTGACGCGCAAACGCCTTGCCGATCTGGTCCATGCCGCCCACCGGCTGGAACATGGTGGTCTGCATTTCGTAGTTGTTGCCGGCCGCCAGCGTGGTCCACAGGCGCGAGCGCAACACGTCCTGCACACTGAAGGGATCGGAGAACTCCGGTTTGCCCGACAGACCGCCACCGGGATACCGCGCAAAGCCGCGCCGCTCGCTGCTGTCCTTGCCTTTGACGTAGCCAAACTTCTGATCGAGCGCGCCCCAGGTGCGCAAGGATTCCAGCAACACTTCCTGGTCTTCGCGGCTCACGCTCTTGTCCAAGGCGTGTTGCTGCGTGCACTTGGCCAGCAACTCCGAGACATGGCCCTTGTAATCGGCATCGATGGCGCGAAAGCGCTGCGGCTTGCCACCGAAACCCTTCTGGCTGTGCAGCAATGCGTTGTAGTTGACCTGATTGAACGCCTCCAGCGCCACCCCGAACTGCTTGCAGTAACTCAACACTGCTTTGTGATGATGCGGAATGCGCCACGGCCCCGGGTTGAGATACAGCCCCTCGTCGAACTGGCAGTGCTGGGCGGCACCGCCCAGCTCGGTGTAGCGGTCGCCGCCACGCAGGGTCCAGTTACGCCCGCCGGGGCGGCCGTTGTATTCCAGCACCTGCACGCGGTAGCCGGCCTTGCGCAACTCGAAGGCGGCGCTCATGCCCGCAAGACCGGCGCCCAGGATCAACACCGATGCGCCCTTGGGGTCGCCATCCAGCTGCAATGGCCCCTTGAAATTGGATTCGGCCGCCATGCCCAGGCTGCTCATCGCCTGGTACATCATGGCGCCGCCGGCGGTCATGCCGATGCGCGCCAGCAATTGCCGCCGCGTCATCGCTCCTGAGTAATTGCCTTGCGTCACTGCATAGTCCCCTGCATGTCATGGACAAACGCACGCGACCGGCCGCACGGCCGGTCGCGGCTGTGTTTCAAAACCGGTAGGACAGGCTGGCGAACAACTGGCGTGGCGCGATCAGCTGATACGAGCCGGAGCTTTCGTTGGGAAACACCGCACCGATCGCATCGTCCTTGTCGAACAGGTTGTAGACCGACAACTGCAACCTGCCGCCTGCCAGGAATCCCGCGTGGCCGCCCTGGTAGCCCACGCTGCCGTTGACGATGAAGGTGGCATCCACCTGATCGGTGTTGAGCGTGTCGCCGTAGCGCTTGCCGGTGTATTTGGTATCGAGGTTGGCGAAGAAGTGCTCGCCTTCCCAGCCACCGTTGACGCTGAACATCACCTTCGGTGCGTCGGGCACATCGTTGCCCTTGACCTGTACCAGATTGCCGCTGACCGGGCCGAAATAGTTGTCCTGGAATTCGGACCTGTTCCAGGTCAACGATGCACCCAACCGCCAGCCTGGCGCCGGCTTCCACATGCCCGACAGTTCCGCGCCATAGGTCTGCACGTCGCCGACATTGGCGTATACCGTGGGAGCCACCACCAGCGGGTCCGGGTCGGTCAGCGCGATGATGCGGTTTTCGTAGTCGATCTTGTAGGCGGCCAGATAGCCGCTCCATTGCGTGGATTCGGCGCGGATGCCGATATCGATATTGGTGGACTCCTCCGGGGCGATGTCCGGATTGAACGCGCCGGAGGTCAGCGCCAGGCGCGGCGCCGAGCTGAAGTTTTCGGCGTAGTTGGCAAACACCTGCACACCATCGGCCAGCTGGAAACTTGCACCCACCTGCGGCTGAAACCAGTCGCTGTTCTTGATGGTCACATTGCGCCGCACACCGATATTGAAATCGTCCAGGTTGGCGATGCCGTTGTAGTCGCGTTTGACGTCCAGGCCCTTGGCGCCGAACTCCATGGTGAGCCGGTCATCCAGCAGGCGCAGCGTGTCCTTGATGTAGAGCTGCTTCACTTCGGTGGAGAAGTGATTGTCGTAGTAGATGACGACCGGTCGCGAGCCCTTGAGCAAGGCACCGGTCGCCGGGTCGAGGTTGTAGAGCGGGCGCACCTGATCGAAATCGTAGTTTTCGTACCACGCACCGACTTCGAGCTTGTTGTGTTCGGTGTCCCACGCCACCGCACCGGTGATGCCGTAACGGTCGCCGCCCATGATCTCTTCGCGCCGTGTCATGGCGCCGACGCGGGTGACATTGCCGTTGGCATCGACGATCTGCGGGTCGTTGATGGCGATATCGGTGCGCCCCGGCGTGCCGGCGATCGCATCGTTGTACAGGCCGGTGGCGGTGCTGGGCG
The DNA here is from genome assembly GCF_040202405.1 of Xanthomonas sp. WHRI 6106. Taxonomy (NCBI): domain Bacteria; kingdom Pseudomonadati; phylum Pseudomonadota; class Gammaproteobacteria; order Lysobacterales; family Lysobacteraceae; genus Xanthomonas; species Xanthomonas sp. WHRI 6106. Next base: position 11,658 of record NZ_JBEGFC010000017.1, on the reverse strand, counting down.
GCGTACCGCCGACGCCGTAGCCATGCTTGTTTTCGTAGTAGCCGGTGAACGTGGCGCCGATGGCGTCGTTGAACATGAAATCGCCATGCAGGCTGAGCAGCGAATCGCGCCGGCCGTTCTGCCATTCGCTGTAATGCTCGGCGTCTACTTCCGGGTTGCCGGTGATGCGCTCGTGCAGGTCCCACGCCACCGACCCGTCGGAGTTGTACGACTGCACGTCGTAGTCCTTACGGTTGTTGTAGATCCAGCCGAGCGTCAGGGTGCCCGCGTCCCAGGCCTGGCGAATCTTGGCTTCGAAGTGATCGCTTTTCTGCGTGGCCGGCTCCATGTCCCACACCCCGCCCTGGGTGCGCGAGGCAGAGACATACGCAGTCGGGCCGCCGTCCCACCACTGCGGCGTGTCCAGGCGCACGAAGCTGCGCACCAGATCGTCCGAACCAATGGTCTGGGTGAGATTGCCGCTCCAGCTGTCGCCGCCCTTCGGCGGCAGGCTGGTGTAGCGGATCGCACCACCGAGTGCGTGATACGACGGCTGGGTGACATCGCCCGAGCCGGCCGACACCGTGACATCGAGCAGGTTCTCGCTGGACACGTACCGGGTGATCGGCCCGCCTTCGCGGGTGTCGAAGGTCTCGATCGGAATGCCGTCCAGGGTCACGCCGATCTGGTTGGCGGAGAACCCGCGGATGGTCATCGAATCGCCGAATTCGTATAGCCCGAACGGGTCGGTGGTCTGCACATTCACGCCCGGCAAACTGGCCAGTAGTTGCTGCGGTGCCACGCCCGGCACCTGCGCCTGGATCTCGGCAACCGAAATCGATGCGGTGGTCCGCGTCGAGCCGGTGCCCACCACGCTGACCGCATCCAGCGTGCGCGCATCCTGGGCGGCGGCTGGCAGGCTGTGTGCGCCGGCCAGCAACAGGGTCATCGACGCCAGCGTGCGGCGCGAGCGGGCGGTGCTGAGGAGGGCGGCGACCGAGGCCGCCAGGTGATCGGTATTCAGGCACTTTCGCATGCAATCAAACCCCTGGAGACGTGTAGCGTGCTGAGTGACCGGGCGCTCCCCCGAGACCGGCTGACACCGCAAATGCGGCATGCATCGACCATAACCAGCACAGTTCCGCCGCAACCGCGGTGCGGAGGGTAGGGTCGGCGCAAGCGGGTAGGTTCCTATCGGATTCAAAACTCTGAATAGGCCTCGGCGACCTACCTGGGCGGTTTCGGGCATCACAGGTCTTGCGCGCTTGCCATGCCGCGACAGATCGACAACGCTGCGCAGCCACCGCATGAGCACACCGATGCCGCCCGCACCACCGTCGCTGCTATTGCTCGATTTCGATGGCGTGCTCGCGCACTACGCGCGGCCACGGCGCATGGCCGCGCTGGCGGCGGCGGCGGGCTGCGCACCGCAGCGGGTGCACGAGGTGTTGTTCGTGCAGGGCCTGGAGCGCGCCTACGATGCCGGCACGATCGACACGCAGGGGTACCTGGCGCAGTTGAGCCAGGGGCTCGGGCACACGATCGATCGCGCCACCTGGCTCGCGACCCGCGTCGCCGCCTGCCGCGCCGACCCATCGGTCGTGGCGCAGGTGCTGGCAGTGGCGGCGACCACGGCGGTGGCGGTGCTCACCAACAACGGCCCGCTGATGATGGACGCGATCGAGCGGATCGTGCCGCCGCTGTTCCCGCTGCTGCAGGGCCGCGTGCTATGCAGCGGCGCACTCGGCGGCCGCAAACCAGATGTACAGGTGTATCAGCGCGCGCTTGCGCAGCTCGGCGAACGCGCCGAGCGCACGCTGTTTGTCGACGACCTGTTCGTCAACGTGCGCGGCGCACGCGCGGCCGGCTTGCACGCCGACACGGTGCGCGACGCCCGCGCATTACGACGGGTGTTGAAACGTCACGGCTTGGGATAAATAAATATCGGGATTCGGGGCTCGGGGATCGGAAGCGCCGCAAACCGCAGCGAACGGCGGTACTGCATGCAGCTCCCACGAGCAGTGCGCGCCACCAGACACCACAGCGATGCCTTCAGCCCCTCTCCCCTTGGGAGAGGGGTTGGGGTGAGGGTACGGCGGAAGACAAGCAACTCACAGCAGCGAGCTGAGCCCCCAAATTAGGCCAGAACCTCAAAACCAAACGAGTGACAGCCCTCGCAATCCTGCCCGCCAGACTGCGCACGCTCACCCCAAGCCAAGCCCTATCATCCTGCACTTCGCAGGACGCACGCATCCATCACGACTGCGCGACATACTCGGCAATCGCCAGCCGCAAACGCGCCAAACCCTCAGCCAGCTCGGCATCAGTCAGATTGAGTGCCGGCACAAAGCGCAGCACATCGGGGCCGGCCTGCAGCACCAGCAAGCCGTGCTTGGCGGCCAGATCCAGGATTGCCCCCGCCTGACCGGCATGCGCCGGTGCCAGCACCGCGCCCAGCATCAGGCCGCGTCCGCGGATCTGCGCAAACAGATCGAACTCGGCATTCAATGCCTCCAGCCCTGCGCGCAACGCCGCCGATTGGCGCTCCACGTTGGCCGCAATCTCCGGCGAGGCCAGTTTACGCAATGCCACCCGCGCTACCGCCGCGGCCAGCGGATTGCCGCCGAAGGTGGTGCCGTGCGCGCCGAACTGCATGGTCTGCGCCACCTTGGGACCGGCCAGCATCGCACCGATCGGAAAACCGCCGCCCAGCGCCTTGGCCAGCGTCACGATGTCCGGCGTCACCTGCTCCTGCCAATGCGCAAACAGCGTGCCGGTGCGGCCCATCCCGCATTGAATCTCGTCCAGCACCAGCAAGGCGTCGTGCTGATCGCACAGCGCGCGCGCACGGGCCAGGAAGCCCGGCGCGGCCGGCATCACCCCGCCCTCGCCCTGGATCGGCTCCACCATCACCGCTGCCACATCGCCCGAGGCCATCGCCGTTTCCAGCGCCGCCACGTCGTTGAAATCCACATAGCGGAATCCACCCGGCAGCGGCTCATAGCCTTCCTGGTACTTGGGCTGCGCGGTGGCCGTCACCGAGGCCAGCGTGCGGCCATGGAAGCTGCCGCGGAAGGTCACGATGACGCGCCTGTCGGCCGGGCGCCCCTGGCTGCTGGCCCACTTGCGCACCAGCTTGATCGCCGCCTCGTTGGCCTCGGTGCCGGAATTGCACAGGAACACGTTTTCAGCAAAGCGCGAGGCGGTGACCAGCTCTTCGGCCAGACGTAGCGGCGGCGCGCTATAGAAGATGTTGCTGGTGTGCCACAGCTTGCCGGCCTGCTCGGTGAGCGCCGCTACCAGGTCCGGATCGTTATGGCCCAGCCCGCTGACCGCAATGCCCGAGGACAGGTCCAGGTACTCGCGCCCCGCATCGTCCCACACGCGACTGCCCTGACCGCGCTCCAGCACTACCTGACGCGGGCGATACACCGGCAGGTAGTAGTGCGCGAGGGACAGGGGCGAATCGGCAGCGGTGCTCATGATGGTGGGTCACAGACGCGGAAGGGAGACCGGCATTCTCGCGCATTCGCGCGGCTGCGGCACAATGCGCGCATGCGCCCCTTCTCCGATCCTCAGCTCACCCCCGCCACCGACGACGGCTGGCGCCGGCAATGGTTCGACATCATCTACCGGCACGACACCCGCCCCTCGCGCAATTTCGACCTGTTGCTGGTCGCGGCCATCCTGGCCAGCGTGGTGGTGATCATGATCGACAGCGTGCCGCGCATCCATGCGCACTCGGCGCACTGGCTGGTCCCGCTGGAATGGGCGTTCACGGTGCTGTTCACCGTCGAATACGCGCTGCGGCTGTCGGTGGTGCGGCGCCCGCTGCATTACGCGCTCAGCATCTGGGGCGTGATCGACCTGCTCTCGATCCTACCCAGCTATCTGTCGTTCTTCGTGCCCGGCGCACAGACACTGCTGGTGGTGCGCGTGCTGCGCATCCTGCGGCTGTTCCGCATTCTCAAGCTCACCCGCTACATTCAGGAAAGCGGGCAATTGGTGGACGCGCTATGGCGCAGCCGCCGCAAGGTGCTGGTCTTCCTGTTCAGCGTGCTCACCATCACCGTGATCGCCGGCGCCACGATGTATGTCATCGAAGGCCCGCAGCACGGCTTCACCAGTATCCCCACCAGCATGTACTGGGCCATCGTCACCATGGCCACGGTGGGCTTTGGCGACCTGGTGCCGCAGACCACGCTGGGCCGTTTCGTCACCTCGGCGCTGATCCTGATCGGCTACAGCATCATCGCCGTGCCCACTGGCATCTACACCGCCGAACTGGCCAGCACGCTGCGCGACGGTGGCCACACCGGCAAGCGCGATACGCGCAACTGCGCCCGCTGCGGGCTGGAAGGCCACGCGGCCGACGCACGCTATTGCCGGCAATGTGCCGAGCCGCTGCCGGATATCTCCAACGGCTAACGCGGGGGCTGCGGACCTGGAGCGGCGAACGCAACTACTTCGCGGCCTTCCACAGCCCAAGGCCCCACCGAGTAGCGATGGATAGTTCGGATAGATCAGTCGTAGAGCGATGATCTGTCGCTTGGCTGCAGGGCCCTCGCCCGCTCACCATCGCAGGACACGCCGTGAATCCGTCCCTGGAGGCTCTGGCGCGGCATCCGTGCCGCTCAAGGTCCCGCGACGGTGAGCGGGCGAGGACCATCGACGATGGTCGGTGTGCCGGTGCAAGCAGAGCATGACCTGCGTGTTCGTATAAAGCGCCACCACTTAGACGCACCACTCAGTTGTCCAAAACAATCCAAGAATGAGCAGGCTTCCAATGAAGCCACCTTGAATCTTACTGGTGCGGTGCCCTCGCCGCTTGCGGGACCCTTGGCGGCATGGATGCCGCCAAGGGTCCTCCATGGACGGATTCACGGCGTGTCCCGCAAGCGGTGAGGGCACCGCGCACTCGACCGACTAGGTTTTTAACTCCATCTAAATCAGGCTACTCGAAATAGCCGTGCCATTGAAACTTGCTACTCACCTGATCGATCCGATCCACAACGCGGCAGCGAAAGCGCACAGCCTCAGTGCGACATGCGATTACTCATGTCGATCAGATCGTTGTAACTGGCCAGCACTGCCTGGCGCGTGCCGCCCGGTGGGAGCGAGCCGCTTTCCAGCAGCATCTGCTCGCTCTTGTTCAACGGTGTCTTGGTCCGGATACGCTCGACCAACCGCCCCGACTCGCGCGCCAGCTTGTCGGCAGAGCGTTCCATGTGGCCCCACATCGCATCGCCCTGGCCGACCTTGGCCTTCTGCGCCTCTTCCAGAATGCTTTGATAGCGCGCGAGCTGGGACTGCGCTGCGGCAAGATCCGGCGTGTCGTTGTCCAGCACCTGCACCAGCTGCTTGCCCTCGCCGATAATCTTCAAGTGATACCAGGACGCGCTGCGGCCTTCCTCTTTTTCGATCGTATCGATCTGGGCCTGACGACGCGTGTCTTCGTTATGTTCAAGCGCGGCGCTCATGGCCTCGCCGGCCTCGAAGAATGCGTGATAGGCCTGCATCAGCGGCGCGTGCAGCGCCTTCATGCCCTTGCCGTCATCGCGCAGATAATCCTCGCGGTCGTAGTAGCGCACCGCTTCCCCGATACGGTCGTTGAGCGTGGTGAAGCGTTCTTGATAGGTCTTGGCCACCGGGTCGAGCTCGGGGTTGGCCGGCGTTTGCGCCAACGCCGCGGTCATCGGCGCGCCGCATTCGTCCACGTGATGCGACAGCACCGTGCCCGGGGCCCGGATACCGCGTTCCTTGCCGGTCGGACCCGCCTCGGGGTTCTGCATCCAGCCGATATATTGCTGGTAGCTCTCATGGATCGGCTGCTCGACGCCGTTGAAACACGCGATGTAGGCATTGATCTTGTCGGCGCCCTCCACCGCAGCGGCAGGTGCGTTTTTCTGGCAGCCGGCAAACAGCGCGGCAAAAGCGATCGCTGCGGTGAGTGGCACATAACGAAGTTGGTGGATCATCTTGTGTTCCATTGATGGTTGAAGAAGAAGGCCGCCGCGGCGTGCGGCCGAAAGGTATCTGGCGCAGCCGATCGCCCGGCACATGTGTGATGGCTGAGGCAGCACTGACTATTGACGATTGCTTTCGGACACCAGCGCGTTGTAGGTGTCGAGCAACTTGCGCGACGAGCCTTCGGGCGCCATCAGGGGGTTATCCAGCCAGCCCTGCTCCATCTTGCTATACGGCGTTTTTTCGACCACGCGTTTCACCCGCGCCTTGGCTTGCCTGCGGAAGTTTTCCGCGGCGGTTTCGAAGCTGTTCCAGCTCAGTTTGCCCGGCTCCTGATTGGCCACCTGGGCGTGCGCCTCATCGCAGAGACGGTTGAAGCCGTCCAGCAGCGCGTTGGCACGTGGCACGTCGAACGACTCTTCTTCCAGCGCATCGGCGATCTCCTTGGCGTCGAGCATCATCGCCAGACGGTAGTACGCGCGCGTACGGCCCCCGCCCTGCTCCAGTGTTCTGAGTTTTTCGCGCTGCACCGCGTCGTTTTGCAGGTCCAGTTCGGCACTGAAGGCGGTACTGGCATCGGCGTAGTCGGACAGCGCCTCCATCAGCTGCGGGTGCAGCTGTTTGCCCTTGGCGAACTGGTCGTCTTCGTAGTCCTGGCGCGTGTAGTAATCGGCCAGCGCGTGACTGATCGGCTGCAGTGCCTTCAGGGCCGCACGATAGTCGCCTGCTGCCTTGTCCAATGCCGGTAGCGCCGGTGTCGCCCCAGCGGCCGCGCGGACCGGTGCGTCGCACTGCTTCATGTCGTGATCGTCGATATCGTACGGACCGGTCATGCCGGACTCTCCACCGGTCGGACCGGCGAACGGGTCCTGCATCCAGCCGGTGTAATACCTGGCGCCGGCGTGGACCTTTGCGTTGACGCCGTTGAAGCAGTCGATGTAAGCGGCAAGCTTGGCGGTCACGCCCTGCACGGAATCCGCCTGTCTTTCAGACGTTTTGGCACCGGCAAGTTCGGCACCAGTTGCAGGCTGCTGCGGCTTGCCGCCACACGCGGCCGCCAGGACAGATGCCGCCAGGACGAGCACACGGAACTTCGGAGACACGCGCGACACATCCTTGTTGGAAACGTTTTCAGTCGGGCACCATAGCAAACCCTGCCGTGAACCTCGTGTGCTCGCTTCAGGTGGTATGCGAGGCTGCCGGATCTGCACGGCGCGACCGCTGGTCGAACGCACCCACACGCTGAAATCGCGGTACCTGCGTGCGCCGCTTCCCGTTCGCGCTCCGCAGCCCGCCAACGACGCGGGCAGTGATGTTCGCTGCACTCAATCCAGAAACAGATCCGGCAACAACGCATGCGACGGGTCGACCGCATAACTGCTCAGGTCGGTGATGCCGGCCTTGGCCAGGACGTCGTCGTCGATCAGGAACTGGCCATGGAATCCGGCCGCCTCGCGCGTCAGCACCGCATGCGCCGCATCGGCCACGATCTCCGGGCGACGGCAGGCAGCGGCGTCTACGCCGGGCAGCATGTTGATCGCATCGGTGGCGATCACCGTGCGCGGCCATAACGCATTGACCGCCACGCCTTGCGGGCCGAACTCGGCGGCCAGCCCCAGCGTGACCAGGCTCATGCCCATCTTCGCCAATGTGTAGCCGGTATGTGCACCCCACCATGCCGGATTCAATGAAGGTGGCGGCGCGAGGGTGAGGATGTGCGGATTGGATGACCGTAACAGATGCGGCAGGCAGGCTTGCGCGCACACAAAACTGCCCCGCGCATTGACCTGCTGCATCAGGTCGAAGCGCTTCATCGGCGTCTCCAGGACGCCGCGCAACCAGATCGCGCTGGCGTTGTTGACCAGGATGTCGATTCCGCCAAACGTCTCCACGGTTGCAGCAACGGCGGCCTGCACCTGCGCGTCGTCGCGGATATCGCATTTGAGCGCAAGCGCCTGCCCACCGGCCGCAGTCACCGCCGCGGCCGCGCTATGGATGGTGCCGGGCAATTTGGGATTGGCCACCGCCGATTTGGCCGCGATCGCCACATTGGCCCCATCGCGCGCCGCGCGCAGTGCAATCGCCAAGCCAATCCCGCGCGAGGCGCCGGTGATGAAGAGGGTTTTGCCTTTTAAGGTCATGGGATTGGGGAATCGGGATTAGGGATTCGTCAGAGCTTACAGCCGGTGACCGGCGCCGAATCGGAACGCGTCATGTGCCGCTGCTGGATTCAACCGACCAGCCACCAGCCCTGCACCATCCGCCTTTACGAATCCCCAATCCCGAACAACCAATCCCCGCCCCTCAGGGCTTCGGCCCCTGCCCCTCGTTGTCTTCCCAGTGCAACACGCGACGGGTCACGAAGCGGTAGACCGGTTTGCCGGTGGCGAACCAAAGTTCGCGCACCCAGGAGGTACGCTTGAGTACGCGACGTTCCACCGGCGTGATCGAGGCCGGGCAGTACATGCGCTTGTGCTTGAGCAGATGGCGCAGATCCTCGCGTGCAAGCAGGCGCATCCAGCGCGCGCGCGGGTTGCCGCGCACGGCCAGCTGGAAATCGATCACCGCCGGGCTGCCGTCGTCCTGTACCAGCCAGTTGGCTTCCTTGGCCAGATCGTTGTGGGCAACCCCACGCCGATGCAATTGCTGCAGCAACCGGCGCGCACTGCGGAAATAGGCCAGGTCGCCACGCGGCGGACGCTGGTACATGGCATCGCCCGTCAGATAGCTGCGGTCCAGATGACGCCCGTCCCAGCGCAGCAACCGTGGCGTGCGCGGCAGGCCGTCCAGCTGGCGCAAGGCCAGCGCTTCGCGACGCGCCAGCCACCAGGCCACACCACGCAACAGCCACGGCGCCACGCTCAGGTCGCGCCGCACGAACACCCGGCCGGCGTCGCGGATCAGCAGGATGCGTCCGAACGTATCGGACTTCAGTGGCAGATTGCCCGCGCGGTCGTCACTCATCCCCCATTGTAGGCGGGCGCCGTGCATCGCCATACCGCCCCGGGCGTGCCTGCAGGTGGCACCGGCAGGCGCTGGCGGCCTGGATGCAACCTCAGGTGAAGCGGACAGCCGGATGTGAGCACCGCGCAAGTCAGCCGTCGCCGTGCCCACCTATAATTCGGGGATGAACTCATGGATCGACGCCACGCTGGAGTGGATCGGACACCACCCCACCTTGGCTGGCGTGGTGATCTTTGCCATCGCATTCTGTGATGCGGTGATCGTGCTCGGTGCCATCGTGCCCGCGCTGCCCCTGCTGTTCGCCATCGGCGTGCTGATCGGGCTCGGCCAGATCAACGGACCGTATGCGGTGGTCTGCGCCACGCTGGGCGCGTTCGTCGGCGATGCGTTGAGCTTCTGGGTCGGCCATCGCTGGGGCCACCAGCTGCATACCTATTGGCCGTTTCGCCGCTATCCGCAATTGCTGGAACGCGGCGAGTTGCTGTTCCGGCGCAACGCCTTCAAGAGCATCCTGATCGCCCGCTATGTCGGTGCGGTGCGGCCGTTCGTGCCGGCCATTGCGGGCATGTCGCACATGCCGTTCAAGCGCTATCTGATTGCCAGCGGCCTTGCCTGCGTGTCGTGGGCCTTGCTGTTTCTGGTCCCGGGCTGGGTGCTGGGAACCGCCTACGACGCGGTGGCGGCCGTGGCCGGGCGCCTGTTCGTTGTCGTCACATTGCTGGCCGCGGTCATCGGCCTGGCCTGGGCGGTGGTGTTGTATTCGTATCGCTGGTCGGCAGGCCATCTGGATGCCTTGCTGGCACGCTTGCTGGAGTGGTCGCACCGGCACCCGGTGCTGGGCAACTGGTCGGTCAGCGTGTTCGACCCGCGCCGTCGCGAGTCGGTGCCGCTGGCGATGATGGCGCTGATGCTGTTGCTGCTGGGCTGGGGCTGGTTCGTGTTGCTGATGGTGGTGCTGGCGCATGGCGAACCGCTGCGTGTGGACCTGGCCGTGCACGACCTGATGCTGGCCCTGCGCAACCCGCTGGCCGACTACCCGATGGTGGCGCTGGCCTCGCTGGGCGACTGGCAGGTGCTGCTGCCGGCGATTGTCGCGGCCATGGGCTACCTGGCCTGGCGCCAGCGCTGGATGGCAGTGACGCACTGGGTGATCGCGCTGGCCTTCGGTCTGGCGCTGACCCAGCTGCTGGGCGCCACCGTGCAGGTGGTGCGCCCGCCGGCAGCCAGCAGCGGCTTCGGGTTTCCATCGGTCGCGGTGACCATGGCCACCATTGGTTTCGGCTTCTTCGCGCTGCTGATCGCGCGCGAGCTGCCGGGGCGTCGTCGGGTATGGCCGTACCTGGTCAGCGGCGCCATCGTTTCGCTGATCGGCTTTGCGCGCCTGTACCTGGGCGCGCATTGGCTCAGCGACGTGGTCGGCGGCATGTTGTTCGGCATCTTCTGGCTGCTGGTGCTCGGTATCGCCTACCGTCGCCGCGCCACGCGCGCGTTCTGGGTCAAGCCGGTGTCGTGGATCTTCTACGGCGTGTTCGTGTGCTGCGCGATCTTCTTTGCGCCGCGCAATCTCGAGACCAAGTTGGCCAAGTTCGAACCGCCGCCGCCGTTGCTGATGGATCTGCCCGCCCGCGATTGGTGGAACAGCCAATGGCGCCTGCTGCCGGCGCGGCGCAACGAGTTCGACGACGACCAGCGTTGGCCGCTGGACGTGCAAGTGGCCGGGCCGCTTGCACCGCTGCAGCGCCAGCTGGAATCGCGCGGCTGGCGGGCCCAACCGCAGGCCGGCTGGGAACAGGCGCTGCATCTGCTCGATGCCAGCGGTCGCCCGGACGAAGTGCCGATCCTGCCGGCCACGCTCGATACCCAGGTCGAAGCCTTGCTGATGGTGCGCCACGCGGCGCCCGGGCACGTGCATGTGCTGCGCCTGTGGCCCGCGGCCGCGCGCCTGCAGCCCGGCGCACAACCGCTATGGGTCGGCAGCACGCAGACCTTGCGCTACAGCCGCCACTTCAGCCTGATCGGCCTGTGGTATCCGCTGCGTGGCGTGGACCCGGCGCTGAGCGCGTTGCGCGATGCACTGAGCCCGCTGCCGCATCGCGTCGAACAGCGTCGACGCTCCAAGGCCCCGGTGATCCTGATAGACAGCACCTCGGGCAATGCGGTACGTGGCGAGGACAGGGACAAACCTGCACCGCAAACCGAAATCACTACGTCCAGGCCGGCAACATCAGGACCGCCACAGCGCGGTGATCGATCGGGCAGCAATCGCTAGCGGCCTGCATTCGCGCAGTCCGCTTGGAAAGACCTGGCAGCGCTATCTCTTGAAGACTGTCTCGCTGTCGGTCACGTCCTGGCGTCGCCCAGGTGCAGCTGGACTTTCAGGGTGAAAGGCTGCGGAATAGCAAAGACACCGCGTCGCAGCTTGCTAGTCGCTGTTGAAATCCATGCAGACCGACCAACTCGACGGGTCTTTGCCCGCCCACCGTCGCGGGACCCTTGGCGGCATGGATGCCGCCACGGAGCCCACAGGGATGTACTTGCAGCGTGTCCTGCGATGGTGGGCGGGCAAGGGCCCTACAGCAACGGCGCAGATCATCCGCTCTGCGCCGTTGCTGCGGGTATTGAGCAATCAGGTAGCGACGACTGCATCTTTCGTATCGTGATTGCTTGGTTCTCTTCAAGCCTGGTCGAGGGCGCGGCGCCCTCACCGCTCGCGGGACACGCCGCAAGTACGTCCCTGTAGGCTCGGTG
>NZ_JBEGFC010000016.1:0-84623 GCF_040202405.1 Xanthomonas sp. WHRI 6106 | reverse complement strand
CCACCGTGCCCGGCTTATGGACTAGCCAAAGCCACTCCAACAACACAGTTGCTACAGGGATGTACTTGCGGCGTGTCGTGCGATGGTGGGCGGGCAAGGGCCCTGCAGCAAAGGCGCAGATGATCCGCTCTCCGCCTGATCTGCCAGTATTGAGCAATCAGGTAGCGACAACTGCATCGGGCCTATCGCGATCACTTGGCGATCTTCAAGTCTGGTCGAGCGCGCGGTGCCCTCACTGCTCGCGGGACACGCCGTGAATCCGTACGTGGAGGCTCGGTGGCGGCATCCATGCCGCCACACGGTCCCGCAATCGGCGAGGACACCACGCCAGACGGTTGGCTGGTGATTTAGCGAACGTATCTTGTCAGCGGCGCTTAAAGATTTCGCTTTGCCGCCGATATCAAGGCGACGCCGGGACAACCTTCCGGGCCTCATCCCGCTTCCACTGTGCTTGTGCCCATGTCCCAAGGCGATACCTCAGAGTCAGAGCTGGACCACGATGCCGATCACCTCGCCGAAGGTGACGAGCGTTACCTGCTGCGCAACAAGCGGCAGATCCGTGGGTTGTTGCGCCAGCTGTTGGACCAACGCGCCGTGGTGACCATGCACGTGGCCGGCCGCGACATGGCCGTGCCCACCGCCGTGCTGGAAATCGACGAAGACGACGACTGCGTGATCCTGGACGGCAGTCATAACGACGCCTCCAACCGCGCCATCGAAGGCGCCAAGTACCTGCTGTGCTACGCCCAGCTGGAACGGGTCAACATCCGTTTCCGCCTGGACAACGCCGAACGCCTGGAGCGCGACATCCACGTCGCCTTCCGCGCCGAGCTGCCGGAAGTGATGTACCACCTGCAGCGCCGCGAGTCGTACCGGCTGGAGACACCGATCACCGACTCGCCCATCTGCATCATCCGCCAGGATGACGCGCAGGGCGGCAACCTCAACCTGCAGCTGCGTGTGATCGACATCAGCAGCGGCGGCCTGGCCGTCTCGCTCACTGCCGGCATGCCCCTGCTCGAACTGCAGCGCACCTACCGCAACTGCACCCTGCAACTGCCCGATGCCGCGCCGATCGCGCTGCCGCTCACGGTCTGCAGCCAGTACAAGCAGACCCTGCCAAACGGCAGCGAAGGCTTCCGGGTCGGCATGCAGTACAGCGACCTGCCGCGCGGCGCCGATGAAACCATCCAGCGCTACATCTTCCGGGTCGACCGCCAGCGCAATGCGCGCAAGAGCGGCGTGTTCTGAACCCGACCGTACCGTCCCCGGCACGCACCTAAAGTTGCCGAGCGCGGCGCCGATGTTGCTATGGCAACCCTCTTCCAACCCTGTGCCGCAACCTGACACTCAGCCGCAACGCCCGGAGTTTTCATGAACGACAAAAGCACTGCCACCGGCACCGGTGGTGAATTCCTCAGCTTCGCCCTGGGCGAAGAACACTACGGCGTGGACATCCTGAAAGTGCAGGAAATCCGCGGCTACGATTCGGTCACCCGCCTGCCGGACGCACCCGATTACATCAAGGGTGTGATCAACCTGCGCGGCACCATCGTGCCGGTGATCGACCTGCGCCTGAAGCTGCGCCTCAAAGAAGCGCGCTACGACGCCTTCACCGTGATGATCGTGCTCAACGTCGAAGACCGCGTGGTCGGCATCGTGGTCGACAGCGTCTCGGACGTCATCCCGCTCAACGACGACCAGATCCGCCCGACCCCCGAATTCGGCGCCTCGGTGGACACCCGCTTCATTTCCGGCATCGGCACCCAGGACGATCGCATGCTGATCCTGCTGGACATCGAAACCCTGCTCGACAGCACCGAGCTGGGTCAGCAGCAGCTGGCCGAAGAAGCCGCCTGATCGGCGTTGCCGATCGACGCGTCCGAGCGACGCAACGGAAGTAGCGGTGCCCGCGGTCGTCAGATGGCGTGTGACTGGCAGTGACTGCGATGTGCGTTTGCACGTCGCTCGCCGTCAGCCCACACGCAATCAGACGGCCGCAGCGGTTTCTGGAGGTCCTGTACGACCATCAGGTGTCAGGAGCGTCCCGACACGCGACGCACGACCGAATCAAAGTGCGATGCGATTCACGTTTTTTGGATTCAAGTTGAACCGGAGCTAGCCGATAGCTGAATAGAAGCCCGCGTTCACAAACGGGTCACTGTTCGACTTTCGATTCTGGAGAATCCACATGAAGTTCCTGCTCTCGCTCCTCCCCGTCGCTGCTCTCGTGATCGTTGCTCCCACGCTGTCGGCCCAGTCGCAGGAAATGATTCCGCCGGAGATGGCCACCCGCTTCGTCGGCAAGGACGGCATGGTGTGCGGCAAGGTCGAAAAGGCCAAGTACGCGCAGAGCTCGGAAGGTGAGCCCACCTTCCTGTACATGGGCGGCATGTTCCCGCGCCACACCTTCTCGGCCCGCATCGACGGCGCCAACCGCGGCAAGTTCAGCTTTGCCCCCGAATCCCTGGAAGGCAAGGACGTCTGCGTCCTCGGCAAGATCCAGCGCGACAGCTCGCGCGCCGAAATCGAAGTCAGCTCCCCGGCCGGCCTGAAGCTCGCCACCATCAAGTAATCGCCTCGCACATCGCCACGCCCACGCGTGGCGATGTGCTGTGTGGGTTATGCGGACTGACTTCTACGGGGAATCGTGTCAATGCAATGGATCAATAATCTGAAGTTGATGCCGCGCCTGATGCTCGCATTCGGCATCGTGCTGCTGATCATGCTGGTGCAGGGAATCATCGCCTACGCGGGCCTGGCATCGCTCAACAACGTCACCCGCGACCTGGCCGGCAACACCATGTCCAGCGTGCGCGAAGCCGGCGATCTGCGCGGCATGCTCGGCGAATACCGGAATGCGTCTTATCAAAACCTCGTGCGCGCCAGCGACGCGGTCAAGCAGGAAGCCAAGGTCCGCGCCAAGCGCCTCAATGGCGAAATCGAAGCAACGATCAAGGGCTACCCGCGCCTGATCGAAAGTCCGCAGCAGAAAAAACTCTTTGACGTCTTCGTGGCGGACTGGAAGAAGGCCGCCGCCTCCTACGCCAGCGTCGACGAGATGGTCGAACTGAACCTGCCCGACGATGCGGTCGACACGTTTGTCGGCGAAACCCGCACCCTGCACAACAAGGCCAAGGATTCGCTGGCCGCGTTGATCGCCGAAGACAACCTGCTGGCACAGGCTGCCAAGACCAAGGCCGAAAAGGTCCACGCCACCTCGGTCACGCTGACCCTGCTGGTGTTGCTGATCGGCATTGCCGGCGGCCTGGGCCTGGCGTTCCTGTTTGCCCGCGCCATCGTGCGCAGCATGCGTGGTGCGGTCAGCACCGCCACCGAGATCGCCGGCGGCAAGCTGGACGGCCAGATCAATGTGCAGGGCCAGGATGAAGTGGCCGAACTGATGCGTTCCATGCAGCGCATGCAGCGCGATCTGAAGGAGCGCATCGAACGCGACCGCACCATCGCCGACGAAAACCTGCGTATCCGTACCGCGCTGGACAAGTCGTCCACCGGCACCTTCATCACCGATCCCGACCGCGTCATGATCTACGCCAACGACGCGTTCAAGAAGATCGTTGCGCAGTACGAGAGCAGCATCCGCCTGGCCTCGCCGGAATTTGATGCCAACAAGGTCATCGGCCAGCACATCAGCTACCTGGGTCTGTCGGATGCGACCGTGCGCAAGGCCATCGCCGCGCTGGAACGCGATGGCGTCACCAGCTTCGAAGAGCGCTTCGGCGAAGTGGTGCTGGCGCAGACGGTCACCGGCATCAAGAACGAGCACGGCGAGAATACCGGCGAAGTCTGCGAGTGGCGCGACCGCACCGTCGAAGTCCAGGTCGAAGAAGAAGTCGCCCGCATCGTGCGTGCCGCCGCCAGCGGCGACATGAGCGGCCGGGTGGAAACCGACGGCAAGCAGGGCTTCTTCCTGCAGCTGGCGCAGCAGCTCAACGGCTTGCTGGATGCCAACGCCGCCAGTATCGAGCAGATTTCGTCGCTGCTGTCGGCACTGTCGCGCGGCGACCTCACCGTGCGCATGCACGGCCAGTTCAGCGGCGTGTTCGCGCAGATGCGTGACGATGCCAATGCCACCGCCGAACAGCTGGCCGACATCGTCGGGCGCATCAAGTCTTCGTCCACCGCCATCAACGCGGCGGCCGGCGAGATCGCCTCCGGCAACACCGACCTGTCCCAGCGCACCGAGCAGCAGGCCGCCAACCTGGAAGAAACCGCCGCCTCGATGGAAGAGCTCACTTCCACCGTCCGGCAGAACGCCGAAAGCGCCCGCCAGGCCAATCAGCTGGCGATCGGCGCCACTGGTGTGGCCTCGCAGGGCGGCGAGGTGGTGTCGCAGGTGGTCACCACCATGTCCGGCATCGAAGCCTCGTCCAAGAAGATCGCCGACATCATCAGCGTCATCGACGGCATTGCGTTCCAGACCAATATCCTGGCCTTGAATGCCGCAGTGGAAGCCGCGCGTGCCGGCGAACAGGGCCGCGGCTTTGCGGTGGTGGCCTCGGAAGTGCGCACGCTGGCACAGCGCTCGGCCGGTGCGGCCAAGGAGATCAAGGGCCTGATCGACGATTCCGTGCACAAGGTTGCCGAAGGCTCGGCACTGGTGCGCAAGGCCGGTGCCACCATGGCCGACATCGTGGCCAGCGTGCAGCGCGTGACCGACATCATGGGCGAGATTTCGGCCGCTTCGCAGGAGCAGTCGGCCGGCATCGAGCAGGTCAACCAGACCATCACCCAGATGGACGAAACCACCCAACAGAACGCTGCATTGGTTGAGGAAGCCACCGCGGCCGCCCGCTCGATGGAAGAGCAGGCCGGCCACCTGGCCGAAGCGGTGTCGGTGTTCAAGCTGGACGAACCGGCCGCCGTCGCCGCGCAGGCCCGCGTGCGTCCGGTCGCATCGCGTCCGGTTGGCGTCAAGACCGCCGCAAAGCCGGCCCCGCGCACTGCGGCAGCGTCCGCGCGACCTGCCACGCCACAGGCCGCCCTGGCCGACGGTAATTGGCAAGAGTTCTGATCCACCGCTGTCACCCACAACGCCCCGGCCCTGCCGGGGCGTTGTGCATTTGGAGCCACTGCTGCAGCGTGGATCTAGGTTGACCCCTGCGCGCGCACGCTGCCGGGGATGTCACGGCGTGCGGCGTCAGCGCGCAGCGCCCGGCAAACGCGCAGCCCGGCTCAATCACACTGCCTACCGAACACAACCTCGCGCAATCCACGCATTGGCGCTTCAGTTGCGCGGCTCCGTGGCCGATATCCAGTGATAGCTAACGACGCGTATGGATATGACGACTACGACTCCTGCTTCAGACACACGCGAATTCGATTTCGGCGACCGCGATTTCAAGCGCGTCTGCGACCTGATCTATCAGCGTGTCGGCATCGCCCTGGCCCCGGCTAAGCGCGACATGGTGTATGGCCGCCTGTCGCGCCGCCTGCGTGTGCTTGGCCTGCGCTCGTTCCGCGATTATCTCGACCAGCTGGAAGCCGGCAACGACGAGGAAGAATGGCAGGCGTTCACCAACGCACTGACCACCAACCTGACCTCGTTCTTCCGCGAGCCGCACCACTTCGACAAGCTGCGCGAAGAACTGCAGAAGCGCGCCTCGCAGGCGCCATTGAAGATCTGGTCGTGCGCCGCCTCCACCGGCGAGGAGCCCTACTCCATCGCCATCACCGCCTGCGAAGCCTTCGGCACACTGACCCCGCCGGTGAGCATCGTCGCCACCGACGTCGATACCCAGGTGCTGGAGACCGCCTCGCGCGGCGTCTACGCCATCGACCGCGTCGCCTCGCTGGATGCTTCGATCAAGCGCAAGTACTTCCAGCGCGGCAGCGGACCCAACGAGGGCAAGTGCCGGGTGATTCCGGCGCTGCGCCAGCTCATCGAATACCGCCAGCTGAACCTGCTGGCCCCGCGTTACGACGTGGGCGGCCCGTACGCGGCGCTGTTCTGCCGCAACGTGATGATCTATTTCGACAAGCCCACCCAGCGCGGCATCCTGTCGCGTCTGGTCAGTCACATGGGCGACGACGGCCTGCTCTACACCGGGCACTCGGAGAACTACCTGCACGCGGCCGATCTGATCCAGCCGTGCGGCCGCACGCTGTATCGGCGCGCCCCGCGCGCAGGAGCCTCTGCATGAGCACCGCCGTGCAAGTCGATGACGTGATGCGGTACCGCGATTCGCGCTTCCAGACCATCACCGCCAAGCTGCTGCCCACCCAATACCTGGTGGTGGACGACGACACCGCGTTGACGACCACCTTGGGATCGTGCGTTGCAGCCTGCTTGCGCGACCCGGTGCTCAAGATCGGCGGCATGAATCACTTCCTGCTGCCCGAAGGTCAGGTCGGCGATGGCGCACCCGCGCGCTACGGCAGTTATGCGATGGAGTTGCTGATCAACGACATGCTCAAGCGCGGCGCGCATCGCAAACGCATCGAAGCCAAGGTCTTCGGCGGCGCCAACGTGCTCAAGGGCTTCACCAGCAACCCGGTCGGCACCCGCAACGCCGAGTTCGTCCGCCAGTACCTGCAGGCCGAACACATTCCCATCATTGCCGAAGATCTGTGCGGCATCCATCCGCGCAAGGTGTGGTTCTTCCCGACGACCGGCCGGGTGGTCGTGCAGCGTCTGCCGCACGCGCACGAAGCCGAAGTCGCCGCCGCCGAATCGGCCGTGCGTGCCCGTCTGTCCAAAGCACCGGTCACCGGTGGAGTGGAGCTGTTCGAATGACGCTGGAAACTCCCGTACGTGTTCTCATCGTCGACGATTCGGCGGTGGTACGTCAGATGCTCACCGAAATCCTCTCGCGCGACCCGGGCATCGAAGTGGTCGGCTCAGCCGCCGACCCGCTGCTGGCGCGCGAAAAGATCAAACGCCTCAATCCGGACGTGCTCACGCTGGATGTGGAAATGCCGCGCATGGACGGCCTGGTGTTCCTGGAAAACCTGATGCGCCTGCGGCCGACGCCGGTGGTGATGATTTCCTCGCTGACCGAGCGCGGCGCCGATACCACCCTGCAGGCCCTGTCCCTGGGCGCGGTGGACTTCGTGTCCAAGCCCAAGATCGACGTCGCGCGCGGGCTGGAAGGCTATGCCGAGGAGATCGTCAGCAAGGTCAAGATGGCCGCCAAGGCCAAGGTCAGCGCGCTCAATCGCCCCAGCACCCCCAAGGTCACCCTGGACATGCAGTCGGCGCCGGTGCCGGGCAGCGCACTGCGCTTCCGCACCACCGACCGCCTGATCGCCATCGGCGCCTCCGCCGGTGGCACCGAAGCCCTGCGCGTGGTGCTCGAACACATGCCCGCCGACGCGCCCGCGGTAGTGATGACTCAGCACCTGCCGGCCAGCTTCAGCACCGCATTCGCCGAGCGCCTCAACCGCCACTCGGCGATGTCGGTGCGCGAGGCCAGCGATGGCGAAGCCATCCTGCCCGGCCACGCCTATCTGCCGCCGGGCGGCCAGCACCTGCGCATCATTCGCGACGGTGCGCGCTGGCGTTGCCGCATCGACGACGGCCCGCCGGTCAACCGGCACAAGCCGGCGGTGGATGTGCTGTTCCGCTCGGTCGCTGCCAATGCCGGCCCCAATGCGGTGGGCGCCATCCTCACCGGTATGGGCGACGACGGCGCGCGCGGCCTGCTGGAAATGCTGCAGGCCGGCGCACCCACCCTGGTACAGGACGAAGCCAGTAGCGTGGTCTGGGGCATGCCAGGCGCCGCCTACAAGCTGGGTGCCGCGCAGGAAGTGGTGCCGCTGGACCGCGTGGCCGAACGGCTCATCGCACTGTCGGCGCAGGCGCGCTGATCGCCCATGTGCCCCCTGCCTCCGCGCCCGACCGATCTGCCGCGTTTCGGCGAACCGGCCACTGTCTTGCCGACAGTGGAGGATGCGTGGGCAACGCTACCCGCGTTCGCCGTGGAAACGCTGCCGCTCAGCCCAGTCGGCGATGGCGCTGCCACTGGTACGCTGACGTCAGGCGCCATCACGCACGGCCCGGTTACCGCCGGCATGGCCATGCCGGGTGAGCACCCGGACGCCCGCCGCTCACGCCTGTTGGCCGAGGCGCTGGACGGCAGCAGCAGCGCCATCCTGATTTGCGATCTGCAATCGCGGCTGCTGTATGCCAATGACGGCTTCCAGCGCATGTTCGGCTACACCGAAGCCGAACTGGTCGGCCAGCGTCCGTCGGATGTGCTGACCCGTGCGCAAAGCGACCAGAGCGAAGTTGCACGCATCCGCGACCGCGCCGACGCCCTGCAGCATACCCGTGCCGACCTGCTGGTGTACCGCAAGGACGGCACCCCGCTGTGGATTTCGCTCAACTTCAATCCGATCTACGACGCCCGCCACAACCCCTCGCATTATGTCGCGGTGCTGACCGACATCACCGAAACCAAGATGCACGAGGTGCTGCAGCATCGCGTGCTCGAAGCGCTGGTGCAGGAGCGCCCGCTGATCGAAGTGATGACGTTGATCTGCACCGAAGTCGAACGCATTGCACCGGATGTCATTGCGACCGTGATGAGCGCGGACAATCAGGGCTGCCTGCATTCGCTGGCTGCGCCCAGCCTGCCCCCGGAATACGCCGATGCGGTCAACGGCCTGAAGATTGCACCGACCGCCGGTGCCTGCGGCACCGCCGCCTGGCGTGGCCGCGCGGTGATGGTGGAAGACATCGCCACCGACCCGCTGTTTGCGCCGTATCGGCAGACACTGCTCCCGATGGGCCTGCGTGCCTGCTGGAGCACGCCGATCCGCTCCAACAGCGCGCGCGTGCTGGGCACCTTTGCGCTGTACTACCGCAAGCCGCAACGCGCCGACGCCTGGCATGTGCGGCTCACCGAGCTGTGCCAGCAACTGTGCACCCTGGCACTGGAGCGCGAGCAGATCCGCCAGCGCGTGCATCAACTCGCGTTCTATGACGCGCTGACCGGCCTGCCCAACCGCATCATGTTCAGCGCACGCGCCGAGCAGGCGCTGACCCAGGCCGAATATGCCGGCGAGCCGGCCACCTTGATGTTCATCAACATCGACCGCTTCAAACTGATCAACGACAGCCAGGGCCATGCGGCCGGCGATGGCCTGCTGCGCGATACCGCGCTGCGCATCGCCGACCAGCTGGCGGCCACCGCCATGCTGGCGCGTCTGGCCGGCGATGAATTTGCGTTGGCCCTGCCGCAATGCAGTGCCGAACAGGCCAGTGCCGCGGCCGAACGCGTGCTGGGCACCATCGCCGGCCCGCTATCGGTCGGCCACATGACCGTGCATCCGTCGGCGAGCATCGGGGTGGCGATGTTTCCCGAGGACGGCCGCGACATCAACATCCTGCTGCGGCACGCGGATCTGGCGATGAATCGCGCCAAGAAGGAAGGCGGCGGACGCTTTCGTTTCTTCAGTTCCGACATGAATCGCATGGCGCAGGAGCGCGTGGCGCTGGAAGCGGAGCTGCGTCAGGCCATCGGTCGCGGTCAGCTGCAGCTGCATTACCAGCCGCAGATGCATAGCGCCGCACCGCACGCACTGTATGGCGTGGAAGCGTTGCTGCGCTGGAACCACCCGCAGTTGGGCGCGATCTCGCCGGCGCGGTTCCTGCCGGTGGCCGAAGAGCAAGGCATGATGCCGCAGCTCAACGACTGGGTGCTGCGCCGCGCCTGCGAACAGGTGGCCGACTGGCGCCAACGCGGCGTGCCGGTGGCGCGCGTGTCGGTCAATCTGTCGGCCAGCGGCTTCGAAAGCCCGCGCATGCTGCCCGACCTGCTCCGGCTGATGGCAGACACCGGCGTGCAACCGTCCGACCTGACCCTGGAGCTGACCGAGAGCGTGATGCTCTCCGGGCAGTCCGGCGTGCTGGACAACCTGCACGCGATCCGCGAAGCCGGCATCTCGCTGTCGCTGGACGACTTCGGCACCGGCTACTCCAGCCTCAGCCACCTGCATCGCCTGCCGATCGACGAACTCAAGCTGGACATGAGCTTCGTACGCGACATCGAGCACAGCGAAGACGCGCGCGCACTCACCACCTCGGTCCTGCGCATCGGCGAGCACCTGCGCAAGCACGTGGTGGCCGAAGGGGTCGAAAACGAGGCCCAGCGCCTGTTTCTCGCCGACCTGGGTTGCGAGGTGCTGCAAGGCTATCTGTTCTCGCGCCCGTTGCCGGCTGCGGCACTGGAAGCCTGGCTGCGCGCGCAGCCTTAGCGGGTTGCTGCCCGGCGGCTGGCGGTACCCGAGTCGCCCGTCCGCTCATCCGGCGCTGCGCGCCACCTTCTCCCCCATGAAGGAGGACAATGTCCCAATGGGAGAAGGGAGTTAGCCCCTCTCCCATCGGGGCGAGAAGGCACGGCTTGCGCGTCACTGGCGCGCGTGCCTTGGAGCGCCCGCGCCGCAAGTGCGGGCCGGGCCGGGGCGCGGAGCGGGGGTTGGGGTGAGGGTACGGGCTGCATCCCGCACTCACTCAACGACGCAGGCATCACCGCAACGTCCACGCTCAGTGCAACGTACGCTTCAACCACCCCAGCAACTGCGCATTGACGAACGCCGGGTTTTCCAGCGAAGCGATATGCCCGGCATCGGGCACCAGTTCGTAATCGCAACAGATCGCCTCGGCCATCATCCACACCTCTTCCGGCGGGCGTGCCACATCGGCATCGCCGCCGAGCAAGAACGTGCGTGCCGGATCCAGTGCAGACAGCGCGTCCAGGCGATCGGCCCGACCGAAGATCAGCCGCCCGAGCGGCACGATCGAAGCACGCAACTGCTCAACCGAAAGCTGTGCCAGGCGCTGCGCAAATGCAGCCGGCAACGCCGAGGTCAGATCGATCCCCGGACGGAAGAAGATCGGCACGATCGCCTCAATCAGCGCAGGCGTCACCTGCCCCGCCGCCTCGATCGCATCGAGCATGCCGAAGTAACGCGTCCGCGTGGCCTGCGGCTCGGCACCGAGGAAGGTGTCCATCAACACCAGGCTGCGGACACGCTCCGGCGCCAGCAGCGCCAGCTCAGCGCCCCACATGCCGCCAACCGACAACCCCACCACTGCGCACTGCGGCAGCTGCAGCGCATCCAGCAGGCCGAGCATCTGCCGCGCCAGGTCGTCGATGCCCCGGGTCCGGTCGGGCAATCCGCCCGATTGCCCGTGGCCCCAGAGCTCCGGAACGATGACCTGGTAGTGCTGCGACAGGACCTGGATCTGCGGCTCCCACATGGCCGCATCCCAGAGGTAGCTGTGGCCGAGCAGGACCGGGAAGCCCTGACCGTATTGTGCGTAGTGCAATGGTTGACCAGCGATCGTGCAAGTGGGCATGGCATTGAAGGTAAGTGGGGGGAGTGCCGGACACTAGCTCCCCCGACTTCAGATTTTTGTTGCAATGCGCCACTTCAGTCAGCTGCTGGTTGCCTTATCGCCTGTCATCGTGGATGCAACGCGAAGCCAACGCGCAAAAAGCGAAATGCCCGGCAGTGCCGGGCATTTCGTCCTGTCTTGGTCTCGCTCGCCAGGTCAGGCAGCGACCGTCTCGGCCACGCCCTGATACTCCTGGATCTGATCGAAGTTCATGTAGCGGTAGATCTGCTCGCCACTGGTCTTGATCACGCCCACGTCGGCCATGTACTCCTCCTTGGTCGGAATCCGGCCCAGACGCGAGCAGATCGCCGCCAGCTCCGCCGAACCCAGGTACACATTGGTGTTGCGGCCCAGGCGGTTGGGGAAGTTACGCGTGGAGGTGGAGAACACCGTGGCGCCCTCGCGTGCCTGCGCCTGGTTGCCCATGCATAGCGAGCAGCCGGGCATTTCCATGCGTGCGCCGGCCGCGCCGAAGGTGCCGTAATGGCCTTCCTTGGTGAGCTCGGAGGCGTCCATCTTGGTCGGCGGTGCCACCCACAACCGGGTCGGGATATCGCGCTTGCCTTCCAGCAACTTGGCGGCGGCACGGAAGTGACCGATGTTGGTCATGCACGAACCGATGAACACCTCGTCGATCGCCGCACCGGCCACCTCGGACAGTGTCTTGACGTCGTCCGGGTCGTTCGGGCATGCCACGATCGGTTCAACGATATCGGCCAGGTCGATCTCGATGACCGCAGCGTATTCGGCATCGGCATCGGGCTGCAGCAGCTGCGGGTCGGCCAGCCACTCTTCCATCTTCTTGATGCGGCGGCCCAGCGTGCGCGCATCGGCATAGCCTTCGGCAATCATCCAGCGCAGCAGGGTGATGTTGCTGGTCAGGTATTCGATGATCGGCGCCTTGTCCAGGTGCACGGTGCAACCGGCCGCGGAACGCTCGGCCGAGGCGTCGGACAGTTCGAATGCCTGCTCCACCTTCAGGTTCGGCAGCCCTTCGATTTCCAGGATGCGGCCGGAGAAGATGTTCTTCTTGCCCTGCTTGGCCACGGTCAGCAGACCGTCCTTGATTGCATACAGCGGGATCGCGTTGACCAGGTCGCGCAAGGTCACGCCCGGCTGCATCTCACCCTTGAAGCGCACCAGCACGCTCTCGGGCATGTCCAGCGGCATCACACCGGTGGCGGCCGCGAAGGCCACCAGACCGGAGCCGGCCGGGAACGAAATACCGATCGGGAAACGGGTATGCGAGTCGCCGCCGGTGCCCACGGTGTCGGGCAGCAACATGCGGTTGAGCCAGCTGTGGATCACGCCGTCGCCCGGACGCAGCGACACGCCGCCGCGGGTGGAGATGAATTCCGGCAGGGTGTGGTGGGTCTTGACGTCCACCGGCTTCGGGTAGGCCGCGGTGTGGCAGAACGACTGCATCACCAGGTCCGAGGAGAAGCCCAGGCACGCCAGGTCCTTCAGCTCGTCGCGGGTCATCGGGCCGGTGGTGTCCTGCGAGCCCACTGAGGTCATCTTCGGTTCGCAATAGGTGCCCGGGCGCATGCCCTGGCCTTCCGGCAGGCCACAGGCGCGGCCGACCATCTTCTGCGCCAGCGAGAAACCCTTGCCGGTGTCCGGCGGGTCCATCGGCAGGCGGAACAGGTCCGACGCCGGCAGGCCGAGGAATTCGCGCGCCTTGGCGGTGAGGCCACGGCCGACGATCAGCGGGATGCGGCCACCGGCGCGCACTTCGTCGAACAGCACGTCCGACTTCATCGCGAACTCGGCGATCACCTGCCCGTTCTTCAGTGCCTTGCCGTCGTAGGGACGCAGCTCGACCACATCGCCATGTTCCATCTGCGACACGTCCAGCTCGATCGGCAGAGCGCCGGCGTCTTCCATGGTGTTGTAGAAGATCGGCGCGATCTTGCTACCCAGGCACACGCCGCCGAAGCGCTTGTTCGGGATGTACGGAATGTCTTCGCCGGTCCACCACAGCACCGAGTTGGTCGCCGACTTGCGCGAAGAACCGGTACCGACCACGTCGCCCACATAAGCAACCAAGTGGCCCTTGTCCTTGAGGTCGGCAATGGCCTGGATCGGGCCGCGCTTGCCGTCTTCTTCCGGCACGAACGCTGCGCCTTCGCGGGCATTCTTCAGCATCGCCAGTGCGTGCAGCGGGATGTCCGGGCGGGTGGTCGCATCCGGCGCCGGCGACAGGTCGTCGGTGTTGGTTTCGCCAGGCACCTTGAACACGGTGACGGTCATGCTCTGCGGCACTTCCGGCTTGCTGGTGAACCACTCGGCATCGGCCCAGCTCTGCAGCACGGCCTTGGCGTGCGCGTTGCCGGCTTCGGCCTTTTCCTGCACGTCGTGGAAGGCGTCGAACACCAGCAAGGTGTGCTTGAGCGCTTCGGCGGCGGTGGCGCCCAGCTCGGCGTTGTCCAGCAGGTCGATCAGCGGCTGGATGTTGTAGCCGCCCAGCATGGTGCCGAGCAGCTCGGTGGCACGCGTGGGGCTGATCAGCGCCGTTTTTTCGGTGCCGAAGGCGACGGCGGCCAGGTACGAGGCCTTGACCTTGGCGGCGTCGTCGACGCCGGCCGGCACGCGCTGGCTGAGCAGTTCGACCAGGAACTGCTCTTCGCCCGCCGGCGGTGCCTTCAACAGCTCGATGACTTCGGCAGTCTGCTGCGCGGTCAGCGGCAGCGGCGGGATACCGAGCGCAGCGCGCTCTGCAACGTGGTGGCGGTAGGCTTCCAACATGCGGGTTCTCCAAAAGGACAGCAGTGAATGTGTAAAAACGTCAGACGTGGATCAGAAGACGTGGATCAGGCAACGGGTTTGGGCACGGTGATCTTCAAACCCTTGAAGTAGTCGCGGAAAAAGCCCTCGTCGCGGGTAATCAAGCCGTCGCACTGAAGCATCGCGTGGGCGCCGATCAAAAAATCCGCCACCACCCGCTCGCGCTTGCCGCCGCGCGCGCGGAAGCGCTTGTTCATGTGGCCGGCGCGCACCGCCGCCGCTTCCTGGGTGGCCTCGTAACGCACCCCGATCGAGGCCAGGGTCTCCATCAGGTCGACCTGGGTGTCGAGCATGGCCAGCACTTCGGCCACCACCGCATCGCAGACCACCACCTCGTCGCGCGCCAGCGCATCGCCGATGCAGATCTCCGACACCTCGCCGTAGACCGGGTCGCCGATCAAAATATCGAGCAGCACCGAGGAATCCAGGGCGATCATGGGTCGAACGGGTCCCCGGGGGCGCGGCCGCGAATGGCGCGCATGGCCTCGTCGGTGCTGGTCAGGCCATCGACCAGCTTGAACTTACCGCGCACCTTGCGCAGCGCCTCGCTGACGTCCTTGCGCAGGATGATGCGCCCGCCGTCGAGCTCGATCTTCAGCGTGGTGCCCTTGGTCAGGCCCAGGGCGTCGCGCACGGCCTTGGGCAGGGTGATCTGTCCGCGTTCGGCAACGGTGGCTTCCATGAGCATGCTCCAGAAAGTATGCACATATGATACGTACTTGCGATGTCGTACTCAAGCTTGCAGATCGCGCCGGACACACCGTGCGTACACACTGAATCGCTCAGAATATGGTCCTACCTAAAGCCTTAGACGCCATAGGAGTGACGCATGAGCGATTCCTTTTCCACTCGCACCTCGCTTGAGGTCCACGGCAAACGCTACGAGTACTACAGCCTGCCGAAGCTGGGCGAACGCTTCGACATCGGCCACCTGCCCTACTCGATGAAGATCCTGCTGGAGAATCTGCTCCGGCACGAAGACGGTGGCGTGACCGTCGGCAAGGACCATATCGAAGCGGTCGCCAAGTGGGACCCCAAGGCAGAACCCGATATCGAAATCGCCTTCATGCCCGCGCGCGTGGTGCTGCAGGATTTCACCGGCGTGCCCTGCGTGGTCGACCTGGCCGCAATGCGCGACGCGGTGGTCAAGCTGGGCGGCGACGCCGACCAGATCAACCCGCAGATCCCCTCCGAACTGGTCATCGACCACTCGGTGCAGGTGGACGTGTTCGGTAAGCCCGACGCGCTCGACCTCAACGGCAAGATCGAATTCCAGCGCAACCAGGAACGCTACGGCTTCCTGCGCTGGGGTCAGAAGGCCTTCGAGAACTTCAAGGTGGTGCCGCCCAATACCGGCATCGTCCACCAGGTGAACCTGGAAAATCTCGCGCGTGTGGTGATGAGCGCGGACAAGGACGGCACCCGGATCGCCTATCCCGACACCGTGTTCGGCACCGACAGCCACACCACCATGATCAATGGCATCGGCGTGCTGGGCTGGGGCGTGGGCGGTATCGAGGCCGAGGCCGCGATGCTGGGCCAGCCCTCGTCGATGCTGATTCCGCAGGTGGTTGGCTTCAAGCTCAGCGGCAAGCTGCCCGAAGGCGCCACCGCCACCGACCTGGTACTCACCGTTACCCAGATGCTGCGCAAGGCCGGCGTGGTCGGCAAGTTCGTCGAGTTCTACGGCGAAGGCCTGCAGCACCTGCCGCTGGCCGACCGCGCCACCATCGGCAACATGGCACCGGAATACGGCGCCACCTGCGGCATCTTCCCGGTCGACGACGAATCGCTGACCTACCTGCGCCTGTCCGGCCGCAGCGAGGAGCAGATTGCCCTGGTGGAAGCCTATGCCAAGGCGCAAGGCCTGTGGCACGACGCCAACACCCCGCCCGCCCAGTACAGCGCCACGCTGGAGCTGGACATGGCCGAGGTCAAATCGTCGCTGGCCGGCCCCAAGCGCCCGCAGGATCGCGTGCTGCTGGAAGACATGCAGTCCAACTTTCGCGAAAGCCTCAAGCCGTTCGCCGAGGCACGCAGCAAGAAGCTGACCGATCTCAAGCAGGAAGACCGCCTGAAGAACGAAGGCGGCGGTGGAACCGCGGTCGGCGCCAAGGCCGCGCAGGCCGAGCATGCCAGCGACAGCGGCGCCGGCTGGCAGCTGCGCGACGGTTCGGTGGTCATCGCCGCCATCACCTCCTGCACCAACACCTCCAATCCGGCAGTGATGCTGGGCGCCGGCCTGCTCGCGCGTAACGCGGCGGCCAAGGGGCTGAAAGCGCAGCCGTGGGTGAAGACCTCGCTCGGGCCAGGCTCGCGCGTGGTCACCGATTACCTGAGCAAGGCCGGCGTGCTCGCCGATCTGGAAAAACTCGGCTTCTACGTGGTCGGCTATGGCTGCACCACCTGCATCGGCAACTCCGGCCCGCTGCCGGAAGATGTGTCTGCAGCGATCGCCAAGGACGATCTGGTGGTGGCATCGGTGTTGTCGGGCAACCGCAACTTCGAAGGCCGCGTGCATCCCGAGGTCAAGATGAACTACCTCGCTTCGCCCCCGCTGGTAGTGGCCTATGCGATCGCCGGCACCACGGATATCAATCTCACCACCGAGCCGCTGGGCACCGGCAGCGACGGGCAGCCGGTGTACCTGCGCGACATCTGGCCGAGCAACAAGGAAATCGGCGACACCATCGCCGCCACCGTCGGCCCGGAGATGTTCAAGCAGAACTACGCGGACGTGTTCAAGGGCGACACGCGCTGGAATACGATTGCCTCCCCGGATGGTGCCTTGTACGAGTGGGACGCCGCGTCCACCTACATCAAGAACCCGCCCTACTTCGACGGTATGACCATGCAGGTGGGCAACGTGGACGACGTGCACGGCGCACGCATCATGGGCCTGTTCGGCGACTCGATCACCACCGACCACATCTCCCCGGCCGGCAACATCAAGAAGGATTCGCCGGCAGGCCGCTTCCTGCAGGAACGTGGCGTGCAGCCGGCCGACTTCAACAGCTACGGCAGCCGCCGCGGCAACGATGATGTGATGGTGCGCGGCACGTTCGCCAACATCCGCATCAAGAACCTGATGTTTGGCGGCGAAGAAGGCGGGAACACGCTGTACTACTCCGCCGATGGTGGCCAGCCGGAGAAGCTGGCGATCTACGATGCGGCGGTGAAGTACAAGGCCGATGGCGTGCCGCTGGTGGTGCTGGCGGGCAAGGAGTACGGCACCGGCTCCTCGCGCGACTGGGCGGCCAAGGGCACCAACCTGCTCGGGGTCAAGGCAGTGATCGCCGAGAGCTTTGAGCGCATCCATCGCTCCAACCTGGTCGGCATGGGCGTGCTGCCGCTGCAGTTCCTGGAAAACGAAAACGCGCAGACGCTGGGCCTGGATGGTTCGGAAGTGCTGGACATCACCGGCCTGCAGGACGGCGCCAGCCGCCGTGCCACCGTGGATGCGAAAAAGTCCGACGGCAGCGTCAAGCAGTTCCAGGTCAAGGTGCTGCTGCTCACGCCCAAGGAAGTGGAGTACTTCAAGCACGGCGGCCTGCTGCAGTACGTGCTGCGTCAACTGGCTGCGCGCAAGGCGGCGTAACTCCCCTTCCAGCGCGTGTTGCCCTCCGACATTCCCGCCTGCTGGCGGGAATGTCGTGTCTGGGGTTGGCCCGCTCCGGCGTCGGCGCATTCGCGCGCACGGCGACACCTGCTCCCGTTTACTGTAAGTCGCCAGTCATACCCGAACGCGCCGGGGCGCCCGTGCACGGCCCTGCATCGGCATGCAGGCAGCGCTGGGCGTCGGCGCCCACGACACACCCCTTCGCTGACGCCCGCCCAGGCAGCGGACGCGACGCAGGCGCCAACGCGCGATGACGACGGCGGTGGCGGCAACGTGGGGCGTCAAGCCGCACACGCACAGCAGGCTCACCGGCCGGCCGGTGCCCATTGCGCGTGATAGAGCTGCCAGTCGCCGTCCTGCAGGCGCCATCCGGTCGTCACCTGGTAGGTCTGCGCCTGCTCGGGCACCCAGCGCCCATCGCCCCCGGTGACCAGCGCGGTGAAGCTGGCGGTCGCCGTTGTGCCTTGCAGTCGCACGTCCATCGGCCCTAGGGTGAGGCCGATCTTGCGGTTGCCCAGCAACTGCAGCTGCAGCATGCGACGCAGGCCGGCCGTGTCCAGGCCCTGCTCACCCACGAAATCGGCCGCCACTAGCTGCATCGCCTCGCCGACATCGCGTGCCTCGATTGCCGCCTGCATCTGCGCCACGCGTTGCCGAACGCGCTGCTCCGGCGCAGGACGTGCACATCCACAAAGCAGCACGGTCCACGCAAGCACCAGCAGCCACTGCCGCCTGTGAATCCTGCCCTGCATCACGCTTCGCCTTTTCCATTCATGACGGTATGCTGCCAGTTGTTGTCACGCCGTGGAACACACTGCGGCGCGTCGAGAACACCCTGGAGGGGGGCAGATGAATCAGGCACGTCCTTGGTTGCAAAGTTATCCGGCCGGCGTCGCCGCCGAGATCGATCTGGAACAGTTCCGCACGGTCGCCGAGGTGTTTGCGACCTCGGTCAGCCGCTTTGCCGATCGTCCTGCGTATCACAGCTTCGGCAAGACCATCACCTACCGGCAGGCCGATCAGCTGGTCGACCAGTTTGCTGCCTATCTGCTGGGCGAGCTGCAGCTCAAGAAAGGCGACCGCGTCGCCCTGATGATGCCCAACTGCCTGCAGTACCCGATCGCCACCTTCGGCATTCTGCGTGCCGGCCTGACCGTGGTGAACGTCAATCCGCTCTACACACCGCGTGAGTTGAAGCATCAGCTGATCGACTCCGGTGCCAGCGTGCTGGTGGTCATCGACAACTTCGGCACCACCGTGCAGCAGGTCATCGCCGACACGCAGGTCAGGCAGGTGATCACCACCGGCCTGGGCGACATGCTTGGCTTTCCGAAGGGCGCGCTGGTCAACTTCGTCGTCAAGTACGTCAAGAAACTGGTGCCGGAGTACCGCATCAAGGGCGCGATCCGCTTCCGCGAGGCGCTGGCGCTGGGCCGCAAGCACAAGGTGCCGACCCTGCAGATCGAAGCGGACGACATCGCGTTCCTGCAATACACCGGCGGCACCACCGGCGTGGCCAAGGGCGCGATGCTGACCCACCGCAACCTGGTGGCCAACATGCAGCAGGCGCACCAGTGGCTGGCCGGCACCGGCAAGATGGAGGAAGGCAACGAGGTCGTCATCACCGCGCTGCCGCTGTACCACATCTTCGCCTTGACGGCGAACGGCCTGGTCTTCATGAAGATCGGCGGTTGCAATCACCTGATCAGCAATCCGCGCGACATGCCCGGCTTCGTCAAGGAACTGAAGAAGACCCGCTTCACCGCCTTCACCGGCGTCAACACACTGTTCAACGGCCTGCTCAATACGCCCGGCTTCGATCAGGTCGATTTTTCCTCGCTCAAGATGACCCTGGGCGGCGGCATGGCCGTGCAGCGATCGGTGGCCGAACGCTGGAAGAAAGTGACCGGGCTGACCCTGGTCGAGGCCTATGGCCTGACCGAAACCTCACCGGCCGCCTGCATCAACCCGATGGACCTGAAGGACTACAACGGCGCGATCGGCCTGCCGATTCCGTCCACCGATGCCTGCATCAAGGACGACGCCGGCGTGGCGCTGCCGGTCGGCGAGATCGGCGAGTTGTGCATCAAGGGCCCGCAGGTGATGAAGGGCTACTGGAAGAAGCCCGACGAAACCGCCAAGGTGATGGACGACGACGGCTGGCTGCACACCGGCGACATCGCGCGCATGGACGAGCGTGGCTTTGTCTACATCGTCGACCGCAAGAAGGACATGATTCTGGTGTCCGGCTTCAACGTCTACCCGAACGAGATCGAAGACGTGATCGCCACCCTGCCCGGCGTGCTGGAAGTGGCAGCAGTCGGCGTGCCGGATGAAAAATCCGGTGAAATCGTCAAGGCCGTGATCGTGAAGAAGGACCCCGCCCTGACCGCCGAGGACGTGAAGGCGCATTGCCGTGCCAACCTGACCGGCTACAAGCAGCCCAGGGTGATCGAGTTCCGCAAGGAACTGCCGAAAACCAACGTCGGCAAGATCCTGCGCCGCGAACTGCGGGATGCACCCAAGGCATAAAGCGGCAGCACCGTGATCGACCGGGGCGTTCAGCCTCCAGGCACGCCCGCAACGCCGCAAGGCCTTGCGGGCGTTCGCTTTTGCACGCATAGAATCGGATGTCGGCGCACGCTCAGGCGTTCACCCTTTTCTCCGTCCGCAAGGCAGCCGGCCGGACGGTCTTCACGGAGAATCACCATGTCTGCAGTTCAACCCTTCATTCGCACCAATATCGGCTCCACCCTCCGCATCATCGAAGAACCGCAGCGTGACGTGTACTGGATCCATATGCATGCCGACCTGGCCATCAACCCGGGGCGCGCCTGCTTTTCGACGCGCCTGGTCGACGACATCACCGGCTATCAGACCAACCTGGGCCAGCGCCTCACCACCGCCGGCGTGCTCGCGCCGCACGTGGTGCTGGCCTCGGACAGCGACGTGTTCAATCTCGGCGGCGACCTGGCCCTGTTCTGCCAGCTGATTCGCGAAGGCGACCGCGCGCGCCTGCTCGACTACGCGCAGCGCTGCGTGCGCGGCGTGCATGCCTTCCACGTCGGCCTGGGCGCGCGTGCGCACAGCATTGCACTTGTCCAGGGCAATGCGCTGGGCGGGGGCTTCGAAGCGGCGCTGAGCTGCCACACCATCATTGCCGAGGAAGGCGTGATGATGGGGCTGCCCGAAGTGCTGTTCGACCTGTTCCCGGGCATGGGCGCCTATTCCTTCATGTGCCAGCGTGTCAGCGCGCAGCTGGCGCAGAAGATCATGCTCGAAGGCAATCTGTATTCGGCCGAGGAACTGCTCGGCATGGGGCTGGTGGATCGCGTGGTGCCGCGCGGCCAGGGTATCGCCGCGGTGGAACAGGTCATCCGCGAGAGCAAGCGCACCCCGCACGCCTGGGCAGCGATGCAGCAGGTGCGCGAGATGACCACCGCCGTGCCGCTGGAGGAGATGATGCGCATCACCGAGATCTGGGTCGACACGGCGATGCAGCTCGGCGAGAAATCGCTGCGCACGATGGACCGCCTGGTGCGCGCGCAGTCGCGGCGCTCCGGGCTCGACGCGGGCTGATGCGGCGGCGGTCTATTCGCTACTACGGGGGGAGCACTCGTCGTCCTTGACGCCTCGCACGCGTGCGTCGAGTGCATCCTTGCCCGCCGTCAATTGCTCACGCAGCACGGACAGGCGCTGCCGCCATTCGGCCTGCAACTGCCAATCGGCCATGCGCATCAGCTCGCCGCCGTTGGTGGCCACCTGCGCCAGACCCAGGTTGCTGGCAACGCCACGTAGCGCATGCGCGCTCTCGCGCAATTGCTCCCAGTCCGAGCGCGTGCCATCGCGCTCGATCGCAGCCACGCAGTTTTGCGCATCTTCCAGGCATTGCCGTACGAACTGACGTTCGAACTCGTCGCCCATGCCCAATGCCGCCAGCTCGTCCAGCACGCTCGCATCCAGCACGCCTTCGAAACTGGTCGGCAACTGCACCGTGGTGGCCGGGCTCGCCAACGGGCGCGTGCTGACGGCCAGATCGGCCAGGGTGTCGAGCAATTTCGCCGCCACTACCGGTTTGGCCAGGAAGGCGCGTGCACCGGCCTGCTCGCAGCCGCGGATGGCTTCGGGCGTCACGTCGGCGCTGAGCACCACCACCGGCGTGTAGCGCATGCCGCTGGCCTGCATCACCCGCAGTTGCTTGAGCATGTCCAGGCCATTCATGCCCGGCATGTGCAGATCCACGATCACCGCGTCGAAGTCTTCATCGGCCATGGCATCGAGCACCTGCTCGGCACCATTGACGCACAGCACCTTGTGCCCTGCCTTTTCCAGCAGGCGCTGCAGCACCATGCGGTTGGCTTCGTGGTCGTCGGCCACCAGCATGCGCATGCTGCGCACGCGGGCGCGGTGACGCAGGAACGGGTTGGAGAAGGCGATGACGTTGGACGCCTCTAGCTCGTCGGGTACCTCTTCCAGCGCACTGGCCGCCGCACGGCTGGGGGCGGCCCTGGACGGCTCGCCGATCGTCAGCGGCAACTCGAACCAGAACACGCTACCGCTGGGCTTGTTCTCCCTGAACCCGATGCTGCCGCCCATCGCCTCCACCAGGCCCTTGGCAATCGTGGTGCCCAGCCCGGTGCCCTCGTAGCGTCGTGACAAGCCGACGTCGGCCTGCTCGAAGGCCTCGAACAGCCGCGGACGCATGTCCAGCGGTACGCCAATGCCGCTGTCTTCGACTTCGAAACGCAGCCGCACCGACTGCTCGGCACTGCCGGAGAGCCGCGTGACCCGCAGCAGCACGTGCCCGTATTCGGTGAACTTGACCGCATTGCCGACCAGGTTGAGCAGCACTTGGCGCAGATGGCCGGTATCGCCCTTGAGCAGGTCCGGCACGTCGGCGGCCACCTGCATGGCGTAGTCCAGCCCGCGCGTCCTGGCCTGCGGCTGCAGGATCATGCTGACCGAACCGATCAGCTCGCGCAGCGAGAAATCGCGCTGATCGATCCGGATCTTGCCAGCTTCGATCGCCGAGATGTCCAGTACCTCTTCCACCAGCGACAGCAGGCTGCGCGCCGATGCCTGGATGGTGTTGAGGCATTCCTTCTGCTCCGCGTCCAGGCGCGTGGTCGCCAACACTTCGGTCATGCCCGACAACCCGTTGAGGGGGGTGCGGAACTCGTGGCTCATGTTGGCCAGAAAGCGGCTCTTGGCCTGGTTGGCATGGCGCGCCTCGCGCACGGCGCGGGTCATCGCACGCAGCAGCGAGTCGAAATACAGCGGCACCGCGATCAGGCCCAGCCACAGGCCCCAGCTGAGATACGGATTGGCCTTCCAGTACGGCGAGATCAGGATCGCACTGAGAAAGCACAGGCTGCCCATCGCGGTCGCCGCACGCAGATAGTTGCTGCCATAGCGCAGGCCATTACCGATGGTCACCCACATGCACACCGCATACAGTGGCGAGGCCGGCTCGCCCTGGATCGCCATGATGGCGCCGGTGCAGGTGTAGTCCAGCAGCATGCCGATCAGGCGGCGCGTATGCGAGACCTGCGGTCGCAGCAGGATGGCCACCATCAGGCCCAGCGACACCACCAGCTCGCCGACCAGGATCAGCCAGGTGGCCATCAAGGTATCGCCATGGGTGTGCTGATAGCGCCAGCCCAGGTACGAAATGAACAACGTGGTGATGATGATGCGGATCAGGTTTTGTGCGTGTTCCGTATCCGCCCGCCCGGACAGGCGTCGTTTCAACCATGGCAAGGGAGACGTCATAGAAGCCTCAGACGCGCGGTGGCGTCGCTGGTGTGGGAATCCGTTCGTGCGTCGCTGCCGCGTCGCCGATCCTGTGGGGCAACCGCGCAACGCACGCGTCCGCGCCCTCGTGTAACAGACGCAACAATGACATGGGAATGATGACCAGCGCACCCAATAGCGCGATCGCCAGCTCC
Source organism: Xanthomonas sp. WHRI 6106 (assembly GCF_040202405.1). NCBI lineage: Bacteria > Pseudomonadati > Pseudomonadota > Gammaproteobacteria > Lysobacterales > Lysobacteraceae > Xanthomonas > Xanthomonas sp. WHRI 6106. Next base: position 60,904 of record NZ_JBEGFC010000016.1, on the reverse strand, counting down.
AGTTGTTGCTGCCAGTACACACTATTGGCAAGTGTCATACCGAAACTGAGCGCACCCATTGCGGTGCCCGTCTGCAGGGCATGGCTGCCAAAGCGCAGGCCATTGCCGATGGTGACCCATAGCAATACCACCGACAGGCAGGCCATCGGCGCGCCGAACCAGGTCATGGCCAGACCGATCAGGCCATAGTCGGCCAGCATGCCGAGCGTGCGGCGCAGATGCGAGCGCCGTGGCCTCACCACTATCCACGCGAAGATCAGCACCGCCCCGGCCTGCCCGACTGCGATCATGCCGAGCAGCAGCTGCAGTTGGTGCCGGGACAATTGCCAGTGCGAGGCGAATGCCAGGGTGTAGGCCAGGATCAGCAGGATCATGACGATGCGCACCATCGCCTGGCCATGCTCGCTGTCGGGACGCCGCGCAAGCCGGTCCCGCAGCTGGCCGAGCACCGCCCTCACCTCACACCCCGGGTCGCGCCGATGCGGTGGAGAATTCCCCGCAAATCTGGTCAAGCTGCGCACGACCGCGCAGCAACGCATCCACGCAGCGCGGATCGAACAGGCGGCCGCGCTGCGCGTACAGATAGGCCAGTGCGGCATCCATCGTCCACGCTTCCTTGTACGGGCGCGGCGACAGCAAGGCGTCGAACACGTCGGCCACCGCCACGATGCGCGCCTCCAGCGGAATCGCTTCGCCGACCAGCCCATCCGGGTAGCCGGTGCCGTCGTAGCGCTCGTGGTGGCGCAGCGCGATCAGGGCGCCGACCTGGATGAAGCGGTTCTGGCTGCCGCTGAGCAGCTCGTAGCCAATCCGCGGGTGGCGCTTCATGATGCTCATCTCGTCGTCGGTGAGCTTGCCCGGCTTGAGCAGCACCGCATCGGGAATGGCGATCTTGCCCATGTCGTGCAGCGGCGCGGCCATCTCGATGATGCGCACTTCTTCTTCCGACAACCCCAGTTGCTCGGCGATCAGGCCGGCAACGTGCGACATGCGCTCCAGGAACGCGCTGGTGCCCGAATCGCGGTACTCGATGGCGCGCGCCAGCCGCGACAAGGTTTCGCGCTCGCGCTCCTCGACCTCGTTCATGCTGGCCAGCAGGCGTTGCTCCAGCGACAGCGCGCGTTGCTTGACGCTTTCGCTCTGCTGGCGCAGCTGCAGCAGGTTGGAACACCGCGCGCGCAATTCGCGCGGGCGGATCGGCTTGACCAGGAAGTCGATCACACCGGCTTCCAGCGCTGCCTGGCGAATCGGCTCGTCGCCGACGATGGTGATCAGGATGATCGGAATGTCGCGATGACTGGGCAGCCGGCGCAGCCGGCGTGCGAACTCCAGACCATCCATGCCCGGCATGCGGTAGTCGAGCAGCAACAGATCCACGCGCCCGGCCTCGCACCATGCCAATGCGTCGAGCGGGTCGCCGAAATCATGGACCTTCAGTTCCGGCGCGATGTCCTCGATGACATGGCGCAGCATCGTCCGCGCAGACAGCTGGTCATCGACAATGACGATGTTCAATCCCAGATCCGCCTTTTCCGCCCAGCTTCCCCATGTATCCGCCGACACGATGCCGTCCGGACTCCCTAAAACATCCTGCATAGCCGTTGCTCCTCTATCCCGAGAACGGAAAAGCGATGACGTCGACCCCTCTGTCGACTCCCCCGAACGTCACGGCGTTCGAGGCTCCGCCCTAGCATATGCAGTATCTGTGCCGTGAGCACGCGCTTGGCACAAAAAAGTCAGGCTTCCGGCCGCATATACGGAAACAGCAGGACGTCACGGATCGAGGTGCTGCCGGTCAGCAGCATCACCAGACGGTCGATACCGATGCCCAGACCACCGGTCGGCGCCATGCCGTACTCCAACGCACGGATGTAATCGGCGTCGAAATGCATGGCTTCGTCGTCGCCGCCGTCCTTGGCCTGCACCTGCGCCTGGAAGCGTGCGGCCTGGTCTTCGGGGTCATTGAGCTCCGAGAAGCCGTTGGCCAGCTCCTTGCCATTGATGAAGAGCTCGAAGCGATCGGTGTACCCCGGCTCGGTGTCGCTGGAACGCGCCAGCGGCGACACCTCGACCGGATGGTCAGTGATGAAGGTCGGCTGCACCAGCGTGTGTTCGACGGTGGCTTCGAAGATCTCCAGCAGCAGCTTGCCCCAGCCGTAGGACGGCTTGACCCGGATCTTCAGCCGCTCGCAATGGCGCAGCAGCGCCTCGCGGTCGGTGCAGTCGGCGGCGCTGATCTCAGGGTTGTGGTGACGAACGGCCTCATCCATGCGCCAGCGCCGGAAAGCCGGCGCCAGATCGATGTCGGCGCCGTCCCAGCTCACCTGGGTGGTCCCCAGCACCGTCTGTGCGGTGTCGCGGATGACCTGCTCGGTCAGATCCATGATCTCGTGGTACGTGGCATAGGCCTCGTAGAGCTCGAGCATGGTGAACTCGGGGTTGTGCCGGGTCGACACGCCTTCGTTGCGGAAGTTGCGGTTGATCTCGTAGACGCGCTCCAGGCCACCGACCACCAGGCGCTTGAGATAAAGCTCCGGGGCCACGCGCAGGTACAAGTCCAGATCCAGCGCGTTGTGGTGGGTGGTGAACGGCTTGGCCGTGGCGCCGCCGGGGATGTAATGCATCATCGGCGTTTCCACTTCCAGGAAGCGGCGCGCGTCCAGCCAGGCGCGCATCGCGCGGATGATCTTGGAGCGCTTGATGAAGACCTCGCGCGCCTCGGGGGTCACGATCAGGTCGACGTAGCGCTGGCGGTAGCGCTGCTCCACGTCAGACAGGCCGTGCCACTTGTCCGGCAGCGGGCGCAGCGACTTGGTCAGCAGGCGCAGCGCGCTGGCCTTGACCGACAGCTCGCCGGTCTTGGTGCGGGTGAGCCCACCCTCCACTGCCACGATGTCGCCCACGTCCCAGCCCTTGAAGGCGGTATAGGCATCGCCGAGCACATTGCCCTGCAGGAACAGCTGCACGCGCCCGGATTCGTCCTGGATCTGCGCAAAGCTGGCCTTGCCCATGACCCGCTTGGCCATCAGGCGGCCGGCCATGCGCACCGTGCGCCCGCTGGCCTCCAGCGCCTCTGCGGTCCAGGTCTGCGCATCGGCGAATTCGGCCTGCAGATCACCGGCGAAGTGTTCGCGCACGAAGTCGTTCGGATAGGCGATGCCCTGGCCGCGCAACGCGCCCAGTTTCGCGCGACGCTCGGCGATGAGGCTGTTCTCGTCGGCGGGGATCTGCGGCGCGGGGGTCTGTTCGGTCATGGCGGGAATCGGTCTGCGATAGGTCGGGCGCGTGCCCGGTGGGGAGTAAGAAGCCGGCAGCGCTGGCTCCTGTTTTTACAGTGCGACGTCGCGCGGGTGTCGCGCGACCCGGACATAGCGCACAGGCCGCCTCGTCATGCCGCGCCGCCGGTAGCTTGATGCCGACGTCGTACCGCGATCAGGCATCCAGGCGTTTGGAACCCGCTGCCAGACCCGCCTTCAGGCTGGCCTCGACGAATTCGTCCAGGTCGCCGTCCAGCACTTTCTGCGTGTCGCTACGCTCGATGCCGGTGCGCAGATCCTTGATGCGGCTCTGATCGAGCACGTAGTTGCGGATCTGGCTGCCCCAGCCGATGTCGGACTTGGTCGCTTCCAGTGCGTCGCGCTCGACATTGCGCTTCTGCACTTCCAGCTCGTACAGCTTGGCGGCCAGCATCTTCATCGCGTTGTCGCGGTTCTGGTGCTGGCTGCGGCCGGTCTGGCAGGCGACCACCGTATTGGTCGGGATGTGCGTGATACGCACGGCCGATTCGGTCTTGTTGACGTGCTGACCACCGGCACCGGAGGAGCGATACACGTCGGTGCGCAGATCGGCCGGGTTGATGTCGATCTCGATGTTGTCGTCCACCTCCGGCGATACGAAGACCGAGGTGAAGCTGGTATGCCGGCGGTTGTCCGAGTCGAACGGCGACTTACGCACCAGCCGGTGCACGCCGATTTCGGTCTTGAGCCAGCCATAGGCGTACTCGCCTTCGATGCGCACGGTGGCCGACTTGATGCCCGCCACTTCACCGCCGGACACTTCCATCAGCTCGGTCTTCCAACCACGCGACTCCGCCCAGCGCAGGTACATGCGCAGCAGGATTTCGGCCCAGTCCTGTGCCTCGGTGCCGCCGGCGCCGGCCTGGATATCGACGAAGGCGTTGGCGCCGTCCATCTGGCCGGAGAACATGCGCTGGAATTCCAGCTTTTCCACGTGCGCCTGGTACTTGTCCAGATCGGCGATCACCGCCACGGCGGTGTCTTCGTCCTGCTCGCTGTCGGCCAGCTCGAGCAGATCGCCGGCATCGGTCAGGCCGGCCAGCACGTCGGCGATGCCGATGACGGTCTTTTCCAGCATGGAGCGCTCACGTCCCAGGGCCTGGGCACGTTCGGCGTCGTTCCATACGTCCGGGCTTTCCAGCTCCCGGCTGACTTCCTCTAGACGCTCTTTCTTGGCGTCGTAGTCAAAGATACCCCCTGAGCGAGAGCACGCGATCGTTGAGATCGGTGATGCGCTGGCGGATCGGATTGGTTTCGATCATGACGGACTTCCGGCAAACAAGCTGGTTAGTTTAGCAAGCGGGCGGCGGCGGCGGAACGCGGTGGCGTCTGCCCGTCCATGCCGCGCAACGGGGACGGCGACGCGCACCTGCCCTCTCGCGCCCGCTCGACCAGTGCAATATCGCCAGCGTTGCGCGCCAGTGTCGCAACGGCTGCGACGCCCGGCGCGCGACGCCGGACCCAATGCGCGACACGCCGTGCGTACCCGAGCATCTTCCTGCCCGGACCGGGTTGCCAGTCAGCGCACCGGCAGTGGCTCGGTCCTGGACCCGGCCGCGGCCTGCCCGGCGTGCGCGCGCAGCGTGACCAGATGGCTACGACTGCAAGGCAACACGGTGGCGTCGCGCAGGTGCACGCGCGCGTCGCCCGAATCGGCCGGCTCGATGGCCTGCACCTGCCCAAGATTGACCAGATAGCTGCGGTGAATGCGCACGAACACGGCCGGGTCCAGCCTGGCCTCGATCGCCGCCATGGTGCTGCGCAGAGGATAGTCATGCCCGCGCACGCGCAGGTTGACGTAGTTGCCCGAGGCCTGGATCCATTCGATATCTGCGGTAGCCACCAAAAAATCCCGACCGAGCTTGCGCACCAGAAAGCGCTCCGGCCGGTCCAACGGCTCCACTGGCGGGCCTTCCTCCGGCGCGGCGAGCAGATGCGCCTCGCCCTGGCGGCGCCGCGCGTACCAGCTCAAGGTGTGCTGCAACGCCACCAGCAGGGCAAAGGTGCGCAGATCCTTGGACAGCTCGTACATCCACTGCAGCCCGCCCCCGAAGTCGTAATGGGTACCGGCCAGGGCGTAGATCGACATACGCAACACCACCATGCCGGCCACATGCGCCAACCACCATCCCAGCGCAGCCGCCGCATACAGCGGCAGGCGCCGCCGCCAAGCAGCGGCTTCCAGCGGCCATCGGGCGCAGAGAAAGAGCACGGCCGGCAACAGCAACAGCGCCGCAGTGGCGCTGCTCAACTCCCAGCTCAACACCTGCCACAGCACGATCGCCTCGCCATCGCGGCGCCCTGCCAGCCACGCGCTCAGCGTGTTGCCCAATGCACTCAGGTAGAACACCAGCAACCAGATCGTCACCGCCCAGCGCGTGGCGAAGTGACGCACTCCGTCCCTGGGTGTCGGCGGGCGTGGCCCGGTCGTTTCCATTGCACACGTCCGCAGTTGGCAGCTGGCGATCATAGAGGCCTGCGCGACGGGGCGAAACCGTCACCCCCGCCGCCCCCTTTCGTCCCTGGGACGGCACCACTGGTCACTACGCCGGGGCACTTCCACCCCTGACACCTATGCCCTTGCGGGCCGGCGGGCAGCATGCACCCACTTCTTCCGTTACCGACCGCACCATGACCGAGCGCCGCCACGATCTCGATGCCTTGCGCGTCTTCGCCTTCGCCCTGCTGATCCTCTATCACGTAGGCATGGCCTACGTTGCTGGCTGGGATTTCCACCTGAAGAGCGCCTACACCACCGACTGGCTGCAGCCGCCGATGATTGCGCTCAACCGCTGGCGGATGCCGCTGCTGTTCCTGATCTCGGGCATGGCGATCGGCCTGGCGCGGGCCGAGCGTGCGCCGTGGCAGTTCGCGTGGCGGCGCTGCGGGCGCTTGCTGCCGCCGCTAGTGTTCGGCATGTTCGTCGTGGTGGCAGTGCAGGCCTACTGCCAGGGCGTGAGCAACGGGAAGGTGGTCCCGGGGTTCGGCAACTTTCTGCTGCGCTACTGGCAGCTGCGGCCGTGGCCGGCCGGCAGCTTCGATGGCTGGGAACACGGCATCACCTGGAACCACCTGTGGTACCTGGCCTATCTGCTGCCCTACACCTTGGTGTTGATGGCGATGATTGCGCTGGGCCGGGCCTTGCCGGTCACCCTGCCGCGTCTGCCCAGCTCCATTGCGGGCCCGGCCCTGCTGCTGGTCCCCATCCTGTGGGAAGCCTTCTGCGTGCTGTGGGTGATGCCGCGCCATCCGCCGACCCACGCATTGGTTGGCGACTGGTTCGTGCATGCCGAATCGTTTCCGCTGTTCGTGCTCGGGTCTGTGCTGGCCCATCGCGCACGCTTCTGGGACTGGGTGGTGCAATTGCGCTGGCCGACCCTGATCGCGGCGCTGCTGGCGATCACGCTCGAGCTGGGCATCCGGCATCTGGGGCGTACGCTCGATCCTGCACAGCTGTCCGACATGCTGGCGACGGTACGTTGGGATGTGGTGGAACGACTGGCCCGTGCAACCTATACCTGGCTGGCCCTGCTCACGCTGCTGGGCTGGGCACGACAGCGTCTGAATCGCCCGTTTGCCTGGCTGCCGTACTGCACCCAGGCGGTGTTCCCCTGGTACATCCTGCATCAAAGCCTGATCATCCTGGCGCTGTACTGGCTGGCGCCGCTGCACTTGGGCCCCTGGCTGGAGCCGGCGCTGGTGCTGCTTGCCACCGTGGCGGGGTGCCTGCTGTTGCACGAATACCTGATCCGCCGCGTGCGCTGGCTGCGGCCGTTGTTCGGCATGACGATGCACGCGCCGGAGACCCGCACGCGCCAGACCACACCAGCGATGACGGCGTAATGGCCCGCGCCACGGTCCTGCCTCGTCATGCAAACGTGCTGGCTGTGCGACACCGCAGGCAGCGATCGCGGGTCGATATGGAGCCCTCGTCAACTAGCAGGTGCATGCGTACGACACCGGAATCGAATTCCACCACTCCCTGCATCCAGTGCTGCTGCCAGGCGACGTGCTCCCACCCGATGAATCGTGTTCACCGCCTGTCACTGGCCCGACTGGACGCATGGCAGGTGGCACCGCAAGATGCCCGCCCGACCTGCGTTGAAGGAACCACGATGCGTCCCGCCCTGCTTGCTGCGACATTGTTGCTCAGCCCCACGTTCGTCCATGCCGCACCGGCCACCAGCGTCGACTTCACCCATGACGACTGGACCATCGCCTGCGACAACACCCGCACCTGTCGTGCCGCCGGATACCAGCCCGACGAAGGCGAGCACTTGCCGGTGTCGGTGCTACTGACCCGCAAGGCCGGTGCCGGTGAGGCAGTCACCGCAGAGCTGATGCTGGGCCAGTACGACGAGCTCAAGCTGCCGGCCTCGCTCAGCCTGCAGATCGATCAGCGGACCCAGGGCAAGCTGGCGCTGGACAGCAAGAGCGGCACCGCATCGCTGAGCAGCGCGCAGGTCGCCGCATTGCTGGCGGCGCTGCCGCGCAGCAGCTCGATCGTCGCACTCGGCAACGATGGCCGCCGCTGGCAGCTGTCCGACAAGGGCGCGTCGGCCGTGCTGTTGAAGATGGATGAATTCCAGGGCCGGCTCGGCACGCGCGGCGCGCTGGTGCGCAAGGGCGACCGCGACGACTCCGCCGTGCTGCCGCCATTACCGGCACCGCAGGTCCGCGAGGCCAGGCTCGTCGCAGCGCAGGCAGGCGATACGCGCCTGGGCACGTTGCCGGCGTTGTACCAGGCGCTGCGTGCCACGCTTCCCGCCGATGAGGAGTGCAAGGGACTGGACATCAGCGAAGCCGCCGAACCGCTGACCATCACCCGCCTGAGCAGCGACAAGCTGCTGGTGTCGACCGATTGCTGGATGGGCGCCTATAACGTTGGCACCGGCTTTTGGGTGATCAATGCGCGCGCGCCGTTTGCACCAAGCCTGATCACCCTGCACGCCAGCGACCTGGATGGCTCGACCATCCTGTCTTCGCAAAAGGGCCGCGGCCTGGGTGATTGCTATGGCGAAGAACGCTGGACCTGGGATGGCCGCCGCTTCGTACAGACCTCCAAATCCACATCCGGCCTGTGCCGGCTGGTGGCCGCCGGCGGTGCATGGGAACTGCCCACCGTGGTGGCCGAGGTCAGCAAGTAAACCGACAAGCGCAAGCCGGAACGTCAGCTCCTGCGCGCGGCATGCCGCGCCCGCAGCAGGTTGCACTGCCAACGCCGCCCAGGCCCAGGCCCGGCGGCGCACTCACCCAGATGACGACGCCGGCTCGCAATGTTCGACGATCAACTGCACCGCCGTGCCGCCGCGGTAGTCGTCGCTGACCAGACGATACGCCAGCCGCACCACGCGCGCGGGCTCGCTGCCGCGCCAGCCATTGAAGTGGATGGCGTTGAGCGGCTCGGGCCGGCCGGGGCAGCGCAAGGTCAGTTTGAGATGGCGCTCCTTGAGCACACGGTATTGCAAGACTTCGAACCGACCATCGAACAACGGCTCGGGAAAGCCCTGCCCCCACGGCCCGGCCACGCGCAGCGCTTCGGCATGCACGTGATCGAGCTCGTGCGCGGCCAGCTCGCCGTCGCTGTGCAATTCGGCATGCAGCAGCGAGGCGTCCACCATCGCCTGCACCTGCGCTTGAAAGGCCTGTTCGAAGGTGGCCAATGCCGCGTGATCGATGCTCAGCCCGGCAGCCATCGCATGGCCACCGAACTTCTGGATCAGGCCGGGATGGCGCGCGTCCACCGCCGCCAGCACATCGCGGATGTGCAGGCCGGGAATCGACCGCGCCGAGCCACGTAGCTGGCTGCTGCCCGGCTCCGCTGGCGCCAGCGCGATCACCGGACGGTGCAGCCGGTCCTTGAGTTTGGAGGCGACCAGGCCGATCACGCCCGGGTGCCACTCAGCATCGAACAGGCAGGCGGCCATCGGCAACGCCCCATCGGCATCCAGCACCACCTTGGTGACCGCCTGCTCGGCATCGTCGGTCATCAACTGCTGCACCGCGCGACGCTCGGCATTGATTTCTTCCAGCGTGCCGGCAATCTCGCGCGCGCGGCCCCAGTCTTCGCTGAGCAGCAGCTCGATGCCCAGTGCCATGTCCTCGAGCCGACCGGCCGCATTGAGACGTGGCCCGAGCGCAAACCCGATATCGCTGGCACTCAAGCGTGCGACATCGCGGCCGCTGGCATCGATCAGCGCTCGCAGGCCGATGCAGCCCTTGCCTTCGCGCAGCCGACGCAGGCCGGCCGACACCAGGGCACGGTTGTTGGTGTCCAGCGGCACCAGGTCGGCCACCGTGCCGACGGCTACCAGATCCAGCAGTACCGACAGATCAGGTTCGCTGCGGTCGGCAAATGCACCGCGTGCGCGCAGCGTGCTGCGCAAGGCCAGCAACACGTAGAAGATCACGCCGACCCCGGCCAGGGTCTTGCTGGGAAAGCTGTCTTCGGCCAGGTTCGGGTCCACGATCGCATCGGCTGGCGGCAACACCGCCCCCGGCAGATGGTGGTCGGTGACCAACACCGTCCAGCCGCGCGCCTTGGCCGCGGCCACACCGGCATGGCAGGCGATGCCGTGGTCGACGGTGACCAGCACATCCGGCTGCAACGCGGCCAGTTCGTCGACCAGCGCCGGCGACAGGCCATAGCCATGCACCATGCGATTGGGCACGGCGTGATGTACATCCAGCGCCCCGAGCATGCGCAAACCACGCACACCCACCGCGCAGGCGGTGGCGCCATCGCAATCGAAATCGCCCACCACCAGGATGCGCCGTTGCTGTGCGATCGCATCGGCCAACAGGTTGGCGGCCACATCGCTGTTGTGCAGCAGCTGCGGCGACAGCAGTTGCCCCAGGCGCGGCTGCGCGCCCTGTGCGTCGCGCACGCCGCGCGCGGCATAGAGACGGCGCAGCAGCGGCAGCATGGCATCGGGCCATTGCCCGGCCGGCCCCGCAGGCCGCCGGACGATCCGCGGGCTGGACGTCATTGCGCCAGCTGCAGGCGCGGCGTTCGCCAGAACCGCCAACGCTGCGTGCGTGCCAGCGACAGCGTTTCACCGTCCTGGAAATCCAGCACCAGCCGATCCAGCTCGCCGCGCGCCATCGCCGCCAATAGCGGTGCCACCGCCTCGTCGCCAAACTGCTGCAACGAGCGCAGATGGCGCAGATCCACCAGCGCATCCACGCGCTGTTCGCCCTGCGCATCGGCACCGGCGGCGAGCGCCAACGCACGCAGCAGCGATTCGCGGCTGCGCACCTGACGGTGCGGCGATGTCACTGCATGCGGCACCACGCCGCCACCCCAGAACCACAGTGAATTGATCGCCGGCTTGCCGCTGGCCACGCGGCCCTCGTTCCAAGGATGCTGATGCAGCAGCACCTGCGCCTCCGTCAGCAAGGCACGCCAGCGCCGGCCCGCATCGCCTGCCGGCAGATGCTCGAATAGGTCGTCGCCGATTGCGACATCCGGCGGCACGAAATCCGGCAACGTCGCGTCCGGAGACAATCGCAGATACCAGCGCGATGGCGTCGGCGCGTCGAGCAGGAAACCGGCATCGCCGAACATCGGCTTCAAGATCGGCAGCAGTACCGCCAGATCCTCGGCAGTGGGGCCGAGCGCTTCGCCATAGCCCATCAGACGGGCGCCCTGCATGTCCGGCACCACATAGGCTGGGTCGGCACGTACCCAGGTGGCGCCTGCGGCATCGCCGGCATCCAGCTGGCGGGTCAACGCGGCCACCGGCCAATGCGCCGGGGTCAGGGTGAAATGGCGCTGCAGCTGCGCCACTTCGCCACTCTCGGCCTGCTGCTGGTCGGCGCGCGCCAAGGCAGGCGCCACCAGCGCATTGCCCAGCGTTCCGGGCAGACGGCGTTTTTCCGGCAGCAGCAGCGTGGCGGTGGTCATCGCGCGGTATTGCCGCTCAGTCCAGGTACGCGACGCTGACCACGTCGTACTCGCGCTGGCCGGCCGGCGCGTCGATGGTGACCGAATCGCCCTCCAGCTTGCCGATCAGCGCACGTGCCAGCGGCGAGGAAATCGCGATCAGGCCCATCTTGATGTCCGCTTCCAGGTCGCCAACGATCTGGTAGCGCTTTTCTTCGTCGGTCTCGGTATCTGCCAGCGTCACCGTGGCGCCGAACACGATCTTGGTGCCGGCCGACAACTTGGTGATGTCGATGATCTCGGCATGCGAGAGCTCGCTTTCCAGCTGCTTGATGCGGCCTTCGATGAAGCTCTGCTGCTCGCGTGCGGCGTGGTACTCGGCATTTTCCTTCAGATCGCCGTGAGCACGCGCTTCGGCGATCGCGTTGATCACCTCCGGGCGCTTGACCGACTTCAAATGCTCCAGCTCCTCGCGCAGGCGCTGCGCGCCCTTCAACGTCATGGGTGCTCTCATGCTTCCAGCTCCTTGTGCAGTTCCTGCAGCGACCACACGGGGCCGGTGCCGCGGAATTCCAGCGATTGCACCAGCGCCTTGGCGCCGGCGACAGTGGTCGAATAGGTCACGCGATGCTGCAACGCTTCACGCCGGATCGAGAACGAATCGGAGATGGCAGCGCGACCTTCGGTGGTGTTGACGATATAGACGATCTCGCCGTTCTTGATCGAATCGACGATATGCGGGCGACCTTCGGCCACCTTGTTGACGATCTCGCAGCTCAGCCCGTTCTGCTGCAGCCACGCACCGGTGCCGCGCGTGGCCACCAGGGTGAAGCCACGCTCCACCAGCGCCTGTGCCACCGGCAACACGCGCTGCTTGTCGGGGTCGCGCACCGACACGAAGGCCTTGCCCACCGGCGGCGCCTTGATGCCGCCGGCTTCCTGCGCGCGTGCGAACGCGGCACTGAAGCTGCGGCCCACGCCCATCACCTCGCCGGTGGAGCGCATTTCCGGCCCGAGGATCGGGTCGACGCCCTGGAACTTGGCGAACGGGAAGATCGCCTCCTTCACCGAGTAGTAATCCGGCACGATTTCCTTGGTGGCGCCCTGCTCGGCCAGCGTCTTGCCGGCCATGCAGCGGGCGGCGATCTTGGCCAGCGGCATGCCGATGGCCTTGGACACGAACGGCACGGTACGCGAGGCGCGCGGATTCACTTCGAGCAGATAGACGATGTCGTCGCCGGCATCGTTGACCTGCACCGCGAACTGGGTGTTCATCAGGCCGACCACGTTCAGGCCTTCGGCCAGCATCACCACCTGGCGACGCAGTTCGGCCTGGGTCTGCGGCGAGAGCGAATACGGCGGCAGCGAGCACGACGAATCGCCCGAATGCACGCCGGCCTCTTCGATATGCTCCATCACCCCGCCGATCAGCACGTTGCCGTCCTTGTCGGCAATGATGTCCACGTCCACTTCCACCGCGTTGTCCAGGAAGCGGTCCAGCAGCACCGGCGAGTCGTTGGAGACCTTCACTGCGTCGCGCACATAGCGCGCCAGGTCGGATTCGCCGTAGACGATTTCCATCGCGCGGCCGCCCAGCACGTAGCTTGGGCGCACCACCAGCGGGTAGCCGATCTCGCGCGCCAGCACCAGGGCCTCGTCGGCGTTGCGGGCGATGCGGTTCGGCGGCTGCTTCAGGCCCAGCTTATCGACCAGTTGCTGGAAACGCTCGCGGTCTTCGGCCAGATCGATCGAATCCGGCGAGGTCCCGATCACCGGCACGCCGTTGGCTTCCAGCGCACGCGCCAACTTCAGCGGGGTCTGGCCGCCGTACTGCACGATCACACCCTTGGGCTGTTCCAGCTCGACGATTTCCAGCACGTCCTCCAGCGTCAGCGGCTCGAAGTACAGACGGTCGGAGGTGTCGTAGTCGGTGGAGACGGTTTCCGGGTTGCAGTTGACCATGATGGTTTCAAAGCCATCATCACGCAGCGCCAGCGCCGCATGCACGCAGCAATAGTCGAACTCGATACCCTGGCCGATGCGATTCGGTCCACCGCCCAGGATCATGATCTTGTCGCGGCTGGTCGGCAGCGCTTCGCATTCGTCCTCGTAGGTCGAATACAGATATGCCGTGCTGGTGGCGAACTCGGCCGCGCACGAGTCAACGCGCTTGTACACCGGGCGCACCTTGAGCGCGCGGCGCAGCGTGCGCACCGATTCTTCGTTGCTGCCGATCAGCTCGGCCAGACGCGCATCGGAGAAACCGGCGCGCTTGAGCGTGCGCAGACGTGCCGCGTCCAGTGCCGGCATGCCATCGTCGGCCAGCTGCTGTTCGTGGCTGATGAGCTCTTCGATCTGGTCCAGGAACCACGGGTCGATGAACGACAGCGCATACACCTCGTCCACCGTCATGCCGGCGCGGAATGCATCTGCGACATAGAACAGGCGCTCCGGGCCCGGTGCCTTGAGCTCGCGCTTGAGCGCGGCGATGTCGTCTTCGCTGCTCAGGTCCAGGCCGGTCGGGTCCAGCCCGATCTTGCCGGTTTCCAGGCCGCGCAAGGCCTTCTGCAGCGATTCCTGGAAGGTGCGGCCCATCGCCATCACCTCTCCCACCGACTTCATCTGCGTGGTCAGGCGTGCGTCGGCCTGCGGGAACTTCTCGAAGGCAAAGCGCGGAATCTTGGTGACCACGTAATCGATCGACGGCTCGAACGAGGCCGGGGTCAGGCCGCCGGTGATCTCGTTGCGCAATTCGTCCAGCGTGTAGCCGACCGCCAGCTTGGCGGCGACCTTGGCGATCGGGAAGCCGGTGGCCTTGGAGGCCAGCGCCGAGGACCGCGACACGCGCGGGTTCATTTCGATGACGACAACGCGGCCATTGGTCGGGCTGATGCCGAACTGCACGTTGGAACCGCCGGTATCCACGCCGATCTTGCGCAGCACCGCGATCGAGGCATCGCGCAGGCGCTGGTATTCCTTGTCGGTGAGGGTCTGCGCCGGCGCCACGGTGATCGAGTCGCCGGTGTGCACACCCATCGGGTCGAGGTTTTCGATGGCACAGACGATGATGCAGTTGTCCGCGGTATCGCGCACCACTTCCATCTCGAATTCCTTCCAGCCCAGCACCGACTCTTCCACCAGCACTTCGGTGGTCGGCGAGAGTTCCAGGCCGCGGCCGACGATCTCGATCAGCTCTTCGCGGTTGTAGGCGATGCCGCCGCCGCTGCCGCCCAGGGTGAAGCTGGGGCGGATGATGGTGGGGTAGCCGACGCGGGTCTGGATATCCAGCGCTTCTTCCAGCGTGTGCGCCACTTCGGCCTTGGGGCATTCAAGGCCGATCTCGCCCATCGCCACGCGGAACAGCTCGCGGTCTTCGGCCATGCGGATGGCTTCGCGCTTGGCGCCGATCAGCTCGACGTTGTACTTCTCCAGCACGCCGTGGTCGGCCAGATCCAGCGCGCAGTTCAGCGCGGTCTGCCCGCCCATGGTCGGCAGCAGGGCGTCGGGCTTTTCCTTGGCGATGATCTTCTCGACCGTCTGCCAGTTGATCGGCTCGATGTACACGGCATCGGCCATGTTCGGGTCGGTCATGATGGTGGCCGGATTGCTGTTGACCAGCACCACGCGGTAACCCTCGTCGCGCAGCGCCTTGCACGCCTGCGCACCGGAGTAGTCGAACTCGCAGGCCTGGCCGATGACGATCGGACCAGCGCCGATGATCAGGATGGTTTTTAGGTCGGTGCGCTTTGGCATTTCGTTACCCGATTGAATACATGCGGCAAGCCGCAGGTGCGGAAAGAGTGGCCGCGGCGATCAGATCGCAACGCAGCACGATGATTGGTCGGCTCCACAGGAGCCGAATGCCGGGGTCATCCGGCTGACCCATAACCCAGGGCGTGCAAGCTGTGCTGCATCCACTGATGCAGTCCGAACGCGGCAGCAAAACTGATCAGTATCAGCAGCCAGCCGAATCCGGACGTCTTGCCCCAGCGGCGCACCTTGTCTGGATCGGTGTTGTGCATGGCCTGATGGAAACGCCCACCACCGAGCGCATAGCCGGAGCCGAACACCACGCACATCGGCGCCACCAAGGCGAGCTTGATGCCTCCATGCAAGGTGATCGACGCGGCGCCAGCCTGCGCCTGCTGAAGGGGCATCCACACACCCCAATACGCCAGCGCGGCGCCCACCAGGATGATCAGCACGCCTATCAGACGGCCGCTCATGCGTGCTTGGCATCCTTGGCCATCAGCTCCACGAACCGATCGAACAACGGCCCCACATCGCGCGGGCCGGGCGACGCTTCCGGGTGGCCTTGGAACGAAAACGCCGGTGCGTCGGTCAGCGCGATGCCCTGGTTGGTGCCATCGAACAGCGAGCGATGGGTCACCCGCACATTGGCAGGCAGGCTGCTTTCATCCACTGCAAACCCGTGGTTCTGCGAGGTGATCATCACCCGGCCGCCATCCAGATCCTGCACCGGGTGGTTGGCGCCGTGATGGCCAGTGGCCATCTTCACCGTCCTGGCGCCAGCGGCCAGCGCCAGCAACTGATGGCCCAGGCAGATGCCGAAAGTCGGCACCTTCTGCGCGACCAGCTCCTTGATCGCGTCGATGGCGTAATCGCAGGGCTCCGGGTCGCCCGGGCCATTGGACAGGAACACGCCATCGGGCTGCAGTGCCAGCACCTCGGCCACCGGCGTGCGCGCCGGCACCACGGTGACGTCGCAACCACGGTCGGCCAGCATGCGCAGGATGTTGAGTTTGACGCCGTAATCGTAAGCAACAACTTTGTGCTTCAGCTCGGCCCGCACGAACGTGTCGGAGTTGAGATCCAGCGAGCCTTCCTGCCAGCTGTAGCTGGTCTCGGTGGAAACCACCTTGGCCAGATCCATGCCCTTCAGGCCGGGGAACGTGCGCGCGGCTTCCAATGCCTTTTCGATGTCGATCTCGCCGGCCATCAACGCGCCATTCTGGGCGCCCTTCTCACGCAGCAAACGGGTCAGCTTGCGGGTGTCGATGCCGGAGATGGCCACCACGCCACGCGCCTGCAGCCATTCCGGAAGGGCCACCTGGCTGCGCCAGTTGCTGGGACGGCGCGGCACATCGCGAACGATCAGGCCGGCGGCCCAGATCTTGCGGGCTTCGTCGTCCTGATCGGTAAAGCCGGTGTTGCCGATATGCGGATAGGTCAACGTGACCATCTGGCGGGCGTAGGAGGGATCGGTCAGGACTTCCTGGTAACCGGTCATGGCGGTGTTGAACACCACTTCACCGACGGAAAGCCCGTTGGCGCCTACGGATTCGCCCTCGAACACGGTGCCGTCTTCGAGGACAAGGATTGCGGGTTGGGTCACGTGGGGTCTCGCTCTGGCTGCCTGGGACTCCGATGCGCTTCCGGCCAAATTCCGGTTGCAGCAAAGCGCGGACGCGGTGCTGAGGACCGGTCCGACGCTGGTTCGGGCAAGCGAGAATTGTAAAGGCAAGTGCCCCCGCATGCCACCCTGTCGCGGAGCCGATGCGGCAGACGCCGGGCCGGAGCGGCATGAATACGCTGCCGCGCCTGGCAACCGTTCACGCGCGGTTGCGCGGCGCGTTACAACACCAGGTCGCGCACCCGGTAGCTACCGGCCGGCCTCCCGATCAGGCGCTTGGCTGCATGCAGGGCGCCGCGCGCGAAGATGTCGCGATTGGTTGCGCGATGCACCAGCTCCACCCGTTCGCCCAGGCCGGTGAACTGCACCGTGTGTTCGCCCACGATATCGCCGGCGCGCAGGCTGGCAAAGCGCGGTTGCGCACCGCTACCGGTGGCCGCTTCACCCAGCGTCAGTGCGGTGCCGGAGGGTGCGTCCTGCTTGTGCACGTGATGGGCTTCGATGATGTCGCAGTCCCATCCGGGCAAGGTGCCGGCGGCGCGCTCGACCAATTCGGTGAGCACCGCCACTCCCAGGCTGAAGTTGGACGCCCATACCAGCGGAATGTGCTGCGCGGCATCGAGCAAGGCGGCGCGCTGCGCCTCGTCCAGCCCGGTGGTGCCGGAGACCAGCGGCTTGCCGCGCTGCGCGCACAACGCCAGGACCGGCGCAAAGCCCTGCGGCAAGCTGAAGTCGATCGCCACATCGAAGGCCGGCGCACCGCCCAGCTCGCTGGCGGCAAAGAACGGCACGCCGTCCACCACCCGCTGCGAGGGCGAGCGCCCCACCACGGCGCCGACGACCTGCAAGCCATCGTCTTCGGCCGCCAGGCGCAGCAAGGCCTTGCCCATCCGCCCGGAGGCACCGTGGATCAACACTTTTACAGGAGACGTTGTCATGCCTGCAGGCTAGCGATGCGGTGTGGGTTGCACAAGGTGCTGGGATTCGGGATTCGGGATTCGTAAGAGCGGTGTGCGGTGGCTGAGCCGTTGGTGCGGCTGGCGGGGTTCGGCGGTTGCTGGGTGGGGTGTGCTTGGGAGCGCGAGGAGGGGCTTGCGGTGGCGTGGCGCTTGCTTGAGGGATTGCCGCTCACATCGACCGGCGCGATGCTTGCTCAGCCGTCCATGCCGTCCAGACGCTTGGCCCAGCTTTCGACTTCGCTGCGCTGCAGGCGACGCTCGAACAACGCGCGCCACGAAGGCACCAGTGGCAATGTCAGCACATCGGAGATCGCGGCGGTATCGACGGTGCGTGCGTACAGCACCTGCTGCAGGCGGGCCAGTGTCCATTGCGGATGCGGTCGCTCCTGCAACGTGAGCATGTCGCCGGCGGCCACCGCGCCAGGTTGCAGCACGCGGTAATACCACCCGGTGCGTCCGCTGTCCTGCACCCGGCGCGCCATCTCGCGCACGCCGAAGCGGTCCGACAGCTTCCAGCATGGCTGGCGCACCTGCGAGACCTCCACTACCGCCGTGCCCAATGTAAAGCGATCGCCAAGACAGACCGTGGCCTCGGTCAGGCCGGTGCTGCTCAGGTTCTCGCCGAAGGCGCCGGCAGCTTCCAGCAGCGCATGCGCGCCAAGCTCGCTGCGCCAGGCGGCGTAGTGGTCGCGCGGATAGTGATGGATCGCCTTGTCCGGCCCGCCATGCACGCGCCGGTCCCCCTGCTCGTCGCCAACCAGACCGTCCACCGCAATCTGCACCGAACCCCGCACCGCGCGCTTGTCGATCGCGCTGCGGCTGCCGGGGCGCGTGAAGTCGCGTGCCACGCCGATGGCGACGCTATCGATCCGCGTTGCGGTCGGCGCGTCCTGCAGCGCAGCGGGCGCGCTCATGCGCCCTGCCCCGGCAGCTCGGCCAGCGCCTCGCGCAGCACCTCGCCGAGCACCTGGATGCCCGCATCGATCTTCTCGCCCGGTACGGTGACGAACGACAGCCGCAAGGTGTTGGCTTGCGGGAGCGTCGCAAAAAACGGTGCGCCGGGCACGAACGCAACATTGCGTGCGATGGCGCGCGCCAGCAGTGCGGTGGCGTCCAGCCCAGGTGGCAGGCTCACCCACAGGAACATGCCGCCTTCGGGGCGATTCCATTGCACCTGGGGCGGAAAATGCCGGTCCAGCGCTTCCAACATCAGGCTGCATTGGCGCGCATACAGCGCGCGGATCTGCGGGATGTGGGTGTCCAGAAAGTCGTCCTGCAGCGTCTGGTAGACCACGCGCTGGGTGAACGACGGCGTATGCAGATCGGCCGCCTGCTTGGCCTGGATCAGTTTGCCCAGCACGGCCTCCGGCGCCACCACATAGCCCAGCCGCAGACCGGGCGCGAGCACCTTGGAGAAGGAGCCCATGTAGATCACGCCGTCCGGATTCATCGACAGCAGGCTCGGCAGCGGCTGCCCGCTGTAGTACAGCTCGCCGTACGGGTCGTCTTCGACGAGCGGCACGCCTGCCTCGGCAGCGCGCGCCACCAGCGCCCGACGTCGCGCCAACGGCAAGCGCCGCCCGGTCGGGTTCTGGAAATTGGGCAGGCAGTACAGGAAACGCGCATCGGCCAGCAGCGCCGGCTCCAGCGCATCCACCACCACACCCTCCTCGTCCGATGGCATGCCGACAAATGCGGGCTGGAACAACGAGAACGCCTGCAACGCGCCCAGATAGCTGGGCGTTTCCACCAGCACCTTGCTGCCTTCGTCGATGAAGACCTTGCCCAGCAGGTCCAGGCCTTGCTGCGAACCGGTGGTGATCAGCACCTGGCTGGGCCGGACGGCTGCGCCATCGCGACTGAGCCGGGCCGCCACCCATTCGCGCAATGGCGCGTAGCCCTCGGTGGGCCCGTATTGCAAGGCGGCCTGCGGCGCATCGCGCAATACCTGATCGCTGGCCGCGCGCATGCGTTCGACCGGAAAGGTGGCCGGGGATGGCAGGCCGCCGGCGAAGGAAATGACCTCCGGCCGCTCGGTCACCTTGAGGATTTCACGAATCGCCGAACTGGTCAGCGCCTGCGCACGTCGGGAGATCTGGAAGGAGGTTGTCATGGCACAAGCATAGCGAACGCCAGCGACTGCGCCGCTGTGCACTGCAGCGATACATTGCTCGCCATTTCCGGGCGCGACGCGCGCTTATTGGTACGCGGGGCCGACCCAGGCCGTGCCTTCGCTGCGCTCGATCAGGGTCTTCCACCGTTTGCGGATCAATGTGTCGCGCGAGCGGAAGGTCATGCGCAAGCCCGGCAGGCCGAGTGTGGCACGCGTCTCCACCAGCGCCGACCGCGCGTCCGGTGCAATCTCGATCTTGGTGATCGACTGCTTGTAGTCGAGCAGTTCTTCCGGCTCAGCCACATGGCGCATCTGGCTGAGCACCTGCGCCCATTCGCCATTGGACTTGCAGTACTTGGCGCGATTGGTGGTCTCGCGCTTTTGATGGGAATCCATGCGGTACAGGACCACCATCTCGAATTCCGGCGCGGTCATCGCGCACAGGGCCTCACCATCCTGGCCCATCATCGCCTTGTCCTGGGCGGCGTAGAAATCGCGCACCTGCGTTTCATCGAGCGCATTGCCACCATAGTTGTAGAACCCCGCAACGGCGGCCAGCACCGCCAACAACACCAGCAAACGCATCACCGCCCCTTGTTTCGCCGCGTCCTGCGGCCGGGCAAGTGTAGCCGACGCTGGGTGCGTCAGTGCTTGCGCGGCGGCGTCGGGCCGCAGCTATCGCAGCCGCCGCAGGAGGCAGTGCCCTGGGTAGCCGGCGGCGCCACGCGACGACCGACCGCCTGCACCCAGGCAGGTCGCCCGGTGCGCAGCAGCGCGAGCGCGAGCGCGCCGCGCAGCCGGCGCAAGGTGCCGGGGAACTGCTTTTTCATCACCACCCACAGGCTGGCCAGCACCGCGATGGCGATGACCACGTATTGCATCGTGAGCGAAAGGTCCATATCAGCCTGCACCCAACAGGACGGCCAGTTGGTAGGTCACCAGCGAGGCCAGGTAGGCCAGGGCGAACAGATACACCGCGCTGATGGTCATCTGCTTCCACGAGTTGGTTTCGCGCTTGATCGTGGCCAGCGTGGAAATGCACATCGGCGCGTAGATGTACCAGACCAGCAACGACAGCGCGGTGGCCAGCGACCAGCCGTCGCTGATCAACGGCGACAGCGCCTGCGCTGCGGCATCGTCATCGGCGGCCGACAAGGCATAGACCGTGGCCAGCGAAGCCACCGCCACTTCGCGCGCGGCCAGTCCGGGAATCAGCGCAATGCAGATCTGCCAGTTGAAGCCCAACGGCGCGAAGAACACCGCCATTGCATGGCCGATGCGGCCGGCAAAGCTGTAATCGATGGCCGGCAAGGTTGCATTGGCGGGCGCCGCCGGAAACGACAACAGGAACCACAGCAGGATGGTCAGCGCCAGGATGATGCCGCCCACCCGCTTGAGGAAGATCCAGGCCCGCTCCCACAGGCCCAGTGCCAGGTCGCGCAGCTGCGGCACGCGGTAGGACGGCAACTCCAGCATCAGCGGATGCTCGCTCTTGTCGCGACGCCACTTCTTCATGGTCCACGACACCAGCAGCGCACTGACGATGGCCGCCGCATACAGCCCGAACAGCACCAGCCCCTGCTGGTTGAAGATGCCCCACACGGTTTTCTGCGGGATGAAGGCACCGATCAGCAGCGCATACACGGGCAGCCGCGCCGAACATGTCATCAGTGGCGCGACCATGATGGTGGCCAGACGATCGCGGGGATCCTGGATGCTGCGGGTGGACATGATGCCCGGCACCGCACACGCAAAGCTCGACAGCAACGGAATGAACGAGCGCCCCGACAGCCCGGCCGCGGCCATCATGCGATCCAGCAGAAACGCCGCGCGCGGCAGATAGCCGGATTCTTCCAGCGCCAGGATGAAGGCGAACAGGATCAGGATCTGCGGCAGGAAGATGATCACCCCGCCCAGGCCGGCGATGATGCCGTCCTTGAGCAGGCTGTTGAGCGGGCCTTCCGGCAAGGTGGCGCCCACCCACTCGCCCAAGGCGGCGGTGCCGCCGTCGATCAGATCCATGACCGGCGTGGCCCAGGCGTACACCGCCTGGAAGATCAGGAACATCACCACCGCCAGCGTGACCAGGCCCCAGATCGGGTGCAGCAGCCAACGGTCCAGCGCGTCGTCCACACGCGAGGTGCGCGTGGGCATGGTTACTGCCGCACTCAGAATTTGGCGCACCTGGGCGTGGTAGTTGCCGTCCGCCGGCGGTGCTGCACTGGGCGCGTGCAGGCCGGTGGCCTGCGCGTCGATGCGCTCGACCAGTGCCTTGGCCCCACCGCGCCGCACTGCCACGGTTTCGACCACCGGCACACCGAGCGCCTGTTCCAGCGCCGCCAGATCGATGACGATGCCGCGCCGCTGCGCGGCGTCGACCATGTTCAAGGCCACGATCATCGGCCGGCCCAGCTCGCGCAGCTCCAGCGCAAAGCGCAGGTGCAGGCGCAGGTTGGTCGCATCCATCACGCACACCAGTACGTCCGGTGCGGGTTCGCCGGGATAGAAGCCACGGCACAGGTCGCGGGTGATCGCTTCGTCCAGGCTGGCCGGCTGCAGGCTGTAGGCGCCGGGCAGATCCAGCACCGCAAAGTCGCGCCCGGACGGGGCACGGAAGTGGCCCTCCTTACGCTCGACGGTGACGCCGGTGTAATTGGCCACCTTCTGGCGGCTGCCGGTGAGCTGGTTGAACAAGGCGGTCTTGCCGCTGTTGGGGTTGCCGACCAATGCCAGCCGCAGCGGAACGCTGGCCGCGTTCATGCCGATACCCCCTCTTGGCGCACCTGTACGCGCGCCGCCTCGCTGCGACGCAACGCAAACCGGGTGTAACCGACCTGCACCAGCAAGGGTTCGCGCCCCACCGGCCCGGTGGCCAGCACGGTCACTTCCTCCCCTGCGACAAAGCCAAGCTCGCGCAAGCGCCGGGCGATCGTGTCGTTGGGAAGACGATCCTCCACAGAGTCCACAATGGCGGCGCGATGCAAGGGCATGTCGGACAGCGTCACAAAGACGGCCTGATTGTTAGGAATGGTTCTCAATTCTAGCATCGACGCACCGCGTCATGGCTCCGACGACCCGTACCGCTATGATGGTTCGCATCTCATTCATGGACGTGCGCAATGCAGGACACCGGCTTGATCGTCGAGGACCAGGGACCGGTCCGCACCTTGCGCCTGCACCGACCAACGGTGCATAACGCCTTCGATGCGACCTTGATCGGCGCCCTTACCCAGGCCCTGCAACAGGCAGCCGACGCAGCCCACATCCGCGTGGTGGTGCTGACCGGTGCCGGCGATGCATTTTCCGCCGGCGCAGACCTGAACTGGATGCGCGGCATGGCCAACGCCAGCGAGGCCGCCAACGCTGCCGATGCAATGGCGCTGGCACAGCTGATGCGCACCCTGGACGAACTGCCCAAGCCCACCATTGCCCGCGTCAACGGCGCCGCGTTCGGCGGCGGCGTCGGCCTGGTGGCGTGCTGCGACATCGCCATCGGCTGCACCGAAGCGCGCTTCGGCCTGACCGAGAGCAAGCTGGGGCTGCTGCCGGCGGTGATATCACCGTATGTCATCGCGGCGATCGGCGCGCGCCAGGCGCGCCGCTGGTTCGCGACCGCCGAGATCTTCGACGCCGGCACCGCGCAGCTGCTGGGGCTGCTGCACCAGCTCGTGGCGGCCGACCAGTTGGACATCGCGGTGGAGCGACAGGTGCGCCTGCTGCTGGCCGCTGCGCCACTGGCCGCCAGCAGCGCCAAGACGCTGGTGCGTTCGGTACTGCCGCCTGCCGACCGCGACGCGATCGATGCCGCCAATGCCGCCTGGATCGCACGCCTGCGGGTGTCGCCCGAAGGCCAGGAAGGTCTTGGGGCCTTTCTCGACAAACGGGCGCCAGCATGGGTGCCGGAGAGCGTGGCATGAGCGGGATCGACCACGTTGGCATCGCCTGCGGCGACCTTGCCGCCAGTGTCGCGTTCTATCGCGCGGCGCTGGCCCCGTTGGGCATGACCCTGCTGGTGGAATTGAGCGCGGCCCAGACCGGCAGCCGCGTGCACGCCGGCTTCGGCATCGAGCGTGCAATCGTCTGGCTGGGGTCCGATGCGCAGGCTCCCGGCACCGCGCATTTGGCACTGGCGGCGGCCGATCGCGCCAGCGTGGACGCCTTCCACCGTGCAGCGCTCGCCGCAGGCGGCCGCGATCACGGCGCTCCCGGTCTGCGCCCGCATTACCACCCGCACTATTACAGCGCCTTCGTGCTCGACCCCGATGGCAACAACCTCGAAGCGGTCTGTCACCGCGCCGCATGAGCACCGTTCCGATGTCCTTGAGCACTGTATCTCCCTGCGCGGACGTGGACGCACATGAGGCGGCTGTTGCGTCGGCCGCGCCCAGGCGTGCATGCGGGAACGTGGGCGCATGAGCGACTTCGTCCGCATTGTCGAAGTCGGCCCGCGCGATGGTCTGCAGAACGAAGCGCAACCGGTCGCCACCGCCGACAAGATCGCATTGATCGATCAACTCTCGGCCACGGGCCTGCGCAGCATCGAGGCGACAAGCTTCGTCAGTCCGCGCTGGGTGCCGCAGCTGGCCGACGCCGCCGATGTCTTTGCCGGCATCGGCAAGGCGCCGGGCATCGCCTATCCGGTCCTGGTGCCGAACCTGCAGGGCTATGTCCGTGCCCATGCCGCAGGCGCGCGCGAGGTCGCGGTGTTCACGGCTGCATCGGAAGCGTTCAACCGCACCAACACCAATGCCGGCATCGACGAATCGATCGCGCGGTTCCGGCCCGTGCTGGAGCAGGCCGCCATCGATGGCGTACGCGTGCGTGGCTACGTCTCCACCGTGCTCGGCTGCCCGTATCAAGGACAGGTGCCGGTGGCCGATGTGGTGGACGTCGCGCAGCGGCTGTACACGCTGGGCTGCTACGAAATTTCGCTGGGCGACACCATCGGCGTCGGCACCCCGGCAAAGGCACGCCAGATGCTGGCCGCGGTCGCACAGGAAGTGCCGATGCAGGCGCTGGCCGTGCATTTCCACGACACCTACGGCCAAGCGCTGGCCAATATCGCTGCATGCCTGGAACAGGGCGTGCGCGTGGTCGATGCGGCGGTGTCCGGCGCGGGCGGTTGCCCGTACGCCAAGGGCGCCAGCGGCAACGTCGCCAGCGAGGATGTGGTGTACCTGCTGCACGGGTTGGGCGTGTCCACCGGCATCGACCTGCCCGCCCTCGCCCGCACCGGCCGCTGGCTGGCGCAGCTGCTCGGTCGCGAGACCGGCAGCAAGACCGGCAAGGCGCTCGCGGCGGCCGGCTGATCAACCGGCACCGCAACGCGCCGGCAGCGTCGCTGCCACGCTGGCGCAAGGGCTTCGGCTAGAATTGCCAGCCGTCTCGTCCACCGTTCGCGTGCCGTCATCGCTCGGCATCCAACGCATCACAGGGAACCATCGCATGCAGCCGTCTTCTGTTCTTGCCGTTGTCACCGGCGGCGTCTCCGGCCTGGGCCTGGCCGTGGCGCAACGCGTCGTGGCCGACGGCGGCAAGGTGGCCCTGTTCGATGTCAACGCGGATAAGGCCGACGCGGCGCTGGCGGCGCTGGGCGCCGGCAACGCGCATTACTTCGCCACCGACGTCACCGATGAGGCGCAGGTGGCAACCAATATCGCGCAGGCGGCGCAGGCGTTGGGCGGGCTCACTCTTGTCGTCAACTGCGCCGGTATCCTGGGCGCAGGGCGCGTACTGGGCAAGGACGCGCCGATGCCGCTGGCGACCTTCCGCAACACCGTGCTGGTCAACCTGGTCGGCAGCTTCAATGTGGCCAAGGCGGCCGCCGATGTCATGCAGCACAACGCCGCCGGTGACGACGGCGAGCGCGGCGTGATCATCCACACCGCCTCGGTCGCTGCCTACGAGGGCCAGATCGGCCAGGCCGCTTATGCCGCGAGCAAAGGTGGCGTGGTGGGCATGACCCTGCCGATGGCGCGCGAACTCGCCCGCTTCGGCATCCGCGTGATGACGATCGCGCCCGGCGTGTTCTGGACTCCAATGGTCGACGGCATGCCCGAGGCCGTGCAGCAATCGCTGTCCGCTTCGATTCCGTTCCCCTCGCGCCTGGGCCGACCCGACGAATACGCCGACACCGTCGCCTTCATCCTGCGCAACCGCTATCTCAACGGCGAAGTGATCCGCCTGGACGGCGGCGTGCGCCTGGCTCCCAAGTAGCCGGGATTGGGGATTCGGGATTGGGGATTCGTCACAGCAAGAACGCCGTACCCTTCCCGCCTCCTGAAATCCTGTTTTGCCAATCCCGAATCCCCAATCCCCAATCTCTGACTTGACCCATGAAAGCTAACGACATCAAGAAAGGCAACGTCGTCGAATACAACGGCGGCATTTACCAGATCCGCGACATCGAGCGCAGCTCGCCGCAGGGGCGCGGCGGCAATGTGCGTTTCCGCTTCATCATGTACAGCGTGCCCGGCGGCGCCAAGCTGGATGCCAGCTTCGATGCCGACGACAACCTGCCCGACGTCGAGCTGCTGCGCCGCCTGTCCACGTTCTCGTACAAGGATGGCGAAGCGTTTGTGTTCATGGACGACGAAGACTTCACCCCGTACACGCTGGATGCGGACGTGATCGGCACCGATGCCGGCTACATCACCGATGGCCTGACCGGCATCTACGTGCAGGTGATCGACGACCAGCCGGTGGCGGTGCAACTGCCGCAGACGGTGACCCTGGAAGTGGTGGAAACCCCGCCGGAATTGAAGGGCGGCACCGCCACCAAGCGCCCCAAGCCGGCCAAGCTCAACACCGGCATGGAAATCATGGTGCCCGAGTACATCAGCAACGGTGAGCGCGTACTGGTCAACACCACCACGGGCGAATTTGCTGGCCGCGCCGACTGATGCGGCGCCTGATCGCAGCCCTGTCGCTGGGGCTGCTGGCTGCCTGCACCGCGGAACCGGTACCGATGCCCGCGTCGGCACCGGCAACCTGCACCGACCCCAAGGTGGAGGAAGAATGGCTGCAGCACCCGGCCGGCCTGTGCGGCATGCCCGATGACGTGCGTGCGCTGGTGGACGACTACGACACGTGCGAGCACTTCGCCGGCGAGGAACCGTATGACGCCGACCGCCGCCATGAAATCGAAGTCGCCGTGGCGCAATTCTGCGCACCGGCACCGGCACGGCTTGCAAAGCTGATGCAGCAGTACCGCAACGACGCGCGCATCAGCGAATGGCTGCGCCAATATGCAGTGCAAGCGGATCTGCAACCAGCCGGCTGAAGTATCCCTTCTCCCCTCGGGACATTGTCTTCATTTATGGGGGGCAAGGCCGTGCGTAGTGTCGGATGAGGGTAAGGGCGAAGCCTCGCGCAGTTGGACCTACCGCTCGCTTTGCCCCGTACCCTCACACCAACCCCTCTCCCGACGGGAGGGGGGCTCTGCTACGCCCTCTTTGCGTAGCCTGGTTCGCTATTGCACCTGCAGAGGCGTGCGCATGTCCGACTGCACGTGGTCGGCAGCCGCATCACCGCGCGCCAGCTCACGCAAGCGCGTACGCAAACGTGCCACGTTCGCTTCACCCTGCTCCAATCCACTGCGCAAGTTGGCCGGCAAGTGCTGGCGGCCCAAGCGCTGCAGCTGCTTCCAGCCATCGACCAATACGCCGCTGTCCTGCGCAACGCGCTCTGCCAGCTGCCGCTGTTCGTCCGTCTGCGGCAGCCCATAACCGGAGGTGGCCAGCAGCGTCGCCGGGCGACTGAACTGCGCCTGCTGCGCGAATACTGCGTGCAGCTGGTCCTGCACCCTTGCGCGGTCGGCCACGCCAGGGCGCAGCAACCGCTTGAGTGCATCGCGCGCCAGCAACTCCTGCCGACGCAGTGCCGCCTGCTCCAGCAACAGCGCCGCTGCGGTTTCGCGCAGGCCGCCCTGGTCGAACCACTGCGCGCGTGCGGCGGGTTGTGCATCGAGCCAATGCGCCACGCTGGTCTGCGGCACCGGGATGCCGCGCCGGATCACCTCGAACATGGCCTGGTAATGCGTGGCCGCCGACTCGAAGTAATAGCCCTGGCGGATTGCCTGGGCGTGGTCGTCCAACACCCCGATATCGGCGATACCGGCGCGCTGCAGGCGCTGGCGCACACCGCGCGGCGTGATCGACGCCAGATCGGCAGCCCCCAGACGCGACACGCCGTCGTGCAGCAGCTTGTAGGTCTCCACCGCGCAGTTGTTGCCGATGAAGTAATAGCGCCCGTCGTAGCTCCAGTGCACCTGCGCTGCACGCGTGAGCAGCGCGGCGATCTCCTCGGGCGTCAGCGCCAGCGGCACCGACGAGAGCGCGCGCAGTTCCACCTTGGTGTACTCGTCGATGACCTGGTTCAGCGACAACACGAACAGCCGCGACGGATACGACCCGGTCAGCCCGCGCCAGCTGGAGATCTGCACATCGCCCACAAACGCGCGGAACGAGAGCACGCGGTGGTACTGCAGGTCCAGCCGGCAATCCGGCCCGGGCACGCGACCGGGCGCGCAGATCACCAGCCGCAACATGCTGTGACCCCAACGGCTCATCGGCTGCTGGTTCCCTTCGGCCAGCAGGTAGTCCACCGCATACACGCGCGAAGGATCCAGACTCAGCAGCGACATCGCCCCGGCATCGTTGTCGGCCTGCAGGTAGGGCAGCGTCGGCGCGCACGATGCGATGTTCTGCGGCGGGCCCACCTGTTCGGACAACCACGCCGCCAACGCGGGACGCCGGCAGGCATAGTCCGGGTCCAGCACATAATGTTCGAGATTGACCGCGACGAACTCTGCTGGGCTATGCCGCTCGTAAGCGTCGGGGCTGCGGTCGCTGAAGTGGTTTGCGCCGCGTCCAACCCGCCATGGCCGCACCTGCCAGCCGGCCAGATCGCGCAAGCGGGGGTCACGTGACAACGCACTGCCCGCGCCACGGTCGCGTACATGCGCCAACTCGTGGATCAACGCCGCCATGGCGGCACGCGTGGCCGGTGCGGTCACATCGGCGCGCTCACGTGCCGGCTGCGCGCTCCAGGACTGCAGCAAGGCGCGATCGAGCAGGATGTGGTTGCCGATGGCGCGGCCATGCACGCGTGCAGGCAGATCGCGGCGCCATTGCAGCTGGATCGGCGCTGCAGGGCGTTGCGCCCAGCCCTGCGGCAGGCGCTGCACGACCTGCTGGACCAGCGCCTGGCTGGCATCGCGTTGCTCCGGACTCAGGCCCGCGGGCACGACGGTAATTTGCAGCGCCGGAGCGAGCTGCGACTGGCCGTACGCCGCCGGTGCGAGTGCTGCGGCCAGCCACAGCCAGCCGCACCGGCGGCGACGACTCACTGCGCCAGAATGGACTGAGCCAATTCCAGGTCGCTGGACAGACGTGCCGCATCGCTGCGGCTACGCAGCTGCAGCAACGCCGCTTCCAGGCGCGCACCGCGGATGGCGCCATCGCTGGCAACGAAGCCGGCCGCATCTTCGCGCGCGTCGGCCACCACCTTGTCGTCGCCGGAACTGCTGCTATTGGACGAGCCGGCCGACGATGCGCCGGCCGACGTGCCGGCGAGACTGGAGGCGGCTGCAGCCAGCGGCAGCAGGGTCAACGCACAAAACATCAGAGAGCGCATCATTGGCATGTCGATTCCATGTGAGGTGCCGAAAGACTAACCGGCGTGCGTGACGCCGGGCGCGTCGTCCATGTCGAACAGCTTGCCGGGATTCAGCAAAAGATGAGGATCGAGCACATGTTTGATGCCGCGCATCAGCGCGATCTCCGCAGTTGAACGGGTACTCCACAGATACGGCTTCTTGACCAGGCCGATGCCGTGCTCGGCAGAGATGCTGCCGCCAAAACGCTGCAGCGCATGCGCCAGCACCTTGGTGACCTGATCGCAGGCGGCGACAAAATCGGCCTGGCTGGTGTCGTCGGGCTTGAGCACGTTGATATGCAGGTTGCCATCGCCGATGTGGCCGAACCACACCACATCGAAGTGCGGGTACGCCTGGCTGAGCAAGGCCTGTGTTTCGGCCAGAAACGCCGGCATTGCCGAGATGCGCACCGACACATCGTTCTTGTACGGGGTGTAGCGCGCCACGGCCTCGGTGATGCCCTCGCGCAGCCGCCACAGCTGCGCGGCCTGCGCATCGCTCTGACTGATCACCCCGTCGCTGACCCAGCCCCGTTCCATGCAGGTCTCGAACGCCGCCATCGCCGCCGCTTCCTGCACTTCATCCCCGGCGGCGAACTCGGTGACCACGTAATACGGGTGAACCTCGGCGAACGGCGCCTGCGCGCCATGCGCGAGCACGTGTTCCAGCGCACGGTCGGTAAAGAACTCGAAGGCCTCCAGGCGCAGCTGCGCACGAAACGCCGCGAATACCTGCATCAGCACCTCGAACGAGGGCAGCGCCAGCAGCATCACATTGCTGGGCGGCGGCGGGTCGGTCAGCCGCAGCGTCGCTTCGACGACGATGCCCAGGGTGCCCTCCGAGCCGATCATCAGATGGCGCACGTCGTAGCCGCTGGAATTTTTCACCAGCGCGTTGTTGAGTTCGAGCAGCTCGCCGCCGCCGGTGACCACTTTCAGCCCGGCCACCCATTCGCGGGTGTTGCCGTAGCGGATCACCCGGATACCGCCGGCGTTGGTGGCGATATTGCCGCCGATCGAGCAGGAGCCGCGTGCGGCAAAATCCACCGGGTACACCAGACCCTGTTCGCGCGCTGCGTTGTGCACCGCTTCCAGCGGCATGCCGGCCTGCACGGTCAGCGTGCGGTCCACCGGGTTGAAGTCCAGCGGCTTGTTCAAGCGCTCCAGGCTCAGCACCAGTTCGCCATTGGCGGCCACCGCGCCGCCGGACAGCCCAGTGCGGCCGCCCGATGGCACCACCGCCACGCCCTGCGCATTGGCCCAGCGCACCACCGCCTGCACCTCATCGACCGAGCCCGGAAGCGCGATGGCCAGCGGGTTGGGCGTCCAGCGCCGCGTCCAGTCGCGGCCGTAATGTTCCAGGTCGGCCGGCTCGGTTTTCAGGCGCAGGGCCGGCACGGCCTGTTGCAACGAAACAATGCGGGGGTCGGTCATGGCACGCGGCGCGGCAGTAGGAACCGCACAGCGTGCCAGTGTGCGCCGGCCTCGTCCAGTTGCGATGCGCTGCGCCGGGGCCGTGTTGGATTCAGCTGAAACCGTTGCAGCGCAAGGGCTGGCGCCGCACAAACACCGCATGGCCAGCGCCCCATCGGGCAGCCCATCTGGCATAGTTGCCGACCCGATTGCTGCAATGCGCTCCCCCATGTCGCCGAAGAAAACCTCGTTTCCCAAGCAGGACATCCGCGTGCTGTTGCTGGAAGGCATCAGCCCCACCGCGGTGGATGTATTCCACGCCGCCGGCTATTCGCAGATCGAACTGCACGCCAAGTCGTTGCCGGAAGACGAGTTGATTGCGCGCATCGCCGAGGCGCACATCGTCGGGATCCGCTCGCGCACCCAGCTGAGCGCCGAGGTGCTGGCGCACGCCAAGCGGCTGATCGCGGTGGGCTGTTTCTGCATCGGCACCAATCAGGTGGACCTGGATGCCGCCGAGCTGGCCGGGATCCCGGTGTTCAATGCGCCCTACTCCAACACCCGCAGCGTGGCCGAGCTGGTGATTGCCGAGGCGATCCTGCTGTTGCGTGGCATTCCGCAGAAAAATGCCGAATGCCACCGTGGCGGCTGGTCCAAGTCGGCGGCCGGCAGCCACGAAACCCGCGGCAAGGTGCTGGGCATCGTCGGTTACGGGCACATCGGCACGCAGGTGGGCGTGCTGGCCGAATCGTTGGGCATGCAGGTGGTCTTCCACGACATCGAAACCAAGCTGTCGCTGGGCAACGCGCGCGCGGCGATCGACCTGGACGACCTGCTGGCCCGCGCCGACGTGGTGACCTTGCACGTGCCCGAGACCCCATCCACCAAGGACATGATCGGCGCGGCGGAAATCGCCCGCATGAAGCCCGGCGCGCATCTGATCAATGCCTCGCGCGGCACCGTCATCGACATTGCCGCGCTGGATGCGGCGCTCACCTCAGGCCAGATCGGTGGCGCAGCAGTGGACGTGTTCCCGATCGAGCCCAAGGGCAATGGCGATGCATTCGAATCGCCACTGATCGCGCACGACAACGTGATCCTGACCCCGCACGTGGGCGGCAGCACGCTGGAAGCGCAGGACAATATCGGCATTGAAGTCGCTGCCAAGCTGGTGCGCTACAGCGACAACGGCAGCACCTTGTCGGCAGTGAATTTCCCGGAAGTCACCCTGCCCGAGCATCCCGACAGCCTGCGCCTGCTGCATATCCATCGCAACGTGCCGGGCGTGCTGTCCAAGATCAACGAACTGTTCTCGCGCCACAACGTCAACATCGACGGCCAGTTCCTGCGCACCGACCCCAAGGTCGGCTACGTGGTGATCGATGTCAGCGCCAGCGAGGCGCAGGCCACCGCGTTGAAGGAAGGCCTGGCGTTGATCGACGGGACATTGCGGACGCGGATTTTGTATTGATCTGTTGTTGCGCGAGCGCCCTCATCCGGCGCTTTGCGCCACCTTCTCCCGCAAGCGGGAGAAGAAAATGCAGGTCATCGGTCTCCACTTGCTCCCTTCTCCCGCGTGCGGGAGAAGAAAGTGCAGGCCATCGGTCTCCCGCTTACTCCCTTCTCCCGCGTGCGAGAGAAGAAAGTGCAGGCCATCGGTCTCCGCTTGCTCCCTTCTCCCGCGTGCGGGAGAAGGTGCCCGCAGGGCGGATGAGGGCGCACACCCTCAGCACCCATCACACGCCTCGGGCCATCCACTTCTCGGCCATGCGCCGCAGCGACGGATCCAGCTCCGGTTCTGCAAGCAGCTCGACGATCGGGCGCCACGCCAGTGCCAGCGATTCTTCGCTGACTTCGAACGCCTCGTCCGCGCCGGCCATCACCACGTAACGCGCATCAAAGTGCCAATGCCCGGCCACCTCGCCGCGTGCCGGGATCCAGTGACGGTCCAGATCGAACAGCGCCGTGTCCGCCAGCCGCAAGCCGCTGAGCCCGGATTCTTCCTCCGCCTCGCGCAGCGCCACCTGGGCCAGATCGCGGTCGCCGTCGGCGTGCCCGCCCAGCTGCAGCCAGCGCTGCAGCTTGCGGTGGTGGGTCAGCAGGGTCCGGCTGCCATCGGCGCTGACCACCCAGGCCGAGCCGGTGAAATGACCTTCGACACGTTCGCGCACGAACGGATCGGTGGCATCGTCCAGCAGCTGCGCAAACTGGTCGGCCACAACGGCCTCGTCCGGCCAGCGTGCGCGGTAGGCAGCCAGTTGCTGCCGCAAGGTTGCATCCACCATCTCTCGTTCCCGGTCGCCCGTCGGCCAAGCGGCCATTATCGACATTCATGCTGCGTACGTGCTTGTCGTGAGCGTGCAGCTTTGGCAAGGTAGGCCGCTTGCCTGTCCTTCGGGGGCGGCACACACCTTCGCCCGGGCGCGTGCGCCTTCGCTTTGCCACTTGGGGACGTACCGAATGCTGAAATCTCTGTTGAGGGTCAAACCGATCGAGCCCGCCGGCCGCGTCGATGCGGGCGAACCGGTCGAAGGCAG
Organism: Xanthomonas sp. WHRI 6106; assembly: GCF_040202405.1. Lineage (NCBI taxonomy): Bacteria > Pseudomonadati > Pseudomonadota > Gammaproteobacteria > Lysobacterales > Lysobacteraceae > Xanthomonas > Xanthomonas sp. WHRI 6106. The sequence goes on along the minus strand of NZ_JBEGFC010000016.1, from coordinate 27,670 downwards.
CCTGCAAGGCGAAGCCACGCTGCAACGGACCCTCACCGCCAAGCACCTGATCATGCTCGGCATCGGCGCGGTCATCGGTGCCGGTATCTTCGTGATGACAGGCCAGGCGGCAGCCAACCATGCTGGGCCGGCGGTGATGCTATCGTTCGTCTTCGCGGGCATCGCCTGTACGTTTGCCGGCCTGTGCTACGCCGAATTCGCGGCGATGATGCCGGTCTCCGGAAGCGCCTACTCATATTCCTACGCCACGCTTGGCGAAGGTATCGCCTGGTTCATTGGCTGGTGCTTGGTACTCGAGTATCTGTTTGCGGGGTCAAGCGTCGCGGTGGCATGGTCGGCCTATCTGATCAGCTTCATCACCGGAACGCTGGGTCTTCCATTCCCGACAGAACTGACCAACGCCCCGCTCGCCTGGATCAATGGCGAATTTGTCGCGTCTGGCAACATCCTCAACCTGCCTGCGGTCCTCATCGTGGCTGCAGTGAGCGGGCTGTGCTACGTCGGCATTACCCAATCGGCCTTCATCAACGCGATTGTCGTTGCGATCAAGATCGCAGTGATCTGCCTGTTTGTCGGCTTCGGCGCGGCATACGTCGACCCCGCCAACTGGCATCCTTTCATTCCCGAAAACACAGCACCCGGCGTATTTGGCTGGAGTGGCGTGTTCCGGGCCGCCTCGATCGTGTTTTTCGCCTACATTGGCTTCGACGCGGTATCGACCTCGGCTGGCGAGACCAAGGATCCACAGCGCAACATGCCAATTGGCATTCTCGGCTCGCTGGCGGTGTGCACCATCATCTACATCATCGTCTGTGCAGTGTTGACCGGTTTGATGCCGTACACCCAGCTTGGCACCGCCAAGCCGGTGGCCACTGCGCTGGAAGCGCATCCACAACTGACCTGGCTCAAGACCGCGGTGGAGATTGGCGCAATCGCCGGCCTGTCCTCGGTGGTACTGGTGATGCTGATGGCGCAGCCACGCATCTTCTACACCATGGCCAAGGATGGGCTGATGCCCAAACTATTTGGCAAGGTGCATCCGAAGTTTCACACGCCATACGTCGGCACCGTGATCGTCGGCGTGGTCGCCGCATCACTAGCCGGGTTCGTTCCGCTCAGCGTGCTGGGTGAACTAGTGTCGATGGGCACCCTGCTTGCTTTCGCTACCGTGTGCGCCGGCGTGATGGTGCTGCGCTTCACCAAACCCGAGCTGGAACGTCCGTTCCGGGTGCCGTTGGCAATGATAATTTGCCCGTTGGGGACGCTTGCGTGTCTGGCCCTGTTCTTCCAGGCCTTCCAAGAGCACTGGAAGGTGTTCGTGGGCTGGACCGTGATCGGCCTGTGTATTTATTTCGGCTACGGCATCCACAACAGTCGTCTGGCCAAGCGGGCCTGACGCTCTCTCAAGACCGGCGCACAGCGCCGGTCTTCTCGTTCAATGATCGCGCTCAGCGCCAAGCCGGAACTGCTGCATGTTCAAACAACTTTGGGCCACCAAACACCCGCACGCCAGCCATGAGGCGGCCGACGGGCTGGGCCTGCAACGCGCGCTCGGCCCCTGGGGGCTGACCGCACTCGGGATCGGCGCGGTGATCGGCGGCGGCATCTTCGTCATCACCGGCCAGGCTGCGGCCGACCATGCCGGCCCGGCGATCGTGCTGTCGTTCGTGCTGGCGGCGATCTGCTGCGCGTTCTGCGCCATGGCCTATGCCGAATTCGCAGCGATGGTGCCGGTGTCCGGCAGCGCCTACACCTACACCTACGCCACCTTCGGCGAGCTGGCGGCGTGGTTCATCGGCTGGATGCTGGTACTGGAATACGGCGTATCCGCCTCGGCAGTGGCGGTCAGCTGGACCGGCTACTTCCTCAGCCTGCTGGAACACTTCGACATCCACCTGCCGGCCGCGCTGGTCAGTGCACCGCTGGACGGCAAGCTGCAGCCCACCGGTGCGATCGCCAACCTGCCGGCCGCCGGCATCGTGCTGTTGCTGACCTGGCTGTGCTACGTGGGCATCCGCAAGTCGTCGGCAATGAACATGGCGATGGTCATCCTCAAGACCGGCCTGATCGTCCTGGTCATCGCAGTGGGCTGGAAGTACGTCGATACCGCCAACTGGCATCCCTTCATCCCGGCCAACGAAGGCCCGGGCAAGTACGGCATGGAAGGCGTGCTGCGCGGTGCGGCGATGGTGTTCTTCGCCTATATCGGTTTCGAAGCGGTGTCGGTGGCCGCGCAGGAATCGCACCGGCCGCAACGTGACCTGCCGATCGGCATGATGCTGTCGCTGCTGATCTGCACCGTGCTCTACATCGCCATGGCGGCGGTGATGACCGGCCTGGTGCCCTATACGCTGCTCGGCACCGACGAGCCGGTGGTGACCGCAGTAGCAGCGCATCCGCAGCTGGCCTGGTTGCGCGTGGTGGTCGAAGTAGGCGCGTTGATCGGGCTGTCCTCGGTGGTGCTGGTGATGATCATCGGGCAGCCGCGCATCTTCATGATCATCGCGCGCGACGGATTGTTGCCGTCGATCTTCACCCGTATCCATCCCAAGTACCGCACCCCGCATATCAACACCATCATCACCGGTGTCGGTATCGCCTTGCTGGCGGCCGTGTTCCCGCTGGACGTGCTGGGCGAGCTGACCTCGATGGGCACGCTGATCGCCTTTGCCGCGGTCTGCGCCGGCGTGCTGATCCTGCGCCGCACCCACCCGGAACTGCCGCGCCCGTTCCGCATGCCGGCGGCGTGGCTGATCTGCAGTGCCGGCGTGCTGAGCTGCCTTGCACTGCTGTCGGCAATGACGCTGCACAACTGGATGCTGATGGGCTTGTGGACGCTGGTCGGGCTGGTGGTCTATTTCGGCTACGGCTACCGTCACAGTCGCCTGCGCGACGGTCGCTGAGCACGCGCGCGCCAGCAGCCACTGACGAACGCCCGCGCGCGATGTATGGCAGCGCGGGTGACAGGTATTCGGCTCCTGGGCGGCTGATCTATGACCTGGTCGCAGGACCCTGTTCTGCTGGTCTGCGGCTGGGCTGCAGGGCCCCAGTGACGGGTTCACGGCGTGTCCCGCAAGCGGTGAGGGCACCGCGCCCTCGACCGACCCAGCGTTTGATTTGTCAGTCATTCGCGCCCCGGACGTGGCAGCAACGCGCCCTGCTGCGCTGCACCTGACCGTAATCCGGTGGGGCAGTAGAATAGCCGCATGAATGCGACCACTGCCCCCCTGCCCTATAGCGCCGCCCGTCTGCACGAGCTGGCGCAGTTGTTGATCGGCAATATCCGCGAGCTGGCCCAGGCCGGCTGGACACCCGCCACCAGCAGCAACTTCTCCCATCGCCTGGACGAGCAGCACGCCGCCATCACCGTGTCCGGCCGCGACAAGGGCCGCCTGGTCGAGGAAGACATCATGGTGGTGGACTTCGATGGCCAGGCCGTCGGCCGTCCGCTGCGACCGTCCGCGGAGACCCTGCTGCACACGCAGTTGTATCGCCGGTTTCCGGAGATCGGCTGCGTGCTGCACACGCATTCGCCGGTGCAGACGATCGCCTCGCGCCTGTATGCCGGCCCCGGCGTGATCCGGCTGGAAGGCTACGAGTTGCTCAAGGCCTTCGACGGCAACACCACCCACGAAACCGCGGTGGAGGTGCCGGTATTTGCCAATACCCAGGACATGCAGGTGCTGGCCGCGCAGGTCGAGGCCTTGCTGGACAAACAGAGCATGTGGGGGTATCTCATCGAAGGACACGGGCTGTATGCCTGGGGCCGCAACATGGCCGAGGCACGTCGTCATCTGGAGGCGTTCGAATTCCTGCTGCATTGCGAGCTCGAGCTGCTGAAATTGCGCGGCCCGCGCTGATCATCGTCCGTCCCCCATTCGTGAGCCAGACCGCCATGAGCCGACTGCGTATCTTCGCCGACACCAACCCGACCACCCCGGAATTCGACAGCCGCGACGGCGATGCGATCGCCGCCGAGCTGGTCAAGATCGGCGTCACCTTCGAGCGCTGGCACGCCAGCGAACCGGTGGAGCCAGGCGCCACGCCCGAACAGGTGATGGCGGCCTATCGCGCCGACATCGACCGCATCAGTGCCGAGCGCGGCTTCAAGACCGTGGACGTGGTGAGCATCGCGCCGGACAACCCCAAGCGCGAGGAAATGCGCGCCAAGTTCCTGGACGAACACTTCCACAAGGAAGACGAGGTGCGCTTCTTCGTCGCCGGCTCGGGCCTGTTCACGCTGCACGTGGACGACAAGGTCTACGAGATCGAGTGCGTCAAGGACGATCTGATCGCCGTGCCCGACAGCACCCTGCACTGGTTCGACATGGGGCCGGAGCCGCACTTCGTGGCGATCCGCTTCTTCACCGAGCCGGATGGCTGGGTCGGCCACTTCACCGGCACCGAAATCGCCAAACAATTCCCCCGCTACGCCCCCGAGAAACCTCACAAGGCCAGCTGACGATGACACGACCGCACGCGATCCTCACCGATATCGAAGGTACGACCAGCAGCATCTCGTTCGTCAAGGACGTGCTGTTTCCGTATGCACGCCGCGCCATGCCCGCGTATGTACGCGAGCACGGCAATCATCCGCAGGTGCGCCACTGGCTCAACCAGGTGGCCGACGAGATCGGCGAGGACGTGCCGGACGACGTGCTGATCACCACGTTGCAGACCTGGATCGACGAGGACCGCAAGCACACCGCGCTCAAGGCCCTGCAGGGGCTGATCTGGGGCGATGGCTACAAGACTGCCGATTTCACCGCGCACATTTACGCCGATGCGGCGATCCAGCTGCAGGCCTGGCATGCGCAAGGCATCCCGCTGTACGTGTATTCGTCCGGCTCGGTGCCGGCGCAGAAGCTGTTCTTCGCGCACAGCGACGCCGGCGATCTGAGCGGCCTGATCACCGACTGGTTCGACACCGAGGTGGGGCCCAAGCGCGAGAGCGCCAGCTACCGCCGGATTGCCGAGCGCATCGGCGTACCGGGGCCGGAGATCCTGTTCCTGTCGGATGTGATCGAAGAACTCGACGCGGCCAAGCGCGCCGGCATGCGCACCGCGTTGCTGGACCGCCTGGAGGACTATCCCACGCCGCGCTCGGCCGACGATGTCGGCAGCCACCAGCGCGTGGAGAGTTTCTCGCAGCTGGTGTTCTGAAACGTGGCGTCATTGCGCACACCGGCTGCTCGCAACGTAGCCGGTGTGCGCAAGGCCGATTCCGCTTGACGCAGCAATTGCGCGACAAGACGCCTTGGTCGAGCGCTGTGTTCATCCGTCTTCGAGAGGCATCGGCGTTGTTTTTGAGAGTCCATTCCCTGCCGCCGGCGCACCGCTTGCCTCGTCGGATCTTGGCACTCCTGGCCATGGCCGTCCTGGTGGCCGGGTGCCACCCCGATGCCGGCGCGGCCTTGCCGCCCGCGGCCGCGAACGCGGCGGCCGAGGCGGACCCGATCGACCAGGCCGCACTTGCCAAGGCGCTGGCGGCGGTGCAGCCGCAGCGCCCGGGCGTGACCGATCTGTATGTAGTCGGCTTTGCCGGCGATGCCAGCGACGATGTCTTCCGCAACGAAACGCTCTACCTCAAGCAACTGTTCGAGCAACGCTTCTACGCACGCGGCCGCGTGGTCACGCTGGTCAACAACCCGGACAACCTGGGCGAGCATCCGTACGCGCCACTGGCGACCTACGACAATCTCTACGACACGCTGGCCGCCATCGGCAAGCGCATGGACCGCAAGGAAGATGCGCTGCTGCTGTTCGTGACCACGCACGGCACCGAAGACCACACGCTGTACGTGCAGGTGGACCAGAACGAAGAAGACTTCATCAGCCCGCAGGATCTGCGCACCGCGCTGGACGATGCCGGCGTCGGCAACCGCATCATCGTGCTGTCGGCCTGTTATTCGGGCGGATTCATCCCGGCGCTGCGTTCGCCGGACACCGTGATCCTGACCGCCGCGCGCGCGGATCGGCCGTCCTTCGGCTGCGGCAATACGTCCAACGCCACCTACTTCGGCCAGGCCTGGCTGATCGATGCGATGAACCGCAGCGACGACCCGCTTGCGGCCTTCGACATGGCCAGGGCTGCCATCACCGCGCGCGAAAAGCAGGACGGCGAATTGCCCTCGTTGCCGCAGCAATCGCTCGGCAAGCGCATCGCACCGGTGTTGGCGCGCTGGCGCGCAGGGTTGCGGCTTGGGCCTGCCCTCGCCTATCCGTATCCGCCGGTCGACGTAGATCCGGATGCCGACGCCGAGCCGGCCAACGACGGTGACCCGGGCAGCGGCAGCAGCCCGGACGCCAGCAGCAACGTCGGCAAGGGGACGACCCCGCCGACGTCTGCTCCAATGGCCCGATCGCCACCTTCGGCCATGAAAGGCTGAGACTAATTCTCATTTCGTCGGCAATTCGATGGCCTCGCTACACTCGCCGGGCCAGCCAGCTTCTGCCAGCCAGCACAGATCCCCGCCAGCGCGCCGACGCCTGCCAGCCCGGGTCCTGAGACGCCTCCCTTGTGGAGGCGTTTGTGTTTGTGCCACCGGGGTGGTGCCTGCCCGTTCGCTGCACAGGCGCATGCGCGTGGCCAGCAGCCTTGGGGCGCGGCCAACGGAGCACTGCGTCGCGCGCTAGCGCGGCCGGCAACACAGGCCTCACCGCGCTGCCTGACCGATTCGCACGATGCCACGCACGCACCCAACCTTACGGTGCCACGTGCGGGCCCTCGATCATAAGCACGCGTGGCCACGAACCAACGCACCTCCGTGCGCCAGGCCATCACACCGGCATTTACGGATCGGCGCGTTGCAGGCGATAGACCGTGTGGGCACCGTACTGCCCGGTGGGCAGGTGCGCGCGCACGTCCACGCGGTGCTCGCCCACCTCCAGAGTGGTCGGCAACACGCCGCGCCACAGATGTGTGGAGGGCGTCGCTTCCGGCGAGCGGTCGTACCCACGTAGCCGGTCAGCGCTATCGTCGCGCACGTTTTCGGCCAGCAGCCGCGGGTCGGCGCGCTCCTGTCGTTTCATCGGTTGCCATGCGCCGTTGTCGATGCGCATCTCCACGCGGGTATCGTCCTGCCCCATGAACACATTGGCGTAGATGCCCCAGGCCGGATACGCGCCCTGTCGCAGCACCTTGGGTGCATGTAGCAGCAGTTGCGCGTCGTCGGCTGCGCGTGCCGCGTGGTAGGCCAGGGTGTAGTTGCCATCCGGCGCCACGTTCAGCACCGCGTAGCCGTTGGGCGTGCCGTCGCTCATGGTCGCATCGGGGATGCCGTCGGCGTCCTTGACCCCCGACCAGAACGCACCGCAGGCCGCACCCACGTTGTATTCGTGCAGCGGGCGTGCGCCGTGCCAGCCTTCGTCGGCGCCGTGATCGACGTGCCGCTGCGTGTGGCTGTGCGCACTGAGCACCAGCACATGCGGGAAGTCCTTCAGCAGCGCGAACAGACGGCTGCGATCGGCATGCCGAAAGGTCTCCTGCCCCGGCGCCGCATCGAACAGCGGGATATGCATGCCGAGCACCAGCAGCCGCTCGCGCGGCACCTGCGCCAGGTAGTGCTGCAGGAACACGAACTGGTCCTCGCGCAGGCCGCCGACATACGCCGGCTTGCCGCCGGGGGTGTAGATCACGTCGTCCAGAAACACGAAGCTCGCATTGGCTTCTTCCACCGCATACGTGTCCGGGCCATAGACCGCGCGCCAGCTGTCCAGCGACTGCAGATCGTCGCCGGCATCGATGTTGAGGTCGTGATTGCCGGGCACGTGGAACCAGGGCACGCCCAGTTGGGTCGTGACCTTGTTCAGGGCCGGATACAGGCTCAGATCGTCGTTGACGATGTCGCCGAGCGTGGTCCCCAGGCGCGCGGACGTCTTGCCGACCAGCGGTGCCACGATATCGCGCTGGTAATAGCCCACATCGGTGAGGCTGGCGGTCTGGCTGTCGGCGAACACCAGCAAGTCGAAACCGTTGCCGCCAGCGTCCGCACGCGGCGTCAGTGCGAAATCCCAGCCCTGCGTGGTGCGGCCGGTGGATGCAATGCCCTGATACTTGTGGGTCACCGAACCGCGCGGCGCATAGTGGCGCCAGAACCCGGGCAGCCCGTCGGCGGCAGGGACAAAGCGGCGATCACCCGGCTTGATCACGAACACCGTCTGGCCATCGCGCACCGGCAGGCGGTAGCGCCCCTGTGCATCGGTGCGCACGATCTGCTCACCGTTGGACACCGCAATACCGGCAAGACCCGGCTCATCCGCACTGCGGCCGGCACGCCCGTCGCGCTCTTCGTAGACGGTGCCATCGACCATGACGTCGCGTGCGTACGCGCTGCCCCCAAGCAACCCTAGGGCCAATAGAGCGAAGCGAAGCTGCATGTGGTGTACCGCGGCAAGACCGGCGGAAATTGTACCCGCCGGCCCGCCGCGCGGTGCAGACCCGGGAAATTACGTGTCCTGCAACGCACCGTAGGAGCGCACCCGGGCGCGACTGGCCTTGCTGGTAAAGCCCTGTCGCGCCCGGGTGCGCTCCTACGGCGCTGCGTTAGTTGTGCCGCGACTCCAGCAATGCCACCGCGTCGCTCAGGCCAAGCCCACGCGCGCGGAGCAGCACGATCAGGTGATACAGCAGGTCGGCCGATTCGCCGAGCAGTTCGGCATCGCCCTGCACCACGCCTGCCAATGCGGTTTCCACACCCTCCTCGCCCACCTTCTGCGCGATGCGGCGGATGCCCTGCTCGAACAGCTTGGTGGTGTAACTGCCATGCGGGCGCTCGTGCTCGCGCGTGGCAATCAGCGCATCCAGGCTGCCCAGGAATTGCCCCGGCGCATTCGGGAAGCAGCTGGTACGGCCCAGGTGACAGGTCGGCCCGTGCGGATGGGCCAGCACCAGCAAGGTGTCGGCGTCGCAATCGGCTTCGATGGTCACCACGCGCAGCACATTGCCCGAGCTCTCGCCCTTGGTCCACAGCCGCTGCTTGCTGCGGCTGAAAAAGGTCACTTCGCCACGCTGCTGCGTCACCGCCAGCGCTTCGGCATTCATGTAGCCCAGCATCAGCACACGCAGGGTGTCGGCGTCCTGCACGACGACCGGCAACAGCCTGTCGCCCTTGCTCCAGTCCAGCGCCTGCAAGGCGTCGCCGGTTGCCACGGTGTCACTGTCCATCACGTACCTCGATCTGTTGCGCGCGCAGGAACTGCTTGAGCTCCGGAATGGGAATGGCCCCGCTATGGAACACGCTGGCGGCCAGCGCGCCGTCCACATCGGCCTGGTCGAAGACGTCGGCGAAATGCTGCATCTCGCCGGCGCCGCCGGAGGCGATCAACGGCACCCGGCAGAGCGCACGCACTTGACGCAGCTGGGCAAGGTCGTAGCCGCGGCGCACGCCGTCGTTGTCCATGCAGTTGAGCACGATCTCGCCGGCACCCAGGCGCTGCGCTTCGGCAACCCAGTCCAGCGTGCGCATGGGCAAGGCCTGCGTCTTGCTCGGGTCGCCGGTATAGCGACGCACCCGCCATTGGCCGTCTTCCTCGCGAATGGAGTCGATGCCCACCACCACGCACTGCACGCCAAAGGCGTCGGCCAGTTCGGAGATCAGCTGCGGGCGCCCGAGTGCCGGCGAGTTGATGGAAATCTTGTCGGCACCGGCGTGCAGCACCGCACGCGCCGTTTCCACATCACCAATGCCGCCAGCAACACAGAACGGGATATCGATCAGCCGCGCCACGCGCTCGACCCAGGTGTAGTCGACCGAGCGGCCTTCCGGGCTGGCACCGATGTCGTAGAACACCAACTCATCGGCGCCCTGTGCGCGATAGCGCAGGGCCAGCTCGACGATGTCGCCCATGTCGATATGGTCGCGGAACTTGACGCCCTTGACCACGCGGCCATCGCGCACGTCCAGGCATGGAATGATGCGGCGGCTCAGCATGCCAATGCCTCGTTGAGATCCAGGTGTCCTTCAAGCAAGGCCTTGCCCAGCACGATGCCGGCGCACCCGGAAGCCTTGGCAGCGACCACGTCGGCCAGATGGCGTGCACCGCCGGACACCTGCACCTGCAGCTGCGGTACCAGCCCGCGCAGGTGCGCGTACAGCGTCATGTTGGGGCCGGACAACATGCCGTCGCGCGCGATGTCGGTGCACAGCAGGTGCTGCAGGCCGGCCTGCGCGTAACGCACCGCCAGGTGATCCAGCGTGGCGTCGGCCGCTTCGGTCCAGCCATGTACCGGCAGTTGCCACACGCCGTGCGCGTCCTGGCGCGTATCCAGCGCAATGGTCAAGCGGTCGGCGCCGAACTCCTGCAGCCAGCCGATCACGGTGTCGCTCTCGCGCACCGCCAGCGAGCCGATGACCACACGCGCCGCGCCGGCATCGAGGATGCGCGCCACATCGTCACGTGAACGGACGCCGCCGCCGGTCTGCACCTGCAGGCCGGTCTGGCGCGCGATCTCGCCCAGGGTTGCTGCCAGGGTGTAGCCGCCGGCCTTGGCGGCATCCAGATCGACCAGATGCATCCACTGCGCGCCGGCATCGGCAAACGCCTGCGCGCGCGGCAATACGTCGTCGCCGTACTGCGTTTCGCGTGCGTAATCGCCCTGCAGCAGGCGCACCACGCGGCCGTTGCGGATATCCAGCGCCGGATAGACGGTAAAACTCATGGGAAACTCATCTCAAGAAAATTACGCAGGATGCGTGCACCGGTGTCGGCCGAGCGCTCGGGATGGAACTGCGCGCCGCACCGCAAGCCTTGCTGCACGACGGCGGTAAACAGGCCTCCGTGATCGCAGGCGGCCACGGTATCGGCCGTCACCGGCGCGGCGTAGCCATGCACGAAATAGGCGCTGGCGCGCTCCGGCAGGCCGGCAAGCAGCGCCGAGTCGCGCATTGGCACCAGCTGGTTCCAGCCCATGTGCGGGACACGGATGCCCAGTGCCGGAGTCATATGGCGCACGATGCCCGGCACCAGCCCAAGGCACTCCACATTGCCTTCTTCGGAGCGCTCGAATAGCAACTGCATGCCCAGGCAGATACCGATCAAGGGCACCTGCAGCTGCCGCAATGGCTCGACCAAGCCTTGTGCGCGCAGGCGCTTCATGGCTTCCGGTGCGGCGCCCACGCCCGGCAGGATGACCCGCTCGGCGCCTTGCAGGCCCGCCGCATCGCGCACCAGCCGCGCCTCCACGCCCAGCCGCTCCAGCGCATAACGCACCGAACCCAGATTGGCACCACCGGCATCGATCAATGCGACATCGGTCATAGCGCACCCTTGGTGGACGGCAGCGCGTTGCCTTCGCGGCGGATCGCCTGACGCAATGCGCGTGCAAGTGCCTTGAAACAAGCTTCCACCTTGTGGTGATCGTTCTCGCCACGCACGCTCAGATGCAGATTCAAGCCCGAGGCATCGCAGATGGAGCGGAAGAAATGCGGTACCAGCTCGGTGGGCATGTCGCCCACGCGCTCGCGCTTGAAGTCGCCTTCGAACACGAAATACGGCCGGCCACTGAAGTCGAGCGCGGCGCTGGCGATGGTTTCGTCCATGGGCAGCGTGAAGCCATGCTGCGCGCCCGGCCCTGCTGCAAGCCAGGGGCTTTCGACCGGATCGAACCCATACCGGCCGATCCCGCGCTTGTTGCCCAGCGCCTCGCGCAGCGCCTGACCCAACGCCAGGCCGGTGTCTTCAATGGTGTGGTGCTCGTCGATATGCAGGTCGCCGTCGGCGCGGATGTCCAGCGCAAAACCGCCATGCTTGCCGATCTGCTCCAGCATGTGGTCGAAGAACGGCAGGCCAGTGGCGGTGTGCGGTTCGGCGACGCGGTCCAGGTCCAGCTCGACGCGGATTTTGGTTTCCTTGGTGTTGCGCTGAACCACCGCGCGCCGCGGCGCATCGGCCAGCTCATGGGCGATGCCAGGCCAGTCCCACTCGCCGCCGAATTCGTCGGTACGCAGCTGAAAACCGCGGATATTGAGGTTCTGCGCGAACTGGATGTCGGTGATGCGGTCGCCGACCATCGCCGAGCGTGCCCAGTCGATCGTGCGGTCCTGCAGATACGGCACCATCAGGCCGATGCCGGGCTTGCGCGTGGGGGCGTTGTCGGCCGGCCAGCTGCAGTCGATCAACGCGTCACGGAACTCGATGCCCTGGCTGGCGAAGATCTGCAGCATCAGATTGTTCGGGCCGTCGAAGGACGCACGCGGGTAGCTTTCGCTGCCCAGGCCGTCCTGATTGGTGACGATGACGAACTGATAGCCGGCGTCGCGTAACTTGAGCATGGCCGGAATCACATTATCGACGAAGCGCAACTTTTCGTAGGCGTCGATCTGGTAGTCGGCCGGCTCGGTGATCAGCGTGCCGTCGCGGTCGACAAAAAGAATCGGGGTCATGCGGCAGCCTCCTGTGCGGTATGCAGTGCCGTCAGCACGCGCACGTTCTGTTCCGGCGTGCCCAGGGTAATGCGCAATGCATCGTGCAGCTGCGGCACTGCGCGTTGATCGCGCACCACCACGCCCGCCTCCAGCAGCGCCTGGAATGCGGCTTGGGCATCGTCGAAGCGCACCAGCAGGAAGTTGCCCTGCGAGGGGTACACCTGGCGCACGCCGGCGAGCTGCGCAAGCGCCTTGTGCATGCGCTCGCGTTCAGTACGAACCTCCGCGATGCGTCGACGTGTGACCTCCAGCGCCGGTGCAGACAAGCCCTGCTCGGCCATCGCGGCACACGGCGTCGGCACCGGATACGGCGCCTGGCAGCGGCGTAGCAAGGCAATCAACTCGGCATTGGCGATCAGCGTACCGATACGCGCCGCCGCCAACGCGTGCGCCTTGGAGAGCGTACGCAGCACCGCGAGATTGTCGTAGCGCGCAAGCAGGCTCACTGCGGACGGCACATCGGAGAACTCGCCGTAGGCTTCGTCGACCACCACCAGCGCCTTGCCTTGCAATGCCTGCAAGGCGGTTTCGATCTCTTCGAGGCCGATCGCCGAGCCGGCCGGATTCGAAGGCGAACACAGGAACACCAACTTGGCACGCGCGGCCAACGTTGCCTCGATGATTGCCGGGATATCCGCGTGGAACCCGTCGGGCCCATCGACCAGCGGCACGTCGACCAGCGGCGCGTTCTGCAGCCGTGCGCACACGGCATACATGCCGAACACCGGCGGCGTCACCACCACCGCATCGCGCTCCGGCACGCACAGTCCGCGCACCAGCAGATCGATCGCTTCGTCGCTGCCACGGCCAATCAGCAGCTGCTCGGGCGCGCAGCCGTACAGCGCGGCCAGCGCGCCACGCAGGCCCTTGGGCTGCGGGTCGGGATAGCGTCGCGTGCTGCCACCGGGATCGGCCGGGTTCTCCCAGGCAGATTCATTGGCATTGAGCCAGACATCGCCCTGCAGCGCACTGGTGCGCGCCGACGAATACCCGGCAAATGCGCGCAGGTCCTCGCGCACCAGATCCAGAATCGAGGACGTGCTCATGCTGCCACTCCCATGCGCAGGGCCACCGCATTGGCATGGGCATCCAGGCCTTCGGCGCGCGCAAGAATCAATGCGCACTCACCGATGCCGTCGATACCGGCCTTGCTCGCGGCCTGCACGCTCACCATGTTCTGGAAGCTGGCAACGCTAACACCGCTGTACGCGCGCGCCGCACCGCTGGTCGGCAGGACATGGTTGGTGCCGCTGCAATAGTCGCCGAGTGCTTCCGGCGTGTAATCGCCGAGAAAGACCGAGCCGGCCGCTTCGACCTGCGCCAGCCATGCGCGCGGTTCGCGTAGCGCGAGGATCAGATGCTCGGGTGCATAGCGGTTGCTGATCGCAAAGGCGTCGTCCAGCGTCTGCACCTTGATCAGCCGCGACTGCGCCAAGGCCTGGCGTGCGATGTCGGCACGCGAGAGCTGGGCCAGTTGCGCGTCCAGCTGCACCTGCACCGCATCGATCAAGGCGTCGCTGTCGGACAGCAGCAACACCTGCGAGTCCGGGCCGTGCTCTGCCTGCGACAGCAGGTCGGCCGCAACGAACGCCGCCTGCGCGCCGGCATCGGCAATCACCAGCACTTCGGAGGGACCGGCCGGCATGTCGATCGCGGCTGCGCCGGACTGGGCCACCTGCTGCTTGGCTTCGGTCACAAAGCTGTTGCCCGGGCCGAACAGTTTGTCGCAGCTTGGCACCGACTCGGTGCCATAGGCCATCGCCGCGATCGCCTGCGCACCGCCCAGCTTGAACACGCGGCGCACGCCGGTGAGCTGCGCGGCCACCAGCACCGCCGGGTCCACGCTGCCGTCCTTGCGCGGCGGCGTGCACAGCACGACCTCGCGGCAACCGGCCAGCCGTGCGGGAACGCCCAGCATCAGCGCCGTCGACGGCAACGGTGCGCTGCCTGCCGGCACATACAACCCGACCCGCCCGATCGGGCGCACGATCTTTTCGCAGACCACGCCCGGCGCAGTTTCCACGGCATAGCCGGCGCTCATGCCGGCGCGGTGGAAGGTGTCGATCCGCGCCACCGCGTCCTGCATGGCCTGGCGCAGTTCGGGGGCCACCGCGGCCTCGGCAGCGGCAAATTCGGCCTCGCTGACGATAAAACTCTGCAGCGACACGCCATCGAAGCGTGCGGTGATCTCACGCAATGCGGCATCGCCACGTGCGCGCACGTCGTCAATCAGTGCAGCCACCGTGTCGCGCGTCTGTGTGGCCACGGTCTGCACCGGGCGCGTCAATGTGTCGGTGCGCGCGGCGCTGTCGAGTTGGGACCAATCGAGAATGTTCATGCCAGCGAGCGCTCCACCGTCAACACCATCAAGCCTTGCGCACCTGCGCGTTCGAGCTCTTCCAACCGTTGCCAGGTCACCGCGCCGTGGCACATGGTCTGCAGCCGCAGCGCGCCGTTGCCGTCGTCGGGCAACTGCACCAGCGGGTCGGCGTCGGGCAGCAACCGGCGCAGCGCATCCACATGGGTCTGCTCGGCGCGGAACATCAGCAACTTGCTATCGCGCAACTTGAGCACGCCGTCCATGCGCCGCAGCAGCATCGCCAGCAGCGCTGCGCGTGCGTCCGCCGGCTCGCGCACGGCGCCAGCCAGTACCGCTTCACTTTCCATCACCAGCTCCACCGGCTTGAGCTGGTTGGCGGCCAGGGTGGCGCCACTGGAGACCAGATCGCAGATCAGATCGGCGGTACCCAGCCGCGGAGCGATTTCCACCGAGCCGGACAGCTCGACCACCGCCGCATCGATGCCCTGCCGCTCCAGCCAGTCGGCCAGGATCGCCGGGTAGCTGGTGGCGATGCGCTTGCCCGCCAGTTGCGCCACGCCCTGCCACTCCCAGTCTTCCGGCACGGCCAGCATCAACCGGCACTGGCCGAAACCGACGCCGCGCACCGCGTGGTAGGCGGCTGGCAATCCAGCGCGACGACGTGCCGAGGCCTGCTCGTCCAGCTCGTTCTGGCCGACGATCCCCAGGTCGCAGACGCCATCGGCGATCAGACCGGGGATGTCGTCGTCGCGCACCAGCAGCAAGTCCACTGGCAGCGATTCGCCGTAGCAGAACAACTTGTCGCGGCTCTGCCGCCAGCTCAGCCCGCAGGCGGCCAGCAGGCTGCGCGCGGGCTCGGCCAGACGGCCGCTCTTCTGGATGGCGATACGCAACCGGTCACGTGCCGGTGCTGCCGTGGAAGCACTCATGTGGTTCTCTCAGTGGGATTCGACAGGGCGCGACGATTGCTCGCGCAGGGCCTCGGCGTAGCCGCCGGCGCCGTGTTCCAGCGTGCGCGCAACGCGCCCGATGGTGGTCACGCTGACCTGGGTCAGCTCGTGGATCTCGCGATACGGCACGCCCTTGACCAGCAAGGGCACCACCCGCCAGCGGTCGCCCATGGCTTCCAGTTCGGCGGGTGTGCACAGATCGCGCAGGAAGGCTTCGACCGCGCCGGGCTCGGTCAGGCAGGCCAGTGCGTCGGCCAGCATCTTGAGGGAGGCGGCCACGTCGGTACTTTCGCGGGGGGCTGGGCGTTGTTTCATCGCGTTAATGTAATAGCGTGTTAGTACATTAACGCAAATGATGGCGCTTGTCACCTGCTGGGGTGGTGACAGTAGGACGGTTCGGTTGGTGTGCCGTCATGCGGCGTTGCGCTCGCCTGCTCTTGCGTTGCTGCAAGGATGGCCGAACAAGTTGCCCTGCCCCGCCTGCGGGGAAGGTGCCCGAGCTGCTGCCTGGGTGAGGCGTTGCGTCCCGGCCTCTCAGCTAAGTTGCAGGAAAGCCCCAACGCCCCTCATCCGGCGCTGCGCGCCACCTTCTCCCGTCAACGGGAGAAGGGAGCAATCCATGGCGCCTTGGGCACGGCGGAGGACACCCGCTGCCCTTCTCCCGTCAACCGGAGAAGGGAGCAAGGCAAGGCGCCTCGGATGCGGCGGAGGACACCCGCTGCCCTCTTATGTCCACCGGAGAAGGGAGCAACGCAAGCCGTCTAGACCGCGGCGAAGACCCGCTGCCCTTCTCCCGCCTGCGGGGGAAGGTGCCCGTAGGGCGGATGGGGGCGAGACCTCGTGCAGCACCGCCCTCAGTTCACAGGCTGAATTGCGTGCGCCGGCCACTGAAAAACCAGCGACAACCACCCTGCCTTACGGCATCACCTTGGCCTGCTCCAGCTCCACCTGCAAGGTGCTCGCCAGTTCGTCGCGGGCGACGTCGAACTGCTGCTCGCGCACCAGGTCCTTCACCGCCACCACGCCGCGTGCCAGCTCGTCGTCGCCGGCCAGCACCACGAAGCGGATGCCGGCACGGGCGGCGTACTGGAACTGCTTGCCGACCTTCTTCGGCTCCATCTGCACTTCGGTGTTGATGCCACCGATACGCAGCCGGCGCGCGATATCCAGCGCGTCGTCCAGGCGGGTTTCGTCCATCAGCGCCACCATGGCCTGCACGCTGCTTTCGGCGATGCCCTGGATCAGGCCGGCCTCGCGCAGCTGCCAGAACAGGCGGGTCAGGCCGATCGAGATGCCCACGCCCGGCAGTTTGGACTTGGTGTAATGGCTGGCCAGGCTGTCGTAACGGCCGCCCGAGCAGATCGAGCCGATCTGCGGGTGGTCGGTGAGCGTGGTTTCGTAGACGGTGCCGGTGTAGTAGTCCAGCCCGCGCGCGATGGAGAAATTCAGGCAGTACGCGCTCTCCGGCACGCCCAGCGCCTTGACCAGCTCGAGCACTTCGCGCAATTCGGCAATGCCCTCGCCCAGCGCGGCACTGGCGTCGACCGAGGCTTCCAGCGCCTGCAGCTGCGCCAGCGCATCGGCGTGCCCGTTCGAGCGCACCGCCACGAAGGCGAGAATCTTGGCAACCTGCTCGGCGGCAATGCCGAAGCCCTCGCCCGTCAGCGTGTCGCGCACGTAATCGGCGCCCCGCTTGTCGATCTTGTCGACCTCGCGCAGCACCGCCAGCTGCAGCTCGCCCTCGGCCACGCCCAGGCTTTCGAAGAAGCCGCGCAGCAGCTTGCGGTTGTTCAACTGCACCTTGAAGTCGCCGATGCCCAGTTCGGCGAACACCGCGTGGATCACCGCCAGCACCTCGGCGTCGTAGCGGATGCTCAGCGCGTCCTTGCCGATGACGTCGATGTCGCACTGATAGAACTCGCGGAAACGCCCGCGCTGCGCACGCTCGCCGCGATACACGCGCTGCATCTGGTAGCGGCGGAACGGGAAGCTCAAGTCGTGCTCGTGCTCGGCCACGTACCGCGCCAACGGCACGGTCAGGTCGAAACGCAGCGCCAGCTCAGGCAGCCCGCCCTCGCCGCCTTCATCGGCCGCAGCGGCGGCATTGGCCAGCGCACCGGTGGACTGCACGAAGTACACCTGGCGCTCGGTCTCGCCGCCGGATTTGGTCAGCAACACATCGGACAGCTCGAACACCGGCGTTTCGACCGGCAGGAACCCGAACCGCTCGTAATTGCGGCGGATGACGTCCAGCATGCGCTGGAACGCGATCTGCTCGCGTGGCAGCAATTCCATGATGCCGGGCGGCGTACGGGGCTTGATCACGAGCGAAACTCCTGCATGACGACTGGGGGCGAGCCGGCAATTCTACCGGTTGGGCGGCCGCGCTGACCGCATGGCGTATCATTCACACGCGTCCCAGGCAGTGCGTGACCCATGTACCGGCAGCTTTCAGACCTCAGCGTGACCTGCCCCACCCCAAGCGCGGCGGCCGGCAGCGACGCACGTCATTCCGAGTGCACGCTCTGTGCGGTGCGCGGCCGCGCGGTCTGCGCGGCCTTGTCGGCGCAGGAAATGGACGCACTCGAGCAAGTCACCAGCGCCTCGGGCTATTCCCCTGGCAGCACCCTGGTGCGCGCCGGCGAGGCGCGCCACCATGTCTACACCGTCACCTCCGGCGCCCTGCGCATGGTGCGCACCCTGGCCGACGGGCGCCGCCAGATCACCGGCTTCGTGCTGCCAGGCGACTACGTGGGGCTGACCGAAACCCCGCAGCACCGTCACGACATCGAGGCCATCGTCGAGACCCGCGTCTGCCGCACGCCGCTGGCGCAGATGCGGCAGTTGCGCGATCGCTACCCGCAGCTGGAGCGCAAGCTGCTGCAACGCGCCAGCATGGAACTTGCCGCTGCACAGGACACCGGCCTGCTGCTGGCACGCCTGCAGCCCAGTGAGCGGCTGGCGCACTTTCTGCTCCGCCTGGCCGCACGCTCCAGCCAGCCCGGCGCCAGCGGCGACACCGTGGCGCTGCCGATGAGCCGCGGCGACATCGCCGACCATCTCGGGCTGACCATGGAAACGGTGAGCCGTACCTTCACCAAGCTGCGGCAGCAGCAGCTGATCGCGCTACCGCAGCTGCACCTGGTGCAGATCCTGGATTACGCCGCGTTGCGCAGCCTGGCCGGCGATACGGTGTGAGGGCTGACCGACAGCGCCGCTGCGCCTCACGCTGATCGCAAGCCGCCTGCCGCTGCCACCCCGCACACCGTCAGTCAGCGCCCGGCCACCGTCCCCGCCACCGACCCGCCGCAACCGCTGCTGAGCAGTTGCGATTGACGCAACCAGGCGCGGTCCGGGTAGTAGGCAAACACGAAGGCACCCTCGCGCAAGGTATCGATCAGTTGCCGGGCCACCGCCGGCCGCACGGCCGGGCAGCCCAGGCTCCGGCCCAGCCGGCCCTGGCTGCGGATGATGGCTTCGCTGACGTAGGGCGCGCCGTGGATGACGATGGCGCGGTCGCGCGCATGGTCGTTGAAGCCCGGCTCCAGGCCCTTGAGCCGCAGCGAGTAGCCGTTATGGCCGGTATACGACTCCTGCGCGGTAAATGCCCCCAGGCTGGACTGGAAACTGCCGTCGGCATTGGAAAACTTCGCCGCCAGGTTCTCGCCCGTGTTGCGCCCGTGCGCCACCCACTCCTGGAACAACAAGCGTTGCCGGTCCAGATCGAACACCCATAGGCGGCGTTCGGTCGAGGGCCGGCTGTAATCGATGACGCTGAGCACCCGCTCGGCGCCCACCTGCTGGCGCTGCCGCGCGCACTGCAAGGCCTCGGTGGCCAGCGCCAGCACCTGGCGGTCCAGCGACGGCGCCTGACGCGCCAGGGCATCGATCAGGCCGGCACGCAGTGCACCCAACGGCGGCACCGCAGAGGCAGACATGGCATCGGCCGCCATGGCCGTCCCCGCCGTTGCCCACCCGCAGAGCGCGGCGGCAACGGCAATCACTCGATAAGACATGCAGCAATCCACATCAGACGCGGCACCACGCCGGGGCCGCACCCGCTACAAATAGCCCCAAGCGCGGCACTTTCCAACCCCGGCCGGCTGAACGCGTTCGGCTCAGGCCACGTCCGCAAGCAGGCGCTGCCGGAACGCCGCGTAGTCCGGCGGCAGCGCCTCGGCATGCGCCGGGCGTTGCAGCAGCTCCGCCAGCGCCGGCGGCACCTCGACCCCGCGACCGATCAGCGGCTCCACCACGGCCTCGAACTTGGCCGGGTGCGCCGTGGCAGCCACGGCCCAGTCACCCGTCACGCCCTCGGCGCCCTCCGCGCGCAATTGCTCCAGCACATGCACCGCGGTGGCGGTATGCGGGCAATGCACCTCGCCATAGCGCGCGTAGCGTTGCTGGATGGTATGGCGGATGGCTGCATCGTCCACCGACAAGGCACGGAACGCCTCGCGTAGCGCGGCGTCGTCGCCGCGATACAGCCAGCGCAGGCGCTCGAAGTTGCTGGGCGCCCCCACGTCCATGGCATTGGCCAGGGTCGCCACGCTGGGTTGCGGAGCGTAGTCGTCGCCGGCGAAGTAATCCGGCAGCACGTGGTTGGCGTTGGACGCGAGCGCGATCGTGCCCAACGGTACCCCGAGCGTACGTGCCAGGATCGCGGCCAGCCCGTTACCCAGGTTGCCGGTGGGCACCACCAGATTCAGCGCGCTACCAAAGGCCGCATGGTGCTGCAGGGCCGCGTGCGCGTAGTAACTCATCTGCGGCAGCAGCCGGCCCAGGCTGATGCTGTTGGCCGAACTCAGCGGCACCTGTGCCTGCAGCGACGCATCGTTCAAGGCCTGCTTGACCATCGCCTGGCAGTCGTCGAACGAGCCGGCCACGCGCAGGGCCTGAATGTTGTCGCCAAAGCAGCCCAGCTGATGCGCCTGCCGCGGCGACACCCGGCCATCCGGGTACAGCACCACCACGCGCAGGCCCGGCTGCCGATGAAAGGCCGCCGCCACCGCCGCGCCGGTATCGCCGGAGGTGGCCACCAGGATGGTGAGCGGACGATCCTCTTCCCGGCGCAGGCGGGTCAGGCAGGCGGCCAGAAAGCGTGCCCCGAAATCCTTGAACGCGGCGGTCGGCCCATGGAACAGCTCCAGCGCGTAGTCGCCGGGCGTGGCCAACGGCACCAACGGCGCCGGGAAATCGAACGCCTCGACGCAGATGGCCGGCAGTTCCGCCGCCAGCGCATCGCCTTCGAAAAACGGTTGCAGCAGCTTGCTGGCCGTGGTCGCCAGATCGACGCCAGCCGTCAGCGTGCGCGCCGGCGGCAGCGACTGCGGCACATACAGGCCGCCATCGGGCGCCAGCCCGGCAGCGATGGCCTGGCTCAGGCTTGCGGCAGGCGCGCCGCCACGGGTGGAAATGAACATCAGCGTGACTCCAGGCAAAAGGGAGACCGGGCGCTGCCCGGCGACAACAGAGATGAGGAAAGACGCGGGAGTGGCGCAGTGCGGGTGCGTGTCCTGCGCGTCATCCGCCCCCCACCGGCGCGACGCTATGCTGCGCGCACCTTTCCGTGGAGCCGGCAGATGATCAAGGTCAGCGTGATGTACCCCTACCGCGAAGGCGCGCGCTTCGACCACGCTTACTACCGCGACCAGCACATGCCACTGGTGAGCGCGCGCATGGGCGCGGCCTGTCTGAAATACACCGTGGACAAAGGCATCAGCGGTGGCGAAGCCGGCAGCCCCCCGGCCTTCATCGGCATGTGCCACATCTATTGCGATTCGGTGGAGACCTTCAACGCGAGCTTTGGCCCGCACGCGGCCGAGATTCTCGGCGATATCGCCAACTACACCGACCTCACGCCGGTGACGCAGATCAGCGAAGTGGTGGTCGCGTAAGGCAAGCGCAGCGCCGTAACGCCTCGCGCGACAGCGCACAGCCAGTGCAAGCGGCAGGCAGGCAGGTAGCGTCATCCGAGCAACCGCGCCGCAGGACTGGCGATGGGCGATACCCACGCCTGGCTATCGAAGCCGGCGGCAGCAAAACTGGCCTGCACGGCCGGTGCTGCAGCGTCTGCAGCGGCGCGCGATTCGAACCAGGCAAACACGCTTGGCCCGGCGCCGGAAATGCTGGCGCCCAACGCGTCGTACTCCAGCGCCGCCTGCTTGGCCTGCGCGAAGCCGGCAATCAAGGGTGCACGACGCGGCTCGATCAGCACATCGCGCAGGCCGGCGCGTACCAGACTCGCGTCGCCGGCATGGCAACCGGCCAGCACCAGGGCCAGGTTGGTGCTCTGCGCGACAAACTCGCGCAGCTGATACGCCCCGGCCAGGGCCTCGCGCGCGCGCCGCGTTTCCAGCGCTGCATCAGGATGCACCAGCAAGCTATGCCAGGCGGCCGGTACCGCGATCGGCACCAGACGTTCCAGCGTGCACAACACCAATCCGCCCAAAAACAGCGGCCCCAGGTTATCGCCATGCCGGCTGCCGCTGGCCACCGCTTCGCCATCGAGCGCGTGCTGGTAGAGCTGGTGGTCCTCCAGCGGCGAGGCCAGCAGCGCGTTTGCCGCCACCAACGCCGCCACGCACGAGGCAGCAGAGCCCCCCATGCCCGAGCTCAGCGCAATGCCCTTGTCGATCTCGATTTCAAACCCGTAAGGCAGCTGCACGGCCGCGCGCAGCGACATCAACGCAGCGCCTGCGGTATTGCGTTCGGCATCCAGTGGTAGCGCCACGGTCGTGCCGCGAATCGCCGCGATGCGCACTGCAGGCTCTTCGATGCGGCGCACGGTGACGGTGTCGCCGACGCCATCGATCGGGTAACCGAGCAGGTCGAATCCCACCGCCACGTTCGCAACCGATGCCGGCGCGAAGGCGCGCGCTTCGTGCAACCCGTGGTTGCCGACAGAAGCGGCATCACTGTTGTGCGCACGCGCCACCGTTGCTTGGCTCAGACCGGTCTGGCCGACAACTGCCTGCGTCACAGCCGCGCGCCCTCGCCCGCCGCCACGCGCAGCAGATCGGCGAACACGCCGGCGGCGGTCACTTCCGGCCCGGCACCCGGTCCCTGCACCACCAACGGGTTCTCGCAATAGCGGCGCGTGGTGAACTGCACCACGTTGTCGGTCAGACGCAAGTTGGCGAATGCGTGATCGGCCGGCAGCTCGACCAGGCCCACGCTGGGCGCGCGGTCGGGCGGCAGCTGCGCCACATAGCGCAGCACATTGCCGCGTGCACGCGCATCGGCCAGACGCTGCGCAAAGGCCGCATCCACCTCGGGCAGGCGCGCGATGAAATCGTCCACACTGGCCTGGCGCAATGCTTCCGGCACCAGGCTTTCGACCTGCACGTCTTCCAGGCTGATCGCGCGCCCTGCTTCGCGCGCCAGGATCACCAGCTTGCGCGCCACATCCACGCCGGACAGATCATCGCGCGGGTCTGGCTCGGTATAGCCCATGCCGCGCGCCTGCGTCACCAGTTCGGCGAATGGCACGCTGCCGTCGTATTTGTTGAACAGCCAGGCCAGCGTGCCGGAGAAGATGCCTTCGATCGAGGTCACCGCATCGCCGGTATCGACCAGATCGCGCAGCGTGGTGATCACCGGCAAACCGGCGCCGACGGTCGCCTCGTAACGGAAGCGTGCACCGCTGGCATCGGCCGCTGCGCGAATGGCCTCGTAGCGCGCCAGCGGGCCGGAACCGGCCTGTTTATTGGGCGTCACCACATGGATGCCGGCCGCCAACCAGCCTGCGTAGCGGTCGGCCACTTCGGCGCTGCCGCTGCAATCGATGATCACCGTGTGCGGCAAATGCGCGGACAGCAGATGCGTGGTGAAGCGCTTCAGGTCAGTCGGCGTAGCGGCCGATGCAAACGCATCGCGCCAGTCGCCGACCAGACCGCGCTCATCCAGCAGCATGCGCCCACGCGACACCACCGCACGCAGGCGCAGATCCAGGTTGGCCTTGCCCAGCAACTGCGGTTGCGCGATGCGCAGTTGATCCAGCAACGCCGCGCCGACATTGCCCGGCCCGATCACGCCCACCGAAAAGGTCTGCGGCGACAGCCAGAAGCCGGCGTGCGCCGCGCGCAAGGCCTTGGTCGCATGCGCCGCATCGATGGCTACCGAGATATTGCGTTCCGACGAGCCTTGCGCAATCGCCAGGATATTGACCTGCGCACGCCCCAGCGACTCGAACAGACGCGCCGCAACGCCCGGCTGCCCGGCCATGCCATCGCCCACCGCCGCCAGCACGCTGATGCCGGTGGTGAGCTGCACGCGCTGCACCTGGCCGACCGTGAGTTCATGCGCAAACGCCTGCAACAACGCGTTGCGTGCACGCTCGGACTCGTGCTGCTTGACCACGCAGCAGATCGAATGCTCCGACGAGCCCTGCGAGATCATCACCACCGAGACCTGCGCCGTGCGCAGCGCTGCAAACACGCGCTCGGCCGTGCCCGGCACACCGATCAGGCCGGTGCCTTCCAGATTGAGCACCGCCAGATCCGGGCTGAGCGTCAGCCCCTTGATCGGCCCGCTCACCGCACTGCTGGCGGTGATGCGCGTACCCGGATGTTCGGGCTGGAAGGTGTTGCGGATGATGATCGGCAAGCCGCGCTCGATGGCCGGCGACATCGTCTGCGGGTGCACCACCTTCGCACCGAAATACGCCAGCTCGCAGGCCTCGTCGTAGCTCAGGGTTTCCAGTTGCACTGCTTCGGGTACCACGCGCGGGTCGGCAGACAGCACGCCATCTACGTCGGTCCAGATATGCAACTCGTCGGCATTGAATAGCGCCGCAAAGATCGCACCCGAGTAATCGCTGCCGTTGCGCCCCAGCGTGGTGATGCGGTCGGCACGATCGCGTGCCACAAACCCGGTCACCACCACCCGCGTTTGCGGATGCGCCTGCCGCCACGTGGTAAGGCGCTGCGCACTGACGTCCCAGTCCACATCCACGCCCAGCTCGCCGCGATTGACCACCAGCACGTCGCGCGCGTCCAGCACCGCGCAGTCTTCGCCGATGGCGCGGAAGTGGTCGCCCAGCAATTGCGCCGAATACACCTCGCCCAGGCCTTGCACGCGGTCCAGCACCTCACGCGGCAACTCGCCGATCACCGCCAATGCACCCAGGATCTGCGACAGATGCTCGAAGCGCTCGTCCAGCCATTCCACCGTTGGCCCGGAATGCTCGCCGAGCAAGGCCACCGCCGCACCGCGATGGCGCGCACGGGTTTCGTGCCAGCGCTCGCGCCATTCGGGGCGATCTTTTGCGGCCAGCTCGGCCAGTTCGATCAAGGCATCGGTGACGCCCTTCATCGCCGACACCACGGTGACCTGCACCGTCTCGTCGCGGGCAAGCAACAACTGCGCCACATGCCGATACCGCTCGGCATCGGCCACCGAGGTGCCGCCGAACTTGTGCACCACGGTGCGGTGGGATGGCGCCGGCGCGGCGGCAGGGTCGAGCGAAACAGCAAGCGATGACATCGACAGACCTCGTTAGGGAGGCCCCGTCCGCTTCAGGTGAGAGGGAGGCCCCCGCATCCTGATCCGGGTGCGGGGCCGTTGTTTTCGGAAGTTACGCGAAGACGACGGGCCGCACCGGGCAAATGGTGACGGTGGTAATGGTGGTGGTAATACCGGCCACGCCCGTGCCCGCCCGCAGCAGCGGCTGGCAGAGAAGCGAAACGGTGGCGAAGGCATTACCCATGCCTGCAAAAGACATCACCGGGCCGAGGCCTGTCAAGCAGTGCGTCAATAGGCATGCGCCTGCTGCCACAGTCCCGGGCAGAAAACCTTGTGGCTCAAAGATTTAAGCGGCCCGCTCGCAAACAATTGATTGCCATGGAAACTTTTCGAGCCGCCTCGGCAGGCGGCGCTGCGCAGGTTTCGAACATGGATGAATGCCGTCGTGCGACCCGGCCAATGCGATGCAGCTAACAGATCGCTTACGCGCGATTGCATCGGATCGCTACCGGTGCCACTTCGTGTCCAGCAACAGGTCACTTCGCGTCACGTGACAGGCCGTCGCCATTGCTGCGTCAGCCGGTGCAAATCAGCATGGTCAGCACAGAGATCAGCCAAGCACCTGAGGATTGAGTTGCCACACCGAATAGTTGAGCGCGGCCGCAAAGCTCACCCACGCCAAGTAGGGCACCAACAACCACGCGGCCACCGGGTCCCGCTTCGCAAATAACCCGATCGTTGCCGCAAGTGCCAGCCACAGCACCACAATATCGGCGAAGGCCCATGCACCCATGTGCCACGCAAAGAACAACCAGCTCCATAGTCCGTTGAGCGCCAGCTGCAAGACAAACATGCTCAACGCCAAGCGCGCCCCGGCCCAGCCCCCGCGCCGCCACACCAACCAGACCGCCACCGCCATCATCCCGTACAGCGCAGTCCATACCGGCCCGAACAACCACCCCGGCGGCGCCCATGCTGGACGCTGCAACTCGGCATAGAAGCTGGCAGCCTGGATAGACGCCAACGCGCCCAATCCGGCGACGGCGTAACACAGCGCCAGCCAGCCCAAGAGTCCAAACCATTGTGATTTTTTCGAGATGTCCTGCGTCATGACCGTGATGGGTTGAGATCAACAGCAACTAGCGTGGCAGACCACTTGTGCAGGCGACGCGTAAGAGGGTCGACCATTTGTTGACCCACCCCCGATAAACCGTGCCAACGTAAAGTAGAGACTTCGCCCCGCATGGGCCCCGTGGATCACGAGGGATCAGGCGATGAAGAAGTCGCGTTTTACCGAAGAGCAGATCGCGTACGTGCTCAATTAGGTCGAGCTGGGGATGGCGGTTGGCGAGGTGTGCCGCAAGATGGGCATCGCGGAGGCGCCGTTCATGTGTGGCGCAAGAAATACGGTGTGCTCGGCCCCTCCGAACTGAAGCGCCTGCGCGTGCTGGAAGAGGAAAACCGCAAGCTCAAGCAGCTGGTTGCCGACCTGAGCCTGGACAAGGCGATGCTCCAGGAGGTGGTCACAAAAAAACTCTAATGGCGCCCCCAGAAGCGCAGCTGGGTTGCCCGCTTGAGAGAGCGCTTCGGCGTGAGCGAACGACGCGTTGCGGATCGTGGCGATGTCGCGCTCGGCGTTTTCGTACAAAGCCAAGGTGCGCGACTGCAGCGCGATCCGCTTGCGGATGCGCGAGATCACGCAGACGCGCATCCACTATGGCTGCGAACGCGTGTTGGTCATGCTGCGGCGCGAAGGCTGGCGGGACAACCACAAGCGTGTGCATCGCATCTACAAGGAAGAAGGCCTGTCGTTGCGGCATTGTCGCCCGCGACGTAGTCGCAGTAGTCGTCGCCGGCAACAGATCAAGGTGGCCACGGCGCCCAACACGCTGTGGGGCATGGACTTCGTCAGTGACGCGCTGTTCGATGGCCGTCGCTTCCGGCTGCTGCCGGTGCTGGACCACTTCACGCATGAATGCCTGGATATCGTCGTGGATCACTCCTTGGGCGCTGACGATGTCACCGACGCAATGGCGCGACTGGTCGTTCAACGAGGCAAGCTGGAAGCGATCAAAGTGGATAACGGCAGTGAGTTTGCCGGCAAGGTGATGGACCGCTGGGCGTATGAAAACGGCGTAGAGCTGGACTTTTCCCGACGTGGCACGCCGACGGACAACGCGATGGTGGAAAGCTTCAACGGCCGGCTGCGACAGGAATGCCTGAACGAGCATTGGTTCTTGTCCCTAGCCGATGCACGGAGCAAAATCGAAGCGTGGCGGCGCTTCTATAACGAGGAGCGGCCCCACAGTGCACTGGCATGGAGAACCCCTGCGGAATTCGCCCGAGAACACGGGTCCCAAGCGAATTCCCTGGCGCCGAAAGAGGTCGAAATCTCTACCGACTGATGGCCCTGCTATCGGGGGTGGGTTAAATGCGACGTCCCCCCAATTTTGAGTAGCACGCCAGTTTGGAGTCCAATTCCCTAACCGAAGGAGATTGGACGTGAAGAA